>CADBKO010000004.1 GCA_902795345.1 Oscillospiraceae bacterium
TCCCGCCTGCGGGAGCATGAGATCCGCAGCATCCACACCCTTGTGCTGATGGACAAGCCTGAGGACCGGGGCGTCTATCGCCGGGTGCCGGTCACCATCGTCGGCGCGTATACGGAGCCAGTGCAGCCCTATTTGATCGCTCCGAAGATGGAGGAACTCCTGCGGCTGAATGAGGAGCGGAAAAAGACGATGCATCCCGTGGAGCGGATCGCCAGATTCCACCTGGAATTCGAGGGGATCCACCCCTTCATCGACGGGAATGGGCGCACGGGACGGCTCATCATGAATCTGGAGCTCATCCGCAGCGGCTATCTGCCCATCAATGTGAAGTTCGCGGACCGCAAGCGGTATTATGAAGCCTTCGACGCCTACTACCGCGACGGCAGCGCCGACGCCATGATCCGCCTGATCGGAGAATACGTCCGGGAACGGTTGGAGGAAGTTTTGGCGATTCTGGCGTGAGGAGTCTATGCTTCAATCAGCGCAGCAACATAACCGTGCTATGTTTGACAGACAAATCCAGCGTCTTTGATTGCGATAGCCTAAGGCCATCTTCGACCGATACCGGGTATACCACGAGATGGATATCTCCGAGTTTTTTTGAGACGATGGACGGGAAATGCGCGGCATCATTGCCGGAATGCCGACTGAAAAAGCTGCGGGAGAGCAGGGGACTATCCCAATCGGAGCTCGCCAGAATTTCCGGTGTCAGACTGCGCTCCATCCAGATGTACGAGCAGCGGGTCAACGACATCGACAAGGCCCAGGCCCAGACGGTGTATAAGCTGTCAAGGGTGATCGGCTGCACAATGGAAGACTTGCTGGAGAGGCCAATGGAGTGACAAATGAAAGTTGGGAGAGCCAGGTTTCTGACATATGCCGCTAATCTTCTTCTTTCGGGTAGGAAAGCGATTGCCAGTTTCTTGTCTATTATTTTGGCGACATGCCTACAAGAAATGCAGGAAAAGCAACGGTTTTCAGAGCTTCGGACAGATAAACTGGAATTTGAAATCCCCGAAATCATAGGCATCCGTCAGTGATTACAGGACTTTAATGAAGGCTTCTGAAACCTTTGAAAACAAAGGATTTTCCGTGATCTGCTCACCGAATCCCTTTATTAAATGTTACATCATTTCAACGACGCCCGCACCGCTCATAAGGGCAAAAGCAAGGGCAAAAAAACCCATAACAGGATATAACAAGGTGTGGCAATCGGGAGCCTGTGACATATGTGCGAATATACTTCAACGACTATTATAACGGAGGATGTCAATTTGGATAATATGGAAAAGTACATAAAAAAATAAGAACCAATTCTGGATATAAGGACATCATGTGGTTATTGTATTTTTTGATTCTCTGCGTCATCTGAACCGCTTTCTCTATAGGCAGCGTCCGAATAATCGTCTCATAAGAAAGAGTTTACAGGAAACGACCGATGGAGGAGGCAGGGGTGCTCTTCAATTCTTCAGGCGTCCCCTGCGCGACGATCGTTCCGCCCTCTGTGCCGCCTCCCGGACCCAGCTCGATGATCCAATCACAGCAGGAGAGTACCGCCGGATCGTGTTCTGTGATGATGACGGAGGCCCCCTTTTCCACAAGCTCCTGCAGTAAGGTCATCAGGCGACGGATATCTGCAAAGGACAGCCCGACCGTCGGTTCATCCAGGATGTAAAGGCTGTCACGCACAGACGCGGCTTTTCCCAATTCAGAAGCTAATTTGATCCGCTGCGCCTCCCCGCCGGAAATGGTGGAGGTCTTCTGCCCCAGACGAATATACCCCAAACCCACACGTTCCAATGTACGAAGCATGGCAAGGATCGTTTTATCCTTGTTCCCAAAGAAGGAAACCGCTTCCGAAACACTCATGTCCAACACTTCACGGATGTTGATTCCATCCAATCTGGCGCTGAGTGCTTCCTGCACGAATCCGGTTCCGCCGCACGCCTCGCACGGAATGCCGATGGTGCTGCCCATTCCGACATAATGGTAAATTTCTCCCTCTCCCTTGCAGATCTTGCATCCACCTTTGGCATTGATAGAAAACAGACCGGCATCCGCACCGCTAGCCTTCGCAAACAGGTATCGGATGCGGTCGTATATGCCCGTATATGTTGCCGGGCAGGATTGCTTGCTGCGGCCGATGGGCTTCTGGTCGATCACAACGCATCGCTTTATCTGAGATGCCCCTTGTACTTCACCAAGAGGTCCGCCCTCCGGGTCCGGAAGGTCGCTGACCACGCTTCTGCGCAGCTCTTCCTTCAGCTTCGGCACCAGCGTCTGGGCAATCAGGCTGGATTTGCCGCTGCCGGAAACACCTGCCACGCCAACCATAATGCCTAACGGAATATCGACGGATACATCTTTCAGATTATGGGTCTGGCAGTTCTTCATGGAAAGGATCCTGGAATGGTCAACCCTGCGCACAAAGGACTGTTCCATGATCGATTCTTCGCCTCTGAGGTAGGGCGTTGTGCAGGAGTCTGCGCACCGCATGTATTCCTCCAGGGAGCCCTGGAACACAACATTTCCGCCCGATTCCCCTGCGCCCGGCCCGATCTCAACGATATAATCCGCATTCCGAATAAAACCGGCGTCATGCTCTACCGCAATCACGGTGTTCCCGCACCCGATCAGTTCCCGGATCATGTCCATGAGCTTCTGCTTTTCCAGTTCGTGAAGGCCTATCGTAGGTTCATCCAGGATAAAAGTCATCCCGTCCATATCGGCAATGCCGAAGCTGGCAAGAAAGAGCCGCTGGATCTCGCCGCCGGAGAGCGTCGGCAGGGTCCTGGACAGGGACAGATGGCCCAGACCAACTTCGCCCAGGAACCTGAGTTTGGCAAGGATCTCGCTGACAATACGCTGATCTGGGAGCTGCACTGCCTCAAACCAGGTCGTTAGTTCGCGGATCGTCATCTGTTCCAGCCGGAGGATGCTTTTCCCACACAGCGTCGTATGGACTGCGATCTGACTGTAGCGGGAACCGCCGCAGTCAGGACAGGGGACTTCTTTGGCATATACATTCTGATAGTATTTGGACAGCTTTTCTTCGCTTATTTCATCCGTTACGGCCGGGACGAAGAAATTGACGCCGGGAAAGATCGTTTTCTGTGAACCATATTTCAAAGCGTCCAGCTGTTCCGCGTTCAGCGTTCCCAAAGGCTGCTCCGGGGATACATGCAGATGCCGATAATAATCCATGATCTGCATGCGCCATGTGGGATGTTCCCGGAATTTCCCTTCCAGCACGTATTGGACTTCCATCTGTGGATCGCCGTAGAGCTTTTCTTCATCCACCACTTTGATTTTTCCCGTTCCTTTGCATCCGGCGCACATACCGCGCGCGGAGTTTCGCAGGAAGCAGGACATATGCAATGGGGAGCCTTCGGTATACTCCGAAGGACACTGCCCGAATGCGGCAAACAACACGGCCAGCATGGTGCCGATCTTGGTCTTTGAACCGACGGTGGACCTGGGGTTGGATTGCCGCGTGATCCGTTGTTCAACGGCTACGGTGGGCGACAGGCCAGTGATCTCATCGAAAGACGATTCGGTGTCGAGGATGATCTGTTCATCGGAAAACAGGAGATAACGCCGCTTTCCTTCCTCATACAGCGTGTCAAATGCAAGGCTGGATTTGCCGCTGCCGGAAACGCCGGTAATGACCGTCAGCTTTCCTTTGGGGATCCTTACATCGACATTCTTCAGATTATGAAGCCTTGCGCCGGAAATAACGATCTCATTTCTCATGGGCGGCGCTCCCTGCTGCGCCGGAACTGGAGATGTTCCAGTTCCATGTCAAACTCCTTGGTAACTTCCAGCAGCACGGTATCCTTTTCTTCCGTGATCTTGTAGCAGGTCAGGCGGGGAAACTCCTCATTCTCGAAAACAGCGACCATGGTTTCCGCATCCTGACGCGTCGGAAGCCGAAAGGTCTCAACGGAGCGCAGCAGCTTCGTCTGGCTTTCCGGCGGCTCTGCACCCAGCAGATAATCCGTCGTCGTATTAAAGAAGGCGGCCAGTCTTGGGAGCATAGAGATGTCGGGCAGAGTAACGCTGTTCTCCCAGCGGGAGACCGTCTGCACGGTGATCTGCATCGCATCGGCAAACTGTTCCTGCGTGATCCCCCGCATCTGCCGGAGCTTCTGGATCTTTACGCCAATGTCCATCCCGGTACCTCCTCGCGGTTTTTTTCAATCCACTCCCGTACCGAAGCGGTCGTTTCCTCCAACGGTTTTCCAGATGTGTTCAGTCTCTCCACCGCCGGGCCGTTCTCACTGCCCGGAGCGCCGAAGCGGAAAAAGGCGTTGAAGCCCTTCATGCCCTGAATGAATTCATCCGTCGCTCCTTCTCTTGTCCGAAGGCGCCGCTCCAGTTCCTCCTCCTCGCACCAAAGGGCCAAATAATGGATCTCAGAAAAGAAGCGTCGGGAGGGACAGCTTTCCAGATTGCCGGGGATGCCGAATCCGGCGTTGAAGATCGCCACCGGAACACCCGACTGGGCAATATTCGCAGAGATACGCAGCACATATTCATAAAACGCATCCGGGGCGTCCTGGGTGAAGCGCCGGTCCCAGAAAAGGTCGCCGTCCAGGCAGATCACCCCGGGGACCTTACCGGCCAGAGCCTGGCATACTGCTGTTTTTCCCGAACCGCTGGCGCCGCCTATGGCGAACAGCGGCAGGCGTCGAAAAGCCTTCTCATGGCCGCAGGAGGGGCAGATCAGCACGGAGCGCTCCCCGTCTACTCCCATATCAAGCCTGGTTTTTCCGCAGCTTTCACATGTATACAGCATACTCATTCCTCCCCCGTTGTTTTCGGTTGTTTTCAATGCCCAGTATACCATCAAGACAGCGGATACACCACATCATAAAGCGGGAAATCGCTTAACACAGGTGTTAAGTTGCTCTTTCCTTTGCATATCAGGTTAAGGAAGTCGCCAGGATATTGGCAGAAAAGCCGTTGCTCTCCCGGTGGAAAGCAACGACTTTTCCTCGTTATACGCCCGAAATCATCAGCCAACAACAAGTTCGATTAGTTCCTTATCACTGTTAAGGCAATTGTGTTGGAGAATTATAACAATTAAAGCGATTATCTATACATATTGCCCTGCAGGCCGCAAACTTGCAGGGCATTTCTATGTACGCACCGCAGGGGATTCCTGCGGTGTTCTTCTTCTGTCTTAGCGTCCTCTGTCATAATCATGGCTGCGGGGGCGTGTCTGCTGCCGCCGAGCGTCATTCCGGCGCTTTGCCTCCTCCAATATCACAGTAGAAAGAGACGAAATGCCCCTTGCATAAACTATCAGGTTTGTGCAAGGGGTGTATTTCGCTCTCAAACGGCGATACCTGTTACGATTAAGAGATTCCCTCATTTTAATTCACAAGGGCAAAAACAAGGGAAAACGGAGCTTTTTATGGCAGCAGACCTGCGGGAAATGTAGGAGAATCAAGAGTTTTCAGAGTTTTTCTCAGACAAACGGGAATTTGCAGGGCTAGAACGCGGGCAAGGAGAAGGGTATGAACGCAAAGCGCGGATATCTGCCGGAGGACGAAAGAAACTTCTCACCGGCTGCCATTCCAATCATGAAAACCGCCTCGCGGCATATTTGCTATCTGCTGGACGAGGGCTACGATCTGAAATCTGCATCGACCTTTGTCGGCAATCATTTCTTTCATCTTTGACTGTTTGAGGAATGTTTGGCGTCCCTTTTTGACTGTGCATAGCAAGACCTCCTATTGCAGTTTTTATTCTACAATAGGAGGTCTCTTTTTGCTATTGTCCGTTTTTACTGGGGTTGTTCAGCTTGGCCCGCGCCTCTCTTCGCTTCTTTGCGGGGTATGCCCCAACGAGCGGCGTTCTTTTTATTTGACCTGGGAGCGGTGCGGCGGTATAATAAACTGAATTAATTTGCAAAACCGATAATCAAGGAGGCGGCTTATGAAACGTATCCTTCTGCTCCTTCTGGCCCTGGCTCTGCTGGTGGGCGCCTCCGCCTGCCAGCTGCAAAAGAAGCCCGACCCCACGGCTGCGCCCACGGCCCAGCCCACGGAGGTCCCTGGGGCGACGGCCCAGCCGACGCCCCAGACCACGGCGCAGCCCACTCCCGAGCCAACGCCGGACCCCACTCCGGAACCCACACCCGAACCTAAGCCGGAGCCCACGGAGGAGCCCTCGCCTGTCCAGACCGACTATCCCGTCGGCCCGGCAGGGTATGCCCTCAAGGACCCGGATTCCTTCGCCGCGAGGGCGGAGGGCCATTATGTGATGGTGAACGACTATGAGGAGGACGAACCGGAGTTCCAGCTGGACCTCTACGCCGTGGGGGACAATCTCTATGGCTTCACCTCCGAATGGGGCTTCGCCGCCATGGAGTTCTTCCCCGCGGATGGGGAGGAGGGCTTTGACTCCGTCACTGCCGACAGCATGTGGGTGAACGTCCAGTCCTTCAGCATCCAGTCCAACCTGGGGGAGCATTGGTCCCGGGGCATCCCCGCCAATCTCCGCATGGTCCTCACGGAGGAGGGTGTGACCTTCACCGATTTCGACCATCAGAGCGGCGACAGCATGCTGATCGCCGACATTCCCTATGTCCGCATGGAGGAAGAACCCGGCCACATAGATTCCTTCTGCTACCGGGACTATGCCGAAGCCCTGGCGGAGTCGGTCCCCAAGGGGGCGGCCCCCGGCGGGGAGCTCACCGGTCTCTGGCGGCTCCTGGGGGATGCGGACTGGGCCCCCTTTATCGAGTTCACCCCCGAGGGCCTGGTGCAGTATTATCTGAAGACGGGCACCGAGGTGGTCACGCTCTGGCGGGGCAGCTATGCCGCTTCCCGGCTGGAGGACGGCACCATGGACGTCTGCATGATCCTCGTCGGCCTGGGCATGAGCTCCCAGCCGAATATGTATGAGCTGTACTGTGAAAAGCAGGCGGACGGCAGCCTTATTTGCCGGGAAGGCGACCAGGACTTCGGGGATAGCCTGCTTTGGGACGGAGCGATGCTGCTGCCCGTCACCCCGGCGGACATCCCCACCCTGGGGAGCGAATGTCTCCCTGTCCCCGGCAGCCTGGCCTTCTCCGTGGGCACCTATCATGACGTCTGGGATATGGAACTCATCATCAGCGAGATCGGCGCATTCTATTACTATCCCGCCAACGACGAGAGCATGGAATACATGGTCATGGGCCGGGCCGACGAAGCGGAGGGCGGACTCATGCTCATGGTGGGCGACGAGGAGACGGGGGAGGAGCGGCTGTTTGCCAATGCCTATTATGCCAATGATAATTGCCTGATCCTGGAATTTGCCGACGGCGGCATGCCCCAGCCCTTCGTGATGGAGGACATATATGCCATCAACACCAACCGCCTGGAGGGCGGGGAGTGGTATCATCACGAAGGCGGAAGCAGTATCCATCATTACAGCGTGGCCGAGGACGGGAACTGGTACGGCTACGGTGTGGATGAGGAGACAGGAGAGGAGCTTTCCATTCGGGGCGCCTGGCAGCCGGCGGAGGGCGGCGGGGATTACCGCTGCTACGCCCTCTTCAATGAGGATGGCAGCTTTTATGATTATGCCTATGTCTATTACAGCGTGGAAGACGCAAGATGGACCATGTCCCTGGCGAGCAGCGGCGATGTTTACGGTTGACATCTTGGGGAAAGGAAGGAGAAGATGGCAGATTTCGTCATGAATACCGAGGGACAGTACGGCGGACAGATCGTGCAGGAGCTTTCTCCCATGTTCACCGGCGACAGTCCCTTCAATGAAGTCTATAAAAAGTGGGGGCGGCGCATCCTCTACATGGATTCCAATATGGTGCCCGGCGCCTTCCAGATGAACACCACCTGGTATGTCAACGCCCCGGATTTCCGGCCTCTGCCCTATCATGAGGAGCATGTCCATGACTTTGACGAGCTGGTGGGGTTCCTGGGCTCCGACCCGGAGGACAAGTATGACCTGGGCGGCGTGATCGAGATCGGCATCAACGGGGAGCTGCACCGTCTCACCAAGAGCTCCATCATCTTCATGCCCGCGGGCATGAAGCACCTGCCCCTGAGCATCCTGGAGCTGCGGAGGCCCATCCTCCACTTCTCCGTGTCCATGAACCCCACGTATTATGCCAAGCGCACCATGGACGAAGAAAAGCTGCAGCCATAAGGAAAAGGAGAGAGGAATATGAAGATCAAAGCTGCCCTGGCCCGGGAAAAGGGCAAAGTGACCATCGAAGAATTGGAGCTGGGCGCGCCCCGGGCCGGGGAAGTCCTGGTCAAAATGGTGGCCAGCGGCATTTGCCACACGGATTTTACGACCCTGAATCTGGAAGTGCCCACCACCCTGCCCATGGTCCTGGGCCATGAGGGCGTGGGCGTCGTGGAGCAGGTGGGCGAAGGGGTCCACTCCCTGGCGGTGGGGGATCATGTGATCATGACCTTCCCCTCCTGCGGCCACTGTGAATCCTGCCTCCGGGGCCATCCCTACGCCTGCGACGACAGCACCGCCCTCTTCTTCAGCGGCTTCTATGCCGACGGGGAAAAGCGCATCACCGACGCGGAGGGAACGAAGGTGGGCTCCCTCTTCGGCCAGGGCTCCTTTGCCGACCACTGCATCATTGCCGAGCGCAACGCCGTCAAGGTGGACCCGGAGGTGGAGTTGAAATCCCTCTGCTCTCTGGCCTGCGGTGCCCAGACCGGCGCGGGCGCGGTGCTGAACAAGATGGCGCCCAAGCCCGGGGACAGCCTGGTGGTATTCGGCTGCGGCGCGGTGGGCATCAGCGCCATCATGGCCGGGAAGCTGGCGGGCTGCAGCACCGTCATCGGCGTGGACATCGTGCCCTCCCGCCTGGAGCTGGCCCTGGAATGTGGCGCTACAAACGTCATCAACGGCAAAGAGGTTGCGGACATCTCGGAGGAGGTCAAGCGTCTCACCGGCGGCAAAGGCGCCTCCTTCGCCCTGGAAGCCTCCGGCGTTCCCGCCCTGGTGAAGCAGATGCTCCAGTCCGTGAAGAAGGAGGGCCTGGCCGTCCTGGTATCCTTCGTCAGCGGTCCGGTGGAGATCGACACCACCATGCTCTTCGTGGGCCCCTGCATCTCCTTTGCGGGCACCGTGGAGGGGGCCTCCAATCCCCCCATCTTCATCCCGCAGCTGGTGCAGTTTTTCAAGGAGGGCAAGTTCCCCGTGGACAAGCTGGCGACGTATTATCCCTTCGAGGATATCCACAAGGCCATGGAGGACGCCCGCAGCGGCAAGGCCATCAAGCCCATCCTCCTGTTCTGATCAGGTCAGAAAAAACCCGGCGGATGCATCTCGCATCCGCCGGGTTTGCTGTCCGGGGGAATCTGCCTCCCTCCGTGAGGGGAGGCAAAATGGTTTTCCTTATCTCCACTTGAAGGTCGCCAGGCCGTAGATATACAGGGCCAGGACGCAGATGGGGACGAAGTATTTGAAGATGGGCTTCATCCAGCCCTTCACCTTCAGGCCCTTGCCGGCATTGGCTTCCGCGATGAAGTTGTCCCAGCCCCAGCCGAACTTGAAGCAGCAGAAGACCGAGAAGACGAAAGCGCCGATGGGCAGCAGGTTGGTGCTGACGATGAAATCCCAGAAGTCCAGCCAGGCGGAGCCTTCCGCGAAGGGCTGGAAGTGGAAGGCGCTGTATCCCAGGGCGGTGGTGAGGGCCAGGAGGAAGATGCCGGCGCCGCAGATGACGCAGCCCTTGGGGCGGCTCCAACCGGTCATTTCCCGGACGCATGCCAGGATGTTCTCAAACACGGCCAGCTCCGTGGAGAAGGCGGCAAAGACCATGAAGAGGAAGAACAGCGTGCCCCATACCCGGCCGCCGGCCATGTTGTTGAACACGGTGGCCATAGTGTCGAAGAGGAGGGAGGGGCCCGCGTTGACTTCGATGCCGTAGGTGAAGCAGGCGGGGAACATGATGAAGCCGGCGATGATGGCCACCAGGGTGTCCAGGATGATGACGTTCACGCTCTCGCCCAGGAGGGACCGCTCCTTGCCGATGTAGCTGCCGAAGATGGCCATGGAGCCGATGCCCAGGCTCAGGGTGAAGAAGGCCTGGTTCATGGCGCCCACGATCACGCTGCCGTTGATCTTCTTGAAGTCGGGGATCAGGTAGAAGCGGAGGCCTTCCTTGGCCCCGCTGAGGGTGCCGCTGTGGATGGCCAGGACCAGCATCAGGATAAAGAGGGCCACCATGAGGTATTTCGTCACCCGCTCCAGGCCGCCCTGGAGGTTGAAGCTCAGCACCAGGAAGCCCAGCACCACGGCGATCAGGAGGTAAACCACGTTGACGCCGCCATTGGTGATCATGCCCACGAAGCCCAGGTTGGCGCTCTGGCCGATGAGGAACTTCACGAAATAGTAGATCATCCAGCCCGTGACCACGCTGTAAAAGGCCATCAGAGCCACGTTGCCCACCAGAGCCAGATAACCGTGGATGTGCCATTTCTGGCCGGGCTTTTCCAGCTTCTGATACATCCGCACCGGGCTCGCCTGGGAGGCGCGGCCCATGGCGAATTCCATGACCATGGCGGGGAGGCCCAGCAGGATAAGGCAGAGCACATAGACCAGCACAAAGCCGCCTCCGCCGAACTGGCCGGTCATCCACGGGAATTTCCAGACGTTGCCGCAGCCGATGGCGCAGCCTGCGCTCAGCAGGATGAAGCCCAGGCGGCTGCCCAGTCTTTCGCGTTGGTTGTTCATCTTTTTGACCCACGCTCCTTTCTTTATCTATTTAAAGCATGCTTTGCGGGAATAATCAAGTGATTTTTGAAATTATTGTGAATGGATCGATCGTTCTATACAAATAATGCGGGAAACCGAATACCTTCGGCTTCCCGCATCCTGTCGTATTCCAGTTTAGCCTTAGTTTGCCGCGCTTCCGGCGGCGGTTTGCTCCGCCCACTCCCGGTCGGAACAGGCATAGGTGAGGTATTTCACCCCGCCGAAGCCCAGGCCGAAAACATATTCGTCCAGGGCGCAGCGGACCTGCCCGCCCCAGAGCTGGGTCGTCTGCCCCTCGCTCATGGGGATCACGTCGTAGTTTTTAAGGACGGCGGTTTCCAGCGCCGCCAGGATGTCCAGCCGGGTGCCGGGGTTCCCCTCCGCGCCGCAGCTGAAATCCAGGGCCGACCCGTCGGGCCCGGTGACGCTGCATGTGCCGCCGCACATGATCTCATACCAGTCCGTGAGGGAGGCGGTGTAGCCCTCCCCGTGGATGGCCACGGTGAGGCGCACGGTGTTGACGTCCCAGGCCGGGTCATAGCGGTAAGCGTCGCTGAGATAGGCTTCCATGAGACCGTGGGGGTCCAGCGGGCTGCCTGCCCAGCCCACGCCGAAGAGCATATCCACCCGGTTCTCCTTCAGGGCGTCGTAGCAGTCGTTCCCCAGGTCCTCCAGGCGGGTGAAGCGCAGCTTCCCCTCCAGCGCCGTATCCTCCGCCGCCTCCTTGAACTGTTCCTTCAGCAGCTCAAAGCCCTGCAGATAATAGTCCGAGGAATTGGGCAGGCCGATGCAGATCTCCACCTTGTCCTCCTCGCCCACCAGCCCGGCTTCCAGGGCCTGCGCCCAGGCTTTGTCAAAGAGCTCTTTGGCCCTTTCCGGGTCATAGCCCCGGGTCCCGGCGCTCTCGCCCCAGACGGCGGAGACCACGCCCCGCCCCTGCTCCGTGGCGCGGTAGGGTATGCCGCTGGAGAGGTCGGCGATGATGAGGGAGGTGAAGAGGGTGAGCGCGGGTCGGTTGACGGGGGAGAGGGCCTTGCAGAAGGCGTCCCGGTCCAGGGCCAGGCTCATGGCCTGCCGGAAGTCCGGCAGGGTAAGGATGGTCTTGTTGACGTTCTCTCCGGCCTCCTCCTGCCGCTGGGCGAGGGCGTCCAGGTCCGGGTTGAAGACCATCAGATAGCTGGTGTCCCCGGGAATGGAGCGGCAGCAGCCGGCTTCCGCGAGGTCGGCCAGCTCCCCGTCCCCCGGCAGGCAGCTGTCCAGCAACCCCGCGCGGAAGCGCTCCAGGCGTTCCCCGTCGTCGGGGATATATTCCAGCACGATGTCCGTGGTCTGATAGACGCTCCGCCCCTCCTCCGCTTCCAGGCCGAAGTAGCGGGGATTCCGGGTGAGATAGCAGAAGCCGTCGGGCTGGAAGTCGGCCAGGACATAGGGGCCGCAGCTGGCGGTGGTTTCCACAGTGGTGCCATAGATGTTGACGTAGCGCCCGTTCACCTCCACGGTGCAGGCGTCGTAAAGGTCCGTCTTTACCAGCCAGCAGTCGGTGAGGGCATAGAGCAGGTCGAAGCCGCCGAGAGGCTGTTCCAGCACCAGCACCAGTTCATAGTCGCCCCGGGCGAAGATGCCCACCTCGTCCCAGCTGACGCTGGGGGCGGGGGCGTGGTAGACGAAGTAATCCGGGATGCTCTCCGTGCTGTCCCCCCACATGGGGTTGCCGGTGACCAGGCCTTCAAAAAGCAGATAGCTCTCCTCGGTGAGGGTCACAAGCCCGTCCTTGTCCATGCGGTGGAGGAGGGAATCCCAGGTGCGCAGGTCGAAGCACTTGTCCCCGTAGGTCTCCACATAGAAACGCAGGGTGTCCCCGTAGAGCAGGTATTCCAGGGGATAGTCCAGAGCCAGGGCGACGGTCTGGCCCTCCGGCGTGCAGTACACGCCCTCCTCGTTCAAGCTCAGGTCCTCCATGGTATAGCGGGCGTTCACGGCGTTTTCCAGGTGGATGGGCTGGGCCTGATCCCGATACCGGGCAGCCCCCGCCACCACCAGGTCCCCCTGGCAGAGCAGGTCTCCGTGGGGATATGCCGCCTTGGGGTCCAGCAGCCGCATGGCGGAGCGGACGAAATCCGCTGCGGTGATGCCGGTTCCGTCGTCCCAGCACAGGTCATGGCGCAGGGGGATGGCATAGGCCCGGCGGGTATCCCCTTCCTCCAGGCCGAAGGAACCCGTCAGCTCCCCGGTGATGTCCACCGGGTCCCCGGCGGCCATGCAGGGATCGAGGCGGAAGCCGTCCCCGTTTTTGTTCAGCCCGAAGGCGTAGAGCCCGGCGCTGAGATAGCTCAGCAGCTCCGCGTCGGCAGAGGTGGCGTAGCTGTGGGGGTTCCAGTCGGCGGGGAAGACGCTGACGGCCCGGTTGAAGGTATAGGTCAGGGGTTCCGGCGTCGCCGTGGGCATGGGAGTCGGGGCAGGCACCGCCGTGGGGACCGGTTTCCCCCGGCCGCAGCCGGTCAGAGGAAGGGTCAGAAGGATGGCTGCCGCGATCAGCAGGGCGGCGAGGCGTTTTCCGGGAAAGTGTTTCATGGGGATTCCTTTCTGCATGAGAGAGAAATCCCGGCAGCCTTGCGACTGCCGGGAAGAATGGCTGGATGGTTCAGTCGCGCATCGCCCATTGGGCGTCGTCATAGCGGTATTTCAGGGAGCGGATGCCTCCGAAGAAGCTGAGGATGCTGTATTCTTCGCTGCCCGGTTCCACCTTGGGGGAGAGGAACATCTCCCGCGCGCCGGAGGCGAGGACGATGAACCGCCTTTCCTTCAGCAGCGCCTCTTCCAGAAGGGAGAGGATCTCCACCCGGCGCTGGGGGTCGGAAGCGTATTCCCCGCCGGGGAGCAGCTCTCTGCACCATTCGGCGTAGGTCCGGGTGACCGGCTCCTCCTCCATCAGCAGCGTCAGCAGCTTTTGTTCCGGGTCGAAGCCGCAGCCCTCCTGGATGGTGTTGAAATCGGGGTCGCAGTAGCACTGCATCAGCCCGTAGGGGTCGAAGGCGGCCCCGCCCCAGGCTCCGTAGCCCATTTCGATCTCGCCGGAAGCCACGGCGCTGTACCGGTCCTCGCTGGTGCAGAAGCGGATGCGCAGCTTCCCCTCGAAGCCGGTGCCCTCCGTGGCGTCGTCCAGCATCTGCTGCAGAGCTTCGTTCTGCTTCTGCCTGGCTTCCGTCAGTTCCCCGGCGGAAACGGCGCAATCCAGCAGGATGGTCATATCCTCCGTCCAGAGCCCGGCCTCCGTCATCTGCTCGCAGGCCAGCTGGAAAAGGTAGCGGGCCCGGTCCGGGTCGTAGCCGGTGCAGGCTTCATACGCGCCGGGCAGGTCCTCCGGCCCGGAGAACCTGGCCCCGTAGGCGTTGCAGACCGCGGTCATGCCCCAGAGGCTGCTGCGGTAGCGGGAGCTGAGATCATGGGTCACGTCGTAAAGATAGAGGCTGCTGAGGACGCCCAGCTGCGCCCGGCAGGCGTCGTCCCCCGCAGCGGCGAAGGCTTCCCGGTCTATGGCGCAGGAGAGGGCCTCCCGGAATGCGTCGTTCGACAGGCAGGTCTTGTTGATGGGCTTGCCCAGGGAGGCGGAAACCGCCAGCTGCAGCTTTTCCAGGGCTTCCCGGTCCGTGACCAGGAAGAAGCGATAGGTATAGGCGTCGTCCAGGTACAGGACACTGGCGTCCCCGGTATTCGGCGCAGAGCCATCCGCAGAGGGAAGGAGCAGGTCCAGGGACCCTTCCCGGAAACGCTTTTCCGCTTCGCTGCGGCTCAGCAGGTCCAGGATCACCCGGTCCGTCTCATAGCAGCCCGGCGCGCAGAGGCTGCACCAGGCCTCGTTCTTTTCCAGGGTCAGGCTGCGCTCGCCCATCTCCGTCAGCCGGTAGGGCCCGCAGCTGATGCTGGTCTCCGGACCGGTGCCGTAGTCGGTGTAAATAAGGCCGTTAAAGTCGAATTTGCCGCCTTCATAGAGGGGCTCGTAAACCAGCCAGGGGGTGGTGAGGGTGTAGAGCAGGTCGAATTGCGCCGTTTCCCCGGCGCATATGTAGAGGAGCGTGTAGTCGTCCTCTTTCAAGAGGCCCACGCTGTCCCAGCCCACGGCGGGCCAGGTCCTGGGGAAAGCGGTATAATAGGCCAGGTCCTCCCGGGTCTCCTGGCCCCACTCCTTGCTGCCGGTGAAGGAATAGAGCAGGTCCGCACTCTCCCGGGTCACGGGCACATAGCCCTCCTCGTCCGCCAGGGCGGAAAGGCCGGAATAGACTTCCTCCGGCACGTAGCCCGCCCGGTAATAGTCCTCCAAGCTGCTGCCCCCCAGCCAGACCGCCAGGGGCGAGCGGAGGGAGAAATAGAGCTCCGTCCCGTCCGGGGCGCGGCAGATCCCGCTTTCATAGTTCCAGTCCTCCGCCGGATAGGTGAAGCCGCCGCCGGGGAGGGCGTTTTCCTCCCAGACGTCCGCGCCGGAATGACGGTAGGCGTCGGCGCCCAGCAGCTCCCCGCTGCCGGAGCAGAAGGCGGCGCTGCGGAAATTGTCCATCTCGGGGGAGAGGAGCTGCCGCATGGAATAGATATAGCTGTCCGCCGTGACGGGGGTCGCTTCCCCGTCGTCCCAGCAGACGCCCTGACGGAGGCGGATGCGCCAGACGCGGCCCCGTTCCTCCGGCCCGATGCCCCAGGCTTCAGCGTCCGCCCAGCCCTCGGTCACATCCTCCACGCTTTCTGCCATGGTGAAGATCCAGCTGTCCCTCGGAAGCCCGTCCTCGCCTTCCGCCAGGCCGATCTCCACCAGCGGCGCGGTGAGAAGGCTGGATAGGAGATAATCCGTCTCCGACTGCCAGTTATGCACGTTCCAGCAGGCGGGCATGGATTCCGTGAAAAGATTCAGGGTGTGGTAATCCGGCCTCGGCGCTTCCGTGGGCGGAGGCGGTTCCGGGGTGGGGGGCGGCGTTGCGGGAGCGGCGGTGGGAGTAGGGGAGGGGACTGCGGAAAAAAGCTGGCAGCCGCCGCACAGGCCCAGCGCCAGAACAAGGCAAAGCAGGAAGGCAAAGGTTCTCTTGCTCCTCATGGTTTCCTCCGGGATCAGGATAGTGGACGGCCCGGGCAATCGTAAAGAAACAGGCTGCAAAATCCTTTCGGATTTTGCAGCCTGCCAATCCGTTGCATCTTAGCCGAGGGTGGGCAGATAGTAGTCGGCGGGCCGGGACTTGATCTCAGCGACGCAGAACACGATGTTCGCAATGGTGACTACCAGCATGAGGATGGCGAGGATACCGCCGATGATCTTGCTGGCCGGAACATTGCAGAAACGGGGGATCAGGTTTCCGAAGAAATAGCCCTTCACCCCGCATATGCCCATGATGAGCGGGAATACATTTGTGGCGATGCCCTTCTTTCCCATGGTGCAGAGAATGATGATGCCGCAGATCATCATCAGCACGGGCGCGCCCAGCTGACGCAGGGTGATGTTCTTGAACTTCAGGCTGGGGTTCTCGGCATTGAGCACGTCGCCCATGTAGCTGTCCAGCTGCTTGAAGTTGTAACCGAACAGGATCTCGCCCCACATGCTGGTCTGCTGCTTGGTATCTTTCTTGCCGGTGGGCTCATAGCGGAAATAGGGCATGAACCACTGCAGGAAAATCAGGACCACCACAACAATGATGGCATAATGGGTTATGTTGAGTTTTTTCAGGATACCGGCTCTTTTCGCATCCATTTCCATGATCGAAAAACCTCCAAACTTACTGTGAAACAGGGCGCTCATAGCTTATAGATGCAGTTTAGCACAATAATAAACAAATTACAAGAGCGGATTTCGATAAATTGCATAAAATCATCCGCTCTTTTTGTTCCGTGATTCTGTTTTACTGCTCGTCCAGCACGGTCAGGGGATCGATGGCGACCCCGTCCAGATAGACGCGGAAATCCAGATGCACGCCGGTGGCCCGGCCGGTGGCGCCCATGGTGGCGATGACCTGCCCCTGGCTCACCTCGTCCCCCTCCGCAACCAGCATGCTGTTGCAGTGGGAATAGCGGGTCTGGTAGCCGTTGCCGTGGTCGATGAGGATATTCAGCCCGTAGCCCTCGGAATCATAGGCTTCCACCACGACGCCGGAGGCGGCGGCATGGATCTTCGTGCCGGGCTTGTCCGCCAGGTCGATGGCGCTGTGGAACTGGCTGCCCTCCCCGGTGACCGGGTCGATGCGGAGCCCGAAATAGGAGCTTATGTAGCCGTGGTCGCTGAAACGGACGGGCCAGACATGGGGGAAATATTCCTCGCTGTCGTCCTTCCGGGCCTTGACCTCCTCCAGGGAAAGGGTGACTTCCGACTCAAACAGACCGGAGGAGCCGATGAGGTCGAAGCTGCGCCGGCCCGTCATGGGAGCGGCCTTGTCCGGAGAGAGATACTCCGCGCCTGCGGAGAGGACGGGCGTCAGGATAAACGCGGCAATAAGGATCGCCGCGGCACTCTTTAATATTCTGCAAATGGGTCTGCCAGATTTCATTCCGGTTCCGCCTAGATCACAGCCTTCGCTGAAATTGGTTACATTTTATTACAAAGTGACGGGAAAAGCAAGAGGAAATTGTAACGAAGCATCGCAAAAATCACCAAAATTCCCGGGGAAATTCGTCAGTTTGACCAAAAAACAGCCGGGCCGCAGAGCGCGGCCCGGTGAAGGCGGCAAAGCAGGTCACTCTTCGAAGAACTTCTTGTGCACGGCCCGCATGGCCACGTCGGCGGCTTCCTGGTCGATCAGGACGGAGATCTTGATCTCGCTGGTGGAGATCATGTGGATGTTCACCTGGGCGGCGGCCAGAGCCTCGAACATGAGGGAGGCCACGCCGGGCCGGTTGATCATCCCCGCGCCCACCACGCTGAGCTTGCAGATCTTGTCGGTGACGTTGATATGCTCGAAGCCGATGGCGTCCTGCTCGGCGGAGAGGGCCCTGCCGGCATGCTCCAGCTCGGACTTGGGGATGGTGAAGCTGATGTCCTTGGTGTTGCCGCGCCCGATGGACTGAAGGATCAGGTCCACGTTGATCTTTTCCCTGGCCAGCACCCGGAAGACCTTGTAGGCGATGCCGGGCTCATCCTTCAGCCCCACCAGGGCGATGCGGGCGATCTTGTCGTCCCGGGCGATGCCGCTGATCTTGGTTTCTTCCATACCTTTCGTGACCTCCTTCACTATCGTGCCGGGCTTGCGGACATAGCTGCTGAGCACCTCCATGGGTACGCCGTAGCGCTTTGCCAGCTCCACGCTGCGGTTGTGCAGCACCTGGGCGCCCATGGATGCCAGCTCCAGCATCTCGTCGTAGGTGATCTCCTTGAGCTTCTTCGCTGTGGGGACGAGCCTGGGATCGGCGGTGTAGACGCCTTCCACGTCGGTATAGATCTGGCAGAGGTCCGCGTGCATCTTCGCCGCGATGGCCACGGCAGTGGTGTCGCTGCCGCCCCGTCCCAGGGTGGTCATGTCCTCGTGCTTGTTGATGCCCTGGAAGCCGGCCACCAGGACCACCCGGCCCTGATCCAGCTCCCGCTGGATGCGCTCCTGATCCACGGTCTTGATCCGGGCGTTGCCGTAGTCGGAATTGGTTTTCATCCCCACCTGCCAGCCCAGAAGGGAGATGGAGGGAATCCCCAGCTCCTGCAGGGCGATGGCGCAGAGGGAAATGGAGATCTGCTCCCCGGCGGACATGAGCATGTCCATCTCCCGCTTGTTGGGATCGGGGGAGAGCTCCCGGGCCTTGGCGATCAGGTCGTCGGTGGTGTCGCCCTGGGCGGAAAGGACCACCACCACGTCGTTGCCCGCCTTCTTTGTATCTGCGATGATCCCCGCGACGCGCCGGAGCTTTTCCGCGTCCGCCACGGAGGAACCGCCGAATTTCTGTACGATCAGCATGAATTATCCCGCCTTATATTCACTCAATCAAGGGTCAGTCGAGGACGCGGTAGCGGACCTGGGCGGCGGGCAGCTTATCCGCCGTCGCCATGTCCGTGATGGACCACTTTTCCCCGCTGCGGATATACCAGCGGGAGGGGAGGGTCTCCGGATCGCCCAGGGCCAGCGGCGCGTCAGACCAGCCTATGCCCCGGGGGGCGTTCTTGTGCCGCACGGCGTCCACCACGTCGCCCACCACCGCGCTGGCGGTGGGGATGCTGCCGGCGCCCGTCCCGTAGAACAGGGTGTCGCCCACGGCGTTGCCGGTGATGATGACGGCGTTGTAGGCCGAGTCCACATGGGCCAGCATGCTGGAGGCGGGGACGAAATGGGGGGCGACCCACACATAGGCCTTGCCGCTTTCATCCCGCTGGAGGCGGCAGAGCAGCTTGATGGCGCCGCCTGCGGAAGCGGCGTTGCGGATGTCCTGCAGCGCCACGTTGCGGATGCCCTCCACCGGCACCAGGTCCGGCTTCAGCTCCCGGCCCCAGGCCAGGTCCGCCAGGATGCAGGCCTTGCGTACGGCGTCCGTCCCGTCCAGGTCGCTGTCGGGATTCAGCTCCGCATAGCCCAGGGCCTGGGCCTCCTTCAGGGCCTCGTCCAGCTCCGTGCCGCTCTGCTCCATGGCGGTGAGGATATAATTGGTGGTGCCGTTGACGATCCCCTTGATGGCCAGGATCTTGTTGGCGGAGAGATCATTGAACAGGGGGCGCAGCAGGGGGATGCCGCCGCCCACGCTGGCCTCGAAGAAGTAGTTGACGCCCTTCTCCTTGGCCAGGGCCAGCAGCTCCACGCCGTGCTCCGCCACCAGCTGCTTGTTGGAGGTGACCACGTGCTTGCCCGCCGCCAGGGCCCGCCGGGTAAAGGTCAGGGCCACGCCGCAGCCGCCGATGGTCTCCACCACCACGCCCACCTCCGGGTCCTGCTCCACGATGGAGAAATCCTTGACCATCAGGGGGGCGAAGGGACTGTCGGGCATGTCCCGCACGTCCACGATATACTTGAGGCGGACCTCTTCACCGGCGCCGGCAGCGACCTCCGCTGCGTTTTCCGTCAATACCTTTGCCACGCCGCTGCCTACGGTGCCGAAGCCCAGGATCGCCATATTCATCATAACGGATCATCCTTATCTGTTTATTGTGGATTCGTGTGAATTATTTTTCTATGTTAGCATAGGCTTTCCCAAGATGCAAGTGATAAAATACACAAAACTACGGCGATTCAGCGTAATAAATTAGGAAAGCCCATATAGGAGGGTTCAGCGGAAAAAGCGCGTCCTGGCCTCCCTGACCAGGCGGCAGAAGGTCTCCGCCTCCTCCCGGGTGGTCTCCGGGGAGAAGGAGACGCGCAGGGCGCCGTCGATCATCGCCGGGGGCAGCCCCATGGCCTCCAGAACGTGGCTTCTCCGGCCCTTGGCGCAGGCGGAGCCCCGGGAGACGCAGACTCCCTGGCTGTCCAGCCAGTTCTGCAGCACCTCCGCCCGGCAGCCGGGGAAGGCCAGGCAGCAGATATGCCCGGCGCAGACGCCCTCCGTGCCGCCGATGAGGCTGGCTTCCGGCAGGCTTTCCGCCACCAGCCGCCGAAGGGCGGTATACTTCTCCGCCTGGACCGCCGGGTCCCGCTTGGCGGCGGCTTTCGCCGCCGCGCCGAAGCCCGCGATGGCGGGCATGGGCTCCGTGCCGGAGCGCAGGGTCCCTTCCTGCCCGCCGCCGTGGATAAGGGGCGGCAGCCTAAGCCCCTGGCGCAGCCAGAGGGCCCCGATGCCCTTGGGACCGCCGATCTTGTGGCCGCTGAGGGAGATCAGGTCCGCCCCCAGCTTGTCGGGGCTCATGGGCAACTTGGTGAAGGCCTGCACCGCGTCGGTGTGGAGGAGAGCTGCACTGCCCCGGGCGCGCAGCAGCTCCCGGACGCCGGGGATGTCGTTCACCGCGCCGGTCTCGTTGTTCACCAGCATGAGGCTGACCAGCACCGTGTCCTCCCGCAAGGCCTCCGCCACCCGCTCCGTGGGGATGCGCCCGCTTTCGTCCGGCTTCAGGAGCGTGACCTCCCAGCCCTCGGCGGCCAGGTCCTTCAGGCTATTCAGCACCGCCTCGTGCTCGACCTCGGAGCTGATGATGTGCTTACCCCGGCGGCGGGCCTGGCGGGCGGCGCATTTCAGGGCCTGGTTGTCCGCCTCGGTGCCCCCGGAGGTGAAGATCAGGGTGCCGCTTTTAGCCTTCAGCGCCTGCATGACGGCCTTGCGGCTCTCCTCCAGCAGCGCTCGGGCGGCCCGGCCCGGCGCGTGGGTGGCGGAGGGGTTGCCCCAGGTCTCCGTCAGGGCCCGGGTCATGGCCTCCACCGCCTCGGGACAGGGGCGGGTGGTGGCGGCGTTATCCAGATAGATCAAGGGTATGTTCCCCCTTTGGAATTGACTTGCGATCATAAACCGCAGTATAATCAAAAAATCTTCCCGTTGCAAGAGCAAGGGGGAGGCAGAACCCACAGCAAAGGACAAAAAACCATGAGATTCCTCTTTTATACCCTGGGCTGCCGCACGAATCAGTTCGAGACGGCGGCCATGGAAGCCGTCCTCCGCTCCCGGGGCCATGAGATCGTGGCGGAGGAGCCGGACGTGGTGGTGGTCAACGGCTGCGCCGTCACGGCGGAGAGCGCCCGGAAATCCCGCCAGGCGGCCCGTCGGCTTCAAAAACGCTGGCCGGAGGCGAAGCTGGCAGTCTGCGGCTGCTGGCCCCAGGCGGAGCCGGAGCAGGCGGCCGCCGTGGGAGCCGACCTGGTGGGCGGCAGCGGGGAGCGCATGCCCTTCGTGGCGGCCCTGGAAGCCCTGGGCGGGGAAGAGGCCCCCGTGGTGACGCTCCTGGATGAAGCCCTGCGCCGCCGGAAGTTCGAGGCGCTGGACCCTGCCCGGCTGGAGGGCAGGACCCGGGCATATTTAAAGGTAGAGGACGGCTGCGTCAACTTCTGCACCTACTGCATCATCCCCTTCCTCCGGGGCCCGGTGCGCAGCATGCCGCTGGAGGAGGCCGCGGCGAAGGCTTCCGCCCTGGCCGCCGGGGAGGTGAAGGAGCTGACCCTCACCGGCATCGAGCTTGCCTCCTATCAATATGGCCTGGGGCAGCTGGTGGAGGCGGTGGCCGCCGCCGCGCCGGGGGTGCGCATCCGCCTGGGCTCCCTGGAGCCCCGGGCCGTGGACGATGATTTCTGCCGCCGCCTGTCGGCCCTGCCCGGCCTTTGCCCCCATTTCCACCTGTCCCTCCAGTCCGGCTGCGACGAGACCCTCCGGCGCATGGGGCGGAAATACGATACGGCGCGGTTCTTCGAGAGTGTGGAGCTGCTGCGGGCATATTTCCCCAACTGCGGCGTCACCGCCGATCTCATCACCGGCTTCCCCGGCGAGACGGAGGAGGAATTCTGCGCCACCCTGGGCTTTCTGGAAAAGTGCCGGTTCAGCCATGTCCACGTATTCCCCTATTCCGAGCGGAAGGGGACCAAAGCCGCCTCCATGCCCGGCAGCGTGCCGAAGCAGGAGCGGGAGGAGCGGGCCCGGCGGGCCATCGCCCTGGCCGGGGAGCAGGAGGAGGCCTTCCTCCGCGCCCAGATCGGGCTCCGGCAGGCGGTGCTTTTCGAGAGCCGCATGGGCCACACCCCCAACTACTGCGAGACGGAGCCCCTGCCCGGCCGGGAGGGGGAAGTGGCGGAGGTCCTGGTCACCGGCGTAAAAAACGGGAGATTGACAGTTAAAGAAGCAGATTAGTTGTTGACAATCTTGAGCCAAGTAATTATAATACGTTAAATCATCAATGTAATATCTGCACCGGCCCCCCAAAGGTCCAGGCGGGCAGGCCAGCGGAAAGGAAGGCAGAAACATGAACGAAAAGCGCGTATTCAACTTCGCAGCGGGTCCCTCCGCCATTCCCGAAGAGGTGCTGGCCGAGGCCGGCGCCGAGATCATGAATTACCGGGGCAGCGGTATGTCCGTCATGGAGATGAGTCACCGGAGCAAGGCTTTTCTTTCGATTTTTGAAGAGACGAAGGACACTCTGCGGCGGCTCATGAAGGTTCCCGAGGATTTCGAGATCCTCTTCCTTCAGGGCGGCGCGACCCTGCAGTTTGCCATGGCCCCCATGAATTTCATCACCCGCACCGGCAAGGCGGACTATGCCATCACCGGCTCCTTCGCGGGCAAAGCGGCGGATGAGGCGAAAAAATACGGCGACATCGCCATCGCCGCCTCCTCCAAGGAGAAGAACCATACTTACATCCCCGCTCAGTCCGAGCTGAAGATCCGGGAGGACGCTTCTTACTTCTATTACTGCGCCAACAACACCATCTACGGGACCGAGTGGCAGTACACCCCCCAGACCCCGGCGGGGGTGCCCCTGGTGGCGGATATGTCCTCGGACATCCTGACCCGCTATGTGGACTGGTCCAAATACGCCCTGGTCTTTGCCGGAGCCCAGAAGAACATGGCCCCCGCGGGCGTGACGGTGGTCTTCGTCAATAAGAATTACATCGGCTCTGCTCTGCCCTATACCCCCGTCATGCTGGACTACGCCGCCATGGTGAAGGGCGACAGCATGCACAACACCCCGCCCTGCTGGAGCATCTACATGATGGGCCTCATCATGAAGTGGGTGGAGAAGATGGGCGGCATCGAAGCCATGGAAGCCCGGAAGCGGGCGCGCAGCAAGCTGCTCTACGATGTGATCGACAATAGCTCCCTCTACAAGGGCTGCGCGGAGAAGGACAGCCGCAGCTTCATGAACGTGACCTTCGTCACCGGCGACCCGGAGGTGGACAAGCGCTTCATCGCCGGGGCCAAGGAAGCGGGCATCGAGAACGTCAACGGCCACCGCAGCGTGGGCGGCATGCGCGCCTCCATCTACAACGCCATGTCCATCGAGGGCACCCAGGCCCTGGCGGACTACATGGTGGAATTTGAGAAGAAGGGCTGAGAAGGGAGCGAAAGAATATGTTTACCGTAAAAACGCTGAATAAGATCGCCAAGATCGGCCTGAACCGGCTGGACAGCAAGTATTTCACCCAGGACGACGAGGCCGCCGATCCCGCCGCCATCCTGGTGCGCAGCGCCAAAATGCTGGACTATGCGCCCAACCCGGCCCTGCTCTGCGTGGCCCGGGCCGGCGCCGGCTACAACAATATCCCCGTGGACGACTACGCCGCCAAGGGCGTGGTGGTGTTCAACACCCCCGGCGCCAACGCCAACGCCGTGAAGGAACTGGCGGTCTGCGCCCTGATCCTGGCCTCCCGGGACGTGGTGGGCGGCATCGAATGGTGCAAGACCATCGCGGACAAGGGGGACGAGGTGGCGGCCCTGGTGGAGAAGGGCAAGTCCAATTTCGTGGGCCCCGAGCTCCTGGGCAAGACCCTGGGCCTGATCGGCCTGGGCAACGTGGGGGCGAAGGTGGCCAATGCCGCCGCCGCCCTGGGCATGAAGGTGCTGGGCTATGATCCCTACCTCAGCGACGCCCTGCGCAAGCAGCTGGCGGGCGTGGCGGAGATCGTGGACGAGCTGGATGCCCTCTATGCCGCCAGCGACTATATCTCCCTCCATCTGCCCTACACCAAGGATACCGCCGACACCATCTGCAAGGCCAGCATGGCCAAGATGAAGGATGGGGTGCGCATCATCAACATCGCCCGGGGCGAGCTGGTCTGCGATGCGGACATGGCCGAGGCCCTGGCCTCCGGCAAGGTCGCCCGCTATGTCACCGACTTCCCCAACGGGAACACGGTGAAGATGGCCGGCTGCGTGGCCATCCCCCACCTGGGAGCCAGCACCCCCGAGAGCGAGGACAACTGCGCCGTCATGGCCGCCGACCAGGTGAGCCGCTATCTCCTGCAGGGCGACATCGTAAACAGCGTGAATCTGCCCAACATCACCATGGAGCGCAGCGGGAAGTTCCGCGCCGTGGTCATCGCCAAGGCGGACGCGGATGTGAAGCTGGAAGGGAAGGCCGTCGCGGAAAAGACCCGGGGCGCCTACAAGGTGATCCTGGCCGACGCGGACAGCGCCATCGACGAAGCTGCCCTGGCCGCGAAGCCCGGCGTGATCCGGGTGCGCACCCTCTGATACTTAAAAGAAAAAGAAAAAGAAAAACGATCCCCCGGCGCCTCCGATCAGGGAAGCGCCGGGGGATTTCTTCATTTGCGTTTCGCGGCGCCTTCCGGGGCGTCTAAGGTTCCGGCGTCCCCTCCGGCTCCGGGGTCTCCGTGGGCTCATAGAACAGAGGGGGCTCCGTGGGCTCCGGCTCGATGGGCATGGTGGGGTCCCAGGGCACGTCCGGCACGTCCGGGTTATCGGGCACATCCGGCAGCACGATCTCCGGCCCGTAGCCGGGCGGACGCTGGTATTTGGGCGTGGTGTAGGCCGCCAGCTCCTCGTCGGTGAGGTATACCTTTTCCCCGGTATGGGGGTCGATGAATTCCCCGGTCTCCGCGTCGATGAGGTAGCCGGTGTACCAGTCGATCTGGAGCATGGAGTACTGGTCGATGAGGATGTCCTTCTCCGTGTCGTAGTACATGCCGGTGACGGGGTTGATCAGATAACCGTGGGGATATTCGATGATCCAGCCGGTGAGGGGATCCCGGTTATGCTTCCGGCAGGGGATCAGCTTTTGCAGCACATAGGGGGTGGCGGAATCCAGCTTTTCCTGATAAGCGCGATAGGCTTCCTCGTCCTCCGGGCTGACCTGCTTGGGATAGTGGCCGTCCTGGAAGTAGAGGGGCAGGGTCAGCTCCCCGTCATATTTGTCCGGGTCGAGGACGCTGAGCTGCACGATGCTGTCCGCCGGGCAGTCGTCGCCCGCGGCGTCCAGGCTGTCCTTGCAGATGGAGGTGTAGACGTGGGCTTCGCAGATGCTGGTGGGGATGTCCTCGGGCCGCATATACAGGGACATGGTCCGGTTGCCCCGGATCTCGTGCTCGCAGGCCTCGGAGGCCAGCAGCCCCGTGTCGCAGCAGATGGTGACCCGCTTCATCCCCTCCGGGACCTCGAACTTCGTGTCCTCATAGCCCAGGTACCTGTGCACTTCCTGCATGACCTGCTTCCACATGCCCGTGGCGGGGTTGGAGGAGCCCATGTTCTGGGGGATGTCGTAGCCCGTCCAGCAGGCGGCCAGCAGATAGGGTGTGTAGGCGATATACCAGCGGTCCTTCCAGGAGCTGCTGCCGCCGGACTTGCCCGCGATCTCCATGGAGCCGAATTTCGACAGCCAGCCGGTGCCGTGGTTGACGGCGTTGCAGAGCATGTCCGTCATATAATAAGCGGTGGTCTCGCTGAGGGCGGCGTGGCTCTCCGGCACGTTTTCGTACACCAGCTTGCCGTTGGCGTCCTCGATGCGGTAGTAGGTGCGCCCCTCGGTATAGATGCCCTTGTTGCACAGGGGCGTGTAGCTCTGGCACATCTCCCGCACGGTCTCGCCGTAGGTGAGCTGGCCCAGGGCCATGCCCGCATAGCTCACGTCGTTGGGCTCGATCATGTGGGTCATGCCCAGCTTGTTCTTGAGCTGGTCGAAGCTCACCTCGGGGGTCAGCATGTCCACCATCTGGGCGGCCACGGTGTTGATGGAGACCTGGAGCGCGTAGCGCAGGGTGACGCCGCCGTCGTTCTGGCCGTCGTCGTTGTTGGGATACCAGGTGGTGCCGTTGAGCCGGACCTGGTCGGAATCGTCGAAGATGGTCCAGGGCCAGACCAGGTGCTTGTCCAGGCAGAGGGAATAGGAGGCGACGGGCTTGATGGTGCTGCCGGGGCTGCGCTCCATCTGGGTGGCCCGGTTGAAGCCGCGGCTGTATTCCTTCTGGCCGATGCCGCCGCTCATGCCCAGGATGTCCCCGGTGAAGGGGTCCATGACCACGATGGCGCTCTGCAGGTCCTGGGAAGAGGATTTCACATAGCCGGAGGGCAGGTGGTCAAAGGTGGAATATACCTCGTCGATGATGTCCTGCACGCCCATGTCGATGGTGGCATAGATGCGGTAGCCGGCGTTGAAGAGCAGGGTCTCCGCCGTGTCGTAGTCCACTTCCTTCAGCTCCATGAGCTTGTGGATCACGTCCTCGATGATGGCGTCCACATACCAGCTGGTCACGTCGCCGTCCACGCCGATGATCCGCTGCTGTTCGCCTTCCTTGTCCTCCTTGGTGCCGAAGTTGAGCTTTTCGGCCTTGAGGCGCTTGTATTCCTTCTCCGTCTCGATGTAGCCCTCGTCGTACATCTCCTTGAGGATGATCTCCTGCCGGTCCTTGTTGGCCTTGGGGTGGAGATAGGGGTTATAGGCGCTGGGGTTGTTGGTGATGCCGATGATGCAGGCACATTCCGCCGCCGTCAGCTCGCTCTGGTCCTTGCCGAAATACTTCAGGGCGGCGGACTGGACGCCGTAGCAGCGGTTGCCGAAAAAGACCGCGTTGAGATACCATTCGATGATCTGCTCTTTTGTATAGGTCTTTTCCAGCTCCAGGGCGCGGAAGATCTCCGTCAGCTTGCGCTTGACGGTGAAATCGTCGTAGTGGGTCACGTTTTTCAGCAGCTGCTGGGTGAGGGTGGAGCCGCCGAACACGTCGTCCGTGTCGCTGAAGAACACGGTGTAGAAAGCGCCGAAGGTGCGGAACCAGTCCACGCCGTGGTGGTCATAGAAGCGGTGGTCTTCGATGGCGACGGCGGCCTTCTCGAACCAGGGGTTCAGGTCTTCGTAGTTCACCCACTGCCGGTCGCCCTTGAGGCCGGCCAGGCGTTCCAGCACTTCCCACTGCTGGCTGTTCTTGTTGAAGTAATAGATGGTGCTGGTCTGGTTCAGGCTGAATTCGTCCAGGGTGACGGTCAGCTCGTCCTTCATGGTGTTTTTCACATATGCGGAAAAGATCACGACGAAAAGGAAACCGGTGCATATGGCGATGAGGAGCACCGTCAGCACGATCTTCACGGCCAGGCCGATGATCCTGCCCACGGCGCTGCCGGTGGTGACGACGGCTTCCTTGGCGATCTTCTTTTTGTTCAGGTTCCGGAACCAGTCTTTGAGCAATGCGTTTCACCTCCGCCGGTGGAAATACCAAAGAGTTCTAACATAATATACCCCAAAGGCGCCGCCTGTCAATGAAGAAAGCGTGAACCTTTCATGACGGCTGCCGGATTTGGCCCTTTCCCCGAACTTTCCTGTTGCTTTCTCCCGGGGAAACGGGTACAATTTGTCCATACCTCTGAAAGGAGCAGCGCCTATGTCTAAGGAAAGCGAATACGGGGACGATTTCGTGGTCATCACCGACGAGGACGGGCAGGAGTACGAGCTGGAGCTGCTGGACAGCCTGGAATTTGAAGGCCGGGAGTATCGGGCCTTCCTGCCGGTGAGCGAGGACGACGAGGAGCCCTATGAGATGATCCTTTTCCGCGTCGTGGAGGAGGACGGGGAAGAACTGCTGGAGGTCATCGACGACGAGGATGAGATGGAGCGGGTCTATGCCAGCTTCATGGAGCGCCTCTTTGACGACGACGAGGACGTGGACTGACCCCCCATAGCAATGAAAAAGTGCCTGGATTCCGGATCAAAACCAGAAATCAGGCACTTTTTTCGGTCGAAGGTCAAGCCCGCGAATGCCGTGTGAGCCCTCTTATAACCTGCACGAAATGCAGGTGGGTCGCCGCCCCGCTGCTTCGCTGCTTCCAACGTCCTCCACCGTCCGGCCCAAGGCGGGAGGGGAGGGAGGCCTGCAATTCACGGCGGGAGAGAGGCATCCCTTATAAAAGATGTGGGTTCTAACAGAGCCCATCACGAGCACCGCAGGGTTTCCTTGCGGATGGGCCGCCAGGCGGTCCGCCCCGCACTCTTAATGTACCACAGCATCACCGAAATATCAAGGGGGGAAGGATGACAAAATGTGGAAAGTGACCGAAGCCGTCCTTCGCCGAAGGAGGGAAAAGGGTTGAAGATCGACGTTTTGGGCGCCGGGGCCATGGGCTGCCTGTTCGGGGCCCTGCTTTCCCGGGCCAATGAGGTCCGCCTGGTGGACCCCAACCGGGCCAAGCTGAAAACGCTGAAGGACCGGGGCGTCACGGTGCTGGAGCCGGACGGAAGGAGCTTCACCGCCTTTCCCGGCCTGCGGACCCCCGAGGATGGGAGCGGCGGTCCGCCGGACCTGCTGCTGATCTTTGTGAAATCCGCCGCGGAGAAAGAGGCGCTGGCCGCCGTGGGCCCCACCCTGGGGCCGGACACGGCGCTGCTGACCCTCCAGAACGGCATGGGCCATGAGAAGGCCATGGGGGAGATCGCCCCGCCGGAGCGCATCCTCCTGGGCGCCACCCAGCACAACGCCAGCCTTCAGAGTGTGGGCACGGTGCGCCACGGCGGCGCGGGAAGCACGCAGCTGGGCGCCCTGGCGGGGAATGGGGAACTGGCGCGGGCCGCGGCGGCAGCCTTCACCGCCGCCGGGATCGAGACCGCCGTGAGCGCCGACGTCCGGGCCGTCATCTGGCGTAAGCTGTTCATGAACGCCTCCGCCAGCGCCCTCACCGGCGTTTTCCGCTGTCCCCTGGGGGATGTGGCGGAGAATTCCCATATCTGGAAGCTGTGCCGCGCCCTCATCGGGGAAGCTGTGGCCGTGGCGAAGGCCGACGGCTTCGATTTCGACGAAGGGGAGATCGCCGGGGAGATCTACGGCCACCTGGTCCGCTCCAAGGGGGCCATCACCTCCGTCTATGCGGACCTGGAGGCGGGGCGGCGGACGGAAGTGGACGCCATCACCGGCGCGGTGGCCGACCTGGGGCGGAAGCTGGGGGTCAGAGTCCCCGTGAGCGAGACCGTCGCGGAGATCATCCGCGCCATGGAAGAAAGGAAGCAGAGGAATGGAAGCAGTATTTGAGATGAACGGGCTGCGCCTGGTGGACCTGAGTAAGGCCCTGGACCCGGCCACGGAGACGAGGCGCTGCTCTCTGCGCCGCTTCAACACCGGGGGTCCCATCCCCGATTTCCACACGGA
Source organism: Oscillospiraceae bacterium (assembly GCA_902795345.1). Taxonomy (GTDB): domain Bacteria; phylum Bacillota; class Clostridia; order Oscillospirales; family Oscillospiraceae; genus UBA1774. The sequence continues at coordinate 29,676 of CADBKO010000004.1, forward strand.
TATGGATATCACCAGCCATCTGGGGACCCATGTGGAGTGCCCCTATCACCACCGGGAGGACTGGCCGGGGGTGGATGGCATGCCCCTCAGCGCCTTCATGGGCCGGGCCCTGCACCTGATGATCGACGACGCCCCGCCCTATACCTACATCACCCCGGCGCTGCTGGAAAAGCACCTGGCGGGCTGGCTGAAGCCGGGGGACATCGTGATCCTGGATTCCTGCTATCCGCTGCCCCCCTTCACGGAAAAGACCAACACGCCGGAGGACAGGCGCCTCCTGGTAAACGGGGAGACGGCCTCCTGGCTGCTGGCCCAGAGGGTGAAGGCTGTGGGCTTCGGGGACGGGGTGAGCATCGAGAACCGGAATGAGGACGTCTGCCCCTTCCATGATGTGCTGCTGGGCTCGGGGGTACCCTTTATCGAGGTGCTGAAAAACCTGGAAGCCCTGACGACGGACACCTTTTTCATGAGCTTCGTGCCCCTGCCCATCGCGGGGCTGGATTCCTGCCCCGTGCGGGCCTACGCCATCGAGGGCATGCCCGGCTTCACAAGATAAGGAAAACAGGGCTTGACTTTTGCCTGCCCCTTGTGGTATAAGATGTTCCAAACCCCAATATGGTCAAGGCTATGATGGAAACCAGTAAGCGAGCCAAGGGACCTCAGAGAGCAGCCGGTGGGTGCAAGGCTGTGATCCTCCTCGCCGAATACCTTCCGGAGCCGCTTCCCCAACGGAGGATAACCTCCCAGTAGGGCAAGACGGGTGCGCCCGATACCGCGCGGCGTGTGTGATGGCACACGCAAAGGAGCGTGCCGCGAGGCGCGCTTGAACCAGAGGTGGTACCACGAATCAGCCCCATTCGTCCTCTGACCCGACCGGTCAGGGGGCGAATTTATTTTGAGTCGGCATCAGGCTCCCCCGGCACGCATCCCGCTTGCATCTTTTCCGCCATAGATCACAAAAATCCTCGGCAATACACAAAGTATTCCCTGCGGTTTTTGTCTCCTCTGACGAAAAATCTGCGGCGCGATCTGCGCACCGTTGGATCCCGAAGCCGCCTCGGTTTGGAGGTAGAAAAATGCAAATCTACGAGGAACTGGTGGCCCGCGGCCTGATTGCCCAGGTCACCGACGAAGCCGAGATCCGGGAACTCATCAACAACGGGAAGGCCACCTTCTACATCGGCTTCGACTGCACTGCGGACTCCCTCACCGCCGGTCACTTCATGGCCCTGACGCTGATGAAGCGGCTGCAGCAGGCGGGCAACACGCCCATCGCCCTCATCGGCGGCGGCACCACCATGATCGGCGACCCCAGCGGGCGGACCGACATGCGCAAGATGCTCACCCGGGAGGACATCGACCACAACGCGGAGTGCTTCCGCCGCCAGATGGAGAAATTCATCGACTTCGGCGAGGGCAAGGCCATCATGCTCAACAATGCCGACTGGCTGCTGGACCTGAATTATGTCAACCTTTTGCGGGAGGTGGGCACCTGCTTCTCCGTGAACAACATGCTGCGGGCCGAGTGCTACAAGCAGCGCATGGAGAAGGGCCTCAGCTTCTTTGAGTTCAACTACATGATCATGCAGTCCTACGACTTCTACTACCTGTTCCAGCACCACGGCTGCAACATGCAGTTCGGCGGCGACGACCAGTGGTCCAACATGCTGGGCGGCACGGAGTTGATCCGCAAGAAGCTGGGGAAGGACGCCTACGCTATGACTATCACCCTGCTCACCGATTCCCAGGGCAAGAAGATGGGCAAAACGGCGGGCAACGCCGTCTGGCTGGACCCCGAAAAGACCAGCCCCTTCCAGTTCTACCAGTACTGGCGGAATGTGGACGACGCGGACGTGATGAAGTGCCTGCGGATGCTCACCTTCCTCAGCCTGGAAGAGCTGGCGGACATGGAAAAGTGGGACGACAGCCGCATCAACGAGAAGAAGGAAAAGCTGGCCTGGGAGCTCACCGCCCTGGTCCACGGGGAGGCGGAGGCGGACAAGGCCCAGGCTGCCGCCCGCGCCCTCTTCACCGGCGGGGATGACGCCGCCATGCCCTCCACCACCCTCAGCGAAGGACAGCTGGAGGACGGGAGCATCGGCCTCCTGGCCCTGCTGGTGGCCTGCGGCCTCGCCTCCTCCAACGGGGAAGCCCGTCGGCTGGTGCAGCAGGGGGGCATCGCCCTGGACGATGTGAAGGCCGACGCCGTGGATGCCCGCGTGTCCGCCGACGCCCTGCGCAGAGGCGTGAAGATCAAGAAGGGCAAGAAGGTCTTCCACCGGGCGATCCTGGAATAAGTACCGGACAAGCCCCCTCAAAGAGGCAATGTCGCCAGCTTAAGCGCCAAGCCACCCCTCACCGTCATCGCGAAGCCAGTGCGCTCACTGGCTGTGGCGATCCGTATCCTTGTCCTGCTTCCGCTCATGCCGCAAATGGGACGAAGAATCGGACTTGCGCGACCACTTTGCGGTCTCGCAATGACGGAGACTGGAAGGTTCCTGCTTTAAGCTAGCGACATTGTCCTCAAAGAAGGGGCCTTTCATTGCCCATGCGGTTGACAATCGTTATCTTACGTGCTATGCTAAACCAGAAAGAGAGTGTTTCGGAGGTTGACGATCATGGCAAAAATGGTCCTGTCTGACGGAGAATGGCGCATCATGAACCTGCTCTGGGCTGACGCCCCCCGGCGGGTGCCGGAGCTGACGGAGGCCCTGGCGAAGGACACGGGCTGGAGTCGCGCCACGGTGAATATGATGCTGCAAAGGCTGGAGGACAAGGGCGCGGTGCGCATGGAGACCTTTGGCAGGAACAAGGCATACTGGCCCGTCCTCAGCCAGTCCGACGCCCGGCAGAAGGAGACGAAGCGGTTTCTGGACCGGCTCTATGGGGGCAGCCTGGGGATGATGGTCTCCTCCCTGGCAGGGCAGCAGGCCCTGAGCGAGGAGGATATCCGGGCCCTCCGGGCCATCCTGGAGGACGCCGAACAGCAGGAGAAATAAAATGCTTGCGGAATGGATCCTTTCCGCTTCCGTCCTGACGGCGGCGGTGCTGGTGCTGCGCCTCATGCTCCGGCGGCGCATCTCCCAGAAGCTGCAATACTGGCTGTGGCTGCCGGTGCTGCTGCGGCTGCTGATCCCCGTGCCGTTGTTCCGCGCCCCGGTGAGTGTGGCGGGCGCGGCGGCGGAGCTGGCCCCGGCGGTGTTTGCCGCGCCTGCCCCGGTTTCCACGGTAGGGCCCGGCGCGCCGGTGCATACGTCTGCCCCCGTAAGCAGCGCCCCGGCAGCCGCGACCCCGGCGGACGGCGGCCTGCGGCCAAGCGCGGCCCCGGTAACGACGCCCGCACCGGCCCCCGTCCCGGCGGTCACGGCGCCTTCGGCAGAGCTGCCGGAAGCCCCGGCGCCCAGCCTCCGTCCTGCCCCGGCACAGCCCCGGCTGCTGAGCGTCGGGGAGCTGCTGGCTCGGCTCTGGCTGGCGGGGAGCCTGGCCTCCGGCCTCTGGCTCCTGGGGGTGAATCTGCGCTTTTCCCAGCGCCTCCGCGCCGGACGGCGGGAAAAGGGGCGGCAGGGCAGGCTTCCTGTTTATATCAGCCCGGAGGCGGCTTCCCCCTGCCTGTTCGGCCTCCTGCGCCCCGCCGTCTATCTGACGGAGGCCTGCGAGACCGTGCCGGAAGGGCAGCTCCGGCAGATCCTGCTCCACGAGGAGACCCATTATAAGCAGCTGGACCACCTCTGGGGCTGCCTCCGCTGCCTGGCCCTGGCGGTCTGGTGGTGGAATCCTCTGGTGTGGCTGGCAGCATCGTGCAGCCGCCGGGACGGGGAGCTGAGCTGCGATGAAAAGGTGATGCTCATCCTGGGGGAGGAGGCCAGGCTGGACTATGGGCGCACCCTGGTGGCCCTCCTGCCCGCCAAGGCGCCCCGGCCCATGCTCAGCGCCGCCACCCTCTCCGGCGGGGCCAGGGCCATGAAGGAACGCCTGGACCGCATCGTGAAGAGGCCGAAGTCCTGGGTGCTCGCCGCCGTCGCGGTGCTGCTCCTGGCCCTCGCCGCCGTGGGCTGCACCTTCGCGGGAAAAGGGGAGGGCACACCCGTGACGCCCACCCCCGCGCCCACCCTGGGTCCGGGGGAGGAGTGGCTGCTGGCGGACAGAACGGCGGAGGAGATCGACGCCATCCAATATCACCTCTTCACCTGGGAGACCTATACCCTGCGCCGGGGCATGGAGGGCTTTGACGAAGCCCTGGACATGCTGCTGGCGCTGCGGGGCGCGCCCTGCGGCGACCCGCCGGCGGGGCCGTCGGTGAAGCGGACGCTGGATTTCGGCAAGCGGGTGAATCTGGATTACGATGGGAGCGCCCTGCGGGGCTTCTTCAGCGACCACTGGCTGGATCTGAGCGCCATGGGCAGGCCCGACGAGGCGCTTGCCGCCATCTTTGAACGCTGCGGGGAGAAATATGTGCCCGAAACGCGGCTTGCGGACCACGGGGACCAGGCTCTCGACGGCAAAATGAAGGTCTCCGCCGAGCTCCCGGTGTATGACTATGACGCCGTGCAGGCCGCCATCGGGCAGAGAAAGCGGGATTACCTGGCCGCCGGGGACAGGAACCACGAGCCCGACGGCTCCTGTGTTATGCTGACGCTGGAAAATACCTCGGAAGACGACCTGGCCTATGGCGACCTTATGCTGGAAGTCCGGCGGGACGGGGCCTGGTACGGAGTCTGGCTCTATAACGACTTCGGCTCCCAGGCAGTATACAACTGGCTTTACGCGGGGGAGACGAAGGAACGCAGGCTGGACCTGTCCTTTTACGACGATCCCCTGTCGCCGGGGCTCTACCGGGTCGTGATCCCCTACGGCGCATCCGGCAGGAGCATCAAGCTGAATCGCATCGCCTGGGCGGAATTCGAGATCCGCGACGGCGAGACCCAGCCGGAGCCCTGGGACGGCAAGGAGCAGCTCATGGGCAAGACTGAGCCGGAGAAGGTAAACAGCATCCTGTGCCGCCTGCCCTATGAAGACCGTTATACCCTCCGGGAGGGGGACATGGGCTTTGCAGCGGCCAGAGATTTCCTCTTTTCCCTGCGGGGGATGCCTTGTGAGAGGCCGGACTTCCTGGTTTTGCGCAGCTTTGAGCCGGACGAAGGCCCGGCCGTGACCCTGGGCTTCGACGGGGAGCGGGTCTACGGCTGCCTGGGTACGGGGTTCTGGCTCCTGCTGGACGCACCGGGCAGGCCGGATCAGGAGCTGACGGAGGTTTTCCTCCGCTGGGGCGAAAAGGAAGTCTACACCGCCACTTATCCCTCCGAATACGAGGGTATGGCCGTGGACGAACATGTCACGCTGACCTTGGATAAGACCGTCGTGGATCGGAATGTCCTGCTTGCGGAAATGGCGGCTTATCGGGAGGAATACATGGAACGGGGCAGGCAGGCGGCCGAACGGTCTGGGGATTTTACCCTGCGGGCCACCCTGGTGAACGATTCCGGGGAGACGATCCGCTTCGGGGAGTACGCGGCGCTGGAAATGCTGCAGGACGGGGAATGGCGCACGATCCCCATGCGCAGCGGCTTCGGCTATTTCGATATTGCCCACATCCTGGAAGCGGGAGGCGTTTATGAAAATCTGGGCGTCTCCTTCCTGTGTTACTATGAAGAAATGCTGACGCCGGGGCGCTACCGCCTCAGCCTGAGCTATAAGCCGGGCAGGCTCGGGAACCCCGACCACGTCGCATACGCAGAGTTTGAGATCACGGACGGGCCTCCCCAGCCGATGGTCTATATCCCCCTGTGGCAGGATTATCCGGCGACGGAGGACCACGAGGCCTATCACCTCCTCTTCCGGGTCCCCGCAGGCTGGTCCAGTGTGGATTTGAGTCCGGAGGAAGCCCGGGCGCAGGTCCATCTCTATCTCTATAACGGCACGGAGGACCGGCATTATATCCGGGATGAAGCGGGGAAGATCATCGGGGCCTTTGGCTGCATGTCCTATGCGGTGACGCCGGGGGAGGAGACGGATCCCCGGGCCGTTTACGGCTCCATCGCCATCGGAAACGGCTACCGCTTCGATGTGTCCGGCAGCTATGTGCCCCTTGCCCGGCGGGACCGGGGAGAAAGCGGGCGGGTGCAGGCGGTCTATTCGGAAGCCTTCCTGCGTCCCTTCACGGAAAACGCGGCGGAAACGCGGAAGGAGGGCTTCCTCTGCTATGACCGCGCCCTGGGGGTCTATGCCGCGGTGGAACTGGAGCCGGGGGTGCTGACGGAGGAGGAGATGGACACCCTGGCCCGCAGCCTCAATATGGAGCCGGAAGCCCCGGAGCCGGAGCCTGTCGCCCGCTACACGCCGGAAGGGGAAGCCTTCGGCAGCTATGAGGAGGCCAGGGCGGACACGGAGGCCATCTCCTTTCAGTGGGTGGACAAGCCCCATACCTATGAAATGGCCGTAAAAACCTCGGCCCCCCTCACCGTTGACCTGGAGCGGGAGTTCCCGGGCTTCGGCACGCTGCTGTGCGGGAGCCTGCCGTCCGGAAGCCCTATCGGAGACCCCGCCTATCTGTTTTTCCTCACGGAGGAAGGGACGCGCTACGCCCTGCCGACCCCCGGCAGCATCATGACCGGCCTGCCCCTGGACACGGAAGGCGGGGCCCGGGCTTCCAAGGGCGAAGCCTTCCAATTGGAGTTTCCTCGGGAGAGCTCGGTCCGCTGGTGGACCCGCTGCGAAGCGCCCGTCAACATCTTTGGAAATCTCTACGACCCGGAGAGCATGCCGGAGCCGGGAGAAGCCGTGTTCCGGGGCGGCACCCTCGTCTGGGACCTGGACGTTTCCACCATGGAGGTCATCATCTGGTTCCGGCCGGAGGAGTAATCGGGCGCAGTCCCTTCTTCGTCATCGCGAGGGCCGATGTCGGCCCGTGGCGATCCGTACCCCCATCTCCAAAGGAGGTCTGAAAATGCTGCTTAAAAAACCGATTGCCCCGGCTCTGGCCGCCGTGGCGCTGCTGGCGGTCCTGGCCGCAGGCTGCGTTAAGGGCGGCGGCGCGGGGGAGAGCCCGCCCCCAGCGCCCCCTTCGGCGACTGCGGAAGCGCCAGCGCCTGCCGTCACGCTTTCCCCCACCCCCGCGCCCACCCTCAGCGGCGAGCCGCAGCCGGTCCTGGAGACCTACGGCATCGACCCGGCGGAGATCGGCGAGATGACCTATTCCTTCCATGCCTTCGGGACGAGGACCCTGCGCAGGGGAGAGGGAGGCTTCGATCAGGTCCTGGCGCTGCTGGCGTCTCTGAAAGGCGCGCCGGTGAAGGCCCAGCGCACGGTTGACCGGACGCTGGAGCTGGATTCCTGCTTGCATCCCCTGTTCATCGGCTCCGACGGGGAACGGACCTATATCTCCCTGGGCTGGGAGGATTTCCTGCTCCTGGACACGGACGGGCGGCCCGACGAGGAGCTGGAGGCCCTCTTTGCCGCCTACGCCCCCGAGCCTTATCAGTCTCCCATACTCTTCGACGGCAGCGCCTACCGGTCAGACGGCGGCCTGAGCCTCACGGCAGCGCAGCCGACTTATGACTATGCCGCCATGCAGGCGGCCATCCCCATCTCCCGCCGCCGCTATTATGCGCTAGACGGCGGCGCGCCGGAGGAAGAAGCCGTGGTGCGCCTGACGGCGGAGAATCAGGGCGACGAGCCGATCGACTACCATCTTCCCGCGCTGCTGGCCCTGCGGGATGGGGAATGGGTCTGGGTGCCCACCCTCTCTCCCATCGCAACGACCTATGAGCGGAAATGCCTGCAGCCGGGGGAAAGCCTGGAAACCGGCCTGACCATGGACTATTATGCCGACCCCCTGCCGCCGGGGAAATACTGCGCCTGCATGGTCTATTCCGTGGGGGAGAAGCCGAAGCAGTTCAGCACCCACATCGCCTACGCCCCCTTCGAGATCGTGGGCGAAGTCCCCGAGGACGGCAGGGAGCCCCTCATGGACGGCGTGAAGCTGGAAAAGGTCCGGCGCATCACCTATACCCTGCGGTCTTGGGACGAATACACCCTGATCCAGGGGCAGGAGGGCTTCGATGAAGCCCTTGCGCTGCTCCGGTCCCTCCGGGGCGCTTCCTGGGGGCGGAGGCTGGAGGAGATCGAGATCCAATGCTCCCGCAGCTTTACCCTGAATACAATGCAGGAGCTGACTCTGGCTTTCGACGGCGACTGGGTCTTCGGCAGGGTGGACGGCGGGGATTGGCGCCTGTTGGATCTGGACGGCAGGCCGGACCAGCAGCTGACGAACATCTTCCTGCGCTGGGGAGAAAAGGCCTCGGCGGCGGAGAGCATCCCGGCGGACCATACCGGCCTGCGGGCGGGGGAAAGCCTCTCCGTCCGCTCGGAGGCCCCGGCCTATGAGCTGGAGGCCATGCTTGCCGCCATGGAAGCCTATCTCGTCCGCTATCGGGAAGAAGGCAGGGAAGCGGAGCGGGATGATGAGACGTTCGGCGTCCGCTTTGTATGGGAAAACCGGACGGAGGAACGGATCAATATTGAGGACTACAGTCTCGAAACGTTGAGGGACGGGGAATGGTATACCGTTCCTTTCCGCAAATATACCGTCTCCATGCTGCCCCTTACGCTGGAAGGGGGAGAAAAGACCGCAGGTTTCCTGTCGCTGCTTGACTTCGACGGGGAAAACCTGACGCCAGGGCGCTGGCGGCTCTGCCTGCGGTATGGCATCGGGGAGGACGCCAGCCGAGTCTGGGCAGCTTACGCGGAATTTGAGTTTCGCTGATCCCGGGACAAAAAAAGAGCGCTGCGGGCTTTTGCCCGCAGCGCCTTTGTATGTGCTGCGCGAGATTACATATACCCGATCTTCTCGTACTGCAGAGGAGCGCGCTGGATCTCGTCCTTCTTGATGCCGAAGTGGGTCTCGTTGTAGTCGTCGATGGCTTCCATGATGGTGTCGTAGACGCCGTCGTAGATGCTGCCCGGGCCGCCCTGAGCGACGCAGGGGATGAAGGCCTTGGGGGTGCAGGCATCCAGCATCTTGAAGACCTTTTCCCGGATGTCTTCTCTGGTCCAGCCCTCGTAATCGAAGTCGGCCCCGTCGAAGCCGCCCATGAAGCCGATTTGGCCGCAGTATTTCCGGGTCAGGTTGGGCAGATCGTTGGAGCTCATGCAGCCCTGCCAAACGTCGATGCCCATTTCGATCATATCCGGCACCAGGGTGGCGCCGTAGCTGTCGGAGTGGTGGATGATCAGCTCGCAGCCGTGGGACTTGTAGTAGCCGTAGATCTCCTTGTAGGGCTCCACGAAGAAGTCCTCGAACATCTCGGGGCTCATGAAGGTGCTGGTGCGGCTGCCCCAGTCGTCATGATGGAACAGGGCGTTGGGCTTCAGGTTCTTGCAGATGCCCTCGGCCAGCTTCAGCTCATACTCGGTGAGATACTTGATGAGGTCATGCATCTCATCGGGATACTCATAGAGGTTGATCATGGTGTTCTGGATCTCGCCCAGGTGGTGGCACTGCTCAAAGAGACCGGGGGCCACAAAGGGGGTCCGGTAAGCCAGGTTGTCGTCGGTCTTGTCCAGGATCTCCTTCAGCATGGCCCATTCTTCATCCTTGAACTCCAGAGAGGGGGCATGGACATAATCCTGCCAGTGCTCGATGTCCTTGATGACGATGGTATCCGGCCTGTGGACGGGGAAAGCGCCGGGAGTGCCGATGGGGTAGCTGTAGGTGACGCCCCAGGCGTTCTTCACGTTCTCCTGCCCGTAGGAAGGGGAGGGACTGTGAAAGAGGGCGGGGTGGAGGATCAGGCGAATGGCCTCATACTGGTTGGCATAGCGGTCGGGGTTCAGACCCTTGGCGGCCTGATAGTAGTTTTCTTTCGGGGACAGCATACGGTTCACCTCTCCATTCAGTAGTGGTTCTGTTCGGTGTAGAATTATATCAATTCTGCGCCCCGAGGTCAAGGAAAATCCTTCCTGCAGGCTTCAACAGAAACGAAAGGGCGGTTTAACCTACCGGGGAGTCGATAAAACGGCAGCCCCAGGCCTCCGCCTGCCGCCGCCATGATTCAAAGCCGAAGCACAGCGTCCCCGGGGCGTGGCTGTCGCTGCTGAGGAGGAACCTTGCCCCTCGCTGACCCAGATACCGGAGGATGGGCGGCGCGGGATAGGGGACGGAGCGGTAGCCCCGGCCGATGGCCCCGGTGTTGATCTCAAAGGGGAGGCCGCTATCAAGCAGCTTCTCCGCCGCAGCCTGCCAGGCGCGCACATAGCGGGGGTGCCCTTCGTCGAAAAGCGGCTCCTGCTCATTGAATTTGGCGATCAGGTCGAAGTGGCCCACGACGCTGCACCCGGGTATCTCCGGCACCCGGCTCACCGTATCGAAATAGGCTTCCGCGAAAGCGTAGATATCCCCGCCGAAGCCCTTTTCCGCCCCGGCGCGGAGGTGCGCCGGGGATTCGTCCACCGGCAGAAAGGCGTTCCCCGCCCAGACATAGTGCACCGAGCCGATCACATAGTCATAGCCCTCCGTGGGCTCCAGGCTGTAATAATCCTGCTCGACCCCGCAGAGGATGTCCAGCTTCCCGGCATATGCTTCCCGCAGGGCTTCTGCCTCCCGGCGGTATTCCGCAGTCCCGGCGGGGGACATGCACCAAACTTCGTCGAAGAAGGTGTAGCTGTGGCCGGAGAAGCCCAGCCTGTCCAGCCCCGCGGCCAGGGCCGCTTCCGCCATCTCGGCGGGGGTCGCCTTCCCGTCGCACCAGCTGGTATGGAGGTGGTAATCTGCCCTCAAGTCATCTTCTCCTGCTTCACCTTATGGTCGATCACATGGCGGGAGGCCAGCTCGGCGCGCACCTCCTCCAGGCTGATGCCCGCCTGGGTCATGAGCACCATGACGTGATAGGCCAGGTCCGCGATCTCATAGATGGTCTCCTTCTTGTCCTCGGCCTTGGCGGCGATGATGACCTCCGTGGATTCCTCCCCCACCTTCTTGAGGATCTTGTCCAGCCCCTTGTCGAAAAGATAGGTGGTGTAGGAACCCTCGGGCCGGTCCTTCATCCTTCCTTCCAGCAGGCCCATGAGGCCGCTGAGGGTGAAATCCCCCCGGCTGGAGCTTTCCCACAAGGGGTACTCGAAGCAGCTCTCCGTCCCCAGGTGGCAGGCGGGGCCGTCGGGCTCCGCCAGGATCAGCAGGCTGTCCCGGTCGCAGTCCGAGGCGATGGAGACGATGTGCTGGTAATTGCCGCTGGTCTCACCCTTGAGCCACAGCTCCTGCCGGCTCCGGCTCCAGAAGCAGCATAGCTCCTTCTCCATGCTGACGCGCAGGCTCTCTTCGTTCATCCAGGCCAGCATCAGCACCCGCCGGGTGCGCACGTCCTGCACGATAGCGGGGATCAGGCCCTGCTCGTTCCATTTCAGTTCCTTCATGTCGATCATGATTTATGACCATTCCTTTCACTTGGGGTGGATGCACAAAAGACCATTTTGAGGAATGGTCATAAAGTGCCATGTTTTTCGGTTGCCGCCTTGGGGCGAGAAAAACGGCTCAATCAAGTATAAGGTTGAAACTTGTTTCAACCCTATACCTCCCGGACAGGGATGCCCCGCCTGCGCAGGGCCTTTTTCAGCTCGGGGATAGCCACTTCCCCGAAATGGAAGATGGAGGCGGCCAGACCCGCGTCCACCCTGGGCAGCGTCTCAAACAGGGTGATGAAATCCTCGATCTTTCCCGCGCCGCCGGAGGCGATCACCGGCACGCTGACGGCGTTGGAGACTGCCTCCAGCATTTCCAGGTCGAAGCCGCCCTTTACCCCGTCGGTGTCGATGGAATTGAGGACGATCTCCCCGGCCCCCAGCTCCACGCCCTTTTTGATCCAGCTGATGGCCTCCAGGCCCGTGTCCTCCCGGCCACCCTTGGCGAATACCCGGAACTGGCCGTCCAGCCGCTTCACGTCGGCGGAGAGGACCACGCACTGGTCCCCGTATTTCCGGGAGGCCTCCCGGATGAGCTCCGGGTTCCGGATGGCGCCGGAATTGACGCTCACCTTGTCCGCCCCGCATTTCAGCACCCGGTCGAAATCCTCCACCGTGTTGATGCCGCCCCCCACGGTGAGGGGGATAAAGACGGTCCTTGCCGTTTCGCAGAGCACATCGGTAAAGAGCCTGCGCCCCTCGGCGGAGGCGGTGATGTCGTAAAAGACCAGCTCGTCGGCCCCGCAGTCGGAGTAGTATTTCGCCAGCTCCACGGGGGAGGAGACGTCGTTCAGGCCCGTGAAGTTCACGCCCTTGACGACCCGCCCGTTCTTCACGTCCAGGCAGGGGATGATCCGTTTCGTATTCATGTCGCAGCCTCGATCGCTTTCTTCAGGTCGATGGCGCCGGTATAGTACGCCTTCCCGATGATGGCGCCGTAAAGCCCTCCGGCCTTCAGCGCGGCGATATCCTCCAGGGTGGAGACCCCGCCGGAGGCGATGATGTTCAGCTTGAGGGCCTCCGTCAGCTCCCGGTAGAGGGAGCGGTTGGCGCCCTGCATGGCTCCGTCCCGGGAGATGTCCGTGCAGATGAGGGTCTCCACTCCCAGCTCCTCCATATGGCGGCAGAAGTCCAGGGCGGGGAGGGAGGTCTTTTCCGTCCAGCCCCGGATGGCCACAAAGCCGTCCCGGAAGTCCGCGCCCACGGCGACGGCGCCCCCGAAGGCAGCCACCGCCTCCTTCAGAAAGCCCTCGTCCGTCACGGCGGCGGTGCCCAGGATGACCCGCTTTGCCCCCGCGGAGAGATAGGCTTCCGCCGCGGCCATGCTGCGGACGCCGCCCCCCACCTCCGTAAAGAGGCCGGAGGAAGCCAGGGCCCGGACCGTTTCCAGGTTGGGGGTAGCGCCGCTGCGGGCGCCCTCCAGGTCCACCACATGGAGGCAGCTTGCCCCGGCGGCGCGGAAATCCGCCGCCAGAGCGGGCGGATCCTCGCTGTAAACGGTCATCTGTGCGTAGTCCCCCTGATAAAGGCGCACCGCCTTCCCCTCAAAGAGGTCAATGGCAGGGAATACTAGCATGCTCCCGCCTCCTTTCCGCAGAAGGCCCGGAGCATGTCCAGACCCACCCGGCCGCTCTTTTCCGGGTGGAACTGAGTGCCGTAGACATTATCCTTCCAGACCGCAGCGGTGAGACTCGCGCCGTAGTCGGTGACGGCGGCGGTATTCTCCTCGCAGCCCACGGCGGCATAGGAGTGGACAAAGTAGACGTAGGCCCCCTCCTTCGTATGCCGGAAGATGGGGCAGGCCTCCCCCGTGAAATGCAGGGCGTTCCAGCCGATGTGGGGGATCTTCAGCTCCGGCGGGATGCGCTCGGAAATAGCCCGCACCTGGCCGGGGATCAGCCCCAGGCCGGGGTGGAGGCCGTATTCATAGCTCTCGTCAAAGAGGAGCTGCATCCCCAGGCAGATGCCCAGCAGGGGCGTGCCCTTCTTCGCAGCCTCGATCACCACGTCCGCCAGGCCGCTCATGCGGAGGGCCTCCGCCGCGTCCCCGAAGGCGCCCACGCCGGGGAGCACCAGCCGGTCGGCGCGCAGCAGCTTTTCCGGCTCGCCGGTGGCCATGGCTTCCTCCCCGATGGCGGCGAAGGAGCTCGTGAGGGAAAAGAGGTTCCCCACTCCGTAATCCACGATGGCGACCATCACAGCGTTCCTTTCGTACTGGGCACCTCGTCCCCCAGAGAAGGGTCGATGGCGCAGGCTTTCCGCAGGGTCCGGGCGGCGGATTTGAAGACCCCTTCGATGATGTGGTGGGAGTTCATGCCCGCCAGCTGCCGGATGTGGAGGGTACATGCAGCGCTGCGCACGAAGGCGGCCCAGAATTCCGCCACCAGCTCCGTGTCGAAATCCCCCACCTTCTGGGCGGGGATATTTAGCTCGCAGGCGAGGTAAGCCCGCCCGGAGATGTCCGCGGCGGTGAGGATCAGGGCTTCGTCCATGGGCAGGGTGGTGTCGCCGTAGCGCGCGATGCCCTTCTTGTCCCCCAGGGCTTCCCGGAAGGCCTGCCCCAGGCAGATGCCGATGTCCTCCACGGAATGATGCGCGTCCACCTGGGTGTCCCCCAGGCACTTCACCCTGAGGTCGAAGCGCCCGTGGCGCGCGAACAGGGTCAGCATATGGTCCAGGAAGCCGACGCCGCTCTGAATGTCGCTGACGCCGCTCCTATCCAGGGCCAGAGCCAGGGAGATGTCCGTCTCGGCGGTTTTGCGTTCGATGCTGGCTTTTCTCATGTGCGTTCCTCCAATATGGCCTTGATGGCCTCCACCAGGGCGTCCATCTGGTCTTCGGTGCCGATGGTGATGCGGTTGTAGTCGTCGATGCGGGGCTTGTCGAAATGCCGCACCAGGACGCCCCGCTCCTTCAGCTTGCGGTAAAGCTCCCCGCCGGAGATGCGGTCCGAGCGGGCAAAGAGGAAATTGGCCTTGGAATCCGTCAGGCGGAAGCCCAGGGCCTTCAGCCTTTCGGCGGTTAGCTCCCGCACCCGGATGATCTCGGCGCAGTTACGCTGCGTATAGCTCTCCTCCAGCACCGTCCCCAGCCCCAGGGCCAGGGTCAGGGAGTTGACGTTATAGGGGTTCGTGGAATAGCGCAGGGTGTTCAGGTCCCCGATCAACGCCTCGCAGCCCACGGCGAAGCCCAGCCGCGCCCCCGCCATGCTGCGGGATTTGGAGAAGGTCCGGGTCACCAGCAGATTGGGGTATTTCTTGATGAGGGGGATGCAGCTGACGCCCCCGAAGTCGATGTAGGCTTCGTCCACCACCACCACCCGGTCCGGGTCGGAAGCCAGGATGCCCTCGATGGCCTCGACGGGCAGCAGCATCCCCGTGGGGGCGTTGGGGTTGGCGATAAACACCGTGCCCCTTGCGCGGCAATAGTCCTCCGGGTCGATGGAAAAGTCTGCTTTCAGGGGGATCTCCCGGTAGGGGATGCCGCTGAGCTGGCAGAAAACGGGATAGAAGCCATAGGTGACGTCGGGAAAGACGGCGGGGTGGTCAGCGTCACAGAAGGCCATGAAGGCGAAATTCAGCACCTCGTCGGAACCGTTTGCCAGGACGATCTCCTCCGGCCTGACCCCGCAGAGGAAGCCGAGGGCCCGCCGCAGCTCCACCCCTTCCGGGTCGGAATACAGCTCTGGGGAGCGGGTGTGCTCCCGGGCGTAGAGCAGGGCCTTGGGGGAGGGGGGAAAGGGGTTCTCGTTGGTGTTCAGCTTCACCAGCTGCTGCTTGTCCCCCGGCTGCTCGCCCGGGACATAGGGGGTGAGGGCGTCGAACTTATGGCTGAAAAACCGGCTCATGCTTCATCCCTCCTCAAGGCTCGATGTCCCCGGTTCTGATGACGGCGCTGCGGGCATGTCCCGTCAGCCCCTCCACCTCCGCGAACCGGGCCACGTCCGCCGCGGCGGCGGCCTGGGCTTCCCGGGTATAATAGATGTACTGGGATTTCTTCACGAAGTCGTCCACGCTGAGGGGGCTGGAAAAGCGGGCCGTGCCCCCGGTGGGGAGGGTGTGGT
This sequence comes from Oscillospiraceae bacterium, assembly GCA_902795345.1. Lineage (GTDB taxonomy): Bacteria > Bacillota > Clostridia > Oscillospirales > Oscillospiraceae > UBA1774. The sequence goes on from CADBKO010000004.1 coordinate 45,193, forward strand.
TGGGCCCGGCCATATAGTCCCCCATGGCCTCCGGGCAGCTTCGGCCCAGAAAGACGCTCCCCGCGTGGCGTATCTCCGCCAGGTGGTCGAAGGGGTCGTCCAGGCAGAGCTCCAGATGCTCCGGGGCGATCTCGTTGGCGATGGCGATGGCGGCTTTCAGATCCTCCGCCACGATGATCTTGCCGTTGTTCTCGATGGAAGCCCGGGCGATCTCCTCCCGGGCCAGCCCGGGCAGCTGGGCTTCGATCTCCCGCTGCACCGCTTCCGCCAGGGCCGGGGAATCCGTCACCAGCACGGCGGCGGCATTCTTGTCGTGCTCCGCCTGGCTCAGCATATCCGCCGCCAGATAGCGGGGGTCGCTCTTGGCGTCGGAGACCACCAGGATCTCGCTGGGTCCGGCGATCATGTCGATGGCGACCTGGCCGAAGACCTGCTTTTTCGCCTCCGCCACAAAGGCCCCGCCGGGCCCCACGATCTTGTCCACCCGCGGCACCGTCTCCGTGCCGTAGGCCAGGGCGGCCACGGCCTGGGCGCCCCCCAGCTTGAAGACCCGGTCCACCCCGGCGACCTTCGCCGCCGCCAGGATGGCGGGGGAGATGGTCCCGTCGGGCAGAGCGGGAGTGACCATGCAAATCTCGCCGCAGCCTGCCAGGGAGGCGGGGATGGCGTTCATCAGCACCGTGGAGGCCAGGGGCGTGCCGCTGCCGCTGCCGGGCACGCAGATGCCCACCCGTTCCAGGGGGATCACCCGCTGGCCCACCACCAGGCCCGGCTGCTGGGTCATGACGTAGCCGCTGCGCAGCTGCTTTGCGTGATAGGCCCGGATGTTGGCCCCGGCCCGTTCCAGCACCCCCAGGAATTCCGGCGATACCTTTGCCATGGCCGCTTCCAGCTCGTCGGGCGTCACTTCCAGCCCTACCAGTTTCACATGGTCGAACTTCTCCTCGAAGCGGCGCAGGGCCTTGTCCCCCTCTGCGCGCACGGCCTGGATGATCTCCGCCACGGCGCCGGAAACGTCGGCGGTGGCGGTGCTCCTCTCGAAAATGGCCGAATTGGGCTCCTCCCCGTATTTCATGATGCGGATCATGCTTTTTCCTCCGTTTGATCCAGGATCCCTGCCCGGATGGCCTCGATCTCGGCCCGGCAGAATTCATAGCTTGCCTTGTTGGTGATGAGCCTCGCGCTGATGGGCAATATCTCCGCGATCACCGCCAGCCCGTTCTCCCGCAGGGTGGTGCCCGTCTCCACGATGTCCACGATCACGTCGCTGAGGCCCAGCAGGGGGGCCAGCTCGATGGAGCCGTTGAGGTGGATGATGTCGATGTCCCGTCCCAGGGAGGCGTAGTATTCCCCGGCGATCCGGTCGAATTTGGTGGCCACCCGCAGCTTCCGCCGGGGGTCGTCCCGGAAATCCTTGGGTCCGGCCACCGCCATGCGGCAGATGCCGGTCTTCAGGTCCAGCAGCTCATACACGTCCGGAACGTGTTCCAGCAGGATGTCCTTGCCTGCCACCCCCACGTCGGCGGCGCCCCGCTCCACATAGACCGCCACATCGGAGGGCTTCACCCAGAAATAGCGGACACCCTTTTCCTCGTTTTCAAATACCAGCTTCCGGTTCTCCTCCAGGATGCCGGGGCAGGGGAAACCGGCCCGGGCGAACATGGCATAGACCTTTTCCCCCAGCCGGCCCTTGGGCAGCGCGATATTAAGCATCCCGGTCCTCCTTCTCCGTCAGGCGGCGCACTTCGCCGAAAACGCCGCGGTCCGGTTCCCGCTGCTGGGCCATCACCGTCTTGCCCGCCGCTGTGAGAGCCCGCGTTTCCCGGCAGACCCGGGCGGGGGAGACGCTTTCGTCATAGAGCAGCAGCACGTCCGCATCCGGCGTAGTGTCCTCCGGCACGATCCGTTCCAGCTCGTCCAGGTACACGGCGAAGCCGATGGCCCCGGCGCTGCGGCCCATTTTCCGCATCAGCCTGTCGTACTGCCCCCCCGAGAGGACGCCTGCGGGAACGCCGTAGACGAAGCCCCGGAAGACGATGCCGTTGTAATACTGCATGTCGTTTACCACGCTGAAGTCGATGCGCAGCATGTCCTCCAGCCCCGCGGCCCGGAACCCCTCCGCCAGGGCTTCCAGCTGCTTCACCGCCCCCTTGGGGCAGGGAAGGGCCCGCAGCAGGGGCAGCACCTCCTCCGGGCTGCCGCCCGCGGCGGCCAGCTTTTCCAGCTGCTGCGCCTTTTCCGCCTCGGCCCCCGCCTCCCGGCAGAGGGCGCGCAGCTCGTGGAGGTTCTTGGCCCCGATGCATTTCAGCAGCTTCCGCCGCGTCTCCTCCGGCACGCCCAGCCCTTCCGTCAGCGCCCCGAGGATGTCCAGCTGGGAGATCTCCAGGACGCAGCGGTCCGAGATGCGCCGCAGGCTTTCCGCCGCCAGGAGCAGCACCTCCAGGATGCAGTAGTCGTCGATGGGGCCGATACATTCCAGCCCCGTCTGGGGGATCTCACGGAAGGCCCGGCTGCTGCCCGCGGTGCGGTAGACATTTTCGTTGTAAAAGACCTTGCGGACGCTGTCGGTCCGGTCCGGGCTCCCCCGGACTATGGAAAGGGTCACGTCCGGCTTCAGGGCCATCAGCTTCCCGTTCAGGTCCGTGAAGGTCAGCACGTTTTCGGAAACAAGAAAATCCTTGTTTCCGGCATAAAGATCGTATTCCTCGAATTTGCTCATGCGGTACTGGGCGTAGCCGTACTGCCGGTACAGTGCCCGGAGCTTCAGCAGCGTCCGTTCCTCGCTGGTGAGCGCGCTGACAACAGGGTCCATAAGTCCCTCCCGTGCATCGGGCCGCAGGCCGCGGCCCTTGGATGTTTAGCATGATAGCACGTTATCACGCTAAAGTAAAGCCCCTGCCGCAAATTTGTCGCTTTGCACAGGAAACCGGAAGAAAAGGGGCGGCCAGATTGTGTCAGCCGCCCCCTTTCGCATCGCTATCCTACTCGTCGAACCCCACGTCCTGCCAGAAGCTCATGACCGCTTCGGGGATGGAGGCCTTCTCCTCCGGCGTCAGGTATTCCCAGAGGAACTTTTCCGTCTTCGGGTTGGCCTCCTGCACCTCCACGAAGAGCCAGGGGCGGGTGCAGCGGTTGACGTGGTAGAAGCCGTGGGGTGTGCCGCCGGGGATGCGCAGGCAGCAGCTTCGGGTGATGACGTGCTTTTCCATCTCCGGGCCGAAGCACATCTCCACCTCCGCGCCCAGGTCCCAGGGGTATTCCGGGTCGCTGCCGAACAGGAAGAGGATCTCGTTTTCCTTGTGCATATGGGGCGGATGCCCCACGATCCGCTGGCCCGGCGCGGGCCCCGGTTCCTTCGTCTCGTCAAAGGGCATGTTCCAGTGGATGGAATAGCTGCACCGGAACACCGGCAGGTCGTCCAGCTTGGCGACCCAGGGCAGGGGACGCCCCTTGGGGAAATCCATGGATTCGGAATAGATGATGCAGTCGTCGTATTTGCCCATGACCTCCGCCTCCTTATTTATTCTCCGTTCTTTTCCATGTCCTCCGTGAGCATCCTCCCCAGGATGGTGTAGACGCAGGCGGGCCAGCTGCCCCCGGCGAAGCCGAAGACGTTGCCCAGGATGGGGTGGATGAGGAAGGGCATGCCGAAGTCCTTGAGGGCGGTGCAGTACCGGTCCGCGATGAGCCTGCCCGCGTCCCGCCTGGCGGATTCCAGCAGACCGGCGCAGATGAAGAGCATGCTGGGGGGCACGATGTTGCCCCGGGCGATGCTCCGCCCCGTGGCCTCGAACCAGTCGGAGTCCATGCGCTCCATGCTCAGGCCCCAGGGGCTGAGGAAGGTCCCCTCCTCCAAAAGGTCGTCGGCCAGCTTGTCCAGGATCTCCCGGGGCAGCCGGTCCCCCAGCACGGCGGGGATATAGTGGAGGAGAGAGCCGGAGAATACCTTTTCCCCGGTCCAGGGGACGATGCCGACAAAGTGCTCCCCGTCCCACTGCTTAACCAGCATGGCCTCCAGCATGGCCTTGGATCTCTTGTCCCATTCCGCGCCCTCCAGGGGCTTGTCCAGGAGCCGCGCCAGCTTGCCCAGGGCCTCATACAGCAGCACCAGATAGGCGCTCAGGTCCGGGGCGGCCATCTGCATGTGGTCCATGAACAGGGTGCAGTCGTCGAAGCCGGTCTCGTCCCCGTGCTCATAGGCCACCAGGCCGTCGGCGTCCTCGTCCCGGCAGTCCAGGAACCACTGGCCCCAGGCGGCCACCGTCTTATACAGCAGCTGCAGGGTCTCCGGGCGCAGCTCCTTCTTCAGGTCCCGGTATTTCATGAGCTGGAGGATGCTCCAGCCGTGGACCGGGGGCTTGATCATCTGGGTCACGGTGGTGACGTCGTTGTAGAGGTCGGAGAACTGCCCGTAGGGGCTCACCCGGTCCAGGGGACCCAGCAGCAGATCCAGGGAGAGGTCCAGGTTGGGCTCCAGGGCCACGCTGTTCTGGCATACCTGCCACTGGGAAGCGATCTCCTGGCCGATCATGACGATCATGGTGTGGTCGATGCCCATGGTGGGGTCCGTGAGAAGGGACCAGAGGGTGTATTCCGCCCGCTCCCGCCCCTGCTCGTAGGGCTCTGCGAATTTGGGCATGGCGGCATAAAAGCTCTGCCAGTCGGCCAGCATGTCCGCCTTGGCCTCGGCGTAGGTGGGATAGGTCTCCCGGGGATAAGCGGCGTGGGTGAATTCCTCCATCGCCAGGGTGAAGCCGCCCTCGGGCCCGGCTACGGTGACGCCCCGGATGTCGCCGCTGGAGAGCTTTTCCCAGTCCCAATAGGAGCCGAAGGTGAAGCCGGAACCCTCCAGGCCCTGGAAGACCATGCTGCAGGTCCAGCGGAAGGCCGCCTCCCAGGCGCCGCCCTTCCGGGGCTTCACGGTCTCATGCTGCTCCATGCTCTTTTCAAAGCAGAGGCCCATGCCCTTGTCCCCCTGGGCCATGAGCAGGGTGGGGCTGCCGAAGGTGAAGCGCACGCTGCCGTAGCGGGTCAGCAGCGTAAGCTCCTCCGCCATCCGCTGCACCACGAAGGGGACCTTCCGCCCCTCGAAGGTGGGGAAGATGTCGATGAGCTTGCTGCCGTCCCTGGCCCGGGCGCTGCCGCCGTGGAGCGTGGCCAGGTGCAGGGCGGACATCCCGTAGCCGTTGGCGGTGACGGAGATGCCGAACCAGGAGCCCCGGCGCTTGAAGATGCCGCCGGTCACGGGATAGAAGCTCTTCACGTCCCGGAAAAAGGGGTCCTTCCTTTCCATATCCTTATTCCTCCTATGAATCCGGCCTGCCGCGGGCAGCACCGGTTTGATTACTGATCGTAATACTCCCTGGGGGAAGCGTCACCGCCGCCGGGCGGGGTGGGGAGGGGGCGGGTATGAGGATCAACGAAAGTGCGTGACATTTTGTAACATAATGGGTAAAGTTTTGTAATGCCGTCGATTCCGGCAGGAAAAAAACGGAAATTATCGGTTGACGTAATGTGAACGGGTATAAGATATACCGCGAGTTATGCACAATCTCCACAAAATTGTCCACAATTCCGGAACCCCTTTAAAACAAAGGGGACCGGCGGCAAAAAAGGGGAAAAAGCCCGGGCGGGGGAATGGGCGGAGATGAAAAATGGCACGAAATGCGTCGTTGACATAAATCGCGTAAATCCGGGGATTTCAGCGAAGAAACGCCCTCAGAAACGGCATAGGGTACTGTCCGGGGACATGGTGGCGTAGGCGTTCAGACTGCTGCCGGCGCGGACGCCGCTCAGGTATTCATAGTAGCCCTGGCAGCCGATCATGGCGGCGTTGTCGCCGCAGTATTCCAGGGGGGCCAGATAGGTCTTGATGCCCGCCTGGGCCGCTTCGGCGGCGAGGCTTGCCCGGATGACGGAGTTGGCCGCCACGCCCCCGGCGATGGCCAGCTTCCCGTAGCCCAGGGTGACGGCGGCCTCCACGGCCCGGGAGACCAGGGTGTCGCTGACGGCCCTGCACAGGGAGGCGGCCAGGTCCGGCAGGTCCAGGGTCTGGCCCGTCTGCTTGGCGTTATGGGCCAGGTTCACCACGGCGGTCTTCAGGCCGGAAAAGGACATGTCGTAGGGGTGGCCCTCCACCTTGGCCCGAGGCAGGGGATAGCGCTCCGGATTCCCGGTCCTGGCCAGGGCGTCGATCTGGGCCCCGCCGGGGTAGCCGATGCCCAGCACCCGGGCGGCCTTGTCGAAGCACTCCCCGGCGGCGTCGTCCCGGGTGCTGCCCAGCACCCGATAGTCGGTGTAGCCCCGCACGTCCAGGATGAGGCTGCTGCCCCCGGAGGCCACCAGGCAGGCGAAGGGGGGCTCCAGCTCCGGATAGGCGATGTAATTGGCGGCCACGTGGCCCCGGATGTGGTGCACCGGGATCAGGGGCTTTCCCAGGGCCAGGGCGGCGGATTTGGCGAAGCTCACCCCCACCAGCACCGCGCCGATGAGGCCGGGCGCGTAGGTGACGGCCACCGCGTCGATGTCGCCGCGGCCTACCCCCGCGTCCTTCAGGGCAAGGTCGGCGAGCTTCTGCACCGCCTGGATGTGGCTGCGGGAGGCGAGCTCCGGCACCACCCCGCCGTAGAGGGTGTGGATGTCGATCTGGGAGCTGATTTCGCTGGAGAGGACCCGCCGCCCGTTTTCCGTGACGGCGGCGGCGGTCTCGTCGCAGGAGGATTCGATGGAGAGTATTTTCATGGTTTCGGTTCCTCGGTAAAATACTTCGTCATGATGAGGGCGTCCTCCGGAGGCTTGAGATAATACCCCTTCCGGCGGCCCAGGGTCCGGAAGCCGAAGGAGGCATAGAGGGCGACGGCCCCTGCGTTCCCGGCCCGCACCTCCAGGCTGAGAAAGCGCAGCTTCCGCCGGAGGGCTTCCGCGATCATGGCCTCCAGTAGGGCGGAGGCCGCGCCCCGCCGCCGGAAGTCCGGGTCCACGGCCACATTGTCGATATAGCCCTCGTCCAGCACGGCCTGCATCCCGGCGTAGCCCACAAGGGCGCCGTCCAGCTCCACCGCCAGCCAGAGGCACAGCTCGTCCTCCAGGGCGCTGCGGAAAATGCCCTCGCTCCAGGGGTCGGGGAAGCAGCGCCCCTCGATGGCCAGCACGGCGGGGATGTCCGCCGGGGTCATGGGGCGCACGGTCAGGTCATTTCGCGTCATACCAGTTGCGGGCATAGTGGGCCTCCGCCGTCAGGGGCACGGCCAGGGAAGCCGCGCCCTGCATCTCTTCCGTGAGGATGGCCGCCGCCTTCTCCGCCAGCTCCTCGGGACATTCCGCGATGAGCTCGTCGTGGACCTGGAGGAGGAGCCTTGCCTCCGGCAGCTCCGCCCGAAGGCGCTTCGCCACCCGGATCATGGCCAGCTTGATGATGTCCGCCGCCGTGCCCTGGACGGGCATGTTCATGGCCACCCGCTCCCCGAAGGAGCGCTGGTTGAAGTTGGAGGCCTTCAGCTCCGGCAGATAGCGCCGCCGCCCGAAAAGCGTCTCGGCATAGCCCTTTTCCCTGGCCCGTTCCACCACCTGGGTCATATACTTCTTCACGCCGCTGTAATGGGCCAGATAGCTGTCCATATAGGCTCTCGCCTCCGCCCGCGTCACGTGGATGTCCTGGCTGAGGGAGTAGTCGGAGATGCCGTAGACGATGCCGAAGTTCACCGCCTTGGCCCGGGAGCGCATGAGGGGGGTGACCTCCTCCCTGGGCACGCCGAAGACCTGGCTGGCGGTGGCCCGGTGGATATCCTCGCCGTCCAGGAAGGCCTGCTGCATCACCTTGTCGTCGGCCAGGCAGCTGAGGATCCTGAGCTCGATCTGGGAGTAGTCCGCGTCCACCAGCACGCAGCCGGGGGAAGCCACGAACATGCGCCTTACCTCGCCCCCCAGCTCCGTGCGCACGGGGATGTTCTGCAGGTTGGGGTCGGCGGAGGAGAGGCGGCCCGTGGCGGTGACGGTCATGTTCAGGGTGGTGCGGATGCGCCCGTCGGGGCCGATATAGCGCAGCAGCGCGTCGGCATAGGTGGATTTCAGCTTCGTCAGCTTCCGGTAGTCGATGATCTTCCCCACGATGGGGTGCTTGCCCAGCAGCTTTTCCAGCACCTCGATGTTGGTGCTGTAACCCGTCTTGGTCTTGCCGTAGGGGGGCAGGGCCAGCTTGTCAAAGAGGATCTCCCCCAGCTTTTTGGTGGAATTTACGTTGAATTCCTCCCCGGCCAGGGCGTAGATCTCCTTTTGCAGCTGCTCGATCTCCCGGCCCAGACTGGCGCCGAAGCGCGTCAGCGCCTCCCGGTCCACCGGGAAGCCCCGGCTCTCCATGTCCGCCAGGACGGAGCAGAGGGGCAGCTCGATGTCACGGAAAAGATGGAGCATCCCCTGCTCCTCCAGCAGGGGCATGGTGATCTCGTACAGGGCGCGGATGGCCTCGCAGCGCTCCTTCAGCCGGGGCAGGGCTTCCATCCCCTCCGCCGCGCCCTCCGTCAGGGTCCGACCCAGCAGCTTCTTGGCGATCCGGGGCAGGGTATAGCTGCCGTCGGAGGGATCCAGGAGATAGGCGGCCAGGGCCGCGTCGTATTCCAGGCCCTCCCGGGGCAGGCCCAGCTCCCCCAGGGCGCGCATCAGCTCCTTCAGCTCCGTGCCCGCCTTGGCGACCTCCGGCCCGAAGAAGGCGCGGAGGAAGGTTTCCCCCGGCGCGGGGAGGCAGAAGCCCTTTTCCCCGGCGAGGAAGGCCAGGGCCCCCCGGTCCTCCGCCCAGGCGAAGAAGACCCTCTCGGCGCCGCGGCAGGCTGCCAGGGCCGTCTCCTCGTCCGTCTCGCTCCATTCCACGGCGCTTTCCGCCGCAGCCGGCGGGGCGGGGACGGATGCCGGGGCATGGAGGCCGTAGGCCTCGATCAGCTTCCGGAATTCCAGATGCTCAAATAGGGCGTACAGGGCGTCGTTGTCCGGCTCCCCCAGGCGGCACTCCTCCGGGTCGAATTCCAAAGGCGCATCCCGCCGGATGGCGGCCAGGCGGAAGCTCAGCTCCGCCATCTCCCGGCCGTCGGCCAGCTTCTGCCGCACCGCGGGCTTCACCGCGGGGTCCTCCAGCCCGGCGTAGACCCCTTCCAGGGAGCCGAAGCGGTGCATCAGGTCCATGGCGGTCTTTTCCCCGATGCCCTTGACCCCGGGGATGTTGTCGGAGGCGTCCCCCATGAGGGCCTTCAGGTCCACCAGCTTTTCCGGCGGGAAGCCGTATTTCTCCCGGAACAGCGCTTCGTCGTATTCCGTGTGCTCGTTCTTTCCCGGCTTGGTGGTGATGAGCATCACGTGGGTCCTAGGGCCGATGAGCTGGAGGCTGTCCCGGTCCCCGGTGACCAGCAGGCAGTCCTGCCCCCCGGCCTCGCACTTTGCGGCGAAGGTGCCCAGCAGATCGTCCGCCTCCCAGCCCGCCAGGGCATAGCGCTTGATGCCCAGGGCGTCGATCACCTTCTGCAGCCAGGGCAGCTGCTCGGCCAGCTCCTCCGGCATGCCCTTCCGGGTGGCCTTGTAGCCGTCGTACATCCCGTGGCGGAAGGTGGGCGCCTTCACATCGAAGGCGACGCAGAGGGCGTCGGGCCTGTTCTCCGCCAGGAGGCGGCGAAGGATGGTGAGGAAGCCGTAGACCGCGTTGGTATTCAGGCCGTCCGCCGTGGTCAGCGGGCGGATGCCGTAAAAGGCCCGGTTGAGTAGGCTGTTGCCGTCCAGGACCATGAGTTTCATGCGCGTCTCCCCTTTGGTTGCGTTCTATACCATTAAACATACCCCAAATGCCCGCCGATTACAATATATTTATAAGAGGGAGGGCGGGGGAGGGGGCCTTCTCCCGGAGCTGCCGCCCCAGGCGCAGGCAGCTCAGGAGGAAATTGAAACATTCGCTTCCGTAGAGCACGGCGATGTAGGCCGGGATGCCGAAGCGGGGCAGGAGGAGGCAGACGCTCCCCAGGGTCAGGGCGGCGTCGAAGACGTTGATGAACATGGAGCTGAGGTGCAGCCCCAGCCCCTTCAGCATTCCGTCCGTCACGCTGTCCGTATACATGACGATCACCAGGGGGGCCAGGGCCCGGATATAGCGCCCCGCCTCGGCGCTGCGGTAGAGGAGCCGCCCCAGCGCCGGTCCCAGCAGGAAGAGCAGGGCCGATACCAGGCCGGAAAAAAGGAGACAGGCGCTCAGCAGGCGCTGGACGCTGCGCCGCAGCCCCGGCAGGTCGCTTTGCAGCTGGGCGGCGGTCATCTCCGGGATGAGCATCTCCGCCAGGGCGTTGAAGAAAACGGAGGCGAAGCCCAGCACGGGAAAGACCATGCCGCTGACGGTGCCGTAGACCCCCAGGGCGGCGGAGGAGGTCTCCCCGAAGCGCATCAGCGCCCGGGGCACCAGCAGGTGCTGCAGGGTGCTCAGGGCCGTGCGGGCATAGGAGCTGAAGGCCAGGGGCAGGCTGAGGCGAAGGAGCCGCGGCCCCATGTCCTGCCCTTCTCCGGGGCGGGGTACGTTTTTCTGCTCCCGGCGGTAGAGCAGCCAGCCCAGGAGCAGGGAGAGGAAGTCCGCCGCCGCGCCGCTGAGGGCGACCACGGCGCAGCAAAGCTCCGGCCGCGCCTGGGGGATGCGGGGCAGCGCGAGGAGGGTGAGGGCGGAGGCGGCCAGCTGCTCCAGCACCTGGGCCGCTCCCGTCTTCCAGGGGCGGCGCACGGCGGTGAAATAGCCGGAAAAGACGCTGCTCAGGCTCAGCGGCATAAGGGAGAGGGCAAAGAGCCGCAGGGGGAGCCGCAGCCGCCCGTCCCCGGCCAGAGCGGCGGCAGGGCCGGAAAGCATAGTCAGCCCCAGCCCGGCCAGGCAGCTGAAAAAGAAGGCGTAGCGCACACCGGCGCCCACCACCCGGCGCACCTCCGCCTTCCTTCCCCGCGCCAGCTCCTCGGAGGCCAGGCGGGTGACGCTGAAATGGATGCCGCTGCAGGCCAGGGTGACGGCCAGGGTCTCCACGCTGAGACCCAGCTGCATCAGGCCCATGCCCTCGGCCCCCATGAGGCCGGCGATGCGGCTGTTGACAAAGATGCCCGTCAGCCTTAGGCCAAGGCTCACCAGGGTCATGACCAGGGTGCTTCGCATCAGGGGAGAAAGGCGGCGCAAGGGATCACCTCCGGATTTTTGTGCAGTTTGGCAGTGGATTATATGGCCGTTCCGAGGGGTATATCCTAAAATACCAACGATATGCCCAAAAAAATCATCCGGAAATTAGAAAGAATGACTTGTGTTTTCGTAATATCGTGCTATAATCAAGCTATCTGAATGGCGTTTTATGTGAAAGTGCATAAATGCCCGGCCCCCAGTATCACGGGAAAAGGAGTAGTAGGTATGAACAAACAAACCATCAAGAGAGACTGGATACATAATCGGTCAGTCTATCTGCTGGCGATCCCGATCTTTCTGTACTTCATCATCTGGAACTACCTGCCCATGGTCGGTATCGTCCTGGCCTTCGAGGACTATACGCCCCGCGGCGGCTTCATCTTCAGCCAGTGGGTTGGCGTGCAGAACTTCGTGGACTTCTTCTCCAGCTACTATCTGTGGCGTCTGCTCCGCAATACCCTGCTGCTGAGCATCCTGAACCTCATCATCAACTTCCCCGCCCCCATCATTCTGGCCCTGCTCCTCAACGAGCTGCAGAATGAGATCTTCAAGAAGGTCATCCAGACCATCAGCTACATGCCCTTCTTCGTGTCCACCGTCGTTATCTGCGGCATCATCGTGGACTTCATGGGTCATGACGGCGCCATCACCAAGATCCTGGTGCGGATGGGCCTGGCGGAGAATAAGGACCTGCTGAACCTGAAGGGGTATTTCCGCCCGGTCTACGTCCTGTCCAGCACCTGGCAGGGCATCGGCTACGGCTCCATCATCTATCTGGCCGCCCTTTCCGGCGTGGACCAGGAGCTGTACGAGGCCGCCAAGATCGACGGCGCCAACCGCTGGCAGCAGACCTGGCATGTCACCCTGCCGGGCATCGCCCCCACGGTCATCATCATGCTGATCATGCAGATCGGCAGCCTGCTCTCCTCCTCCACGGATAAGATCATCCTCCTGTACCGGACCCAGACCTACGAGGTGGCCGATACCATCGGAACCTTCGTCTACCGCCGCGGTATCCAGGGCGGCGAATACGGCTACTCCACCGCCGTCGGCCTGTTCAACTCCTTCGTCAACCTGATGCTGCTGTTCACGGCCAACAGCCTGAGCCGCAAGTACTCCGAGACGAGCCTGTTCTGAGAAAGGAGGAAAAGGGACAATGAAAATCAAAGAATCACCGAGCCGCATCGTATTCAACATCATCAACGTCATCATCATGATCGTCCTGGCCTTTGCCTGCCTGGCGCCGCTGCTGCATGTGTTCTTCGCCTCCATCAGCGACCCCATCCTTCTGACCCAGTTCCAGGGCGGCATCGTCCTGTGGCCGCTGTATGACGCCACCCACCATCTGACCGCCAAGGGCTACACCTTCGTTCTGACCAACCCCTCCCTGATCCGCGGTTATGCCAACACCTTCTACTATGTGGCAACGGGCAGCATCCTGAGCATCCTGCTCTGCGCCGTCGGCGGCTACTGCGTATCCCGCCGCAATACCATGTGGATGAAGTACCTCACCCTGATGATGACCTTCACCATGTTCTTCGGCGGCGGCATGATCCCCACCTACATGGTCAACAAATACCTGGGCATCGTCAATACCCGTTGGGTCATGGTCCTCATGGGCCTGGTGAGCGTCTTCAACATCATCATCGTGCGTACCGCCTTCCAGGCGATCCCCGCCAGCCTGGAGGAATCCGCCCAGCTGGACGGCGCGGGCCACATGACCATCCTCTTCAAGATCACCTTCCCCCTGGCCAAGGCCACCATCGCCGTTATCGCCCTGTTCTACGCCGTGGGCAAGTGGAATGAATACCTGACCGCTGCCATCTACCTGACCAACCGGAACCTCTATCCTCTGCAGCTGATCCTCCGTGAGATCCTGGTGCAGGATTCCGGCCAGACCGTCTTCGACGTCGGTGATCAGGCCAGCAGTTACAGCCAGTTCAAGAAGCTGCTGCAATACTCCACCGTCATTTTCGCCACCCTGCCTATCCTCTGCGTCTACCCCTTCGTGCAGAAGTATTTCGTCAAGGGCGTCATGATCGGCTCCATCAAGGGCTAAAAGAAAACGTAAAACCGGCGGATGCGTTTTTCGCATCCGCCGGTTTTTGCAGTGTCGGCCCGAAGCTGCTGCTTCGGGCCGACCCCATTTATCCTTCCTTGTTCCGGCTCTGGGTGGCAAAGGAGGCCAGCACCGTTTCCCCGGCGGGAACGGAGTGGGTGAGCCAGACGTTGCCGCCGATCACGCAGTCGTCACCAATGACGGTGCTGCCCCCCAGCACCGTGGCCCCGGCATAGATCACCACGTTGTTGCCGATGTCCGGGTGCCGCTTGATGCCCTTCACCAGGCTGCCGTCCGGGTTCACGTCGAAGCTCTTGGCACCCAGGGTCACGCCCTGGTAGAGCTTCACATGATGGCCGATGGTGGTGGTCTCCCCGATGACGACGCCGGTGCCGTGGTCGATGAAGAACCAGGGGCCGATCTCCGCGCCGGGGTGAATGTCGATGCCGGTGACCTGGTGGGCGTATTCCGTCATCATCCGGGGCAGGATGGGCACCCCCATCTTATAGAGCTTGTGGGCGATGCGGAAAACGCTGATGGCCTGGAAAGCGGGGTAGGTGAGCATGATCTCGTCTGTGCTTTTGGCCGCCGGGTCGCCCCGGTAGGCGGCTTCCACGTCCTTGTCCAGGGTGGCCTTGATGACGGGCAGCTCCCGGATCAGCTCCAGGGCCGATTCCTCATAGGGCCCGGCGTAGGGCTGCACCTTGCGCAGGGCCTGCTGCAAAAGGACAAAGGCATTCTGCAGGCTCAGCACGCAGACGTCGCTGTGCCGCCGCCCGTCCTTGTCGCCGCTGAAAATGTGGGGGTACATCGCCGTGCGCAGGTGGAGCAGCAGCTCCACCGCCATCTCCCGCAGCCCCGCGTAAGAGGCGCTGCTGCCGTGGTCCTCCTCGCCGGTGAGCGCCACGGCGGTTTGCAGGAGGGACTGATGCCAGTCTTGATAATTCTGTTCCATGTTTTCTCCCTCGGAAATAGCGGGCCTATCCCGCCCGCCGGAAGTATCTCATACTGACAATATATGCGCCGGGAGGGAAAGTGTCAATAAAAACATGGGGGAGAAAGCCTTCCGCGGTTTACACCGGCCCCGGCTCTATGATAAAATACAAAATATAATATGCATCCTCGGGATGCCTGAGAAAGGATGAAACAAATGGGCTCCAAATACTCCCATGTTTTCTCTCCCATCCGCATCCGCGGCGTGGATTTCAAGAACCGCATCGAGCTTGCGCCCCCCTCCCTGAACCTGTGCAGCCCCGACCATCTGGTGACGGACGCCTTTGTGGACCTGAACCGCTCCATCGCCCACGGCGGCGCCGCCATCATCTCCGTGGGCAACGTCATGGTGGACATCGAGGACTGCATGAATGAGGAATTGCAGCTGGACATGAGCAGCGACGACTGCATCCTGCCCATGAGCAAATTCGCCCTTATGTGCGAGGGCTTTGGGGCCCATGCCTCCCTGGAGATCAACCACGGCGGCAAGGACAGCCAGTTCTTCCGCACCGGCAAGCCCGCCTACGCCCCCTCCTCCTATTATTCCAGCTGGGAGCTGCAAAGCGCCCGGGAGATGGGCCGGGAACCCCTGAAGACCATCGAAATGAGCATCGACAAGATCCATGAGACCGTGGAGAAATTCGGCCAGGCGGCCCTGCGGGCCAAGAAGGCGGGCATGAAGATGTGCATGATCCACTGCGGCCATGCCAACCTCATCAGCCAGTTCTCCAGCCCCCTCTACAACCACCGCACCGACGAATACGGCGGCAGCCTGGAAAACCGGACCCGGTTCACCATCGAGGTGCTGGATCGGGTGCGGGAGCTCTGCGGCGAGGATTTCGTCATCGAGGCCCGGGTCTCCGCCGACGAGATCATTCCCGGCGGCATGAAGTATGACGAGACCCTGAAATACATCGCCCTTATCAAGGATAAGATCGACATCCTCCATGTCTCCGCAGGCATCCACGGGGAATTTGCCTATATGAAGTATTGGTGGCAGAACTACATGATGGATCGGGAATTCAACGTCCATTATGCCGCCTCCATCAAAAAGGAGTTCCCCGATCTGCTCATCAACACCGTGGGCAGCATCATGAGCATCGACCGGGCCGAGGAGATCATCGCCTCCGGCAAGGCGGATTTCGTCTCCATGTGCCGTCCCCTGCTGGCGGACCCGGAAATGCCCCGGAAGTACGCCGAGGGCAGGGAGGAGGACCATCGTCCCTGCCTCCGCTGCCAGAACTGCGCCGGTCCCGCCCACCGGTCCATCATCTGCGCCGTCAACCCCTTCCTGGGCCGGGAGCGGGAATTCCCCCTGGGCAAGGTGCCCAAGGCGGAGGAGAAGAAAAAGATCGCCGTGGTGGGCGGCGGCCCCGGCGGTATCACCGCGGCCCAGGTCCTCTGCGCCCGGGGCCATGACGTGACCCTCTATGAGAAGTCGGACCGTCTGGGCGGCGCTCTCGTCTATGCGGCCCTGCCTTCCTTCAAGCAGGACATGGCGGATTATGTAAAGTACCTGGTGCGCCAGGCCTATAAGTGCGGCGCAAAGATCCTTCTGAATACCACGGCCACCCGGGAGATGCTGGAGCAGGAGGGCTATGACGGCGTGATCGTGGCCATCGGCGCGGAGCCCCTGGTGCCCAGGCTGCCCGGCATCGACCTGCCCCATGTCTTCTGGGCCCCGGAAGCGGACGCGGGGGAGAAGCCCTGCGGCCAGAAGGTAGTGGTGGTGGGCGCGGGCGCCGTGGGCCTGGAAGCCGCCATCGACCTGAAAAAGGCGGGGAAGGACGTCACCGTGATCGAGATGCTGGATACCTACGCCAGCCTCAACAAGTCCGCCCACGGCGGCGCTGCGGAATTCCTGGCCCTCATAAAGGAAATGGAGCTGGATGTGCGCCTGGGCCACAAGCTGCTGGAGGTCACGCCGGAGGCGGTGATCTGCGAGAATACCGCCACCGGGGAGAAGGTCAGCCTTCCGGCGGACACCGTGCTGCTGGCCATGGGCGTCAAGGCCAAGTGGGCCGAGGCGGACGAGCTGCGCCGCGCCTGCCCGGAGACCAACTCCTTCCTCATCGGGGACTGCCTCTATGTGGGCAGCAACGTGGCGGCGGCCACCTCCGGGGCCCTTTCCGCGGCGGCCTATCTGTGACGGGCATTTCCCGGGAAATCCGGCCTAATTTTGTGACAGTTTTTGCATTTTAGGCTCCACAGTATATTGATATTTATAACGAAAACTGATATACTGAGCATGCAGACAATCAGTACCAACAGAAAAGAGGATGTAATAATGAACAAACAGGAGCTCATCAAGAAAGTTGCCGCGGATGCCGGCATCACCCAGAAGCAGGCTCTTGCCGCCCTGGAAAGCACTCTGGCGGCTATTAAGGCCAGCGTTGCCGATGGTCAGAAGGTTCAGCTCATCGGCTTCGGCACTTTCGAGAGCAAGAAGCGCGAAGCCCGCGAGGGCCGCAATCCCCGCACCGGCAAGACCGTCAAGATCGAGGCTGCCGTGCTCCCCGTTTTCAAGGCCGGCAAGGCATTCAAGGACGAAGTCAACAAGTAAGCTATTCTCCATAATGTTCCCAGCCCCGGGGCCGCGCGGTCCCGGGGCATTTTATGTGGGACGCTATTTAATATAGCATAAGAAACATTTATAGCGTTGCTATCTTATAATATTTGACAAGGCGCAGAACGGGAGTTATAATGCTGTAAAAGGAGTGATTCTGTTGAAGATCGAAAGCCTCCGGGCGGAGGAAGCCGCGGTCCTTGCGGCGGCCCAGGCCATGTGCGCCGCGGCGCGGACTGCGCCGAAGGCCTGCGGCATCGACAAGCTGGACAGCGCGATCCTCACCGGTGCGGATAAGGATGCGCTCAGCGCCGAGATGCGCCGTATCGCCCAGGTGGACGGGGACGCCTTTTTCATCCGGGATGCGGAGAATGTGGACGCCAGCCAGGTCGTGGTCCTGATCGGGGCGGAGGAGAAGCCCCGGGGCGTGGACCGGGTCTGTTCCCTCTGCGGCTGGGATGGCTGCGCCGACTGCGTGAAGCATGGGGGCAAGTGCATCATGAACAGCGTGGACCTGGGCATCGCCGTGGGCAGCGCCGTTTCCGTGGCCGCCGACCTGCGCATCGACAACCGGATCATGTTCACCGCGGGCAAGGCGGCGGCCTCTCTTGGCCTGCTGGGGGACAAAAAGCTGATCTTCGGCATCCCTCTTTCCGTCAGCGGGAAATCCCCGTATTTCGACCGTAAATTCAACCGCTGAGGAGGCGGTTACAAGACGGACCGCTTCCGAAGCGGTCCGAATACAGAGGAGGAATTATAATGGGCAAGTTTGTTATCAAGACCGGCAAGTCCGGCGTGCGCTTCAATCTGCTGGCCGGCAACGGCCAGGTCATCGGCACCAGCGAGATCTACAAGGCCGATGCCAGCTGCCTCAACGGGATCGACAGCGTTCGCCGCTGCTCCGCTGGCGGCATCCAGGACCTGACCGACGAAGGCGCCGAGAAGGTCAAGCACCCCAAGTTCGAGGTGTACCAGGATAAGGCCGGGGAATACCGCTTCCGCCTGAAGGCCCGCAACGGAGAAATCATTCTTGCTTCTGAGGGCTACAAGGACAAGAAGAGCTGCCTGAACGGCATTGAGAGCGTGAAGAAGAACGCTCCCGAAGCGGAGATTACCCGGGCGGAGTAAGCGAGCGATGAACCGACAGGGCCTGCTGCAAGCGCAGCAGGCCCTCTTTTATGCATTCTCCACCGCTTTTGAGAAGACGACGGAGAAACAATGGATCTCATCGTTGTCCGGCGGGCCGAAACCGCCCGGTTCCAGGTCCGACAGTTCGAAGCTTCGCAGATACTCCCGCCCATAGCTCACCGCCAGCAGGCAATATTCCCGCCCGTCCTCCAGACCATAGACCGCATCCCCCTCGGAAGCACTGCGGATGCAGCCGTCCCAGCTTTCCCCGTCCTCCGGGGCGGGGAGGGCCGTGCTGAATTTGGAGCTGTCACCGGCCAGGAGGAAGCGGATCTCACGGCGGGAATAGTCCGGGATCAGGCCAATGATCCCTTCCCGCAGGAACTCCTCTGCCGGGCTGGAAGCGATGGCGCTCCTGGAAACCAGGGCTCCCTCCCGGTATACGGTATACCAGATCGTCATTTCCTGAAAGCTTCCATCTGTGGTATAGCGGAAAAGATAAGCGCCATCCACGCCGGAAAGCAGCTCTGCCGTCTTTTGCTCGGCGCTGTCCTTGGGGAAGGGAAGAATCCGGTTTTTCTCCAGCCGGGCATCCGCCGTCAGCACCCAGCTCAGCACGCCGCCCAGAAGCAGCGCCGCAGCCGCCAGGGCGGCAATGATCCTTATCAGACGCTTGCGGCGGCTTTTGCCGTCCTTGCTGACAGAGAGCAGGTTTTCTTCCGAGCGCTCGGGCAGGCTCTGCTCGTCCAGGTCCTCTCCCGCAAAGAACTCGTTCAGGGAGATGCCCAGTATGCCGCAGAGCTCCCGATAGACGGAAACGTCCGGGAGACAGACGCCCCGTTCCCATTTGGAAACGGATTTGTCGCTCATGCCCAGCTTCTCCGCCAGCTCCCGCTGGGTCAGCCCCAGGCTCTTCCGCTTTCCGGCGATGTAAGTGCCGATCTTCTGCAGATCCATGGTTTCACCTCATTTCTGCTCCCATTCTGCGCCAAAAGCGCAAAAAAGGACACCCCTCGGTGGTAGAATCGGCGGAAAAACGAAGAAAAAACGCTCTGACGGCAACGTCAGAGCGTTTTTACCATTCTCTTCTGCGCCGAGGGCGGGATCACGCCGGGGATCACTTCCACCGTCAGTGCCGGCCATTTCTCCAGCAGAAGCGCCCGGAGCGTTTCCGGATCGCCCCCCTCCGCCGTCACCGTCAGTTTTCCGTCCCGGAATTCGGCGGCATAGTCCAGCACCTCGTCCCGCGTCAGCAGGAGTTCGTCCAGGGCATAGATGCTGACGGGTTTCCTGATTTCCGTCACCCGGCCCAGCACCCGGTCCAGCCGCGGCCCCGGATTCCCGCAGGGACAGACTCCCGGCAGCAGGCGGCTGATGTCCCCGGTGCGGTAGCGCCTCAGGGGCATGGCCTCCCGGCGCAGGGTGGTGAAGACGATCTCCCCCCACTGTCCCTCCGGCAGGTTTTCCCCCGTGTCCGGGTCCACGATCTCCACCTGCAGCTCGCTTGCGCGGATATGCTGCCCCAGCAGCAGGGGGCACTGCACCGCAAAGCCCAGGCCGCTTTCCGTGAGCCCGTAGTGGGAAAAGACCTTGGTCTGCCAAAGCCGGGTGATGGTCTCCTTGGCCGCCAGGGATACATAGTCGGCGCTGAGCAGCACCGATTTGGGCCGCAGCTCCGGCGTCGTCAGGGCCAGCCTCCGGACCATGACCGGCAGGCCCACTAGGGTGTCCGGCCGCAGTGCACGCAGGGCCTGGGCCGTCTCCCCGTAATCCCGGGGCAGGCAGAGCAGGCTGGGCTGGGCGCCCAGCTCCCGCAGCCCCTCCTCCAGCAGCCGCCCCACCCCGTCGGGGGAGGGGCTTCCCAGAAGGATAGCCACCTTGTCGCCCGGCTCACAGAGCCAGCGCATCCCATCCCGGAAAAAGTCCTTTGTTCGCTGCAAGTCCCCGGCGGTGAAGTAGAGCCGCTTCCCGGCCCCGGTGCTGCCGGAGGTGGAGAGGGTCACGATCCTTTGGATCTCCCCGGCCCCCACCTTCACATAGTCCCGCCCGTGGGAAGCCAGATCCTCCGCCGTGGTGAAATCGCCCCTCATTTATCCTCCAGGGCGGCCTCCACCTCGGCCATGCGCCCCTCGGCCAGAGCTTCGGAGATGAAAACCTTGCCGCACTTGGGGCAGACGGGCACCTCATGGCTGAAGGAGCGGTTCATATACTCGAAGACCACCGCCTTCTTCACCAGGGGGACGCCGCATTTGAAGCATTTCCAGTTCATTTCGTCCATGTCTTATCCCTCAGAAATCTCCGCGCCGCGCCACTTCATGCGGTGGCAGTACACGGCGCCGACCTCAAATTCATTTTCGCTGCCGCCTGCCTTGGGCCTGTACTGGACCCAGTAGGTGATGACGCTCTTTACCAGACTGGCCAGCAGCCAGCCGTCGTCGCCCAGCAGCTTGTCGCCGCCGGTCTCCGCGTTCCAGACGGTCTCCTGCAGATCGGCCATGCTGACCAGATTGCGCTCCATCTTTTGGCGCAGCTCCGGGGGAACGTCCAGCTCCAGCGCGTCCCAGGGGGCGGCAGCGGGGGTGAAGTCCATGTCCCACTCCTCCTTCATGAGCTCCTTTTTCAGCGTCAGGGCGTTGCGTCGCTTTTCCAGGATCGTGGGGATGTCCCCCTCCTCCGGCCCGAAGTATTCCTCCAGGATGTGGCGGCATTCCTTGCCCCGGGATTTGAATACCTCCCGGCAGTTTATGCAGTAGACCAGATAGGGTTCCTCGGAACCCGCGGCGGCCTCCTCTCCGAAGCGCCGGAACAGCTCCGGATTGGGCACCTGGATGTGGCCGCCGAAGCCGCAGCAGCGGCTGCCGCCCCTGATCTCCTCCAGCTCCGTGCCCTCCTGCCGCGCCAGGTCCCGGACGCTGAGGCGAAGCTCGCTGTCCTCCCGGGCGGCGCAGGGGTCGAAAACGGCGGCCTTGGGGAAGCTCTTTTCCTTCGCTTCCAGGCCCGCTTCCGCCATCTTGCGGTAGAGGGAAAGGAGGGGGATCTCCGGCAGATACTGCCGGAATGTGCGCTCGCAGGTGGCGCAGGCAAAGACCAGGGTGGGCTTGCCCAGGCTTTCCCAGGCCTTGCGCAGCTTGTCGATGTTGGCGTTCAGCCTATCCAGGTCCCCGGCCCAGAGGGCGGGCACCCCGCAGCAGCCCAGCATGAGGCCCGTATCCCCGGCGGTGGCCTTTTGCAGGAAGCGGTAGGCCTCCTTCACCAGCCGGGGGCTGGACATACCCAGGCGGCAGCCGGGGAAGAAAACATATTGACAGGTCTCCTTGCTCTTGGGGGCCAGGAAGACCGAGGCTTCGCCCGTGGAGAAATCCATCTCCCGCAGCCAGAAATCATGGAAGGCCTTGGGCCCCGTGCTGCGGCGGAAGCGGTCCGTGCGGGAGAGCATGAACATGGCCCCCAGGTTGGCATTCGTGGGGCAGACGGCGTTGCAGCGGCCGCAGTTCGTGCAGGAATAGGTCTGCCGCACCAGGCTCTGGGTGGCGATGGGAGGCGCGGCGGCGGAGTCGGCATAGGCCTCCCGGGCCAGGCCGTGGGGCTTTTTCCGGTAGTGCTGCAGCATGATGCAGTTGTCGATGCAGTCGGTGCAGTCGCATTTCAGGCATCTGGCCGCCTCCGCCTGGGCCCCCTCCTCCGTCCCGGTGTCGCAGGGGGAAGCGCTCTCAACCCCCTCGTGGCGCACATAGCGGTCGCAGTGGGCCGCGTGCTCGTGGGGAAGGATGGGCTCGGGCCGCCCGGTCATGAGATAGGCTTCGATCACCTTGCTGGCCTCCGGGCCCATGGCGATGCCTTCCATCATGGTCCAGCCCGCGCAGGGCCCCCCGGCGAAGTATTTGTCCCCTTCCAGGCGGAAGCCGCCCTCGCCGGTGGCGAAATACACCGCGTCGAAGGGCATGAGGTCCGCTTCCGTCACGGCCTTGCCGAAGACGAAATTGCAGAATCCTTCCTTGACGGCGGAGAATTGCAGCTTGAAATCCTCCTCAAATTCCGGGAAACGGGGATCGTCCCGCAGGGAGCCGCCCCAGCCGGGCAGCCGGTCGAAGACGGTCACCACGTATTTTTTCAGTGCCAGGTTCAGGGCCGCGGAGAGGCCGCAGGCCCCCGCGCCCACCACGGCGATGGTCTGCTCATGGGGCGGCACGTTGTAGCCCTCCGCCTTTTTCCGGGCGAAGCGGATGGCCGCTTTTTCCAGGCCGGGGATGTTGATGGCCCCGCCCAGGGCTTCCCTCTGGCAGTGCTCCCGGCAGGGGGCGGGGCAGAGGGCGGCGACCACGGCAGGGAAGACCACCGCGGTCTTGAGGGCTTTCCAGGCCGCGTTCCAGCGGCCCTTTTCGCATTTTTCCGCAAAGGAGCGGATGTCCAGGGCAAAGGGACAGGCGCAGGCGCAGGAAGCGGGCTCCCCGTTGAAGCAGGAGCCGGTGAATTGGGTAAAATCCGTCAGCTGCATAGTACAGACCTCCCGATGGGGCGTGGTTTATTCTATATTTTATCACGATCGCCGCCTCTTTACAATATGCGTGAGGGGAGGGCGGCCTGCAAAAATGGCCGGAGCCCCTCGCTCCGGCCATTTTCCGAATGTTTTACTCTTTTTTCTCCGTTTCTTCCAGCCGTTCCAGGACCAGGGGATAACCCCCCGCCCCGTGCTGGAGGCAGCGGTTGACGCGGCTGATGGTGGCGCTGCTGGCCCCGGACAGCCGTCCGACCTCGTTATACACCAGGCCCTGGCGCAGCAGCCGGGCCACATGGAAGCGCTGGGACATGGCCTGCATCTCCGTGATGGTGCAGAGGTCCTCGAAAAAGCGGTAACACTCTTCCCGGTCCTTCAGGGCCAGGATCGCGTCGAACAGTTTGTCGGCAGCCTCGGAATGAAGATCGGACATGGGTATTCCCTCGATTCAATAGGATAATGTGCTATCATGATAGCATCGAAAACCGGAATTGTCAACCGTTGGAAAGAGAAAGAATCAGGCCCGGGCTGCCACGGGCCTGAACCATACTGTTCAATCGAAGGTTGAATTGACGTCCTTATTGTAATCTCCGCTGTTGCCGCCGGAGAAGTGGAGGATGTCCTTTTCCAGCTCGTGGACCAGCAGGGGGCTGTGCTTCACCTTCCGGGGCACGAAGACCAGGGTGCTCTTCCGGGTGTGGATCTGCTCCCCGCCGATGAGGAAGCTCACGTCCCCGTTCAGCTCCTCCGGGTGCTCCGGGTTGCTGCCGATGAAGGCGATGAACTCGTCCAGGTCGTCGTGGGTGTGCTCCTCGGGGCCGGTGTCGTTGGTGGTGTGGAACCAGACGGACTCCGTATAGGGCGCGCCGGGCAGCTTCTTGGAGTCGATCCACAGCAGGAAGGTGAGGAAGCCCTCCGGCGCGTCGGGGATGCGCCCGTCCACGGGGGCGTATTTCGTCACCCGATAGCCCGCGTACTTCCCGGCGGGGGCCGCGGCTTCGGCCTTTTCCGAACGGTAGAAGGAGGCGTTCACATGCATGATGTAGTGGAGCATGGGCCTTTTCAGCCCCGTCACGGCCCGGATGTTATGGGCGCAGCCCTTGGGGACAAAGACGAAGCTGGTCTCGCTGAAAACCAGGTGATCGTTCTCGATCTGGAAATCCACGGTGGCGAAAAGATCCTCATAGTGCGCCGGGTCGCCCCCCACGAACATGTGCAGCTCGTCGGAATCGTGCTTGACGAGCCCCTCGGTAGCGAGGTCGGCGGCGATCCATTCCACGCAGCCGAAGATGCTGCCCGGCACCACGCTTCCGTCCAGGCAGACGGCGGGGCGCAGGGCCTCCTGGGGGGTGCAGGGGAACAGGGGCTTGGGGCAGCTGCCGCCCCGGGCGAAATAGCTCTCGTACATGATCTTGCCCTCCTATGATCTCCGGCTCGCAGCCGGGTTCAGCTTCCCAGATATGCTTTCCTCACGCTGTCGTTGGCCAGCAGCTCCTTGCCGGGACCCGTCAGGACTACCCGGCCCGTCTCCAGCACATAGCCCCTGTCCGCGATGGACAGGGCCATGCGGGCATTCTGCTCCACCAGCAGGACGGTGACGCCGCTGCGGTGGATCTCCTGGATGATGGAAAAGACCTGCTCCACCAGAATGGGGGCCAGGCCCATGCTGGGCTCGTCCAGCATGAGGAGGCTGGGGCGGGAGACCAGGGCCCTGCCGATGGCCAGCATCTGCTGTTCGCCGCCGGAAAGGGTGCCCGCCACCTGCCGCCGCCTTTCCTTCAGGCGGGGGAAGCGGTCATAGACCCCGGCGATGGCGTCGTCCAGCTCCCGTCCGGGGCGGGTGTAAGCCCCCATCTCCAGGTTTTCCTCCACGGTGAGCTTGCTGAAGATGCGCCGTCCCTCCGGCACATGGATGATGCCCTTGCGCACGATGGCGTGGGGGGCCATGCCGGAGATGCTCTCTCCCTTGAAGGTGAGGCTGCCGGTCTTGGAGCGCAGCAGTCCGCTTATGGTGTTCAGCGTGGTGGATTTGCCCGCGCCGTTGGCGCCGATGAGGGTGACGATCTCCCCCTTGTTGACGGTGAAGGACACGCCCTGGATGGCGTGGATGCTGCCGTAATAGACGTTCAGGTCCTCGGCCTGGAGCATCAGTTCGCTTTCAGCCATGTCTTACACCTCCTGCTGCTTGCCCAGATAGGCTTCGATCACGGCGGGGTCGTTGCGGATCTGTTCCGGCGTGCCCTTGGCGATGATCTGGCCGAAATTCAGCACGGCGATGCCCTCGCAGATGCCCATGACCAGGCTCATATCGTGCTCGATGAGCAGCACCGCGATCTGGAAGGTGTCCCGGATGCGGCGGATATTCTCCATGAGCTCCGCCGTCTCCGAGGGGTTCATGCCCGCGGCGGGCTCGTCCAGCAGGAGAATGGAGGGATTGGTAGCCAGGGCCCGGAGGATCTCCAGCCGCCGCTGGGCCCCGTAGGGCAGGCTGCCGGCGGGGGTGTCCGCCGTGTCCTCCATGTGGAAGATGCCCAGCAGCTCCATGGCCCGCTTCCGCGCGATCTGCTCCCCCCGCCAGAAGCGGGGGAGGCGGAGAATGGCCTCCGGCAGGGTGTAGTCCATCTCGTGATGGAGCCCCACCAGGATGTTGTCGATGACGCTCATATCCTTGAACAGCCGGATATTCTGGAAGGTGCGGGCGATACCCATGCGGCAGAGCTGGGCGGTGGATTTTCCGGCGGTGCTGACCCCGTCCAGAAGGATGTTGCCCCGGGTGGGCTTGTAGACGTTGGTGAGCAGGTTGAAGACCGTGGTCTTTCCCGCGCCGTTGGGACCGATGAGGCCGGTGATCTCCGTCCGCCCGATGGTGATCTCAAATTCGTTGACGGCGGTGAGGCCGCCGAAGTCGATGCCCAGGTGGTGGGTCTCCAGCACCGGGGTCTTGTCCAGGTCCCGCTCCGGGACGAAGCCCTTGGGACCCAGGGCGTGCAGCTGTTCACTCATGAGCCTTGTCCTCCTTTTTCCGGGATTTGAACAGTTCCCCGCAGAGCAGCCGCTGGATGAAGCGGGACACGGAGATGTCCTTCGTGCCCATCAGGCCGGAGGGCTTGAAGATCATGACCACGATCAGCAGCAGGGAATAGATCACCATGCGGTAGCTGCTGAGGGCCTGCATGAGGCTGGGCAGGGCGGTCAGCACCGTGGCGGCGATCACCGAGCCGGTCATGGAGCCCATGCCGCCCAGCACCACCATGACCAGGATGTTGATGGAGGCCATGAAGTCGAAGCTCTTGGGGAAGAGGCTGCCCTGGAAGCCCGCGTACACCGCCCCGGCCACGCCGGCCAGGAAAGCGGAGAGGGCGAAGGCAAAGACCTTGTAATAGGTCAGGTTGATGCCGCAGCTCTCGGCGGCGATCTCGTTGCCCCGGATGGAGAGGATGGCCCGCCCGTGGCGGGAATGGATCACGTTATGGGTGATGAAGATGGCGGCCGCGAGGCAGGCGAAGGTGAGCAGGAAGCTGGAATGTTTGGGCACATTCAGAAGCCCGGGGGTGCCGCCGGTGATGCCGTCCAGATTGATGATGGCGATGCGGATGATCTCTCCGAAGCCCAGGGTGATGATGGCCAGATAGTCCCCCTTGAGGCGCAGGGCGGGGATGCCGATGATGATGCCGAAGACCGCGGCGGCCAGCCCGGCGACGATCAGGCCGAAAACGATGGTGAGCCCGGCGGGCCAGGATACCGTGGCCTTCCAGAACAGGGCCCCCACATAGGCGCCCACCGCCATGAAGCCCGCGTGGCCCAGGGGCAGCTGACCCAGATAGCCGGTGCAGATGTTCAGGGAAACGGCCAGGATGCTGTAAATGCCGCACTGGATCAGCACGGCCTTGCTGGCCCGGTTCAGCAGGCCGCTGTTGTACAGCATGGTGCCGCCCACCAGCAGGACCGCAACCAGGATGGCGTTGATGAGGTATTTGGAAGGTGTGCTCAATTGGATGCGTTTCTTCATGTCACACCTCAGACTTTCTCTCTCATGGTCCGGCCCAGGAAACCGGTGGGCTTGACCAGTAGCACGATGATCAGGATCACATAGACCACCGCGTCCGCCCAGGTGGTATAGCCCAGGGCGTTGACGATGACCTCTGCCATGCCGATGGCCAGTCCTCCCAGCATGGCCCCGGGGATGGAGCCGATGCCGCCCAGGACGGCGGCCACGAAGGCCTTCATGCCCAGGAGGTAGCCCGTGGTGGGCTTCACCTGGGGGTACTTGCAGCAGTAGAGGATGGCGCCGATGCCGGCCAGGATGGCGCCGATGGCGAAGGTAAAGGTGATGGTGCGGTTGACGTTGATGCCCATGAGCTGGGCGGCCCCCATGTCCTCGGACACGGCCCGCATCGCCTTGCCCATCTTCGTGCGGTTCACCAGCACCGTCAGCAGGGCCATGCTCACGATGGCCACCGCCAGGGTCACCAGGGTGGTGAGGGAGATGTTCAGGCTCCCCAGGCTGAAGCTGACCGTGGGGATGATGGCCGTGTTGGGGAAGCTGCGGGGATTGGCGGAAAGCAGCAGCTGGGCCACGTTCTCCAGGAAGAAGGAAACGCCGATGGCCGTGATCAGCAGGGAAATGCGGGGCGCTTTCCGCAGGGGGGCATAAGCCGCCTTCTCGATGACGCAGGCCAGCACCATGCAGCCCACGATGGCGGCGACGATGGCCAGGGCGGGGTGGATGCCCGCCCCGATGATGAGCAGGGCGATATAGCCGCCCACCATGATGATGTCCCCATGGGCGAAGTTCAGCAGCATGATGATGCCGTAGACCATGCTGTATCCCAGGGCGATCAGGGAATAGATGCTCCCGAGCTGCAGCCCGTTGATGAGCTGCTGGAGTACGATCATAAGGAAAACCCCTTCGTTCCGTCTAGCCTTTTCCGGCAGGAGCGGGCCGAAGCCCACCCCTGCCGGAAAGACTTACTTAGTATATAGTATAAAGGGAAATGCGGAGGCAATCAATAGCTGCCCCAGAATTTCTCCTCGCCGCCCACGATATTGATGATGGCGGCGGTCTTCTGGGGGTCGTTGTGGTCGTCGTAGCTCACATGGCCGGTGACGTAGTCGCTGTCGGTGGCCTTCATGGCGGCGATGATCTCCGCCTTGTATTCGTCGGAGCCGTAGGTCTTGCCGGAGGCTTCCGCCTTGGCGATGGCGTCGCAGAGGATCCAGGCGGCGTCATAGCCCTGGGCGTCGAACATATTGGGGGTCGCGCCGTTGTAGGCGGCGGCGTAGTCGCTGAGGAACTTCTGCACCAGGGCGCCGGTGTCGGCGGCGGAGTAGCCGGAGCAGTAGTATGCGCCTTCCACCAGGGCGGTGTCGGTCACGGCGTCCAGCACGCTGCTCCAGCCGTCCACACCCAGCATCGTGGCCTTCAGGCCCGCGTCGGCGGCCTGGGAAGCCACCAGGGCCACGTCGTTGTAGTAGATGGGCAGGAAGAGCACGTCGGGGTTCTTGGCGGCGATGTTGGTCAGCTGGCCGGAGAAATCCACGGCGCCGGAGGCATAGCTCTCCACGGCCACCAGCTCCAGGCCCAGCTCGTTGGCCTTGGAGACGAAGTATTCATACACGCCGGTGGAATAGGTGTCGCCGTTGTCATAGAGGACGGCGGCGGTCTTGGCCTTCAGCACGTCGTAGGCGAAGCGGGCCATGGTCTCGCCCTGGAAGGGGTCGATGAAGCAGGAGCGGAACATGTTGGTGTAGACGGTATTGGTGTCCGCGTTGTAGGTGATGCTGGTGGCGGTGGCGGAGGCGGTGATCATGGGGGTCCCGTCGGGATAGGCTTCCGCAACGACGGCGGTGCAGGGGCCGGTGGTCACGTCGCCCACGATGGCCACGACGCCGCTGTCCAGCAGGGAGTTGTAGCCGGTGATGGCCTTGGTGGCGTCGCCTTCCTCGTCATAGGAAACGAGGTCGATCTGCCGACCATTGATGCCGCCGGCAGCGTTCAGCTGGTCCACATAGAGCTTCACGCCGTTCTGCACGGCGATGCCGTACTGGGCGACGCCGCCGGTCAGGGGACCCAGGTAGCCGATCTTGATGGGCGTGGTGTTGGCCGTGGGGGCCTCGGTGGCGCCGCCGGGGGCAGGCGCCGCCGTGGGCGCAGTGCTGCCGCCCTTGTTGCCGGAGCAGGCAGCCAGCAGGCCCAGGCACAGGACCAGCGCCAAAACAAGAGCCAGAGTTTTCTTCATGGGAAATCTCTCCTTTTTCAAACGGTATATGATACAAACAAAACGGCCCCGACCGTCCAGCCGGGGCGATTTGTCATATCCGCGGTTCATGGAGCTTTGCTCCCCGGAAATTGCCGCAATTATAGCACTAAATGGGAAAAGTGTCAACAGAGAGCGGCTGTTTTGCAGCTTTGATTCAGGCTTCCCTGCACACGTCCACCCAGCCCAGGGCGGCGGAGGCCGTTTCCAGCTCCGGGATGCTCAGTTCCACGGCGCTGTTTGCGCTCCCTGCGGCGGGGAACACCGTCTCGAACCGGCGGAGGGACTCGTCCAGATAGACCTCCACGCCCTCCTTCACGCCGAAGGGGCAGACGCCCCCCACCGCGTGGCCCACGCAATCGGCGGCCTCGCCCCGCCCCAGCATCCGGGCCTTCGCCTGGAACCGGGCCTTGTATTTGGCGTTGTCCACCTTCACGTCCCCGGCGGCGATCACCAGCAGGATGCGGTCCGTTTCTCCGGGGATGCGGAAGGCGAGGCTTTTGGCGATCCGCGCTTCCTCGCAGCCCAGGGCCTGGGCGGCCAGGGCCACGGTGGCGCTGGAAACGTCGAATTCCCGGACCCTGGCCGGGTCGATGCCCCGCGCAGCCAGGGCGGCTTTTGCTTTTTCAATAGACATATCTGCACCTCAGTCCTCAAAGCTGCGGCTGAAGCTGACGCCGCTGCGCTGGAGCGTGACCTCCAGCTTCGTCCGGTCCCCGCGCATGACGCTCTGGGTGAGCTCAAAAACGGTGCCGTCCTCGCTGCGGGTGATGCGCTGGTGGTTGAAGCCCGCGCTCCCGGCTTTGGTGGCCAGCAGGTCCGCCTCCGTCCGGTCCAGGCGGATGGCCTCGTAAATATCCGTGGCCGTGCCGGGCACCACGCCCCGCTCCAGGAGCAGGGAATAGAAGGAGTGGGTCTGCACCAGCTCCCTCGTCAGGCCGGGGTAGATATAGCAGGGATAATAGGAGGTCTCCAGCATCAGGGGCATTTCGTCCACCAGGCGGATGCGGGTGAAGCGGTAAACCTCCACGCTCTCGTCCCGGAGCTCCATGAGCCGCCGGATGTCCGCAGAGGGGCGGATGATCTCGAAGGAGAGGAGGCGGCTTCCGGGCTTGCGCCCCATGGCGGTGGCCTCCGAGGTGAAGGAATAGATGTTCTCGCTGCGGCGATACAGCTTCGGCTCCGCCACGAAGGAGCCCAGCCCCTGCCGCCTCAGCACCAGCCCCTGCTCCTCCAGCTCCTTCAGCGCCTGACGCACGGTGCTGCGGCTGATGTTGAAGTGGCGGCAAAGCTCCGCCTCCGAGGGCAGCTGATCCCCTGGCTTCAGTAGCCCGGAGGAGATGCAGCGGCGGGTGAGAGAGGCCAGCTGGAGATAGAGGGGGAGCCCGTCCTCCGCGGAGAGGGCGGCGTCCAGGATCGGATTACGTTCCATGCTCTCATTCCTTGAACCCAGATTGCGGCACAGCTGTTCGCCGCGCTTTTACTATACACGCCTCCGCCGGCATTTGCAAACCTTTCCGTATATTTCTGCGCGGCGGTGAAAGAATGGATTGACAGGACAGGCAGAACATGTTATATTACACATATGAGATGTATGTAACAAGTGAGACGAATCCAAGGAGGGATGCAGGATGGAAAAAGTGAGGATCGGCATCAACGGGTTCGGCCGCATCGGGCGGCTGACCATGCGCATCGCGGAGGATAGGGACGATGTGGAGGTCGTGGCCATCAACGACCCCCAGCTGGACGCGGATTATATGGCCTATCTGCTGGAATACGACTCGGTCCATGGTCGTTTCCACAAGCCCTGCCGGGCGGAGAACGGGAATCTGACGGTGGGGGACCGGAAGGTGGCCACCTTTGCGATCCGAAACCCGGAGGAGATCCCCTGGAAGGAAGCGGGCGCGGAATATATCCTGGAGTCCACGGGTATTTTCACCACCGTGGAAAAGGCGAAAGCCCATCTGAAGGCCGGCGCGAAGAAGGTGGTCATCTCCGCCCCCAGCTCCGACGCGAAGATGTTCGTCTGCGGCGTGAACCTGGATACCTACCGGCCCCATGACCCGGAAATGGACATCGTGTCCAACGCTTCCTGCACCACCAACTGCCTGGCGCCTCTGGCGAAGGTCATCCAGAATAAATTCGGCATCGAGCTGGGCCTGATGACCACGGTCCATTCCGCCACCGCCACCCAGAAAACGGTGGACAGCGCCTCCGGCAAGGACCGGAGAAGCGGCCGCAGCATCGTGGGCAACATCATTCCCGCCTCCACCGGCGCAGCCAAGGCGGTGGGGAAGGTGATCCCGGCCCTGAACGGGAAGCTCACCGGTATGGCCATGCGCATCCCGGCGGCGGATGTGAGCGTGGTGGACCTGACCTGCCAGCTGGCTTCCTCCACCAGCTATGAGGAGATCTGCGCCGAGGTACTTCGGGCCTCTCAGGAGGAAATGGCCGGGGTCATCGAATATGTGGACGAGGACCTGGTGAGCGCCGACTTCATCGGCAACACCCACACCAGCATCTTCGACGCCCGGGCGGGCATGATGCTGGGGGACAAATTTGTGAAGCTCATCGCCTGGTACGACAACGAGTGCGGCTATGCCGCCAAGTGCCTGGACCTGATGCGCTATATGTTTGACGCAGAAAAAAACTAAATCTGTCGGTCTCCTGACCGGCTTTTGGGCAGCAGCGGAACAAGGCGGGCATCGTGCCCGCCTTGTTCCTATCTTATCTGTATTTATATCGCTTCGATGTTCCGGATGGAATAGGGCGTCTCCTGATAGACGAAATAGTTGAGCCAGTTGCAGTAGAGGAGGTTCGCCCCGCTGCGCCAGGTGCAGACGGGCTCCTGCGTGTCGTCGTCCTGGGGGAAGTAGTTCTTCGGCTTTTCCGGGTCCAGCCCCGCCGCCTTGTCCCGGAGATACTCGTTTCGGAGGGTATCCCGGTCATATTCCGAGTGGCCGGTGATGAAGATCTGCCGCCCCCCGTCGTTGGAGACGGCGTAGACCCCCGCCTCCTCGCTTTCCGCCAGGATCTTCAGCCTGCTTTCCGCGGCGATGTCCTCCCGGCGGACGGTGGTATTCCGGGAGTGGGGGACCAGGAACACGTCGTCGAAGCCCCGGAACAGGATGGACCCCTTGTGGGTCACCCGATGGGGGTAGACGCCGGAGAGCTTTTTGGGCAGAGGCACCTTGTCGATGCCGTAGTGGTAATACAGCCCCGCCTGGGCCCCCCAGCAGATATGGAAGGTGCTGTAAACATGGGATTTGGACCACTCCATGATTCGGCACAGCTCCGGCCAGTAGTCCACCTCCGTGAAGGGGAGGGTCTCCACCGGCGCGCCGGTGATGACCATGCCGTCGAAGTATTCCTCCTTCACCTCGTCGAAGGTCTTGTAGAAGCTCACCATATGCTCCCGGGAGGTGTGCTTGGGCACATGGCCCACGGCCATGAGGTGCATCTCGATCTGCAGGGGCGTATTGCCCAGCAGCCTTGCCAGCTGGGTCTCGGTGACGATCTTGGTGGGCATCAGGTTCAGCACCAGGATCTGCAGGGGGCGGATATCCTGGGTCTCGGCCCGGCGGATATCCATGGTGAAGATGTTCTCCTCCCGCAGGGTCTGGGCGGCAGGCAGATCGGATGGGATTCGGATAGGCATGGGGATTCCTCCTTTATACAACGAACGCCGGGAGGTCTGCGACCTCCCGGCGACTTATCCATACAGCTGGGTTTTACCAGGGAGACCGGCACGGGCGGGTAGCAGACATCATGCACATGCCCATGGGCATGCACATCATCATCCGGCGGATCCCAAAAACTGCGCGCATGGCCGCGCTCCTTTCCTGGTGGATATATAAAGGATAGCAAAGGGAAATGCCCCTGTCAAGGGGTTCAGGAAAAATTACCTATTAAATCAATCGGTAATTGGGTCTTCCACTTGGAAGCCGCCTTCCAGATACCAGGCGATCAGCAGATCCACCACCGCCCCGTAGCTCTGCACCCCCATGCTCTGCCCGTAGGATTTCAGCATGGTGTCGTACACCTTGTCGGAGACCTCCGCCGCCTTGGTCTCGAACCGGGCCCAGTAGGCCCGGTTGGCCTCCAGGTCCGCCCACACCGCCTCCGGCAGCCGGGAGGCCAGGGCGAAATATGTATCCGCGTCCCAGCGGTAGAGGGCGTTGGCCAGGTGGATATAGCCGAAGAGCCAGCCGGAGTATTCGTAGGCGGCGTTGCCGCTCTCCGTGCAGGCCAGCACCGCCACGAAATTCGCCTCCTGCTCCGAGGCCACGCCCCGCTGGTGGGCCATCTCATGGGCGATGGTGGAGGGCAGCAGGGCGTCCGGCGGGTCGATGTTCAGGGTGGCCTCCCCGGTATAGGGGAAGTAGAAGCCGGTGTAGTTGAAATAGCTCATGAGCCGGGAGTACAAGGCCCGCTTGGGCGTCACGTCCCGCAGCTTCAGCAGCGGGAAGCGCCGCTCCGCCCCCCGGTAAATGTCCGTGGCGGCGGCGAAGATCTCCTCCTGGCCGACGGCGAAAACCCCGTCAGCGTTCCTGGGCACTTCCACGGAGGCGGCGGCCAGCCTTTCCGCGAAAAGCGCCGTCACCTCCCGTAGGGTATCCACGCTCTGGGGCGTCGCCCGCAGGCCGCTGCGGTCCTGGAAGCTGCTGCCCCGGTAGGAGGCTCCCAGCAGCACGCACAGCAACAGATAGAGGAGGAGGACCACGGCCAGGAGCAGGCTCAGGCGCTTCCAGAACGTGAGTAGCCGGGGCCTTACCTTCACCACGCTGACGATGGTCCAGACGAGCCAGGCCAGCACCGCCAGGACCCCCAGGGTGCAGAGGATCTCCGCCACGGAAAAGGGGAAAAGGGCGCAGAGGCGGCTGAGGCCCTGCCGCAGGGGGAGCGTCCCCGACGCCAGGGCGTCCATGAGCTTTTTGCGGCCGGAAAGCAGGTGAAAGAGCAAGATCAGGGCTCCGGAGGCCAAAATCAGCCCATGACGTTTTCGTAATGACCGCATAACTTTTCCTCTTTTCCCCTTACTAGATATTGAAACCAGTATAGCGATTATCCGAAGAAACTGCAATCCCTTGTTTTTGGTATAAAAGGCGGGTCCTTCCGGGCATAATGGTTACAAAGTGTAACGAGCTTCCGGGACAAAGATTACAGATTGACAACAGAAATTAAAAGGTGTATGTTGTGGAAGCCAAAAATGACAGAGTGCGAGGTTTAACGACATGTTTCGGATCAATGCGAAACGGCTGCGATTCCTGGTGGCCCTGCTGCTGGCGGCGAGCTTGTTCATCATCCCCGTATCCGCGAAGTTCACCACCATCTCGGTTTATATCCGCGGGCAGGAGCTCATCTGCGATCCCATGGTCCGCCGGATCGACGACCTGACCTATGTGCCCCTGCGGGCCTTCGTGCAGGCCCTGGATGAAGAAGCCCAGTTCAGCTGGAGCGACGAGACCCAGTGCGCCGTGGTATCTGCCAGCGGCGTGGAGATCAAGATCCGGCAGGACGGGTCCTACATCGTAGCCAACGGAAGATATCTTTACCTGGACGGCGGCACCGTCCGCAACGAGGAAGGAAGCCTGATGCTCCCCATCCGCCCCCTGGCCAAGGCCTTCGGCGTGACGGTGGAGTGGGACAGCGAGCGGGACTGCGTGCTGGTCACCGGCAGCGTGGAGCCCATCACCCCCGGCTGGGCCTTCTACAACGAGGAGAGCGTCTACTGGCTTTCCCACATCGTTTATTCCGAGGCGGGCTGCGAACCCCTGGAGGGGCAGATCGCCGTGGCCCAGGTGGTGCTGAACCGCAAGGCCTGCTCCCTCTGGCCCAACACCATCTACGGCGTGATTTTCGACAACCGCGCCGGGGTGCAGTTCTCTCCCACCGCCAACGGCACCATCTATCAGGAGCCCTCGGAGGAGTCCGTCGCCGCGGCGAAAATGGCCCTGGAAGGGGCGGACGTGGTCGGGGATTGCTGCTATTTCCTGAATCCCGACATTTCCAGCGACAAGTGGTTCGAGCGCAACTGCAATTACTACACCACCATCGGCAGTCACAAGTTCTATAACGGCGGCCTTTGGTAATAACCGAAGAAACGCCGTATATGAAAACCGCGGAGGGGCATTTCGCCCCTCCGCGGTTCATTATGCGCTCATTCAAAAAGCTCCGCGGCCTTTTTCAGATGCTGGGTGATCTTCAGATGCTGGGGGCAGTGCTCCTCGCAGCTGCGGCAGCCGATGCAGTCGGAGGGCTTGCCGCCCTGGCCCGTGAGCCTGCCGAAGGTCCGCTTGATGCCGGCGGCGTTGCGGTACTTGGTGTATTCGTTCAGCGTGTTGATGATGGCGGGGATGTTGATCTTCTGGGGGCAGTCCGGCGCGCAGTAGCGGCAGCCGGTGCAGGGGATCAGGGGGATGTCGTTGAACTTCGCCACGGCTTGGTTGATGACCTTCCGCTCCTCGGGGGTGATGGGCTTGAAGTTCAGCATGGTGGCGGTGTTGTCCTCCACCTGCTCCAGGGTGCTCATGCCGCTGAGAACGGTGACGATCCCATCCAGGGAGGCGGCGAAGCGGACGGCCCAGGAGGCGAGGCTGGCCTGGGGATCGGCGGCCTTGAAGATGGCGGCCACGTCGGGATGGGGGTCGGCCAGGCTGCCGCCCTTCACCGGCTCCATGACGGTGATGCCCACGCCATGGCGGCGGCAGGCCTCGTAGCAGGCGTGGGACTGGACGTCGGGGCTCTCCCAGTCCAGGTAGTTCAGCTGGAGCTGCACCACCTCGATCTCCGGGTGCTTGTCCAGGATCAGCTCCAGGGTGTCGGCGGGGGAGTGAAAGCTGAAGCCGATGTGCTTCGTCAGGCCCCGCTCCTTGGCGGATTTCAGGAAATCCCAGCCCCGGGTGTCGTCGATGGTCTGCAGCTGCCCCGTGCCGATGCCGTGGAGGAAGAGGACGTCCAGGTATTCCAGGCCGGTGCGTTCCAGCTGGGTGCGCAGGATGGGCTCATAGTCCTCATAGGAGCGGATGCCCCACAGGGGGATCTTGTCCACCACCTGGAAGCTGTCCCTGGGGTACTTGGGCAGCAGGCAGTTTTTGATCACTTCCTCGCTGTGGCCCTCATGGTAGACGTAGGCGGTGTCGAACCAGCTGAAGCCCCGGGACATGTAGAGGTCGATCATCTCCTGCACCTTGGCGTAGTCGATGTCCTTCTGTCCTCCGCCGGGGAGGGTGGGCAGGCGCATGAGGCCGAAGCCCAGCTTGGGGATGGATGCGTACCAGGGTTGCGCCATAAGGTATTCCTCCGTTCAGAATGTATTGGATTTGCTTATTTCACTTCCAGGGCCAGGTTCACCACCGGCCTTGCGCATTTCAGGGCATAGCGGACGGTGGCGGCGGTGCCGCCCTTGTCGTCGGTGAGATAGCAGACCAGCAGGCGGCTGTGGTCCACCAGGAAGCGGTTGCGCTGCATCATGCAGTAGCGGTGATACTCCGGCGAGACCAAAATGGCTTCGTCCGCCGCCTCCCGGATGCTCCGGAAGCGCAGCCGGGCGCTTTCCGGCCAGGCCCGGTCCTGCTCCGGGCAGGGGAGGGCCAGGGTGAGGGTCAGGGCCGGGTAGCGGCGGCGCACGGAGATCACCGCCTCCGCCGCCAGGGTATCGAAGCCCATGGCGCCGCCGCAGAGGAAGCCGGTATAGCCCTCCTCCGCCAGAGAGACGATCTTTTGGCGCAGCAGCCGGGGCAGCTGTTCCCCCGCCGCGGCGGGGAGGGAGCGGTGGCCGCTGAAGGCGCAGAATGTGTTTTCCTTGTCCATACTGGAATTATAGTATCTTGCCCTGCCCCTGTCAATGCGGTACAATGGGGCAAGCAAAGGGGGAGAAGGCCGTGGCGAAATCCGCGAATCAGAAGCTGAAGCTGATCTATTTGCTGCGCTTCCTGGAGGAAAAGAGCGACGAAGCGCATCCCGTCCGCCTCCAGGACATGCTGGAGGAGCTGGCACGCTATGACGTCCGCGCCGAGCGGAAGTCCGTTTACAGCGATCTGGAGGCGCTGCGGGAGGCCGGGTATGACATCCAGCAGGCCGGTGGGGCCTACTGGCTGGCGGACCGCCGTTTCGAGCTGGCGGAGCTGAAGCTCCTGGTGGACAGCGTCCAGGCCAGCCGCTTCATCACCCGGAAAAAGAGCGGGGAGCTCATAAACAAGCTGGAAGCCCTCACCAGCGTGGGGGAGGCCCGGCAGCTCCAGCGCCAGGTCTATGTCCTCAACCGGGTCAAGACCATGAACGAGAGCATCTATTACAATGTGGACGGCATCCACGCCGCCATTGCCGACGGGAAGCAGATCCGCTTCCGCTATTTCGATTACGACGTGCGCAAGGAGAAGGTCTACCGCCGGGGCGGCGGGACCTATCAGGTCAGCCCCTTCGCCCTCACCTGGGCGGAGGAGAACTATTACCTGGTGGCTTACAGCGCCGAGACCAGGCAGCTGCGGCACTACCGGGTGGACCGGATGAGCGACCTGCGGGAGACGGAGGAGCCGGTGGAGGGGTCCGAGACCTTCCGGGCCGGGGAGATCGCCCGCTATACCACCCGGGTCTTCGGCATGTTCCGGGGGGAGGAGAAGGAGCTTCGCCTCCGCTTCCACCGCCACCTGGCCGGCGCGGTGCTGGACCGCTTCGGGCAGGACGTCATCCTGGTGCCCGACGGGGAGGAGCATTTCACCTTCACGGTGCTGGTGGCGGTGAGCCCCCAGTTCTACGGCTGGCTCTGCGGCTTCGGCGGCGAGGCGGCCATCGTGAGCCCCCCCGACGCGGCGGCGGATTTCCGCAATTACCTGAAAGGCATCCTGGAAGCGTCCCAATAAAAAGCCTCCCTCTTTGAGGGAGGTGGCATCGCCGCGAGGCGATGACGGAGGGAGTCAGCGTGATTCACAGCTGTCGCTGATTCGATACGCTGACTCTTTCTTAGTACCCTGCCTCAAAGTCGATGCGCCCCGGCAGGGGTTCTCCCTTGAGGAAGAGGTCCAGATTGCGTAGGAAGGTGTCGTAGCGCCGTTTGTCCGTGGCGTCGGACCAGGCGGAGCAGTGGGGCGTGATGATGACGTTGGGGGCCTTCCACAGGGGGTGTCCCTCCGGCAGGGGCTCCGGCTCCGTCACATCCAGGCCCGCCCCGGCCAGACGCCCGTCCTCCAGGGCTTCCAGCAGGGCTTCGTGGTCGATGGTGCCGCCCCGCCCGATGTTCACCAGGATCGCGCCGGGCTTCACGGCGGCAAAGGCCGCCCTGTCCAGCAGGTGGCGGGTCTTTTCCGTGAAGGGCAGGGTGCTGAAGATGTAGTCCGCCTGGGAGAGGGCCTCGTGGAGCTTCTCCGGGGGCAGCATGCGGTCGTAGTCCGGGGGCAGGGGCTTGCCCGTGTCCCGCCGCAGGCCGGTGATGCGGCAGCCGAAGGCCCTCACCAGGGGCGTGATGGCGCTGGCCAGGTAGCCGGTGCCCAGCATCAGCACCTGGGCGTCGTGGAGTTCCTTCCGGGCATGGACGGCCTGCCATTTGCCCGCCAGCTGGTGGGTATACAGTTCCGGCAGCTTCCGCGTCAGGCTCAGAGCCATCCCCAGGGCGTGCTCCGCCATGGCGGGGGCGTGGACCCCGGCGGCCCGGGTCACGATCACGTCCTCCCGGGCGTAGGTTTCCCGCTTTTCATAGCCGTTGACCCCGGCGGACTGCAGGTGCAGCCAGCGGAGCTTCCCCGCGTTTTTCAGCCATTGGGCCCGGGGGTGGCCGGTGATGACGTCGGCGTCCAGCACGTCGGCCTCCGTGCAGTCCAGGAAGGATCTGAAACGCCAGTCCATTTCGGGGAAGCGTTCCCGGCAGACCCGGGCTCCCGCTCCGTCCCCGTTCAGGGCGTCCGTCACCGGGCTGGAGAGTACGAGTATCTTCAGGGATTCCATGATCGCGCCTCCTTGCAGTTCGTTTTATGCTTCCAGCATAGCAGAATCCGCTTCCGTTTGCAATTCGATTCCTCCTGTGTTACTATTTCTTCAAACAATCAAGAAAGGACGAGATACTATGAAGCTGCCCCCTATTGAGAACATGACCGGCGTCTTCGACGTGCGGGGAATGAACGTGGTGGTCACCGGCGGCAACCGGGGCATCGGCTACGGCATCAGCAAGGCCTTTGCCCAGAGCGGCTGCAACGTGGCCATCCTGTGCCGGAACGTGGCCTCCGGGGAGGAGACCGCCAAGGAGCTGCGCGCCTTCGGCACCGACGTCTTTGCCGTCAGCTGCGACACCTCCTCTCTGGACAGCGTGAAGGCTGCCGCCGCGGAAGTTTTCAAGCGCTTCCATAGCCTGGAGGTGCTGGTGAACAACGCCGGGGTCTCCACCGTGGTCCACTTCCTGGACGACAAGGACCTGGGGGAGTGGAACCGGGTGCTGAATACCAATCTCCACGGCCCGGCCAACTGCGTCTATTGCTTCGCTCCCAAGATGGTGGAGGGGGGCAAGGGCGGCAGCATCATCAATATTTCCTCCATCGGCGGCCAGTGCGTGGGCAACACCAGGGACCAGCCCATGGCCCCCTACAATGCTTCCAAGGCGGCGCTGAACCACCTGACCAGGTTCCTGGCCATCGACCTGGGGGACTACGGCATCCGGGTCAACGCCATCGCCCCCGGCCCCACCCACAGCGACCTGGACAAGGACCTGCCCCCCTCCGCTCTGGCGGCTATTGAAAACGGCATGCCCATGCACCGCTTCGGCATGCCCATCGAGATCGGCGCCCTCTGCGTGTTCCTGGCCTCCCCGGCGGCGGTGCAGATGACCGGCAACGTCATCGAGCACGACGGCGGCATGCATCTCATCGGATAAGGAAAATCAGCAGGGCCTCCCCGACATGGGGAGGCCCTGTTTTGCTACCCTCTGACGAAGGCGATATAGCCGTAGTGCGGCGTTTCATAATCCGCCAGGCCCCAGGCATAGCCCCGGGAGGCCAGGGTCACGGCATTCTCTTCGATGCTGCCGCTGCCCGCCCAGGCCGGGTCCGCGATGAGCCAGTCCTCGCCGCTGCGCCCCAGGACCAGCACCCAATGGTGCTGCGTGCCGCCTCTGACGCTGTGAACCGCCGCCGCGATGGGCAGCCCCGCCGCCAGAGCGTCGTCGATGGCGCCGGTCAGTTCCCCCAGACTGCCCTCATACCCGTCGGTCTTGTAGACAGCGCGGTAAGTATGCCCGTCGGAGCCGGTATAGGTTTCTCCCTCCAGTCCCCGGCAGCAGCTCCCGCCCAGGTCGGCGGTGCCGAAGTCGTCCCGGCCCGACAGCAGGTTCAGGGCCATGGCTGCGGCGGTGGCCTTGCAGGTCCGGCGGGCCTGATGAAGGAAGCGCACCCGCCCCAGGTTTGTTTCCAGGGGCCCCGGCTCGCCCTCCGGCCGCCGGAGGGCCCCGTTGCGCAGCAGCCAGAGCAGGGCGGTGTTCTGCGCTGCGGTGCCTTGATACTCCCGATAGCCGTTGGCAAGGGCGATCTCGGCGCGGTAATCGAAGGAATACTCCGCTCCGACGCTCCGGAGGCCGTCCACCAGGGAGGCTTCGTCCCATGCGCAGGCGGGGAAGCAGTTTTCCCCCGCGGCAGAAACCCCCTCCGGCAGCAGGAACAGCAGGCAGACAAGGCACAGCGCGCCCCCGGCGGCCTTCCGGATTCTGTTTCGTTTTTTCATAAGATCCTCCTTCCTGCCCATATGGTAGCAAAAACCGGGCGGAAAGGCTCTGGTAAATGATGGAAACGCACGGACGGGCAGGTCATTGACTTTTGTCTGCTGCGGTGGTATGATTCCCCCGTTCCGAAGCGCGCCGGCGTGGCGGAACAGGCAGACGCAGGGGACTTAAAATCCCCCGGTGGCAACACTGTGCGGGTTCGACCCCCGCCGCCGGCACCACAAAAGGCCGCCCATCGGGGCGGCCTTTTGTGGTCACGAAGACGGGTCTCATCGGAATCGCCGCCGCAGGCGAGCGGGCGCCTGAGCGTGAAACGCGAAGAAGTGCCCTTGGGGTA
>CADBKO010000005.1 GCA_902795345.1 Oscillospiraceae bacterium
GCCCAGAGAGACGATCTGGTTGATAGGCCGGAGGTGTACGCATGGTAACATGTTCAGCTGACCGGTACTAATAGCCCGAGGGCTTAACCTTCATCGGTTCGATGAAGCGCAGGCTCAACAAGCGTGCCTCGCTTGTCCCCTTTGTTCGGTTTTGAGTGTGCAGGGAATTGGAATCCTGTACCTCATTCTTCCGTAGACCAACATGAAACGCCGTTTCATGTTGGAGAGGAGAAACCGCAAAGCGATACGCAGTTTTCGACGGCAGCCGAAGGCTACCGGCGGAAACGGAGTGAGCGAAGCGGATTTCGACGAAGTTGGTGTCAATGACGACGAGGGTCCACCCGTTCCCATTCCGAACACGGAAGTTAAGCTCGTCGGTGGCGACAATACTTGTCTGGCGACGGACCGGGGAAGATAGCACGATGCCAACATCTGACAGCAGTTGCTAAATCGCAGCTGCTGTCTTTTTTATACCCGTTCGGCATGGATTGACTATGCTGTGAAACATCAGTATAATCGGCTGGACTAATCGCAGTTTGTAGAGGTGTTTTCATGGAGTTCAGAAAAATCTTTGATACGATTCCTGAGCAATTTGATCGGTTCAGGCCGAGATACAGCCCGGAGTTATTCGAATACCTGATTCATCATGCACAGATCGGGCCGGGGAAAAGCGTTCTGGAAATCGGGCCGGGCACCGGGCAGGCAACAGATCCGATCCTGGAGACAGGATGTGATTATCACGCCATAGAGCTCGGGGAACATCTCTATGCAAAAATGAAGGAAAAGTACGATGGTTTCCCGAACTTCCATATTGTGAACGATGATTTCATAACCCACGATTTTGGACAGCAGCGGTTTGATATGGTCTATTCCGCCGCAACCATTCAATGGATTCCAGAGGAAATCGCGTTCTCAAAAACTTTTGCGTTGCTGAAACCCGGCGGGGTCCTTGCCATGATGCTGACAAGATCAGATTACAAAACGACAAATGAGGAACTCTATGAGAAAATCCAGAAGCTGTACGATCTATATTATAAACCGGATATTCCCTATACACATGGCGGCTTCCGATATGATAACGCGCAGAATTATGGCTTTACGGATTTCGAGCAGCATGATTTTTACGGGAGACGCGTGATGAACCCCGATGAATATGTTTCTTACTGCGGCACCCATTGTGATCATATCGTGATACCGGAGCCCTATAAGACAGCATTCTTTGAAGGACTTCGGAAGGCGGTCAAGGAAAACGGAGGGAAAGTAGTATTTAACGATACCTATGTCCTGTACCTGACCCGTAAGCCGCTGTAAACATTTATACTGCGACTTCCCGTTTGTGTTTGTCAAAAAGAGCAGCGTAACAGGAAAAGAGGTGTGAGCCAGACTCGCACCTCTTTTCGCTTCTTTGCGGCCAAGCAGCCGCTGTTTTTTTCGTTATTCGGCCCCCACAGAGAAGCAATGTCATCTACTTAAAGCAGAAACTATCAACTTTCCGTCATTGCGAGACCGCAAAGCGGTCGTGGCAATCCGTTTCTTCGTCTATTTTGCGGCCTGAACGGAAGCAGGACGGGAATACGGATCGCCACAGCCAGTGTGAGCACTGGCTTCGCGATGACGGTAAGGGGTGGCTTTACGCTTAAGCTAGCGACATTGCTCAAAGAGGGGGCCAAGACGTTCCTTGCAGGAGGCTTATTCAGTCTGTCAATACGCAGCCGGTGTAGGTCAGGGTGCCG
The DNA here is from genome assembly GCA_902795345.1 of Oscillospiraceae bacterium. Classification (GTDB taxonomy): domain Bacteria; phylum Bacillota; class Clostridia; order Oscillospirales; family Oscillospiraceae; genus UBA1774. The sequence goes on from CADBKO010000005.1 coordinate 1,734, forward strand.
GGGCCGTAATAATACTTCACCCCGTTAGCCTTGCAAACGTCGCTGACGATCATCCCCAGGCCCTCCATGGGATGGGAGAGCTTGTCGGGGAAACGGCAAGGCGCGTCGGGGTAGGTGCATTTTTTGCAGCCCATGCAGGCGGACGCGCCCATGACCATGGCGCCGGGGATCTCTGAGCGCACCAGCTCCGCGAACTTCTTCATGGCTTCGCCGTGGTTCTTGCCCAGCTCCATGAAGCCGTCGAAATCCAGGGAGTCGATCTCCCCGGTGGTCTGCACCAGCAGCCCCCGCTTGTATTTGCGGATCTTGGCGTCACATTCCTCCAGGGTACCGCAGCCGGGAGGACAGGACCAGTTCTTCCCGTAGTTGTGGCATTTGTTCTCCGCGCAGGCGTCCCGGGCCTCCTTGCGCAGCTCGATAGTGTCCACGTCCAGCTCCCCCACATGGGAGAAGCCGCATTCCAGGGCCTTTTCCTTCCAGTATTCCAGATCGACCATGGGGATCACGACCTTTCGGTTCAGTTTTCCTCGCTCCGTTCAGGCTGTCCGCCTTATCCCAGGTTCTTCACCGTGCGCACGGACATGAGAAGGGCCTGCTCCCGGGTGGCGAAATTCAGGGTCTCCTCCCCGCTGGACACCAGCTTGGGAGCGAAGCAGTTGTCCCCCACGCCGTTGACGATGCCGTTGGCGGCCATGAAGTAAACGCTGTCCTTGGCCCAGGAGGAGATCTCGCCGTCGTCCGCAAAGAGGGCGGGCATGGTGAAGAGGGCCTTGAAGGCCTCCTTATATTCTCCGTCGGAAGCCAGGGTCCAGCCCTCCAGGTTCAGCTTCTTGTAAACGCGGGTGAGCATCGCCGCCGCCTGTTCCCGATTGATAAGGGCGTCGGGATCGAATTTGTCGGCAGCGGTGCCGTTGGTGACGCCGAGGTCGAAGGCTTTCAGCACCTCCGGGTCGCTGGTGTCCGTGAAGGGGTTGGCCGCAACCGGCTCCGCCTGGGTCCCGCTGAGGGCCTCATAGAGCTTCACACTCACGGCGGCGAATTCCGCACGGGTGATGGGCCGGGTCAGGTCCGCCCCCTGGAGGCAGCCGGGGATCAGGCCAAGGCTGTCGGCCTCCGTCAGCTCCGGCTTGGCCCAGTTGTGGGCCTGGAAATCCGTGGGCTCGTTGAGGGTCAGCATATTCGACCAGTCGCTGTACCGGGGATTGCCCTCGGCGTCCGCGCCGTCGTAGCGGGCCCGCGCCCGGACCTCGCTCTCCACATGCAGCTCGTCGAGATAATAGGTTTCATGGATGCCGTTCCAACGCGGTACTTCTTCCGCGTCTTCATAGTATTTCCAGGCAACCGCTAACATTGTCTCCTGCCATTCGCCGCCGTCAATGGAGTATTGCAGCATGATCCCGCCGATATAGCCCGCCTGGTTGTACCCCAGCTCGTGATTCTCGAAATAATCGATGGCGTTGAGCACATTGTCGGGGGTATATACCGTGACCTCCAGCCAGACGCAGCCCTCCCCGTCGTCGTGGATCTCCAGATTGGAGATCACGGGGGGCGTTTTCAAATCCTCTTCCGTGGGCGCAGTCGCCCCCAGCGCCGAAGCCGGCAGCAGGGCCAGCGCAAGCGCCAAAGCCAGGAGCAGGGCAGATATGCGTTTTTTCATCTGTTTGACCTCCCGATATTTATTAGATATTTATTATATTAACAGAATAACAGGCATCCCCGGGATTTTCAAGACAAAAAGCCCCGGCAGAATTGACATTCCGCGTTTCCCGTGGTACACTTCCAAAATCCGAAAGAAACAGAGGAAACACGACATGAAAACGATCGTTGTCAAATTCGGCGGCAGCAGCCTGGCCAGCGCCGCCCAGTTCCGCAAGGTGGGGGACATCCTCCGCGCCGACCCGGCCCGCCGCTTCCTGGTGGTCTCCGCTCCCGGCAAGCGGGACAGCGGGGATACCAAGGTGACGGATATGCTCTACCGCTGCTATGACCTGGCCGTCGCCGGGGAGGATTTCGTGCCCGCCCTGGAAGCCATCCGCGCCCGCTATGGGGAGATCGCGGAGGGCCTTGGGATCAAATTCGACCTGGATGGCGCCCTGGCCCCCATCGCGGAGCATCTGCGCAAGGGCCCCCAGCGGGACTATATGGCCTCCCGGGGCGAATACCTCAACGCCCGCCTCATGGCCGCCTGGCTGGGCTGGACCTTCCTGGATTCGGCGGAATACATCCGCTTCCATGCCGACGGCACCCTGGACCCGGACACCACCTATAAGCTGCTGGGCGCGGCCATGGCGCAGACGGAGAAGGCCGTGATCCCCGGCTTCTACGGCGCAGACGAGACGGGGCGGGTGGTCACCTTCTCCCGGGGCGGCTCCGATGTGTCCGGCGCCATCGCGGCCCGGGCCGTGAAAGCGGACCTGTATGAAAACTGGACCGACGTCTCCGGTATGCTCTTCACCGATCCCCGCATCGTGCCCAACCCCTCTTATATCCCCTTTATCAATTACCGGGAGCTGCGGGAGCTGAGCTACATGGGGGCCAGCGTGCTCCACGAGGACGCGGTATTCCCCGCCCGGCGTGCCGGCATCCCCATCAATATCCGCAACACCAACCGCCCCGAGGACCCCGGCACCCTCATCGCCGCCCAGGCCCCGGCGGGAACGGTCATCCCTCCCGTCACCGGCATCGCCGGGCGCAAGGGCTTCGACACCGTGCTGGTGGAGAAATCCATGATGAACAGCGAGGTGGGCTTCACCGCCCGGCTGCTGGATATCTTCGCGGCCCACGGCGTACCCTTTGAGCATTGCCCCACGGGCATCGACACCATGAGCGTGGTGGTCTCTGCCGACGCCTTCCGTCCCCATCGGGAGGAGATCCTGGCGGCGCTGGAAGCGGATCTGAAGCCGGACCTCCTGAAGGTGGAGGAGGGCCTGGCCATGATCGCCGTGGTGGGCTGCGGCATGGTGGCCAACAAGGGCATCGCCGCGAGGATCCTGGGGGCGGTCACCGCCGCCGGGGTCAACATCCGCATGATCGACCAGGGCTCCAGCGAGCTGAATATCATCATCGGCGTCCGGGAGGAGGACTACGAGACCGCCATCCGGGGCCTGTATAAGGAATTCCATTAACGTAACTGCCGCTTTCATTATGAAAGACGAAGGGCATCCGCCGCCGGTCCCGGCTGCGGGTGCCCTTTTTGCACGTATCCCCGTCTCTTTTTCCGCGCGGGTTTTCCGGCGCGCTGCGATTTACGGCTTCGCCTTTTTCAGCGCGTTTTCATAGGGCATGAGCATCCCCCTGGTCATGTTGGAGCCCAGCTTTTTCGACAGGCGGGGGTTGTTCATCAGCCCGCCCACCAGGTACATGGCCGCGATCTTCCCCCGGTGCCGCTGGGGGAAGTCCTTGTAGAAGCCGTGCTTTTTATAGAACCGGTGGTCCTCCCGCATGAGGCCCTGCATGGTGAAAATGAGGTCGCGGAAGATCTTCATGCCCCCCACGCCGTAGAAATTGGCGCTCTCCCGGAAACCGGTGCGCAGGTCATAGTCCAGCTCCAAAGCCAGGCGGTCGATCTGGGCGTCCGTGTCCCCCTCGTTCCCGGCGATCCAGGCCAGATGATTGCCTCCCACCTGGGCCCGGGCCTCCAGCAGCATGCGGACGTTTTGCTCCCGGGACAGTGGCCCGTCCACCAGGTAGCCCACGGGCTTGCCCATGGTGACGGTGCGGTGGCCGTTGCAGAACTGGCGGTCGTCGAAGAATTTGAAGCGGCAGCCCATGGAGTGGTCCCGGATGGTGAAGGCGTAGATCGTGGCGTCGGCGCTCTGGATCTCCTGACGAAGCAGCTTGTCAAAGCCGTCCTTGTAGAAACATTCCCCCGTTCCGGCGCAGCGGAAGCAGCCCAGGCAGCCCCCGGCAAAGGCGAAGTCCCGGATGTTCACCACCCGGCTGGGGCTGGGACAGACGCGGCGGAAGCGCTCCACCATGCCTTGCAGGTCCTTGTCCTCCGGCCCCATATCCGCCACGACCACCACTTCCTTCGGATTAAGGCGCTCCGCCTCCCGGGGCGGGAGCGACGCCGGGACCGGGGCGAAGGGCGCAGCGGGACTGCCGGGCAGCGTTTCGTCGATCTCCTGCTCCATGGCCCACAGGATGCGGGCAAAGAAGGCGCGGGCCTCCTCCCGGCCCTTTTCCGACAGCAGGTCCTCCATGTCCGCGGAGAGGCCCCGCAGGTATTTCAGCCCCAGGTCGCCGCAGTTCAGGCGGATATATTCATGGGCCGTCACGTCATAAAAGTGCTTGCTGGTCGTGAGCTGGGTGGCGTATTTCCCCCGCAGATCCACGCCGCTGTCCTTCAGGACCGCGAGGAAGCGGTGGAGCTGGGCCGGGGCCAGAAAGGTATAGACCGGGTAGGAAAACAGCAGCAGCTCCGCCTTTTCCAGCATCTCCCGGGCTTCGGAAAAGTCCCGCTCCAGGGCCTTCAGCTTCGGGGAAACGTTGAGCTGGGCCCATGTATGGCCGGGGAACAGCTTTTGGATATAGCGGACGGTCTGCAGGGTGATGCTGTCGTCCCCCGCGGGGGAGCCGTTGAGGATCAGAATGTTCATGGCGGCCTCCGATGGTAATTGTTGGATATGCCTCATTATATAATCCTATGGGGAAAAAGACAAGTTCCGCCCTTGCGATTTACCCTGGCAGTACCTTGACAGGGCCCGGAAGCGAAGATAAAATAATCTATTATGAGGATATAAATCCGCAGAAAAACGGAGGTCAAAATATGAAAGATCAGGCTTGGTTCGACGAGCTGGAGGCCCGAATCCCCAAGGGCGGGGTGCGCACCCGTTTTGCCCCCAGCCCCACGGGCTATATGCACATCGGCAATATGCGCACGGCGTTGTATACCTGGCTAATCGCCCGGAAGGCGGGGGGAAAATTCCTCCTGCGCATCGAGGATACGGACCAGGGGAGACTGGTGGAGGACGCCACGGAGGTGATTTACCGTACCCTGCGGGACGCGGGGCTGACCTGGGATGAGGGGCCCGATATCGGCGGGCCCGTGGGTCCCTATATCCAGACGGAGCGGAAGGAGCTCTACCTGCCCTATGCGGAAAAGCTGGTGGAGCGGGGCTGCGCCTACCGCTGCTTCTGCGAGAAATCCGCCTCGGGGGAGGACAGCGGGGATTTCACAAAGGTGGAGGATCCCTGCCGCAGCCTCACGAGGGAGGAATCCGACCGGCGGGCCGCCGCCGGGGAGCCCTATGTCATCCGCCAGCGCATCCCCGAGGAGGGGAGCACCACCTTCCACGACGAGATCTTCGGGGACATCACCGCCCCCAATGCGGATCTGGACGATCAGGTGCTCATCAAGCGGGATGGGCTGCCCACCTATAACTTTGCCAACGTCATCGACGACCACCTCATGGGCATCACCCACGTGGTCCGGGGCACGGAGTATCTCTCCAGCGCCCCCAAGTATAATCTGCTCTATGAGGGCCTGGGCTGGGAGGTGCCCAAGTATATCCACTGCTCGCCCATCATGCGGGACGCCCAGCACAAGCTGAGTAAGCGCCATGGGGACCCCACCTACGACGATCTGCTGCATGAGGGCTATCTCAAGGAGGCCATTCTGAACTATGTGGCCCTCCTGGGCTGGAGCCCGGCGGGGGAGCGGGAGCTGTTCACCCTTGGCGAGCTGGCGGAGGTCTTTGACCTCAAGGGGCTCAGCAAGTCCCCCGCCATCTTCGACCCGGTGAAGCTGACCCACTTCAACAGCGAGTATATCCGCATGAAAACGCCGGAGGAGTTCCACGCTCTGGCCAGGCCATATATCGAGGCGGCGGCGCCCGGGATGGACACCGCCCTGATCGCCTCCCTGCTGCAGCAGCGCTGCGAAAAACTCTCGGACATCCCCGGTCAGCTGGGCTTCCTGAAGTCCCTGCCGGATTACGACACGGAGCTGTTCGTCAACAAGAAGTCCAAGACGGACCGGGCCGCGAGCCTGGAGATGCTCCGCGCCGCCATCCCGGCGGTGGCGGCCATCGACCCCTGGGATCAGGACCATGTGCACGACGCCCTGATCGGCCTGGCGGAGAAGCTGGAGGTGAAGAATGCCAAGCTGCTCTGGCCCGTGCGCATCGCCATCAGCGGCCAGGCGGTCACGCCCGGCGGCGCGGTGGAGATCTGCTGCCTGCTGGGGAAGGAGGAAGCGCTGCGCCGCATGGAGAAGGCCGAAGCGCGCCTGGCCGCCGAGGTAGCGGGATGAGGAAGCGCCTTGCCTGCCTGATTTCGGCGGCGCTGCTCCTGGTCCTCTGCGCCTGCACCGGGCCCGCGGACCCCGCGCCCACCCCTGCGCCCAGCGAAGCGCCGGCCACCCCCGCTCCCACGGCGGCCCCGGCCACGCCGGAGCCGACCCCGGAGCCTACCGCAGCGCCGGAACCCACGCCGGAGCCCACGCCCACCCCTGCGCCGGAAGCGGACTGCACCCTGACCGCATCGGGCCGGGAATATCCCGCCTATCTCTTTTCCGGGGACCTGACGGGCAGCGGCGGCACGGATTTCACCTGCATCCTCCCTCTGGAGGAGGTCACGGCGGACTACGCCCATAATGCCTGGGTCATCCGCAGCGTGTCGGAGCCGGAGGCCTTCCTGGAGCTGAGCTTCATCGCGGGGGCCGATGTGGAGACCCTGCTCCCCGGCTTCATGGACGGCTACCTGGATTTCACCGGCATCGAGTTCAGCGAGGCCGCCGCCCTGGGCCGCGTCCGGGGCGATGTGGGCCGGGTGAGCGCCGCCAGCGCCGCCCTGCGGGCAGAGGGCTGGCTGCTGGACGCTTCCGGCGGCACCGTCTCCGCCGCCCTGGTCTGCCCCCTGGGGGCGGAGGAGGCGGAAGCCCTCCTCCGGGCCGTGCTGGATACCTTCGATCTGGAATAAGCTGCTATTTTGCCCCGTGCCGCTTCAGCGGCACGGGGTTTTCTTTGAAACATGCACGGAAAATGACTGCATAATGCTTGGTATTAACTGCGAAATCATGTATAGTGAGGACAAATAACACAGCAAGGAGGCTGCACCATGAAGACCATCAACGTGACCTTGCGCCTGGACAAGGAGCTGAAGGAGGAAGCCGACGCCCTCTTTGAGGACATGGGCCTGAGCATCAATACCGCCTGCCGCATGTTCATCAAGCGGGCTGTGCAGGATCAGCGCATCCCCTTCGAGGTGCGCCGCCCGGATCGGAAGACCCTGCGGGCCATTTCCGACGCGGAGCGGGAAAAGGATCTGAGCGCCTGCTTCGACAGTGTGGACGAGCTGATGGAAGACCTGGAGAAATAAGATGGGGGAAATCCTGTCAGTCCAGGGTCTGACGAAGCGCTATGGGACAAAAACCGTCTTGGACGGCCTGAGCTTTGCCCTGGAGCAGGGCCGCGTCTACGGCCTGATCGGCCCGGAGGGGGCGGGGAAGACCACCCTGCTGCGGCTGCTAGCGGGGCTGTGCTTCCCCACGGCGGGCAGCCTTTCCATTTTCGGCAGCCGCACGGAAGCCCAGCTGCGCCGGGCAAGGAAGCGCATCGGGTTTTTGATCGAAACGCCCGTCGCCGTTGAAAACTTCTCTCTGCGGCAGAACCTGGAGCTGCAGGCTCCTCTGGCGGGCCGGAGAGACCGGGATGGAATGAAAGCGCTGCGGCGGACCCTGGGCCTCACGGAACGGGAAGTGGGGCACCGCCGGTTCCGGGACTGCGCGGTGTGGGAGCGGCAGCGCTACGGCCTGGCGGCGGCCCTTCTGGGGGACCCGGAGCTGCTGGTGCTGGACGAGCCCATGAGCGGTCTGGACCCGGAGGGCATCCGGGTCTTCCGGGAGCTGCTGGGGCAGTGGAACTGGGACCGGGGCGTGACTATGCTGATTGCCGCCTCCGATCCGGCGGAGCTGCTGGGCCTGGCGACGGACTACCTGTTTATGGAGGCCGGTCGGCTCCTCCTCCGTCTGACGGCGGTGGAGCTGGAGCAAAAGCTGGCAACAGCCCCGGAGGAGCTGGAGGAAATGCTGCTTCGCCTTCGGGAAGAAAGGAGCGCCTGACCATGGGACGGACCCGGTATACCCTCCGCAGAATCCTGGGGGACTGGAGGTTTTATCTCCTGCTGGCCCTGCTGCTGGCGGCCTTCTATTTTGGCCTGGTGAGCCGCCTCGGCACCCAATACCGCTACCGGCACTTCGCCGAGATCGCCCGTTTTGCCAATGTGCCCGCCCAGGCGGCCCGGCAGATGGGTGTGGAAGGTCAGTTCAACACCATGGAACAGGTGTGGGAGGCCTATGTGGACTCCCCGGATAAGGCGGAATACTACTATCTTACCCTTCTCTGCAGTGCTTCCGCTGCGGGAACGCTGGCAAGCATCCTCTTTTCCTTCTGGATCATCAGCCGGGGCATCCTGGGGAGGCACGCCTCCGAGCTGCTGCTCCGGGGCGCGGGCCGTCCGGCTGCGTTCTGCCAACTGCTTTTCCCCTATCTGGGGGCGAGCCTGCTGCTCCGTTGGGGCTTTTTCGCCCTTTGCTTCGCGGTGCTGCCCATCCGCGTGGGGCGCTTTCCGCCCGGCTATTTTCCGGAGACCGCCCTGATCTGGCTGCTGCTTTCAGCGGCGGATACGGCCTTCTTCGGCTTTATCGCCTTCGCCTTCCATCCCTACCTCGCCCTGGGGGTGGACATGGGGGCGGCGGTCCTTGTGCTGCTCCTGCCTGGATCCCTTCGGCGGCTTCTGCCCATGGCGGCGCTGAATGAAACCGGAATGTGGAAGATGGAGGCCCTCCCCGGTCCCAGGCAGGCGGCGGCCATCGTCGCCGGGGTCATTTTCCTGGCCTCCCTGCTCGGGGCCTGGCTGGCCTTCCGCAGGAAAGATTTGAACTGAAAACCGTCTCCCCATTCGGGGGAGCCGATCATGTCCACAGGAGGACAAACCATGGCAAAACTCCGCTATTCCGCCCACTTCAAGCGGGATTTCCGGCAGGGCGTGAAGAGGGGCTGCGATCCGGAGAAGCTCCGAAGCCTGCTGGAGCTGCTGCAGCGGGAGGCCCCTTTGCCCCTGGACAGCAGGGACGGACAGATGAAGGGCACGAACGTCCGAGCCTGCCGGGTGGAGCCGGGCTGGCTCCTGGTTTACCGCATAAAGGAAGGAGTGGTGATCCTGATGCGCGTGCAGTATATCAAAAAGGAAAGGCCCACCGGCGCGCCGCCTATGAAGCTCTGGTTCAAGACCCTGCTGCGCAGCCCGGTCAAGACGGCCCTGACCGTTCTCCTGCTGGCGGCGGCGTCCTTCTTCCTGGGCTCCAACCTGGCGGGCTGGGCCATGCAGCAGAAGGCGGCCAGGCAGGTGGAGGAAAGCGCCGTGGGAGTGCTGACGGCGGAGAAAAGCCTGCCGAAAGAGATGGCGAACCCAACGATGGGCGTCTTTCTCATCACCGACCCCACGAACCCCGGCATGAACCCGGGGAAAATCACCAACGAGAACTACCACCACGCGGCCTTCACCGCCGAGGACATGGCCGCTCTCGCCGCCCTGCCCTATATCGACGGTGCGGACAAACGCTATATGACCGCCGGGGTCTCCGAAGACTACCGGCGCATGGACAACTATAAAAAGTACTATAACTACACCGACCGCTGCATCCTGGAGGGCACGGTGATCGCCAATGAGCTGGACGAATACTGGCAGAAGTTCAACGGCCTGGACGTGGCCGGTGACGGCAGCTATACCACCTCCCTCTATGAGCCGGAGGGCTTCCGGGATATCTGGCTGACGGATGTGAAGCTCCTTTCCGGCGACGAAGCCTGGCTGGACCTGATCCGGGAGACCTACGGCGGAAGGGTCAAGGTGGAGATCGACGCCATAAAGCCGGAGTATATCGGCGTCATGGGGGCGCACGCGCAGTACATGGGCGGCGGGCGGGAACCGGTCTTCTGCGCGGACTATGACGTGTCCCTGGAGGACGTAATGGGCATCACGCCGGGGAAGCGCTATGTCTTCGTCCTGCGGGAAAACCCCGTCTACACGAACACGGAGAGTCCCGAAGGCCTCCGCTACTGCCTGGGGGACGACAGCCGCAAGGGCTGGCAGCCCTATTGGACGGACATCACCGATCTGCCGGAAAACTATCTGGAAACGGAGGAGTTCGCCTCCCTCCGCAGCCTCATCGAGGTCACGGAGGCGGATCGGCGCACCTTCGACGTGGTGTATACGGACGACATGGCCTCCATCCGCCGGGTGACGTCCGGGCAGATCACAGCCACTCAGGGCCGCCTCCTCATGCCCTCGGACGCGGGCAAGAATGTCTGCGCGGTGAGCGAGGCCTTCCTTGCTGCCACCGGCCTCCGCCTGGGGGACAGCCTCACCCTAAAGCTGGGGAACGTCCTCATGGAGCAATATGCCCCTCTGGGAGCCGTGGCCGTCACCCGGGGCCGCTACGCTGCGGAGTGGACGGAGCAGAGCTTCACCATCGTGGGGTCCTGGCAGGACGTGGGGGACGGGGCCTGGCTGGACCGGGAGCTCTACTGGGCCTATTCGGACAACACGATCTTCGTGCCCTCCTCCTTCCTGCCGGAGAGCTGCGACAGGGAAAACCATCTCTTCCGTCCGGCGGAGGTGAGCTTCCTGGTGGGGGAGGCGGCGAACATCCTCCCCTTTGAAGAAGAGGTCCTGCCCATGGTGGAGGAAATGAAGCTGAAATATGAATTTGAGGACCGGAACTGGACTGCCGTAGCGGAGAAGATGCAGCAGACGAAGACCGCCAGCCTGATCCGGCTCCTGGCCTTCGGAGCGGCGGCGATACTGGCTGTTGCCCTGACGGTCTATCTTTTCCTCATCCGCCGGAAGCGGGAATACGCCGTCCTCCGAGCCCTGGGGAGCCCCCGGCAGGCAGCTGCCCGAGCCCTCTGGCTGCCCCTGATCGCCCTTGCGGTACTGCCGGTGCTGATCGGCATGATCCTGGCCCGCCTCCTTTCGGACAGGGCGGGGCAGGGGAAGGAGCTCCTGTCCGCCTTCGGCCTGAGCGCCCTGCCCAGCCTGAGCCCATTTGTGTATCTGCTGGCGGCCCTGGTGGTGCTTGGCTTGATTGCCCTGGCCTGCGCGGTCTATCTCCGGGGCCTGGGGCGGAAGTCGCCCCTGGCGCTGATGCAGGAGAAGGAAGGATGAAGGGCGGCCTTGTGGGGCGCTATGTGCTGCACCATGCCCGCCGCTCCTGGGCGAAAACGTTGCTGGCGTTGCTGCTGGCGGCCCTTCTGGCGGGCACCGTGGGTCAGCTGGGCTTTCTCCGGGCGCGCTATGCCGCCCTGGTGGACGCCGTGGAGGTGGACGTGCGCTTCTTTAACGGCCTTTCTTATTCCAAGGCGAAGATCCTGGAGAAATCGGGCTATGTCCGGGACCCGGTCTATTTCAAGTCCTACGAGGCGGCTTCCGGCTTTTATGTGATGATGACCCTGGTATTTACCAACCGGCTGGACAGCCTCTATTCCGAACCGGTGACCTGGCTGGAGGGCTGGGATGAGGAGAGCGCCATGGCCGCCAATGGGAAAATCTGCATCCTGCCCGCCCCCTTCATGGAGGAAATGGAACTGGAGCTGGGCGACGAATTCCGCATCAATGAGCGGGATGTGATGTCCCATCTTCTGGCAGACGGGACGGCCGCGCCGGGGACCCCGGAGGAAGCCCTTGCCCTGCGGGACGCCAGGCGCCCCAAATATACGGTCATCGGCCGCATCGAGACTTTGGACAGCCAGTGGCTGGCCGTGGCCCCCGCCGCCTCCTTCCAGTATTACGCCAGCTACCTGGCCGCCGAGCTGTATTTCGACAGTGCGGAGTATAAGCTGTGCAGCTATTATGAGGCGGAGGAGTTCCGGGAATATGCCAGAGAGCTGCTGCTTTCCGCCAAAAACCCGCCGGATTTCCGCATGGACACTTCCGACGCGGACCGGCTCTACCGCAGCTATCGCCTGGTGGAGACTCTCTATCCCTTCTCCGTGGCGGCGGCCCTGATTTTGGGGACGGCGCTGCCGGTGCTGACGGTGGCGCAGTCCCGGCGGGAGGCGGCGGTGCTGCGCGCCCTGGGCTGGCCCCGCCGGGACCTGGTGGGCCGCTACGCCTCCGAACAGGGGACCCTCTGTCTCCTGGGCCTCCTGCTGGCGCTCCTGGCCCTGTTCGCGGTCAACGGCGGGGAATTCCTGGCGGTGCTCCGCCCGGCCCTCGGTTATATGCTGGTCCATCTGATCCTCTGTGCGGGGGCCAGCGCCGCCATCTCCGCGTCCATCCTGCAAAAGAGCCCCATGCGGCTGTTGCAGGCGAAGGAATAGAAAAAGCCCCCCTCTCCGCGGGGGGTGGCATCGCTGCCAGGCGCTTCGCGCCAGCTCCCTCGGAGAGGGAGCCAATCCGCTGCGTCGGGAATGACCTCTCCACCACCAGCCTTGCGTGAGACGGCTGGTGGTCCCCCTCCCCTGAAGGGGAGGCAAAAGAAATCAGGAGGTAATCTTATGTCCATCCTGTCCATCGAAAATCTCAGCTACACCTATCCCGGCGGGCAGAAGGCCGTGCTGCGGGAGGTAAACGCCGAATTTGAGGCGGGGAAGATGTACGCCATCACCGGGCCCAGCGGCAGCGGCAAGTCCACCCTCCTCAGCCTTCTGGCGGGGATGGAGACCCCATCGGAGGGGGGCATCGTCTGTGAGGGAGAATCCCTGGCGGACATGGACCTGGACGCCTATCGGCGGGAGAAGATCGCCTTTGTGTTCCAGGCCTACCAGCTGCTGCCCCTGCTGACGGCGCGGGAAAACGTGTGCCTCCCCATGGAGATGCAGGGCGCCCCCACGGAAGAAGCCACCCAGCGGGCGGACGCACTGCTTCTCAGCGTGGGCCTGCCGGACACCCTCCACAAACGCTTCCCCGGCAATCTCTCCGGCGGGGAGCAGCAGCGGGTGGGCATCGCCCGGAGTCTGGCTTCCGGAGCGAAGGTGATCCTGGCGGACGAACCCACGGGGAACCTGGACGACGAAAACACGGCGGCCATCATGTCGCTGCTAAGGAAGCAGGCGACGGACAAAGGCTACTGCGTCATCATCGTCACCCACGACCCGGAGGTGGCCGCCGCCTGCGACGTGCAGTACCGCATGCACGGCGGGACGCTGGTTCCTGTTATGTCGGCATAAAACTGACAAAATTCCCCATGTATGCATTTCGCCCCATGCCGAAAACGAAGGACATGGGGCGGTTTTTGCATCGAAGCGCGAAAAAGCCTCTGTGTCCCGGGAGGCCGCGCCGGTGTCCGGGGCCCCCGATTTCCGGGAACGGCGCAATGTTTTGGTTTTTGACTCTCCCTTCTCTGCCCCTTATGCTGGTAATAAAGACGCCTGTATCGACGGTAAAGGAGGACTGGAATGAAAACCAAAGCATATCGAAGGCTTGCTCTGATCCTTTCCCTGGCCCTGCTGCTCCTTTTGGCTGCCGGGTGCGGGAAGACGCAGCCGCCACCGGCGACGCCTGTGCCCACCGCAGCGCCGACAGCTTCCCCGGAGCCCACCCAGTCCCCGCCGCCTGCGGAGGAAGAGGAGATCGTGTATGTGCCCTCTTTTGAGGCCCTGCCTCCCTCCATAGACCCCAGCCGGGATTTCCGCCCCGTGGAGAGGGAGGACGGAACCTGGTTCGTCCGCATTGCGGAGGCGGGCGGAGAGTACCGCTACCTCGTCATGCACTTGGAAAAGGACGGCGTCAGCCCGGACACAGTGCTGGAATTCGGTCAGAATTGCGCGCCGGCGGCGGGGATGTGCTTCCTGGAGGAAGGCAGGGTATGGCTGGGCATGTGGCAGGAAAAGGAATCGGGGGAGCCGGAGGAGCAGACCTGGGAGTTTTTCCTGCGGGAGGTTTCCCTTGACTCCGGCGAGACCTTGCGGGAGATCCCCTTCCCGGAGGAATACGGGACGGTGACCAGCCTTTTCGACCTGCCGGGGGGGAGCCTGGGCCTCTACGTCGTCTCAGAGATCACCGGGGAGCGGTGCATTTTCCGGATGGAAGCGGACGGGACCTTCACCGAGCTGCCTTTCCCCCAGGACGGGGAAAAACGGTCGCAGATCAACGTCCTGGGCGCGGCGGGCAGCGGCCTTGCGGAGGGCTGGTGCATGGCCTATGACCGGGAAGGGCTGTTCGCCTTTGACCCTGAGACCGGCCAGCGGCGGGAGCTGATGCGCTGGTACGAGCAGGGCATCCGTTTTGACCACCTTCAGTCCCTCGGACTGCGGGACGGGGCCGTGCGCCTGCTGGATCACATTTATGGGGAGTATATCACCCTGACGCCCACGCCCCGGAGGGAGGTCCCGGTGCGGCAGGAGCTCACCCTCAGCTGTTTGACGGTGGACGCCGAGGTGGAAAAGGCCGTGCGGGATTTCAACCGCCGCAGCGGGGAATGGTATATCACCATCCGGGATTATTCCGGCGGTCAGCCCTTCACCCAGGACGTGCGGGATCGGGCCATCACCGCCATGAATCTGGATATCGTCAATGGCAACATGCCGGACCTCCTCTCCATCCAGGACGGGGTGCCCTTCAAAAGCTGGGCGGAAAAGGGCTTCCTGCGGGACCTGGGCCCCTGGCTGGCGGAGGAGGGCGTCGAGCTGCTGCCCCAGATCAGGAGGGCCGGCACCGTGGACGGCAGGCTCCTCATGGCCTGCGCCAGCTTTTCTATCCTGACGGCGGTGGGGAACCGGGACGTGATCGGAGACCCCAACCGCTGGACCGTAGCGGAGGCCTCCGCCCTGGCGGCGGAAAGGCCGGACTGCGCGGGGGTGTTCACAAGCTCCATGACGCGGGACAAATACCTGGAGCTGCTGGATTCCTATCTGGAGGGCTATCTGGATTGGGATGCGGGGACCGCCTCCTTCGACAGCCCGGAATTTCGGGACGTGCTGGCCTTCGCCGCCTCCCTTCCCGCGGAGGAAAAGACGGAAAACACCGCCGACGCGGAGATCATGCACGGCTGGGCCCTGGTGAAC
Source organism: Oscillospiraceae bacterium (assembly GCA_902795345.1). GTDB lineage: Bacteria > Bacillota > Clostridia > Oscillospirales > Oscillospiraceae > UBA1774. The sequence continues at coordinate 16,739 of CADBKO010000005.1, forward strand.
GCCGCCGCCGTGGAATCCGTGCGGGACTGGCAGCTCTGGGACCTGAGCTATATGGGGAAGCTCGTCTGCCCCGGCATCCCCGCTGCCGACGGGGTGGGCAGCCTTATCAAAATGCGCTCCCCCATGGCCGTCAGCGCGGTTTCCGCAAACCCGGAGGGGGCTTATGCTTTCCTTCGGAGCCTGCTGGATGAGAAGACCCAGACCGCCTATACTGCCTATTTCCCCACGCTGAAATCCGCCTTTGAAAACCACCTGGCGGAGGCCATGCGGGAGCCCACGGCGGAGGAGGGCTATCGCTTCACATATATCTTTGCGGATGGCATTCGAATGGAAGAAAACCTGACCCGTACCTGGACCGGCGGGGAAGGGGAGCGCATGCCCCGGAGCGTCGTTCAGTGGTGGGACGTGAACTATACGCCGATCCGGGAAGAAAACCTATACGCCATGAGCGAGGAGCAGCGGGACGCCCTGCTGGCCCTTCTGGACTCTGCCCTTCGCTCCACCTCTTACGATCAAACCATCGCGGGCATCGTCCATGAGGAGGCGGCGGCCTACTTCGCCGGGCAGCGCTCCGCCGAGGAAGTCTCCCAACGCATCCAGCGCCGGGCGGAGCTCTACATGGCGGAGCAGGGCTGACGGTTCGCAAATATAGGATTTGACAAAATTCCCCATGTATGCATTTCGCCCCATGTCGAAAACTAATACTAATCGTCCATTGAAACTAGACAAGGAATTGCGAGAATGATTTGTGTCAGCCGAGGCGAAGGACGAAGGCGGGCTGTCGCCCGCCAAGGACGCCAACGAAGGATGGCGCAAATCAGGCCGCAAGGACTGTCGTGTTTTAATGGAAGATTAGTATAAGGGCATGGGGTGATTTTTATGCATCGAAACGCGAGAAAAACGCGCATCCGCCTGGTTTCCTACGCGCTGGCGGCCATGCTGGTGCTGGGGGGCTTCCTCTGGCGCAGCGAGCGGGAAAAGGCGGTCTGCCGCCGCTATATCGAGGCGGGGTGGGAGCGGGCCTTCGCCTCCCTGAGCTCAGACATGACCCAGATCGACACGGCCCTGAAGAAGCTGCGCCTCAGCTCTTCTCCGGCCCTCGTGGGCCAGGCGGCCTCGGAGGTGTGGAGCCGGGCGGAGGACGCCCAGCAGAGCCTGAGCCAGCTGCCCTTTTCCGGCTGGCTGCTGGAGGACACCGCCGCCTATCTGGGCAGGCTGGGGGACTATGCCCTGGCCCTGAGCCGCCGGGCCTGGCACGGGGCCCTCAGCGGCGAGGAGCGGGAAAATCTGGGGAAGCTGGCTTCCATGGCCTCCACGCTCAACGCCCGGCTGTTGGAGCTCCAGGCGGAGCTGGACGCGGGCGGGCTGCGCCTGGGACGGCTGGAGGCGGCGGAGCGGGCCCTGCCGGAAGGGGAAGGGCTGCTGGGGGACCGGATGCTGGAGACGGAGGACGAATTCCCGGAGCTGCCCACCCTGATCTACGATGGGCCCTATTCCGAGAGCGCCGCCACGCCGCCCGCCCGGATGCTGGAGGGGCTGGAACCGGTGTCGGAGGAGGGGGCGGTGCGCGCTGCGGCGGCCTTCACCGGCCTTGCGCCGGAGGACTTCACGGTCCTGGGCCGTAGCGAGGGGACGCTCCCTTGCTGGCTCCTCTCCGCCGGGGACGTGACCCTGCGGGTCACCCGGCAGGGCGGCCTGGTGGCGGACATGGTGGACGCCGCCGGGGGCTGGGAGGGGCGGCTGAGCCCGGAGGAAGCCCTGGAAAAGGCCCGGCAGTTCCTGGCGGAACGGGGCTTTGAGAGCGTGAAGGAAAGCTACTGGACCAGGGAGGAGGGAAGCATCCTCCTCAGCTTCCACGGCGTCCAGGATGGGGTGATCTGCTACCCGGACCTCCTGAAGCTGCGGCTGGATCTCTCCTCCGGCCGGGTGATCGGCTTTGAGGCGGTGGGCTGGCTCATGAACCACCGGCAGCGGGAGATCCCGCCCGTTATAAGTGCGGAGGAGTGCCGTGCCGCCGTGTCCGGCAGCCTGCGCATCCTCTCCGAGGGCCTGGCCATCATCCCCACGGAGGGGAAGGAGGAGAGGCTCTGCCGGGAGTTCAAGTGCGAGGACGGCGAGGGAAAGCACGTCATCGTCTATGCCGACGCCGCCACCGGGGAGGAAGTGAAGCTCCTCCTGCTCCTGGAGGACGAAAACGGAACGCTGGTACTATGAAATTATCGTATTACGATAAATAATCATTGACAAACGGAAAAACGAGTGCTATGCTGGGGCCAACTTAACGAGGAGGTGCGCGATGGAACAGAAAGCGCTTTCCAAGTGGCTGAAGCTGGTGCTGGTGGGGGTGGGGCTCTGCGGTCTGGCGGTCTATCTGGGGGTCATCCCCGGCTACGGGGTCTCCCTGCGGTCTCTGTACCCCGAGTTTTCCAACCGGTTCTGGCCCTGGCTCATTTTCATCTGGGTCTCCGGCCTTCCCTGCTATGCCGCCCTGGTGCTGGGGTGGCGGATCGCCGGGAATATCGGGCGGGACCGGTCCTTTTCCATGGACAACGCCCGCTGCCTGCGGACCATTTCCCTGCTGGCGGCCCTGGACGCGGCCTATTTCTTCCTGGGGAACCTGGTGCTGCTTTTCCTCAATATGAGCCACCCCGGCGTGGTGCTGATGAGCCTTCTGGTGGTCTTTGCCGGGGCTGCGGTTGCGGTGGCGGCTGCGGCCCTCTCCCATCTGGTGCGCAAGGCGGCTCTTCTCCAGGAAGAGAACGACCTGACGATCTAACGGGGGCGGGCATATGGAAGGCGAGATCGTTTTCAACATCGACGTGATGCTGGCCCGGCGGAAGATGAGCCTCACGGAGCTTTCGGAGCGGGTGGGGATCACCATGGCGAATATGTCCATCCTCAAGACCGGTAAGGCCAAGGCCCTCAAGGTCTCCACCCTGGCGAAGCTCTGCGCCGCCCTCAACTGTCAGCCGGGGGACCTGCTGGAATACCGTCCGGCGGCAGAGGCGGCGGAAGAAGCGTCTTGAAGGGCGCACGGCAAAATGCAATTACCGCCCGTCATTCCGAGCCAGCGCGCACGCTGGCGTGGGAATCCGTCCTCTATTCGAGGGGAAACGGATTGCCACACCCGCTTCGCGGGTTCATTCCGCGCGCAAGGGCCCATTCCGCGCGCAAGGGCCCCACGCTGGGATGCGTGTGCTACCCCACGCTGGGATGCGTGTGCTGCCCCACGCTGGGACGCGCCTGCTACCCCTCGCGCGCACCGATCCCCAGGGGAAGGCAGTTCGCGCGGCGGGACGAGGGGCCGTAACCCGGTCACATAACAACCCCCATTCGGAGGTGATCCTATGCTGTCGGTGCTGTTCAGCCTGACGTTCCCGGCGGCGGCGTTTTTCATCGTGTATGTGCTGCTGCTGCTCGGGGGAACGGAGGATGAAGACGCGGCGGCGGGCGGCTGGTGGGCGCTCAGCGGAGGAAAGCGCTTCTGCTATCTGGCGTCGGCGCTCCTGCCGCCCCTGGGCTTCCTCCTCTTGTGCGCCTATCCCGACGTGTCGCCGGCGTATCTGCTGGCGCGCCGGTGGCGCATCCTGCTCCTGCCGGCCCTCAGTTTCCTGCTGGGGCTCGGAAACCTGGCCCTCTGCCTCGCCCGGCGGCTGCCGCAGAAACATGGGCGACGACGCCATATCCTCCTGACGCTGTCCCTCATCCCTTCCCTGGCGCTGATGGATCATGTATGGATCCTGTGGACGATCGACTATGTCTCCCGCAACAGTAATTGGTAGATGTGAATGGAATCTTTTCTGAAAGAAAGGAGGCGCGGGATGGGAATGTTAGGACTGGTTTTTGTGATAGGGGCGCTGTTGATTTGGCCGGTGCAGCTTGCCTGTGCGGCTGTGCTCGCTTCGCCGGTACCGCTCATCGTCCGGCTGGTGACGAAAAAGAAAAGGGCGGCGATGCTCGTCTTTGCCCTTTGCTTTACGCTGGAGCTGGCGGCGATCGGGGTTGTCGCCCAAAGACCCTTTTTCCGCTGCCCGGAGGAATACCGGTCCTATGTCTCTGCGGAGGAGGAGGCGCGGATCATCGGCTTCTACAACGGCCTCTGGTCGCCCCGCGTCCCGGTCTTCCCCGTCTGCATCACGGTGACGAAGGCGGACGAGACCTTCGTATACATCCGGACGAAGTACCTTTTTTTCGGCACTGCGGAAATGCGTATCGGGCGGCTGGGAAGCCCGGACCCGACGCCCAGTTTGCTCACCGGCCTGCGCTGGCGGTGACGCGGCAGGAGGCTCGGAGGATGAAAGACAAGGCCGGTTTGCTGACCTTCGCAGCGGGAGGTCTCGCCCTTAGCTGCTTCCTTCTGGTCGCGGGCGCCATGGCGACGGCAGTGCAGCCCCTCTGGAGCAGGACCCTCGTTCTCCTGCTGCCGGCCCTCGTTTTCTTCGCCGTCGGCGCCGCTGCCCGGAAAGGAAGCCTGAGCCCCCGCGCCGCCGCCGTGCTGACCGCGGTTTTGGCGGCAGTATTCTTTTTCCTCTCCCTCTGCTATGTGTTCCTCCTTTCGATCTGGACGGCGACGACGGTCACGACGGAGGTAAAATACTATACGCGGGCGTTTGCGCAGATCGACAGCAACGAAGCGGTGAGCGTGCACTTTCCAGCTTCCGTTCCGGAGGATGCCCGGGACGTCGAATTTACCTATATGCCCCGGTTTCTGCAGGGGGGAGAGGTGTTCCGGCTGTCCTATACCGCTCCGGAGGACGAGATCCTCCGGCGGAGCATTTCTCTCCAGGCTGCCGCGGAATGGAGCGGCCCCGATGCGGAATGGTTCCGGATGCACGGCCAGCCCGGCGGGGAAGGGGATTCCGTCCGCTATCAGTTGTTCGGCAGCGGTTTCGGCAACCACGGAGAAGAGTGCTGCGTCCTGATCGACCGGGCCGGCGGCAGGATCGCGTTTTATTATTCCGATTGGTAAAGACTGCGCTGCAATGGGTATGCCCCGTGGAAGTGCATAAAAAACGCTATGGCTCGGACCGCCGTTTGGATTGCCCGCGCCATAGCGTTATTGCGTATTCTTTCGATGAAATGTTCCTTGACATATCTCGTAATTATATTATAATTACGATGGTGGTTATATGAGGTTTGAATGGGATCATACTAAAAACGAAACGAATCAGAGAAAGCACGGGATTTCATTCGATGAAGCAAAGACGGTGTTTTATGATGAATATGCCGTCCTCTTCGACGACCCGGATCATTCCGACGAGGAAGACCGGTTTCTGATACTCGGGCTTTCCCAGCGGGAAAACCTATGCATTGTAAGTCATTGCTACCGCGGGTCGGACGAGATCATTCGGATCATTTCTGCGAGAAAAGCGACGAAGTCCGAAACTGCGTTCTACACTTCCAATCGGAGGGAGGTTTAGCCTATGAGAGACGAATACGACATCCGTGAGCTTCATCCCAGGAGAAACCCATATGCCAAAAAGCTGAAACAGCAGATCACGATCAACCTCAATTCCGATACCGTTTCTTACTTTAAGACGCTTGCAGAACAGAGCGGTATTCCTTATCAAACGCTGATCAATCTGTATCTGACGGACTGTGCCGAGAATAAGCGGCAGTTGTCCATCACGTGGAATTGAATCCTGCATCGCATAATAGCATGGCGCGGACAGCCACAAAAAGCTGCCCGCGCCTCTGTTTCCGCGCAATTTCTTTATTCGATCTCTTCCGGCACGCCGCCGTCGTCCTCGTCCTCCTCCGGCGGGAGGGTAGGCATGGCGGGGGGCACGGACCCGCCCCGGCGGGCCTCCCATTCCTCCCGCGTCAGCAGCACGGCCCGGGGCTTGGAGCCCTCGAAGGGGCCCACGACGCCCTGTTCCTCCATCTGGTCCACGATCCGGGCAGCCCGGGAGTAGCCCAGCTTCAGCCGCCGCTGGAGCATGCTCACGCTGGCCTGCTTGGAGTCCAGCACCACCTCCACGGCCTCGTTGAACAGCTCGTCCAGCTCGCCGCTGTCCTCCTCCAGGTCGTCGTCCTCGGCGGTAGCCTTTTTGCTGTCCTTGTCCGCGGCGCGCTCGATCTCGTCCTGGATGGCCGGGTTGTAATTCGCCAGGCCCTGCTCCTTGACGAAGTTGATGACCTCCTCCCGCTCCTCGTCGGTGACGAAGGCGCCCTGGATGCGGGTGGGCTTCCCGGCGCCGATGGGGGCATAGAGCATGTCGCCCTTGCCCACCAGCTTTTCCGCGCCGGAGGTGTCCAGGATGATGCGGGAGTTGAGGGCGCTGTCCACGGCGAAGGCGATGCGGCTGGAGATATTGGCCTTCATGAGGCCGGTGATCACGTCGGCAGAAGGCCGCTGGGTGGCGATGACCAGGTGGATGCCCGCGGCGCGGCCCATCTGGGCGATGCGGCAGATGCTCTCCTCCACCTCTTTTGCGGCGGTCATCATCAGGTCCGCCAGTTCGTCGATCAGGATGGCGATCTTGGGCAGCTTCTGACCCCCCTCGGTCTTTTCCATCAGCTTGTTGTAGCTGGCCAGGTCCCGGGCGCCGGAATCCGCGATGAGGGCATAACGCTTCATCATCTCCATCACGGACCACTGCAGGGCTCCGGCGGCCTTCTTCGGGTCTGTCACCACGGGGATCAGCAGATGGGGGATGCCGTTGTAGACCCCCAGCTCGATCATCTTGGGGTCGATCATGATGAGGCGCACGTCCTCCGGGCTGGATTTATACAGCAGGGAGAGGATCAGGCAGTTCATACACACGGATTTGCCGCTGCCGGTGGTACCAGCGATCAGCAGGTGGGGCAGCTTGGCGATGTCCCCCACGATGGGCTCGCCGCCGATGTCCTTGCCGATGGCGAAGGTGAGGCTGCTGCTCTTTTCCCGGAAAGCGGGGGTGTCGATCACGTCCCGCAGGTAGACGGTGGTGGTCTTTTTGTTGGGGACCTCGATGCCCACGATGGAGATCTTGTCCGGCACCGGGGCGATGCGCACGCCGCTGACCCCCAGGGCCAGGGCGATGTCGTCGGAAAGGTTGGTGAGCCGGTTGAGCTTCACGCCCTGCTCCAGCTCCACCTCATAGCGGGTGACGGTGGGGCCCCGGGTCACGTCGCAGATCTCCGCGGGGATGCCGAAGCTCTTGATGGTGGCGCTGAGGCGCTTGGCGTTGAGCTGCATCTCCTCGTAGCCCTCGTCCCCGCTGCCGCCGCTCCCGGCGGTGAGCAGGTTCATGGGGGGGAATACGTATTTCACCGGCTGGGCCTGGGCCTGGTCGGCCAGGCTGCCCTCGATGGAGGCCACCATTTCGTCCCGGGCCTTGACGGTCTCCGCCTTCTCCACGGCCTTGGCAGCCTTTTCCTCCGCCAGCACCGCCGCCGCTTCCTCGGGGGACACGCTGGGGGCGGGCTTGGATGCGGAGCGCGCCGGGGTCCTGGGCGGGGCGAAAAGGTCCTCCTCCGCCGGGTCGGGCAGGGGAGCCTGGGGGGTCTGGGCGGCCTTGATTTCGCCGGTGCTCACGCCGGGCACGGTCTCCTTCGGCTCCATCTTCGCAGGCTCGGGGTTCCGGCTGCCGGGCCGGATGGCGGTCTGCACCACCTTGTCGGCGGCGCTGGGGCTGACGCCAGTATTACGGCGGCTGCGGTCCTTGGTGAGGATGTCCGCCAGCCAGTCCTTTTCGCTGACGCCGATGCGCGCGCCGGCGGACGCCGACGCAGCCGCCGCCGCGGCCTTCTCCGGGGCGGCCTTCTCCGGGGCGGGGGCGGGGCTTTTCCGCTCCTCCCGGCGGTCAGAGGGCTCCTTCGGCGCCGGTTCGTCGTCCAGGGGGATGTCGATGGTGCTGCGGCGCCTGCCGCTCTTTTCGGCGGTGACGGGGTGGTCGGGCAGGGGAATGTCGATAGTCTCCGGCTTCCGGGAGGCAAGCTCCCGGATCTTGCGCTGCTTTTCCTCCTCGGAGGAGGCCCGCTTGGCGGCCTCCTCCGCAGCCTTCTTCCGGGATTCCTCGGCAATGGCCCGCCGTTCCTCGCTACGGCGCTGCTCCTCCTGGCGCATGAGCTTCCATTCCTCGGCCTTTACCTTGGCTGACTCCCGGCTGCGCTCGATCAGGGCCGCCACGGTCACGTTCAGAGCGGCGAAGAGAAGGAACACGGTGGCCAGGAACAGGACGATGGCCGCCCCCACCCGGTTGAAAAGGCTCTCGAAGCAGAGGGCCAGGATGCCGCCGATGACGCCGCCGCTGCCCGACTCTCCGGCCAGGGAGCCCGCGTCATAGAGGTTGCCGGTGAGCTTCCAGTCCCAGCTGAATTCCGTGGTGCAGCCGAACAGGTGCAGGAGCGCTCCGGCCATGACCGTCAGCAGCAGGGCGCAGGTGATCCGCCCGCCCAGGGGCCTGTCCCGGACATAGATGAGCATCACGGCGCAGTAGGCCAGGGCCACGGGCAGGAAGTAGAAGCCCTTGCCGATGAGGCCCATCATGAACTCCCGGAATGCCCCGATGAAGATGCCCTCCTTGGTAAAGCAGCCGATGAGGCTGAAGATCGCCAGTGCCAGCAGAAGGAAGGCCTTGACCCCCCGGTTGCGGATGGGGTCCTTGGCCGGAGCGGGCGGGGCTTTGGTTTTTCGTGTGGAGGTGCCGCTCTTTCGGGCCGTCGTGCTCCCGCTGGTTTTCCGGGGAGCCGATTTGGCCGGAGCGGTCTTTTTTCCGCTGTTCGCAGTTGCCATGAATGACAGTCCTCTCAAGTAAGAATACTCGCAATGATCGCGCCGAGGCCTGCGGTCCAGCAGTACCAGGCGAAATTTCGGAATTTCCCCCGCTGTGCCAGGGTCCGCACCAGCCGGATGGCCAGGAGGCCCGACAGGGCCGCCGCGGCGAAGCCCGCCAGGGCGGGGAGGAGCAGAGCCTTGTGGAACCCTAAGCGCAGCGCCTCCGCCAGCTTCACCAGGCAGGCCCCCAGGACGGCGGGGAAGGATAAGAGAAAAGAGAAGTCCACGGCGTCGGGCCGGCGTAGACCGGCCAGCACCCCGGCGGTGACGGTGCTGCCGCTGCGGGAAATGCCGGGCAGGGCGGCAAAGGCCTGGGCAAACCCCACGGCCAGGGCCTGGTCCGCTCCGGCTTCGGGCAGGCTTTTCCGCCCGGCGAGGAGCTTGTCGCTTATGTAGAGCATCGCGCCGTTCACGATCAGGGCCGCGCCGATAAATGCCGGGTCGCCGCAGCGCGCTTCGATCCAGCCCTTCAGGGGCAGGACCAGTCCCAGGGGCAGGGTGCCCAGCAGGAGCAGCCCCGCCAGATGCCGCCCCGCCGCCCCGTCGCCGCCCCTTGGACGCAGAAGGGAGCGCGCCAGCCTTCCCAGCTGACGCCGGTATACCGCCGCCAGGGAAACGAGGGTGCCCAGGTGCAGCAATACGTCGAACAAAAGACCCTCCTCCGGGGCCAGGGAGGGGAAAAAGGCCTGCAGCAGGGCCAGGTGGCCGGAGCTGGAGACGGGCAGAAATTCCGCCGCGCCCTGGATGAGCCCGAGTATGACCGCGAACCAAAGGGACATAGCGCTTTCCTTTCATAATATCATAAATGGGGATTTCTGACAAGGGGGATATTATGTCTACCGTTCCCCCGCCCGCCCGTGGAGATAATCCAGCGCGTCGGAGAGGCTGCCCAGGGCGTCGATGAGGCCCAGGCGCACCGCCTCGGCGCCGTCGATGACGCTGCCCACGTCCCCCGCCAGCTCCCCCGTGCGCAGCATCAGCTCCGTGAGGGTCTCCTCCGGGATGCGGGAGTGGCCGGTGATGAAGCCCACGATCCGGTCCTGCACCTTCCCCAGATAGCTGTAAGTCTGTTCCACGCCGATGACCACCCCCGTAAGGCGCACGGGATGGAGGGTCATGGCGGCGCTGGGGGCGATGAAGCTCCTGCTCGCCGCCACCGCCAGGGGCACGCCGATGGAATGGCCGCCCCCCAGCACCAGGGAGGCGGTGGGGGTCTTCATCCCCGCGATCAGCTCCGCCAGGCCCAGCCCGGCCTCCACGTCGCCCCCCACCGTGTTCAGCAGGATCAGCAGGCCCCTGATCTCCGGGCTCTCCTCCACCGCTGCCAGCAGGGGCATCACATGCTCATATTTCGTGGTTTTCGCCGCGGCGGGGAGGAGGGTATGCCCCTCGATCTCCCCCACGATGGCGAGACAGTGGATCTGGCCCGCCTCCGTGCTTCCCAGCTCCCGGATGGCGGGCAGCTCCTCCCGAATAAGCTCCTCGGACATGAAATGACCTCCCGTTGTGGTATACCATCAGTATGCCGACAGCGGGAGGTTTCATTCCTTATTGTGATCTTATTTCTTTTTTCGCTTATTAAGGGCCAGGGCGAGGACGGCGCCGCCCACAGCCAGGACCCCCAGGGCCGCTGCGATCAGGGCGCCGGGGCCCTTCGGCCGGGGCGCGGGCAGGGGGCTGGTCGTCGGTTCCGGGGTCGCCTCCGATGCGTGCGCCGGGGGCGGCGCTTCCGCCGGCGCTGCGGGGGAGCCTTCTGCCCTGCTGTCCGCGACGGGCACCGGGTCCGGGCCGGTCTCCAGCCAGGGGGCCACGGCCTTCAGGCCGCCGTAGTTCCGCTCCCAGCCGTCCAGCCCGTCCAGGACGTCGGCAGCGAAGGGGTCCGTGTTCAGCAGGGCTGCCGCGGCCCCGCTCATGGGCTCGTCGAAGAAATACCAGCGGAGGTATTCCGCGATATAGGCCGTCTGCCAGGGCTCCGTGCCGTGGCCGCCCTTTTGCCGGAAGCAGAATTTCACATAGTCCTCCGCCCGATAGCCCAGCCAGGTATACACGCTTTTGGCGATCTCCAGGCTCAGGGCGTCCCCCTGGGACTGGTCGGCGTAGTCGTCCACGGTATGCTCCAATACGATGGCCCGGGGCCTCTCCGTGCCCTGCCGGGGGGCCAGCACCAGGGAGGCCACCAGCTCCTCCTGGTCGAAGGGCAGGCGGCAGCCATAGCCGTAATCGCTGCCCTCCCGGGCATAGAAGCTGACCGGCGTGAGGAAGCGGCGGAACAGCTCCGTGGTCCTGCCGGGGTTATGGCGTATGGAGTCCGCCAGCAGCTCCCCGCCGGGGACCAGGCCCCAGGAATAGAGGTTGCCCCCCTGGGGGTAATTCATGTTGTAGCGCCAGACCGCCGGGCCCGTGGCTCCCGCGGCGGCGGGGATGCAGACGTCGATGCGCTCGTCGAATACGGCGGAGACAAAGGCATATTTGCCGTAGATGGAAAAGCCGTTCACCGCCAGCTTGCCGGGGTCGATCAGCGTCCCGGCCTTTCCCAGGCTGCCGATGGCCCTGTCCTCGGCGGCCAGGGCCTCCAGGGCGTCGATGCCGATGCTGCACCCCAGGGCCGCCAGCATCTCGTTGGAGATCTCGTTCAGGTCCCCGTCCCGGTGATAGGGGAAGAAGCTGCGCAGGGTCCCGGGGCGGTTGCCCCCGGTCATGCGGTTCAGCCAGGGGTCGTTCCGGTCGTCGGTGGTGACGGAGGCGGGCACCTCCAGCACCGCGATGCCCTTGCTCAGGAAACCGGCGCTGTCCGCCCCGAAGGAGAGGAGCACCGGTGCGGGGCCGTCCGCCTTTTCCGGAAGGGCCAGGGTGTATTCGATGGTCTCCGTCTTGTCCCCATAGGTGACGGCCACGGGGATCACCCAGCCCGCGGGCTGATTGGCGAAGGTGGCCCAGTCAAAGCCGCCGTTTGTCCAGCGGAGGGGGCCGATGGCGATGCTGTCCGGCTGCGGGGGCTTGCAGCCGTATTCATAGAATTGGGCCAGGTCCAGGATCTCGGCGCGCCGCGCTTCCCAGTCCTCCGGTCCCGTCACGGGGCGTCCGTCGAAGAACTCGTAGATATTGGGCAGGGTGGTCACCACCGGCAGGTCCATGGGGTCCGGATACCGGGTGTCCCCCCAGCGGAGGGCGGCCACCGCCGCCTCCAGGGCTTCCGAGGCCCGGTCCACTTCCTCCTTGCTGCCGGTCTCCAGGGCGGCCTCCGCCTCCCGGACGGCGGCGTCCAGCCCTTCCTGGCTCTCGGGGGTCCAGACCCCCTTCACGAAGCTGGGGCTATTAAGCCAGCGGAGCCTGGTCCGGAGCTTCCAATCGTCATAGGGGAAGGGGTCCTGGCCGTTCCAGCCGCTCAGCTCGATCTCTCCCCAGTCCACGTTGTAGTCCTGGCTCCCGGCGGGGAGGCTGTCGTCCTCGTGGCTCCAGTATACTCGGGAAGTGCGGGCCTGGCCGTCGGCGGGGCTGTCCCCGATCATCACGTCCAGGCCGATCAGGGTGCCGTTTTCCAGCGCCGCGCCGTACAGCTCCAGGCAGAGGAAGACGTTGTAGCCGCTGCCGTCGTCCCGCTCCCGCACCGCCCAGGCGGCGATGCGGTCTGAGTATTCCCGGTTGGACTCCATGGCATGGAGGCTGGAATGGTTCACCACCATGCTGTTGCGCTCATAGGTGAGCAGCCCTTCCCGGGTGACGGTGAACAGCCCGTCGTCGTCCTCGAATTTGCCGCTCTTGTCGTTGCGGAAGTCCAGGGAAAACTCTACCCCGTCCTCGCTGCGGTAGGTGTCGGGGTCGTTTTTCTGGGTGAAGAAGTTGTAGCCCCCGCCGCTGCGCTCCCGGCCGGGGTTGGCCAGCCCGGAAAAGGCGGGCGTGGCGTCCCATACCTGGACGAGCAGGTAGAGCCACTCCCCGTCCCAGAGGGCCTGCAGGGTGCCCCGGGCGTCCGTCCCGGCCCCCGCCAGGGCGCCGTCCCTCTTGACATGCCCGATCCCGGCAGCCTCCGCGCCGGCCCAGGGGCCGCCGTCGGTGCCGTCGATGGGGATCGTTTCCGTGGTGAAACCGGCCCGGAGCCGCGCCGGAGCCGCCGCCGCGGCGGGCAGGCAGCACAGCCCCAGCAGCAGGATGGCGGCCAGCAAAACAGTGAGCATACGCATCTCCCTTCCTCCTTTGGAATGTAAGGATAAGCGGAGGGCGGCTTTTGCCGCCCTCCGCTTCAATGAAAGAGCCTCGCAGAGTTCGCATCCGCAGATGCGAATGAGATTGGACTCATTTTTCGCACGGACATGCGCCGGGCGAAAAATACCTTTCGCGGAGCGGACTGTGGGCTCCCAAAGGGAGCCTGCGGGGAGCGGAGCGCAATCCCCTCAACCGGAAACCCGTTCTGCGGGTTTCCGGTTGAAACGCGAAGCGTTATTCCGGCGTATTGTCGAAATACTTCTTGATGCGGAATTTGCCCAGCTCCCGCATGAAAGCGCCGGTGATGTTCAGGTTCAGGCCGTTGTGGCTGACGCCGTAGAAGAAGCCGCCGTCGTGCTGGATCTTGCGGTTGATGCACACCAAGCCCTGGCTGCCGTTGCAGTTCTCCTCGACCCACTGGAACAGATAGACGTCGGGCCGCAGCTTGATATAGAAGCAGGGGCTGGACCAGGTGGCGCCGCCGGAGTTGTCCCCGGAGAAGATGGTCCAGGAATAGCTCTCGGGGGAGGAGTAGACATGGATGGAGCTCATGGTCTCGCTGTAAGCCCAGGCGAAGCACTGGCCCACCAGCTCGTCGGTGAAGTGGTGGCGGCGGGCAAAGGGCGCGGCCTGCACGCCCGGGGCCTCCACCGTGCCGAAGAGGACGTTGGCCCCCGCTTCCCACTCGCTGTGCCAGTTGCCGATGCCGGTCTTGATGGTGGTGCTGAGGCCGGTCTTGAAGTCCAGAACCTGGGCCACCATGGAGTAGTCGGGATCGCCGGTGAGCATGTGGGCGAAGAAATACAGCTCCTTATCCGGCTCGAAGCAGAGGTACTTCTCTTCCTTCCAGTTGCGCCCGCCGTGCCGCCACTTGAGGGTGGTGCCGTCGATGACCTGGTATTCCCAGGGCTTGCCCTTGTCGCCGCTCCAGGGGGCCTGGGCGTATTTCTCATTGTCGTTCCAGACCTTGAATTTCTTGCCCACCAGGGCGAAGCACTGGGCCATGTTGTTGCCGGAGGCCATGATGTTCTGGCCGCCGCCGAAGATGAACTGCTTCTCCTTGGCGTGGGCCAGGGCTTCCTCCCGCTCCATGGGGATGTCCATGTCGGCGGGCCGGTAGGAGTAGCGGCCGCCCTTGGCCTTGAAGGAGGCGGCCATGGGGCGCTCCTTGTCGCCGAAGGAGGTGATCTGCTCCAGGTGGGCGGCGTCGCCGGTGAGCTCCAGCTCCGCCCGGTTCAGCCGGTAAGTCAGCTTGTTGTTTTCCTCGAAGCCGAATTCCACGCCGGCGGCGGTGAAGTCAAAGAAGTTCATCACTTCGATCCACATCTTGCCGGAGAACTCCACTTCCCAGCGGGCGTAGATATAGTTTTCGTCGTCGATGCGGATATAGTCGGCGGGGTTGGTCATGGTGATGCCGCCCATCGCGCCGCCCAGCTCCGTGAAGGTGGTGCAGCAGACGCTGGGGTTGAAGGTGAGGATCTCGTAGCCGGAATCGAATTTCCAGTGCAGGCCGCGGCCCTCGATGCGGTTGGTGGTGGTCATGAACTTTTCGGGCTTCTGGTTGTCGCCCTTGTCCAGCCAGCCGAAATAGTATTCCCGCTGGATCTCCCGGGGGATGTCCCGGTAATGGGTGGGCTTGCGCTGGCCGAACATGTCGCCGCCCACGGGCACGGTGATGCCGAACCAGGTCTCAAAGGCGGTGCAGGCCCAGGTCCTGCGGTCGATCACCAGATGCCAGCCGCGGCTGGTGCCGGGGATGAGGTGGGTCAGCAGGGTGATGGGGCCCTGGGAGATGGCGGAGTAGGGGGCGGTGTACTTCTTGCCGTTCTCGTTGACCACCAGCTCCTTCTTGTCCGTGATCTCATAGCTGAGCTTCTTGGGCGCGAACTCGCCTTCCAGCTTCACGGTGAATTTCATGCCCTTCAGGCAGGGGCAGCTGTCGCCGGCGGCCCGGCCGACGGCCTTCGCGTTTTCCTCCACATACTCCGGGGTCAGGGGATCGAATTTGGTGAAAAACATGCTTTTTGACCTCCATTTAATGTTTTGTTTTGTTGATTTTATTCTATCCGCACGGAGGGCAAATGTCAATCGGATTCTCCCGGCGCGGAGGGGTATTCCGTGCAGAGCAGGCGATAGGGCGCTTCGTCCTCCTCGATGGCGGGGAAGCGGCCCACCGGCGGCTCGAAGCGGTTGTCCAGGGCGTCGTCGTTCACCTGGCTCACCTCCCCCAGCAGCACCGGCCCCGAGCCCGGCAGCAGGGAGAAATCGTGGTAGAGCCGGGGATAGATGTGGATGCTCTGCCCCGGCTGTAGGGCCACCTGCATCCCAGCCTCCACGGTGTAATGCCGCCCGTCGGAGATCACCTCCACCGGGGCATTTTCATCGATGCTCTCGTCGGGACGGGAGCGGAAAAGGCGGATCAGCACGGTGCCGCCGCCCCGGTTGATGATGTCCTCGCTTTTCAGCCAGTGGAAGTGGTTGGGGGCATACTGCCCCTCCCGGAGATACAGCAGCTTTTCCGCGTAGACCTGGGGATATTTCTCCGGCAGGCGGCGGCAGCCGTTGCGCAGGGTGATGAGGGAGAAACCGAAATGGGGGAAGTCCCCCTTGCCGTAATCGGTGATGTCCCAGCCCAGGCCGCAGTCCCGGATCTCGTCGTATTCATGCCCCAGCGTCCCCCAGTCCTCCGGCGTGAAGGCGCAGAAGGGGGGCAGGGAGACCTGCAGCTTCCGGCAGAAGGCCTCCATCTCCCGGAGGGCGGCGTTTATTTCGCTGCGTTTCATATCAAGGCCTCCTTTACGTTGAAGCCCCGGAGCCAGAGGGAGGCTTCCTCCGCTTTACATTCCAGGCGCACCGTCTTTTCCTCACCCGGCAGGAGCAGAAGGAAATTCCTGTCGGAGAAAACAGGGAGGATGGTCTTTTTCGTTTTCGGGTCCTTCAGGCGGACTTCCACCATGAGGGCGGGGGCCCTGCCGGGGTTCCGGACCCGGGCCAGGAAGCCACCTTCGGTTTTTGCGAGGCTTCCCTCCAGGGCAGCCTGGGGCAAATCCCGCAGCCCCCGGTAATCCGTGTGCTCCCAGCCGTTGAGCCAGTAGTCGTTTTCGATGGGTTCCCGGCCCTCCTCCAGCACCGTCAGGCGCATCAGCTGCACTTCGTTCATCCAGCGGGGGGCCTCCATGACGTATTTTGCGGACCCGGCGGGGGCGTCGAAGGCTCGCTCCTCCCGCCGCAGCAGGTTCCCGCCCAGGTCATAAAGCTCCATGCGCAGCGTCAGCTGCCGGTCCAGGGCCGTGGCGTTTATAAGGCACAGCTCCTCCCGCAGCACGTCGTAAACGGCGTTCACGCTGCGGCAGCCGTCCTTGCAGCCCTGGAAGCCGCCGTTTATGTCATAGCGGGCGTCGTAGGTCTGCCAGACCATGCTGGGCCAGGCGGGGTTGCTCATCCACATGAGGAGGCCCCGGCTCTGCCCGGCGAAGACCGCCTCGAACATGGCCTTGTGGTTGGAGTAGCACAGCAGCTGGCTCAGGCGGGTGAATTCCTCCAGGCTGTCGTAGTCCCCGTAGCTTTGCCGCAGCTGGGCTTCAAATTCGTCGGAGCGCATGGCCCCGCCCCGGCAGAAGTCATGGAGGGCCCACACTTCGTCGATGGGCCAGCGGTGGTCCTTCCCCAGCATGGCCTCCATGGTCTCCAGGGAGGGGATGTTCATCATGCCCCGCTCGGAGTGGAGGGTGTGGTAGGTGTGGCCGAAGTAGTATTCCGGGCCCGCGCTGTGGTAGGGGCCGAAGCCGCTGACGGGGCTGAGGGCGCTGTGGGGGAGATAGGGCCGCGTCCCGTCCCATTTGGCGCAGAGCTCCCGCAGCCCCTTGTCGATGCTCTCGGGGGCATAGCCCTCGTTCCGGGCGCAGTAGAGGGCCGTGGAGGGGTGCTTCCGCACCCAGCGCAGCTTGTCCTCCGCGTTATGGAGGAACATCTCCTCGTTTTCCGGGTCCGGCCCGTCCACGGGGTTGGCCAGCCAGAAGTCGTCCCAGATCAGGATGCCGTATTTGTCGCAGGCGTCGTAGAATTCCTCCCGGCCCACCATGCCCACCCAGTTGCGGATCATGGTGAAGTTTAAATCCCGGTGGAAGCGGACGCGGATGTCGTAATCCTCCGCCGTGCAGCGAAGTAAGGCGTCGTCCATGCCCCAGTTCCCGCCCCGGCATACGATGGGCACCCCGTTGCAAAGGAGCGTGAAGGGCCATTCCATGTCCCAGCGCAGCTCCCGCACGCCGAAGGAGAAGGTCTGCCCGTCGCTCTCTTCCCCGTCGGCCAGGGCCGTCAGGTCGCAGCAGTGCAGGAAGGGCTCCCCGTAGGTGTTGGGCCACCAGAGGCGGGGGGCGGACAGGGTGAGGCCGGCGCGGACTTCCCGGCTCTCCCCGGCTTCCAGGGTCACAGCCTCGCTTTCAAAGGGGACGTCTCCCGGCTGGACAGTGCCGCGGAAGGCGGCCCTCACCGGGCCTTCCCCGGTGTTGTGCAGCACGGCGGAGACCGTGAGCCTCGCTTCGCTATGGTCCTCCGTCAGCTCCGTCCTCACCCAGGGGTCCTCCGCCAGCAGCCGTCCCTTGGTGCGCGTCAGCTCCACAGGGCCGATGAGGCCCACGTTCCGGCCCCGCACCGTGGGCATCCAGTCCCAGCCTGCGGCGGCGTGGATGGTGGGGTTGTCCGCCCCCAGGGGACCGCCGTTGGGCCCCGCCGTCTCCCGGGTGTGGACCTTGATGGGGCCGGGGGTGGCGTTGGTGAATATCCTGACGGCGAGGCAGTTCCCCGTGGGCTTCAGCAGCTCCGTCACGTCCCATTTGCCCCGCAGGAAAGCCCCTTCGATCCTGCCCAGCAGCTTGCCGTTGAGCCAGACCTCCGCCTTCCAGTTCACCTGCCTCAGCGTCAGCCAGACCCGGCCCTCCCCCTCCGGGGCGTCGAAGACCCGGCGATACCAGAAATCCGTCAAAAACCAGGCGTCGGAGATCTGGAACTGTCCGTCGGACGCGTCCATCTCCGGCACGGCTCCGGCCTTCTGCCAGCTGACGAGGGCCGTTCCCGGCACCTGGGCGGGCAGCCAGGCAGAATCATCGTAGTCCAGTGAAAGGGCTTCTCCGCCGGCCTCCACCTCCGGGGCCCGGGCGATGCGCCAGGGGCTTTCCGGCAGGGCGGGCGTTTCCCCCTCCCCCAGCAGCTCCACCTTCTGGATCTCGCAGCGCTCCCCGGGGGCCATGCGGAAGAAGAGGCGCAGCCTGTCCGTGCGCAGCTGGCCCGGCAGGATGACCTGCTCCCCCTCCTGGGGCCGAAGGGTGCGCTGGGTGAACCACCGCTCCCCCAGGGGGATCTGGATCTCCAGCGCGCCGGGGCAGCGGAGCCAGGAAATGCGGATCATTTGGATCTCGCAGGGCCCGCCCAGGTCAAAGAGCAGCCATTCCCGCCCGGAATCGCCGCTCAGCCAGCTCATGCTGTCGTCCCCGGAGGTGACGAGATGGCCGCAGTGGTCATAGTCTGCCGCGGCGGAATGGATGACCGCCCGGCGATAGGCAAGATCGCGCATGGGGTGCGCCTCCTCAGTGTTGGATTTGTGATTTTACTATACCACAGACGGAGGGGATACGGGAAGAAAAATCTCCCCGCGGCCTTTGCCGCGGGGAGAAGGGGGATGCGTTACTTCTTCAGCACACTGTCTAGGAAGGCGAAGAGCTTCTCCTCATTTTCCGGGGTGGCATAGTCGGGGTGGCCGTGGGTCCTTCCCTCCAGGGCCTGGAGGATGGCCCGCCCGTCGCCGCAGACGGCGTTGATCTTGTCCACCAGCTGGGGGGAAGCCTCATAGGGCACGATCTCGTCGGCGGTGCCGCCCTGGATGAGGGTGGGAGCGCAGTCCTTGGTCACATAGCTGCCGGGCCAGGTGAGGGCCATGAGCTCGGGATGCTCCCGGCAGACCACGCCCGCGAACTGGTCGGCAAAGTTGGGCATCTTGAAGCCGCCGGTGGCGGGGCTGTCCTCGGTGAACTGGCTCTGCATGGTGAGGTCATACACGCCGAAAAGGCCGATGGCCGCCTGCACGCGGCTGCTGACGCCGGCATTGCCCATGCTGTAATCCTCCAGGGCGGCCACGTCGGCGCTGGTGCCCAGCAGGGCGGCGAAGTAGGCCCCGGCGGAGTTGCCGCCCACGGCGAAGCGGTCCGGGTCAAGGCAGTATTTCGCGGCATTGGCCCGCAGGAAGCGGACGCCCGCCTTCACGTCATACACCGGCAGGGGGAATTTGGCTTCCTGGGAGAGACGGTGGTTCATGTTCACCACCGCGTAGCCCCGGCGGATGCCGTTCATCAGGTAGATGTTCTGGGTGTCCCGCTTGTCGCCGCCCCAGAAGGCGCCGCCGTGGATGAAGATGATGGTGGGGAAGGGGCCGTCCCCCTCGTCGGGGAGGAAAATGTCCAGGGACTGGGGATTGCCGCCGCCGGGGACATAGGGGATGTCCAGGAATTTGCGCTTGACGGCGCTCACGTCCATGGTGGGCAGGGCAAATTCGCCGGGCTTGGCTTCGGGCGTGACGATCTTGATAACGTCCATGATATGCCTCCTGTATTATTATTTCATCTGCCCTCAAAATAGCACACCCGCCTCCCCTTGTCAAAGGGAAACGGGCGGTATGGGGCATGGCTCCCTCTCTGAGGGAGCTGTCAGCGAAGCTGACTGAGGGAGTCAGCGGTGGATAAGCAGCAGCTATCATTGGAAGCAGCAGCTATGAAGTGCCCTGACTCCCTCCGTCTCCGGCCAGGGCCGGAGCCACCTCCCTCAGAGAGGGAGGCTTTTTCAATCCCTCTTGTCCCGCCGGGGGAAACGGGCGTACATCTCTTTCAGGCTGTCGTTCATTTCCCTAAGCTCCCGACTGTCCATCTCCTGACATACGCAGACTTCCTTCCAGGGGGAGCCGGTGTCGTAGACGAAGCGGATCTGCACGTCAAAGCCTTCCCCCTTCCGGGTCACGGACAGGGTGAGATAGGGCTCCATGAAGTCGGTGGCCGTCCCGGTTTCCCGCCCCTCCAGGATGGCGTCCAGGGTCTCCGTCAGCTCCTCCAGCTCGAAGGCCAGCAGACAGCTGTCCACCTGGCGGAAGGAGAGATTTCCGTCGTCATAGCGAATACCCACGTTCAGCCAGTTGGCGTCGAAATAATCACCCTCAACGTCGGGGAATTCATAGCCCAGGATTTCCAATTCCAGGCGCTTGTTATTTTCGGTAAGTGTGATGCTCATGTTTTCCTGTCCTCACTGCATCAGCAATTCATGTTCCAGTACGTCCGCATACCGCTGAACGACAGGACCCAAATTCTTCAGCCACCGCTTGGTTTCCGCGCTAGCTTTATAGTAAGTCGGCTGCTGTCGTATCTCGATGGTTTTCTTCAGCGGCGTTTCATCGGGAAAGATATGCTCCTCCAACGCCCAGAGCCCCGCCCTGGTTTTGGCGATGACGTCGTTGTACCTCAATGTATAGATGCAGCGCGCAATGTCCAGCAGCCAGCCGCAGGAATAGAGCATTTCATTTGTTTCGACAGCATATTTCCGGATGGAATCGTAATGCGCCCGGACCGCTGAGACCAATTCCTCCCTGTCAGGCGGTGGGAATACCCATGGCTCCCCTCCTAAGATGGGCTTTCCGTACTTTGCCAGCTCGAACAGGGAGAAAGCGTCGTGGGCAAAGCGGTCGGTCACGCGCTGCCCGCTGGTCCCCCAATAGACCAGCCTGTGAAATGATTGGCTGAGGTATTCCGTTCTGTCGGCAATGATCCCTTCAAAGCAACGATAGTACGGATTACCGGGATCATTTTTGAGCATATCCTGCCGGAGGGTAAGCAGCTGCATGGCCTGACTTTCGGAGATCGGCCTGTCGGTGAGCGCGACGAAATCAATGTCGCTCCACCCCAAGCGAAAATCATTCAGCACGACACTTCCGTAAAGCCAGACGCCATAGACGTTTCCATCCATGATCGTGACGATCTCATCCGTCACCTTCGTGATTGCATGAAGCATCAGCCAAAATATCCCTCCGATATCAAAAGTTCCAGGACCCGCGCCTCACGCTCCAGCATCATGGGATGATTATGCGGGCTTTCCACAACGCTGCGGTTCCTGCGGATTGCGTTATAAGGGACGACCCATTCCAGCGTGTATGCCTCCTCCGCTTCGTATCCGTCCAGCTTTTGCGGGGCTGTGGAAGACTCAACCTCACAAAGATAATAGAAATTGTCCTGAATGAAGCACTCCGTTTCGTCCCCGTCGCTTTTCTGGATCCGATGGACATATCCGTATTCCCGAACGGAAGAGGGGATCACAACGAGTCCGGCTTCCTCCAGGGTTTCCCGCGCCATAGCTTCCTCAGGCGTTTCCCCGGTTTCAATGCCGCCGCCAGGAAATTTATAATGGTCGTACTTCGCGCTGTGGATCATGGCGATTTTCTTGTCCCGGATGATGATGCTCCTGGCGGAGTTGCGGGTAAATGAGTGCGTACATGCGGCATAATCCTTTTTGTCCATCTCAAACAGCAGTCTCATAGCCGCGCCTCCCGTCCAAAACGCCGGGGAGCACAGAAAACTCCCCGGCGCGGCATATCTATATCCTTATTTATTCTGCTTGGCCCGGAAGGTGCTCTTGGCCCGCCGCTCGTGGTCCAGCACCCGCTTCCTAAGCCGCAGGGACTTGGGAGTGACCTCCAGCAGCTCGTCGTCCGCCAGGAACTCCATGCACTGCTCCAGGCTCATGATCCTGGGGGGCACCAGGCGCAGGGCTTCGTCGGAGCCGGCAGCCCGCATGTTGGTCATCTGCTTTTTGCGGCAGACGTTGATGACGATGTCCTCCTGCTTGGGGCAGGAGCCCACCACCATGCCGCCGTAGACCTTCACCCCCGGCCCGATGAACATGGTGCCCCGGTCCTGGGTGTTGAAGATGCCGTAGGCCACCGCTTCCCCGGTCTCAAAGGCGATAAGGCTGCCGGTGCTGCGGCGCTTGACCTCCCCCTTCATGGGGGCGTAGGAGTCGAAGACGGAGGCCATGATGCCCTCGCCCCGGGTGTCGGTGAGGAATTCGCTGCGGTAGCCGAAGAGGCCCCGGCTGGGCACCAGGAAAATGAGCTTGGTGCGCGTCCCCGTGGGGTTCATTTCCTTCAGCTCGCCCTTGCGGTTACTCAGCTTCTCGATGACGGAGCCCACGCAGGCATCCGGCACGTCGATGACCACTTCTTCCATGGGCTCCATGAGGACGCCGTTTTCCTCCTTGGTCAGCACGCGGGGGGGAGAGACCTGGAATTCAAAGCCCTCCCGGCGCATGGTCTCGATGAGGATCGAGAGGTGCATTTCGCCCCGGCCCGCCACGTTGAAGCTGTCGGTACTGTCCGTCTCCGTGACACGGAGGCTCACGTCCTTCAGCGTTTCCCGGAAGAGCCGGTCCCGCAGGGCCCGGGAGGTGACGAATTTGCCCTCGGTGCCCGCGAAGGGGCTGTCGTTGACGGAGAAAGTCATCTCCATGGTGGGGGCGGAGATCTTGACAAAGGGCAGCGCTTCCGGGCAGTCGGGGGCGCAGATGGTGTCCCCGATGGTGACGTCCCCGATGCCGCTGAGGGCCGCGATGTCCCCGGCGAAGGCTTCCGTCACCGGCGTCCTTGCCAGCCCGTCGAAGACATAGAGGCTGACGGCCTTGGCCTTCTCCTTCTGCTCCGGCTTCTCCGCGTTCAGCACCAGGATCTCCTGGTTCTGCTTGAGGACGCCCCGCTGGATGCGCCCGATGGCGATGCGCCCCACATAGTCGTTGTAGTCCAGGGAGGAGACCAGCATCTGCAGGGGGGCAGCCTCGTCCCGCTCCGGGGCGGGCATATATTCCAGGATCGTGTCGAAAAGGGGGCGCAGGTCCACGCCCTCCGCCTCCGGGGAGTAGGCGGCGGTGCCCGCCCTGGCGGAGCAGAAGAGCATGGGGCTGTCCAGCTGCTCGTCCGTGGCGTTCAGCTCCAGCAGCAGCTCCAGCACCTCGTCGATGACCTCGTGGACCCGGGCGTCGGGCCGGTCGATCTTGTTGACCACCACGATGACCCGGTGGCCCAGCTCCAGGGCCTTGGAGAGGACGAAGCGGGTCTGGGGCATGGGGCCCTCCGCCGCGTCCACCAGCAGGAGCACGCCGTTGACCATTTTCAGCACCCGTTCCACCTCGCCGCCGAAGTCGGCGTGGCCCGGGGTGTCCACGATGTTGATCTTGGTATCCTTATAATGAATAGCGGTGTTCTTGGCCAGGATGGTGATGCCCCGCTCCCGTTCCAGGTCCCCGGAGTCCATGACCCGGTCCTCCACCACCTGGTTTTCGCGGAACACGCCCCCCTGCCGGAGCATTTCGTTGACCAGGGTGGTCTTGCCGTGGTCAACATGGGCGATGATGGCGATATTGCGAATGTCCATGGGAATCAGCCCTTTCCGTATCGCGGGCAATTTCGCGCCCGCAGGTGCATATCTGAAAAATAACCGTAACATTATATAACCGGGTCTTTGGGATTGCAACGAATATTTTTCACATGGGGGAAAACTTTTTTCCGGCGCGACTTGCACCCCGTTTTTCTTCCTTCACAAATTGTTTTCAAATTGCCCTTGACAAGGACGGAGAAGCGTATTATATTGTGGTTAGCACTCGGGGGACAAGAGTGCTAAAAGCGGAAGGAGGCAGGCAGCATGGAGCTCAGCGAGCGGAAGCGGAAGATCCTGAAGCTCATCGTGGAAAGCTATGTCGCCACGGCGGAGCCCGTGGGCAGCAAGGCCATCGCCGCCTCCGAGGAGCTGAACCTCTCCAGCGCCACCATCCGCAACGAGATGGCGGACATGACTGCCATGGGCCTGCTGGAGCAGCCCCACACCTCCGCCGGGCGCATCCCCTCCCCCCAGGGCTACCGGATCTACGTCAACGAGCTGATGAACGAGCATCGCCTCAGCCTGGAGGAGACGCAGCGCATCAACGACGCGCTGAAACAGAAGATGGCGAAATTCGACGATCTTCTGGCCGACGCGGGCAAGCTGGTGAGCGAGATGACCAGCTACCCCGTCTACACCGCCGCCGCCCCCAGCCTGAGCCACGTCATCCGCCGCTACGACCTGATCCGGGTGGACGCGGGTACGGTGATCGCCGTGGTCCTGCTGGACGACGAAAGCGCCGTGAACCGGGTGATGCGCTTCCCCGAGGGGATAGACGAAAGCCTGGTGCGGAAGATGGCCACCGTGTTCAACGCCAGCTTCACGAACCTGCCCCCGGAAAAGATCGACAGCGCGCTGGTTCAGGCCGCCGAGCGGAGCCTGGGGGACGAGAGCGGCGCTGTGGCTGCCCTGGCGGCCTTCGCGGTGCAGGCCATGACCCCCGCCCAGCAGGGCCGGCCCCAGCTGGTGGGCGCCAGCAATATCCTCAGCCTCCCGGAATACCGGGATGTGGACAAGGCCCAGAAGCTGATGGATTACCTCTCCGACGAGAGCGTGATCCGGGACATCCCCCAGGACGGGGACGGAGGCGGCGTCCGGATCCTCATCGGGCCGGAGAACGTGGCCGAGGAATTGAAGGACAGCGGCGTGGTGCTGGCTTCCTACGATATGGGCAATGATATGCGGGGCGTGATCGGGGTCGTGGGCCCCACCCGCATGGATTATGCGAAGGTGGCCGCCTATCTGCGGGGCATCGCCATGGGGATGCAGTGGGCAGCCCTGGCGGGCATGTCCCAGCCGCCCCCCCAGCTGACGGCGCCCACCGATAACGATGGAGAGAAGAGATAGCCATGGACGAGGAAAAGTTGAAACAGGAGACCGCGGAAGAAACGGAGACTCCCGAAGAAGAAAAAAAGGAACCGGAAGCCGCCGCAGCCGGGACCCCCGAAACGGAAGAGACCGCTCCGGAGAAGGAACGGAAATTCGGGCGGAAAAAAGAGGGCGAGCTGAAAAAGAAGCTGGAAGCCCTCAAGGCGGAAACGGAAGCGGCCCTGGCCGCAGAGAAGGACAAATACCTGCGCCTGGCCGCCGAATACGACAACTACCGCCGCCGCAGCCAGAAGGAGAAGGAGAACACCTATTCCGACGGCAAAGCCGACACGGTGCTGCAGCTCCTCCCGGTCTACGACAACCTGGCCCGGGCGCTGAAGGCGGAGTGTTCCGATCCCAATTTCTATAAAGGCGTGGAAATGACCATGACCCAGCTGCTGGCCATCTTCGAGAAGCTGGGGGTCACGCCCATCGAGGCGGAGGGGCAGCCCTTCGACCCGGCGGAGCACAATGCGGTGGTCCATGTGGAGGACGAAACCCTGGGCGAGAACCTGGTGGTGGAGGAATTCCAAAAAGGCTTCAAACTGAACGACAAGGTCATCCGATTTGCCATGGTAAAAGTGGCAAACTGACGATAGAGTGCAAATAAGGAGGAATTGAATCATGGGTAAGATCATTGGTATAGATTTGGGTACTACAAACAGCTGCGTCGCCGTTATGGAAGGCGGCGAACCCGTTGTCATCGCCAACGCGGAAGGCAGCCGCACCACCCCCTCGGTGGTGGCCTTCTCCAAGACCGGCGAGCGTATGGTGGGCCAGGTGGCAAAGCGTCAGGCCGTCACCAACCCCGACCGCACCGTCAGCTCCATCAAGCGCCATATGGGCTCCAACTACAAGGTGAGCATCGACGGCAAGAACTTCACCCCTCCCGAGATCAGCGCCATGATCCTGGCCAAGCTGAAGGCTGACGCCGAGAGCTATCTGGGCGGCACCGTCACCGAGGCGGTCATCACCGTCCCCGCCTACTTCAACGACAGCCAGCGGCAGGCCACCAAGGACGCGGGCAAGATCGCGGGCCTGGAGGTCAAGCGTATCATCAACGAGCCCACCGCCGCGGCTCTGGCCTACGGTCTGGACAAGGAGACCGACCAGAAGATCATGGTCTACGACCTGGGCGGCGGCACCTTCGACGTCTCCGTGCTGGAGATCGGCGAGGGCGTCATCGAAGTGCTGGCCACCGCCGGCGACACCCACCTGGGCGGCGACGACTTCGACGAATGCATCATGAATTACCTGGTGGCCGAGTTCAAGAAGGAAAACGGCATCGACCTGAGCACCGACCGCGTGGCCATGCAGCGTCTGCGCGAGGCCGCCGAGAAGTCCAAGATCGAGCTTAGCAGCGTCACCACCTCCAACATCAACCTGCCCTATATCACAGCGGATGCCAACGGCCCCAAGCATCTGGACCTGACCCTGACCCGGGCCAAGTTCAATGAGCTGACAGCCCATCTGGTGCAGAAGACCACCGGCCCCGTGAAGCAGGCCCTTTCTGACGCCGGCCTCAGCGCCAGCGAGCTGAACAAGGTGCTGCTGGTGGGCGGCTCCACCCGTATCCCCGCCGTGCAGGAGGAGGTCAAGCGCCTCACCGGCAAGGAGCCCTTCAAGGGCATCAACCCCGACGAGTGCGTGGCCGTGGG
Source organism: Oscillospiraceae bacterium (assembly GCA_902795345.1). Classification (GTDB taxonomy): domain Bacteria; phylum Bacillota; class Clostridia; order Oscillospirales; family Oscillospiraceae; genus UBA1774. The sequence continues at coordinate 43,186 of CADBKO010000005.1, forward strand.
CGCCGCCATCCAGGGCGGCGTGCTGGGCGGCGACGTGGAAGGCATCCTGCTGCTGGACGTGACGCCCCTGAGCCTGGGCATCGAGACCCTGGGCGGCGTGTTCACCAAGCTGATCGAGCGCAACACCACCATCCCCACCAAGAAGAGCCAGGTCTTCTCCACCGCCGCCGACAACCAGACCAGCGTGGAGGTCAACGTCCTCCAGGGCGAGCGTGAGATGGCCGCTTACAACAAGTCTCTGGGCCGCTTCCATCTGGACGGGATCGCCCCCGCCCGCCGCGGCGTGCCGCAGATCGAGGTCTCCTTCGACATCGACGCCAACGGCATCGTGAACGTGTCCGCCAAGGACCTGGGCACCGGCCGGGAGCAGCATATCACCGTCACCAGCTCCTCCAACATGTCCAAGGAGGACATCGAGCGGGCCGTCAAGGAAGCCGAGCAGTATGCCGCCGAGGACGCCAAGCGCAAGGAGGAAGTGGACATCCGCAACCAGGGCGACCAGATGGTCTATCAGGCCGAGCGCACCCTGGAGGAGGCGGGCGACAAGCTCTCCGACGCGGACAAGGGCCCGGTGAAGGAGCAGATCGAAAAGCTGAAGACCGCCCTGCAGGGCACCGACTCCGCCGCCATCAAGGCCGCTACGGAGGAGCTGACCCAGGCCTTCTACAAGCTCTCCGAGAAGCTCTATCAGGCCAACGGCGCGGCGGGTCCCCAGGGAGCCCCCGGCGGTGATCCGGGCGCGGGCTATGCAGGCCCCAATCCCGGCGGCGGCAGCGCGGGCGCCGGTTATCAGGACGCCGACTACGAGGTCGTGGATGACGACGACAACAACAAATAAGCACCGGTATTAAATCATCTTCTTTCTCTGCTTCGCGCCGTCGGCTGCTTTTTTGCCGACGGCGCGCGGCAGGTTTTTCGGACATAGGGAGCGGCGCATTTTCAGACCGCTCCGGAGAGCAAGCGAGGTGGCAACATGGCGGATAAACGGGATTATTACGAGGTCCTGGGGCTCCAGAGGGGGGCCAGTGAGGACGAGATCAAAAAGGCATACCGCCGTCTGGCCAAAGAAAACCACCCGGACATGAATCCGGGTGACAAGGGCGCAGAGGCCCGGTTCAAGGAGATCGGAGAAGCCTACGAGGTGCTGTCCGACCCGGAGAAGCGTTCCCGCTACGATCAGTTCGGCTTCGCCGGGGTCGATCCCAATTTCGCGGCCGGTCAGGGCGCGGGGGGCGGCTTTGGCGGCGGCTTTGGAGGCTTCGGTGATTTCGACATCGGAGATATTTTCGATTCCTTCTTCGGCGGCGGAGCGGCCCGCAGCGGCGGCGCGCGCTCGGCCAACACCGCCCGGCGGGGGGAGAATATCCGCGTCCAGGCGGAGCTTACCTTTGAGGAGGCGGCCTTCGGCTGCACCAAGGAGGTCCCCGTCTCCCGCATCGAGAACTGCCCCGAGTGCGGCGGGACCGGCTGCGAGAAGGGCACAACCCCCGAGGTCTGCAAGCGCTGCTCCGGCACGGGCACCGTCCGCAGCCAGGTGCGCACCGCCTTCGGGGTCATGTCCAGCTCCTCCCCCTGCCCGGACTGCTCCGGCACCGGCAAGATCATCCACAGCCCCTGCCGCAAGTGCCGCGGCAAGGGCGCCGTGCGGAAGAACACCACCGCCAAGGTGGAGTTCCCTGCGGGCATCGACGACGGGCAGACCCTGTCCGTCCACGGGCTGGGCCACCGGGGCCTGCACGGCGGACCCGCCGGCGACCTGCTGGTCACCGTCAGCGTCCTGCCCCACAGCCAGTTCGAGCGGGAGGGCTTCGACGTATATTACGATATGCCCATCACCATCACCCAGGCGGCCCTGGGCGACAGCGTGGAGGTCCCCACCCTGGACGGGAAGGTGAAGTACACCATCCCCGACGGCACCCAGACCGGCACGGTCTTCCGCCTCCGGGGAAAGGGCATCCCGCACCTCAATTCCTCCGGCCGGGGCGACCAGTTCGTGAAGGTGACGGTGCAGACCCCCATGAACCTCACCGGCGAGCAGAAGGAGCTGCTGCGCAAGCTGGGGGAGACCTTCGGAGAAGAGGGAAGGAAGGGAAGCATCCTGGGCGACCTCTTCGGGGAGGACAAGGGCAAAAAGAGCAAAAAGAAGAAATAAGCGCAGATACGCAGATACACGGAGGCACGGGCGGATTTTCGCCCGTGCCTCATGGCTTTTCGTCAGCCTCCCTCTTTGAGGGAGGTGGGCATCGCCGAAAGGCGATGACGGAGGGAGTCAGGGTGCTTCATAGCAGCCGCTGATTCGATGGCCTGTCTTCTCCGCCGCTTCGCGCCAGCTCCACCCGAAGGGGAGCATTTTCCGCCGCTGCGCCTGCCTTCCCCTGGGGGTAATGTCACCAATTTAAGCGTAAAATCTCCCCTTACCGTCATCGTGAAGCCAGTGCGCACACCGGCTGTGGCGATCCGTATTCCCGTCCTGCTCCCGTTCAGGCCGCAAAAGGGGCGAAGAAACGGATTGCCACGACCGCTTTGCGGTCTCGCAATGACGGAGAATGGATGGTTCCTGCTTTAACGACATTGCCCCTGGGGGAAGGTGCCCGAAGGGGCGGATGAGGGGAAGCGCCGATCCTCAGTAATCCCCGATGCTCTCCGCGTCCGGGACGATGATCATATACGCCCCGTCGCGGAGCATCCGCAGCAGGTTCAGCATGTCCTCCTCCTCCAGGCTGACGCAGCCCGCGGTGTCCCAGTGGTCGGCGCTTTTGCAGTGGAGGAAGATAGCGCTGCCCCGGCTGTAAACGATGTCCTCCAGGTTGAAGCCGATGTTGACGGCGTATTTGTATTGATAGTAGTCGATCAGATGCTCCCCGGGCACCGGGGCCTCGCTCTCCACCCAGGTGTTGAAGCTCTCGTCCTCCGCCTCGGACCAATAGGAGGCCTCCGTGATCTGCCGCCAGGTCATGTCCGTCCCCGGATTCTCGCCGGTGCCGAAGGCCAGGGTCAGGGGAAAAGCGCCGATGGGGGTGGTTTTCGATCCCATGATCCGCTCCTCTCCAAGCACCAGCCCATTCTTCCCGTAGCCGCAGGCGGCCTCCATCCGCTTCTGCCAGGAGCCGTCCTCCGCCTTCTCCCAAAAGCTCAGCTCACGGTTGACGGCGAGGACGATCTGCTCCGTCTTTTCCGCCGTGGCGCAGGCTTCTATCGCCGCCTGCAGGGGGTCCCGGTCGTCGGGAGCTTCCACCGGCGCAGTCTCCGCGGGAGCTTCGGTTTCAGGGGGAGGCGCGGTTTCCCCAGGCGCTTCCGTTTCCCGGGCGGGCGCCTCCGTCACCGTCGCGGGGGAGGGGGCGCTGACCGCTTCCGCCGTCGGCTCCGCCGGGGCAAAGACCGCCTGGGCTTCCGGCGCCGGCGCAGCCTGTTCCGGCGCGCAGGCCATGAGGCCGAGGCAGAGAAGGAAAGCTGGGAACAGGGCAAAAACTGCGCACCTTGTTTTCATTGCCTTTTCCGCCGCCCTCTCATTCCTCCATACACAGCAGCAGTATCCCCGCGATAAGGTTGACAAAGAGCAGGGCACAGACTTTCAGCCCCGCGCCGATCTCCTCGCCGCTGTTCAGCTTCCGGAAGATGCTGACGGTGATGGGGATGCACCAGGCCAGGGGGATGAGAAAGACGCCGAAGCCGATGCAGCCCAGGATCAGAAAGACCTTGGCCACGGTGACGAGACCGTCGTCCCGACGGGGAGGCGCGTCGTAATAGGGCGGCACATAGACCCGTTCAGCCTCCGCTGTCCCGGCTCCCACGGGCACGCCGCAGTTGCCGCAGAAATTCATCCCTTCGGAGAGGGGACTTCCGCAATTCGTGCAGTATTTCATATTTCCACCTTCTAATACTATTCTTCGATTAAAACAAGACAGTCTTTGCGGTCTGATTTCCGCCATGCTTCGTTGTCGGACTTGACGGGCTAAAAGGCACGGGCAAGACTGCCCGTGCCTTTAATACCGTATCTCTCAGCCACGGACGTTGTAATCCGCGCAGAGGAGGTTCATGCTCTTCATCATCTTGTGGCAGTAGACCAGGGGCCCGATAATGATGATGACGCCCAAGATGCCCCAGCCCCAGAAGGTGCCGGCGCCGAATTTATAGGGAATACCCCGGCGCAGCAGCTCGTTGCCGATGCGGTTGGAAATGCGGTGATACCACACCAGCGGCGCGATGCCCAGGGTCAGCCAGCTGAAAACGAAGGCCAGCAGGAGGAAGTTCATGGTCGTCTTCCGGTCATAGGGGGTGGCGATGGTATTGACGTCCTCGGTGATGGTATACATGACCCAGAGCCCGTAGATGCCCAGGGTGATGAGGGACAGGAGGATCATCTTCAAAAGGCCGCGGTTGGTCCGCAGCTGCTTTACCGGCCCCCGGGCGTAGCCGCCGTAGTTCTGGTTCTGGTAGATGCTGCCGCCGCCGTTGGCGTTGTTGAGGTTATTGTTGTTGGTGTTGGTATTGTTGCTGCTGCTGGTGTTGTTGATGATGATGGGCGGCATCTGGGAGACCGGCGCTGCCGCCGCCGCAGCTCGCGTCACCTCCAGCCGGGCGCCGCAATTGGGGCATGCGACGGCGTTCGCGGCGATCCTGGTCCCGCAATTGGAACAGAATTTGGTGTTCCCCTGGGGTGCGCCGCAGGAGGGACAGACCGCCGCATTGTTCGGCATTTGCTGGCCGCACTGACTGCAATACATGGCATTCACCTCATAAATATATTATGTATATTTGCTTCCCTTGCCGGGATCGCAGACGGTATTATGCCTTCCCCAGGGCTTTCAGCACCTTGTCGGGGGTGGCGGGGGGATCCACCCACACGCCGATGGCGTTGTGGATGGCCATAATGACCAGATGGGTGTTGGCCAGGCTGTGGGAGATGCCGCTGGCCCCGTAGGCCGCGTTGCTGGCCCTCGTCTCCAGGAATTCCTTTTCCACGGGCGGCGCGTCCAGCACGGTGGGCTTCAGGTAGTCGATCATGTTGGAGTTCAGCTGCACGCCGGTGTGCTCGTCGAAGATGAAATCCTCCAGCAGCTGGCAGCCGGTGCTGAAAAACATGACCTGGTCCACCTGGCTCTCCAGGGAGGTGGGCCGGATGACCTTGCCGGGGTCCGCCACCACGCCGAAGCGGAGGATCTCCACTTCGCCGGTCTCCTCGTCCACAGCCACCTCGCAGTAAGCGGTGTTCATGGCGTCCAGCTGCCTCGCGCCGGGGCCCACGCTCCAGACGGACAGGGGCGGCTTGCCGGTATAGGTGGCGAAGAGGTTCTCATAGGTGGCCTCCTTCAGGGGCAGGCCTACGCTGTGGTCCGCTTTCAGGCAGACCATGCCGTCCGCCATATCCAGCTCCTCGGGGGTGTGCCCTTTCAGGGGATTCTCTTTGCGGGGGCCGCCGAAGCCGCCGAACATGCCGGGGGCCGGCGGGTTATTCGCCTGGCGCACGGCGGATTCCAGGATCTGCCGCTTCAGATCGTTGGCACATTCCTTGGTGACCCAGGAGGAGGCGGTGGTGCCGTCGGAGCCGCCGCCCATGGGGGTGAAGGCCTCCCGGTAGTCGAAGTCCACGGCGATGTCCTCATACTTGAGGCCCAGCTCCTCGGCGGCCACCATGACGTTGCATTCCACGGCGTAGATGCCCACATGAGGGCCCTGGGTGGGGAAGTGGACCACGCCGTTCCGCAGCTCCAGCTTCACGGAGTAGTTCATGCCGGAGTGCCGGGGGCACTGCTGGTAGCGGAAGGAGGCCCCGTGGAGCCGCCCGTCGGGCAGGCGTTTGGCGCCGTCGGCGTGCCAGTTCCAGTCCATGAGCTTGCGGCCCTTTTCGATGCAGGCCTCGAAGGAGGGCACCGGGTCCGTGTCGTCCTTCTCCTTGGGTCCGTGGAGGTTTGCCCGGGCCACGTCGATGGGGTCGAGCCCCAGCTTTTCCGCGATCAGGTATTCCGCGACGCTGATGATGTCCCAGTTGAAGGGGCAGTGCTGGCCGGAAACATACATCATGCCCCGGTTGGAATCCACGATGTCCATGCGCTGCTTCACGTCGCAGCACTTGATGGAGGTATAGGGCCCGTAGGTCAGGTCCCCCGCTGTTCCGAAGGAAGAGCTGCCCCGGACGCCGCCGTCCGCCAGGGAATTGTCGATGATGGCGGTGATGACGCCCTTCCTGTCAAAGCCCACCTTCACATGGCAGAAGCGCTGGTTCATGAGGAAATCGAAGGTCTCCTCCCGGGTGTTCACGCAGCGGACGGGCCGCCCGGTGCGCTTACTCAGCAGGGGGGTGATCTCCTGGCTGCGCCGCAGGCCCCAGTCGCAGTAGCGCCCGCCCATGAAAAGGCCCTCCTGGATGGTGTTCTCGATGGGCATGCCGTAGGACCGGGCGATGGGCTCCCGGTTGCGCACCGCGCCTTCGATGTGGAGGGTGGTCCCCCGGTAGGGGTCCTCCTCCCACCAGCCGATGGAGCCGGGGATGTTGGGCACCACGGAGCCGTAGGAGGGCATGTTCATGTCGAATTCCAGGGAAAATTCGCTCTCCGCCATGGCCTTCTCCGCGTCCCCTTCATCCAGACCGGCGTGGGAGACGTTGCCCTCCTTGGGGGGCAGGTCCGGCCCGCCGCCTCCCCGGTGGCCGAAGGTGGTGGGGGTGGGGTTGCCGGGGAAGATGACGAAAGCATCCTTCTCCGCGCCCTTTTTGATGTCCACCACATGGGGCAGCACTTCCCATTCGATGTCCAGGGCCCGCAGGGCCTCGTCGCACAGGTCCTCCGTCTCGCAGACCACGATGCAGCCTACCTCGGCCCCCTCCATATCCGCGATGTTGTCCAGCCAGGGGCGGGGAGAGCCCCAGTGCTCCCCGTTGCCCACGAAGTTTGCGATATCCGGGTCCTCCCAGGTGAGGATGTCCACCACGCCGGGGATGGCCCTGGCCCTGGTGGTGTCCAGCTTCACGATCTTCGCGTTGGCATAGGGGCTGTGCAGGAACCTGGCATAGAGCATATCCGGCTTCACATAGTCCCCGCCGAACTTGGCGACGCCCGTTGCCACGGCGTAAGAGAGCACGCCCGGCAGATTGGGCTGGCCGACGACTTTAAAGTCCTCCCGCAGACCGTTTACACCCGCATAATCCGGCATAGTCCAGACCTCCTTGAAAAGGGAGGAGACGCCCCCTCCCGACTGATTGCTATATAACAAGGTAATTATAGCGGAAAGCGGCGCAGTTTTCCACTCTAATTTCAGGAATTGATTGCCTTTTTGAAAAAAGAATGGTAGGATAAGAAAAACTATACTGATTTACCGAAAGGAGCAATACAACATGATCGATTCCATGAAAAACGCATTCTGCCTGAAGGATAAGGTCGCCATCATCACCGGCGGCGACACCGGCATCGGCTTCGGCATCGCCACCGCCATGGCGGAGCAGGGCGCCAACATCGCCATCTTCTGCCGCCGTCAGGACCGGGCGGAGGAAGCCCTGCAGAAGCTGGCCCCCCTGGGCGGCACCTACAAGTGGTACAAGACCGACATCACCGACTATGACAACTGCAAGGCCAGCGTCGATGCGGTGGTGGCCGACTTCGGCACCGTGGACATCCTGGTGAACAACGGCGGCGTGGCTGCCATGGGCAACATCCTGGAGTACGGGGAGGACCTCAAGGAGTGGTTCCACTGCATCGATGTGGACCTCAACGGCGCTTTCCGCCTCTGCTACCTGGTGGGCAAGATCATGCGGGAGAAGGGCAAGGGCAAGGTCATCAACGTCACCTCCAACTCCGGCGAGATGTGCAACATCCCCTCCTTCACCCCCTACAACGTGGCCAAGGCGGGCCTGAACCGGCTGACCAAGTGCCTGGCCTGGGAGTGGGGCCCCTACCACATCAACGTCAATGCCATCGCCCCGGGCTACACCCATTCCAACCTCTCCTCCGAGGCCCCCAAAGAGGTGGAGGAGATGCTCACCCGCAACATCCCCTACGGGCGCTACGGCGAGCCCATCGAGATCGGCGCCCTGGCGGTCTACCTGGCTTCCGAGGCCAGCGACATCATGACCGGCGCCGTCCTCACCATCGACGGCGGCTATTCCCTGGCGCGCTAAAGCAGCTGAACGGGTACCCGGCGGCACCGCCGCCGGGTGTCCTTTTTCCGGCCCGGCCCTCCCATAAATACCCATAATCTGAATATAATTCACAAAATTCTCTTGACAATGAATATTTATGCGAGTATACTAGGCCACGTTCCCGTCGGACCGGGATAGAAATGAAAACCCAAACAAGGAAGAAGGATAAGGAAATGAAGAAGATCGTTGCGTTGGCGCTGGCGCTCGTGCTGCTGGCGGCGCTGTGCCTGGGCGGCTGCGCCAAGAAGCCGGCCGAGCAGCCCGCGGAGACCAAGGCTCCGGAAACCGCGCCTACCGCTGCGCCGGAACCTGCGCCGGGAGCAGCCGCCTGGAATACCGTTACTGCCGGGTCCCTCACCGTGGCCATCTCCCCGGACTTCGCGCCCATGGAGTTCGTGGACGTCTCCAAGAGCGGTCAGGACCAGTATGTGGGCTTTGACGTGACCCTGGCCAAGTTCATCGCGGAAGAAATGGGCCTCAACCTGGTGATCAAGCCCATGAGCTTTGACGCCTGCCAGGCCGCCGTGCAGACCGGCAGCGTGGATATGTCCATCTCCGGTTACAGCTGGACCACCGAGCGGAACGAGAATTTCAACCTCTCCGATTACTACTATGCCGGCGACAACGAGACCGAGCAGGCCATCATCACCGTCAAGGAAAAGGAAGGCGCCTTGACCAAGGCGGAGGACTTCGCGGGCCTCACCGTGGGCGCGCAGACCGCCTCTCTGCAGATGAGCCTCTGCACGTCCCAGCTGCCCGAAACCACCGTCATCAAGGAATTTTCCGACATCGGCACCGCCGTGGAGGCGCTGCGCAACGGCAATATCGACGCCCTGGCCGTGGCCAAGGGCAACGGCGACGCCATCATCGCCAACAACGATCAGCTGGCTTTCACCGGCTTTGAGTTCGAGGTCGCCGAGGAAGCGGAGAACAATGTGATCCTGCTGCGGAAGGGCACCGACGAGCTGACCGCCAAGGTCAACGAGATCCTGGCAAAGGCTTACGCCGCCGGGTACTACGGTCCCTGGTATGAGGACGCCAAGGCCCTGGCCGGCATCGAGACCTCCGAGGAGATCAGCTATGACGACGAGGGCAACGCGCCTGCCGACGAGCCCGCTCCCGAACCCGCTCCCACCCCTGTGGAGACCATTTCCGCCGGGTCCCTCACCGTCGCCATCTCTCCGGACTTCGCCCCCATGGAGTTCGTGGATGTCTCCAAGAGCGGTCAGGACCAGTATGTGGGCTTTGACGTGACCCTGGCCAAGTTCATCGCGGAAGAAATGGGCCTCAACCTGGTGGTCAAGCCCATGAGCTTCGACGCCTGCCAGGCCGCCGTGCAGACCGGCAGCGTGGATATGTCCATCTCCGGTTACAGCTGGACCCCTGAACGGAATGAAAACTTCAACCTCTCCGACTACTACTATGCCGGCGACAACGAGACCGAGCAGGTGATCATCACCGTCAAGGCTAGCGAGGGCAAGTGGGTCAAGGCAGAGGATTTCGCGGGCCTCACCGTGGGCGCGCAGACTGCCTCTCTGCAAATGAGCCTCTGCACGTCCCAGCTGCCCGAGAATACCGTCATCAAGGAATTTTCCGACATCGGTACCGCCGTGGAAGCGCTGCGCAACGGCAATATCGACGCCCTGGCCGTGGCCAAGGGCAACGGCGACGCCATCATCGCCAACAACGACGCCCTGGCCTTCACCGGCTTTGAGTTCGAGGTTTCCGAGGAAGCGGAGAACAACGTGATCCTGCTGCGGAAGGGCGCCGACGAGCTGACCGCCCGGGTCAACGAGATCCTGGCCAAGGCCTACGCCGCCGGGTATTACGGCCCCTGGTATGAGGATGCCAAGGCTCTGGCCGGTATCCCCACCTCCGAGGAGATCAGCTACGACGACGAGGGCAACGCGCCTGCGGAATAAGCCTGATTTCCCGACCCCGACGGGCCCTCCCGGTCCGCCGGGGTCATGTATCTGCCCCGCAAATCTGATCTCCGGAGGTCATGAATTTGGATTTCTTCAGCAACATCGTCAAAATCATGGCGAAGTACTGGAAGGTCTTCCTGCTGCAGGGCGTGGGTTACACCCTGCTGCTGAGCGCCATCACCGTGGTCTGCGGCGCGGTGCTGGGCCTTCTGCTCTACCTGGGGCGCACGGCCCGCTTCAAGCCCCTGAACTGGCTGTGCATCGCCATCGTGGAGGTCGTCCGCGGCACCCCCATGCTGCTGCAGCTCTACATCGCCTATTTCCTGGTGCCCAAGATCCTGCCCTTCCATGTGACGGAATTCGGCAGCGTAACCGTGGGCCTGGTCATCAATTCCGGCTGCTATGTGTCCGAGATCTTCCGCTCCGGCATCCAGGCCATCGACAAGGGGCAGACGGAGGCGGCCCGCAGCCTGGGCCTCAACGGGCGGCAGACCATGATGCGCATCATCCTTCCCCAGGCCATCAAAAACATTCTGCCCGCCCTGGGCAACGAATTCATCACCGTGGTGAAGGAGACCTCCCTGGCCTCCACCTTCTTCGTGGGGGATCTGATGACCTCTTACCTGAAGGTGAAGGGCAATACCTATCTCACCATGGAATGTCTCACCATCGTGGGCGTGATCTACTTCGTGCTCACCTTCATCCTCAGCAAGCTGCTGAATGCTTTTGAAAGGAGGCTGAAGGCGCATGACTGAGAACCTGATCGAGACCGTTGACCTCCATAAGAGCTTTACGGTGAACGGGAAGGAGACGCTGCATGTCCTCAAGGGCGTCACGGAGCATATCGCCAAGGGGGAAGTGGTCTCCATCATCGGTCCCAGCGGCGGCGGCAAGAGCACCTTCCTCCGCTGCCTGAACCTGCTGGAAAGGCCGGAGAGCGGGAAGATCATCTTTGAGGGCGTGGAGATCACCGGAGAGAAGGTGGACATCAACCTTCACCGCCAGAAGATGGGCATGGTCTTCCAGCATTTCAATGTCTTCCCCCACCTCAGCGTGAAAAAGAACATCACGCTGGCCCCGGTGCTGCTGGGCAAGCGCAGCCAGGCGGAGGCCGACGAGCAGGCGGAGCAGCTTCTGAGCCGGGTGGGCCTGCTGGAAAAGAAGGACGAGCATCCCGGTCGCCTCTCCGGCGGCCAGAAGCAGCGCCTGGCCATCGTCCGGGCCCTGGCCATGGAGCCGGACGTGATGCTTTTCGACGAGCCCACCTCCGCCCTGGACCCGGAGATGGTGGGGGAGGTGCTGGACGTCATCAAGGCTCTGGTGAAGAGCGGCATGACCAGCGTCATCGTCACCCATGAAATGGGCTTCGCCCGGGAGGTAAGCGACCGCATCCTCTTTATGGACGGGGGCGTCATTGCCGAGAGCGGAAATCCCGACGACATCATGAACCGGCCCCAGAACCCCCGCACCAAGGAATTTCTGAGCAAGGTGTTGTATTGATATGGACGCGAAAAAGGAAGCACAGGCCTATATCGAAGCTCGGGGCGGCGAATTCGCCGCCCTTTCCCATCAGATCTGGGAATATGCGGAGCTGAGCCTCAAGGAATACCGCTCCGCCGCCCTCTATGTGGAAAAGCTCCGGGCCGAGGGCTTTTCCGTCAGGGAAAACCTGGGCGGCATCCCCACCGCCTTCTCCGGCTTCTTCGGCTCCGGCAGGCCGGTGATCGGCATCCTGGGGGAGTTCGACGCCCTTTCCGGCCTCAGCCAGGCGGCGGGGGAGACTTCCCCCCGGCCCCTGGAGCCCGGCGGGGCAGGCCACGGCTGCGGCCATAATATGCTGGGGGCCGCCGCCTTCGCCGCGGCCTGCGGCGTGAAGCGATTCCTGGAGCGGAGCGCCCTTCCCGGCACCGTGGTCTTTTACGGCTGCCCCGGGGAGGAGGGGGGCGCAGCCAAGGCCTTCCTCGCCCGGGAGGGGGTCTGGAAGGAGCTGGACGCGGCCCTCAGCTGGCACCCCGGCGATACCAACGAGATCACCACCGGCACCAATAATTCCTGCACCCAGGTACTCTATCGGTTTAAAGGCGTGGCCGCCCACGCCGCCGGGGACCCGGAGCACGGGCGCAGCGCCCTGGACGCTGTGGAGCTGATGAACATCGGCGTCCAGTTCCTGCGGGAGCATATGAAGGACGAGGCGAGGATCCACTACGCCATCATCGACGGGGGCGGCGTCTCGCCCAACGTGGTGCAGCCGGAGGCCAGCGTGCTCTATATGGTCCGCAGCCGGGATGTGCCGGATACCCTGGCCCTCCAGGAACGGGTGGACAGGATCGCCCAGGGCGCCGCCCTCATGACGGAGACGAGCTTCGAGCGCATCTTCGTGGACGGCACGGCCAACACCCTGCCCAATCCGCCTCTGGAAAAATGCCTCTATGAGAATATGCGCGCCCTGCCCCTGCCGGCGTATACCCCGGAGGAGCGGGCCTATGCCGAAGCCCTGCGGAAAACCTATGTTTCCGAGGGGCTCCCCGGCCTGGGGGCGAAGAAGGACCCGAAGATCGAGAGGGAGGTGCGCGCCCTCAGCGAGGACGGGAAGAAGGACCTGAATGATTTCCTCCTGCCCTATTACAGCGGCGAGGATTTCACCCCCGGCTCCACCGACGTGGGGGATGTGAGCTGGCTCACCCCCACGGCCCAGTTCACCGCCCTCTGCTTCCCCGCCGGGGCCCCCGGCCACAGCTGGCAGAATGTGAGCTGCGGCGGCTCCTCCATCGGGGATAAGGGCCTCCTCTGGGCCGCCGGGGTCCTCTGCGGCGCGGCGGCGGACCTGCTGACCGACCCGTCGATCCTGGCCGCGGCCAGGGAGGATTTCCAAAAGCGCACCGCCGCCCACGGTTATATCTGTCCCATCCCGCCGGAAGCCGTGCCCATCGCCATATGAAAATGCACCGAAAAGAGAAAAATGGCTGCTTTTTTCCCCATGGCAATCAAGTAAAAGAGCCTGTCAAAAGGGACGGTTCCGTGTCAAAAGGGACGGTTCTGATTGACACGCCCCAGCTTATCGGGTATGATGAAAACAAAGGGGAGAAATGGCGATGGCGAGAGCGGCACGGCAGCTGAGTGAGTCGGGATATATGCATTTGATCGTCCGGGGGATCGGCAGGCAAGTCCTTTTTGAGGATCGGATGGATCGAGTGCGTTATCTTTCCCTTTTGCGGCGGTTCAGCGAGGAGACAGGGGTTTCGGTCTGCGCATATTGCCTCATGGAAAATCATGTCCATCTGCTGGTCTATGACCCGAAGGGACAAACGCCGCTTCTGATGAAGAAGCTGGGCGTTTGCTACGCCCAACACTTCAATCGGAAATATGACAGGGTCGGCCACCTGTTTCAGGATCGGTATCAGAGCGAGGCGATCGAAGACGACGGGTATTTTCTCACGGTATACCGATATATTCTGAACAATCCGGAGAAAGCGGGGATATGCAAGGCGGCCGATTATGAGTGGAGCAGCTACAGCCAGTACGACGATCCGGCTGCCTTTATTGATAGGAAACTTCTGCGAGAGCTAATCGGAGGCACCGATGCCTATGAGGCGTTTATGCGCAAAGAGGATGAAACCGAGTGTATGGAGTTTGAGCCGCGCAGGCATGACGACGAATGGGCTTCTTCGATCATCCGCAAGCGGCTGAAGCTAAATAGCGGGACGGAGCTTCAGTCATTGGATCGGGATGAACGAAACGCTGCGCTTCGTACCTTGAAAGCGGCGGGGATCACCGTGCGGCAGCTCGAACGTCTGACGGGGATCAATCGCGGCGTCATCCAGCGGGTATAAGCGTGTCAATGAGAACCGTCCCCGTTGACACGTTGACACACGGCTACGTCTGCCCCATCCCCCCGGACGCCGTTCCGGTCGCGATTTGAGATTGCAGCAGGACGCAAAGCACCCTGACGGGCAAGGGAAAAGTGCATAAGTTCCATTGATTTTCGATTCGAATAAGACGGAAACGGCGGGAATCCCGGATATTCAGGGATTTCCGCCGTCGGCATTTTGGTTAAATCATTTGGTTCCCATAAACTCCCGTCTCTCGTCCAAAAGTGGGGAATCCAATGGGGGCGGAGCCCCCTTGGTCATCGGGGAGGGAGTCCAGAGGGGACCGCCTCGAAATAGGTCCCCTCTGGCGTGTCTTTGCCTACTTTCTCCACGTCGAGAAAGCAGGCCGCCGGAGGCGACGTACCAGAGTTTGATCTCCAGGTGAAGCCCATTGGAACCTTGAATCGTATCAAAGGCGTTGCTGAATGCAAACGCCGGTTTTTTGTTCACCTATTTGTCTATCGTCCCATTCCTCTCGCAGCAGGGAATAGCACAGCGTATCGCTCTGATCTCTTGCATGCTTCCGAAGCCTGCCTTCAAAGGTGAAGGCGCATTTCTCTAAAACCCGAACGCTTTCAGCGTTGTGAGAGCGGACCCATGCCGCAATCACTGCCAGATCCATTTTAGAGAATCCATAATCGACCATGCGCTTTACGACTTCTGTGGCGTATCCTCTGTTGCGGTAATTCGCCGCAATTGCGTATTCCAGTTCCACATAGCCCTCGTACCGATTCATGTCACCTAGGCTGATGAAACCGATCAACTCGCCGCTTTCCCGGTGAATGATTGCTTTGAAACGGCTGTCTTTTTCCCAAAAACGGATCGCTTCCTCGGCGTCATGAATGGATTCGAAGAATGTCACACCGCTTCTGCGGAGCGTTTCATCCCGACACATTTGATATAGCGCCGCGGCATCACTTTTCAGCCAGTTCCGTAATAATAGATTCTCTGTCTCAGTCATCATAATCAGATTTCCTTTTGAAATGTGACATTGGGGACGGTCCCGACCGTCACACGTACTTTTCCCAGCTCCGCACCCGTTTCTTCATGCTCTCCACGTCCAGAACGCCCCGGGCGAAGCCCTTGCGCACCAGCTCCTCCGGCACGTATTCGTCGTATTTCTCGAAGACCGGCACCTCCTTGGGGTAGACCAGCTCCAGGGGGTCGAAATCCTTTGCCGCCTCCTCGGAAACGATGCGGTAGAATTCCTCCTCCCCCGCCTGCATGGTGAATTGGAGGTAGTAGGGGCGGGAGGTGTCCATGCCCTTGAGGCCCAGACGGGGGGCGCAGCGGAGCTTCAGGAAGCGCTCCAGGGCCAGGAAAGCATAGCTCCCCAGCCAGGGGAACAGCGCCCACATTTTCCCGCCCAGGTGGATGAGGGGGCGCTTGTCCATGCCCGATTTCCGGAAGCTGTCCCTGGCCTCTGCCAGTCGGGCCGCGGCATGGCGCATGAGATAGGGATAGGCCTTGTCTTCCTCCAGCACCCGGAACATCCGCTCCAGGATGCGGTCGTGGATGTCCCCGGCCACGTCCCCGAAGTAGGCGGGGATATTGCCCTTCACCAGGGTGCAATAGACCTCCCGCCGCTGGTGGTCCACCTCCTCCACCACCCAGACCCGGCCCGCGATGGCGATCTTGTCCCCCACGGGAGGGGGCTTGACGATGGTGCCCAGCTCCTGGCTGTCGGCGCGGACGGCGTATTCCACATTCTCCTGGAACACGGCGTAGAACTTATAGCTGCTGACGATCCGCTCCCCGGCGAGACCCAGGATCAGGCCGCCGTTCTCCGTGCGGTTTATGTGGTCGATCTCCAGCAGGTGCCGCAGCAGGGCCCGGTAATCCTCCTGGGTGATGTTCCGGAAAGCAGCCAGGGGCAGCACCCGGGAGGCCAGCTCCCCGGGGGTCATCTCCCCGCAGGAGGCCAGGGTGCTCATGGTCTGGTGATACAAAAGACTGAAGGGCAGCCGCTCCATCCGGGGCGGCTCCACGAAGCGATCCTCGATATACAGCTGCACCAGGGCGATGCCCTGGAGGAGATACCAGGGGATCGTCTCCGGCAGCAGGGCCCGGGCCTCCGCATGCTCCTCCCGCATGACGAACCACATCTCCGAAGGGTCCCCCCGCCGCCCGGTGCGCCCCAGGCGCTGCAAAAAGCCGGAGACGGTGAAGGGTGCGTCGATGTGGAAGGCCCGTTCCAGCCGCCCGATGTCGATGCCCAGCTCCAATGTGGCGGTGGCGCAGACGCTCATGAGGGAGTCGTCGTCCTTCATCTCCTCCTCGGCGCTTTCCCGGTAGGCGGCGGAGAGGTTGCCGTGGTGGATGAGGAAGCGGTCCGGCTCGTGATTTGCTTCGCAGTATTGCCGCAGCTGCTGGCAGACGGACTCACATTCCTCCCGGGAGTTTGTGAAGATGAGGCACTTCTTTCCCCTTGTGTGCTCGAAGATATAGCCCATGCCGGGGTCGGCGGCCTTGGGGGCGGCGTCGGTGGCCTCCTCCATGGGGGGCGTCTCCGGGAGGCCGGTCTTTCCCTCGTCCGCCTGGGGGCCGGAGTTGAAGAAATGCTCCATGCTCAGCCGCCAGGTTTCCCGGCCCCCGTCGAATCTGGGGATGACGGTGCCCCGGCCGCTGCCGGCAGCCAGGAATTTCCCCGCGTCCTCGGGGTTGCCGATGGTGGCGGATAAACCGATCCGCCGGGGGGAGCAGCCCGCCAGAGCGCACAGCCGCTCTATGAGGCAGAAGGTCTGCAGGCCCCGGTCCCCCCGCAGGAGAGAATGGATCTCGTCGATGACGATGAACCGCAGATCCCCGAAGAGGGAGGGGATCTCCATATGCTTGTTGATGAGCAGGCTTTCCAGGGATTCCGGGGTGATCTGCAAAATCCCTGCGGGCTTGCGCAGCAGCTTCCGCTTTTGGGTCTGGGGCGCGTCCCCGTGCCAGCGGGTGACGGGGATGCCAGCCTCCTCACACAGCTCCCCCAGCCGCCCGAACTGGTCGTTGATGAGGGCCTTGAGGGGGGCGATATACAGCACCCCCACGGTGGCGGAGGGGTTTTCCTCCAGCAGGCTGAGGATGGGGAAGAAGGCCGCCTCCGTCTTGCCGGAGGCGGTGGAGGCTGTCAAAAGCACATTCTCCTCCGTGTTGAAGATGGCGTCCCCCGCCGCGTTCTGCACGGCCCGCAGGCTCTGCCAACCGGAGCGGTAGATGTAGTCCTGGATAAAAGGCGCGTAGCGGTCAAAAACGTCCATGGGCGTACCTCAAATGGTGAATTCCGCGTAGTCGTCCGTCGTCTCGTCCGACACCGCCTCGCTTTTGGCATATTGGAATTCCTCGGAGCCCAGCAATTCCCCGATGGAGGCGTCCGGATTCTGGTATGCCAGGTCCAGCAGCTCGATGAAATCCCGGATGACCTCCCGGGGGGTGATGTTCGCCTCCGCGCCGATGCGCTCGTATTCGATGCGGATGAAGGCGGCCAGGTCCTCCGTGGTGATCCGGCTGGGATAGCCGTAGAGCCCGGCGTGCATGTCCTCCAGCTTTTCGCAGAGGATCAGCATCTCCTCGGCGGTGAGCGGCTCCAGGCGGATGACGGGGGCCAGCAGGTCCCGTGCCCCGGGGCGGGAGAATTTCCCCTCCGCCAGGCGGGAGCGCAGGGCTTCATAGCTGTAAACGCCCCGGCGTTTGTCCTCCAGGGCCTGGGGCGTGGCCCCCATGAGGATGCCCAGATACCGGGCCTTCCCCTGGAGGGCGTCGTTATACATGGCCAGCATTTTTTCATAGTTGTACTGCCGGGTGATGGCGTTGGGGATCTTGGAGACGTTCACCAGCTCGTCGATCATGAGGAACAGGCCGGTGTAGCCCGCCAGCCGGAAAAAGACGGCAAAGAGCTTGAGGTAGTCATACCAGTCGTCGTCGGTAATGAGGATGCTCACTCCCAGCTCCTCCCGGGCCTCTTTTTTCAGGGTGTACTCCCCCCGGAACCAGCGCACCACCTTCGCCTTCCCCTCGTCGTCGCCGGCGAGGTAGGCGTGGTAGTAGGCGGAGAGGAGCCTGGCAAATTCAAAGCCGTGGACCAGCTCGCTCACGGAGGCGGTGACGGCATAGATCTTCTTGTCCACCGCCGCGGCCAGAGCCGGGTCCTCCGGGGCGAGGCCGGTCTCCTGGGCCGCAGCGCTCTGCACGGAGCTGATCCACCGGTCCAGCACCAGGTTCAGGGCCCCGCCCTCCGGCTTCGTCCTGGTGGAGAGGTTGCCGATCAGCTCCCGGTAGGTGGCCAGGCCCTGGCCCCTGGTGCCCTGGAGCCGCCGCTCCGGGGAGAGGTCCGCGTCGGCCACGATGAAGCCCCGGTCCATGGCGTAGTTGCGGATGGTCTGGAGAAGGAAGCTCTTGCCGGAGCCGTATTTCCCCACGATGAAGCGGAAGGAAGCCCCGCCCTCGGAGATGATGTCCACATCATGCAGCAGGGCCTGTATCTCGTTTTTCCGCCCCACGGTGATATAGGGCAGGCCGATGCGGGGCACCACGCCGCCCTTGAGGGAATTCAGCACCGTCTGTGCGATGCGCCGGGGCACTTTCTTCGTTTCGCTCATTTTTCTGTTCCTCCCAGGATGCGGAGGATATCCTCCCGGTAATCCTCCGCCAGGGTGATCTCGTCGCCGTCACATTCCAGGGCGCTGTCGCCGATCTCGTCGTACAGGGCCTCGTTGATGGCGTCCACCGCCACGGTGGGCATCCAGCGCCTTTCCGCCAGCCAGCCCTTCACCGGCTCGCCCCGCACCAGCAGGGTGAGCAGTTCCCGCTGCTCCCGGTCCAGGGGCGTTTCCGGCGCTTCCGGACTGGGCCCGGTTTCCGCCTCCGTCGGGGCGGGAGGGGGCTCTGCATCGGTTTCCTCCGCTTCCCGAAGGTCCTCCTCCGTCAGCAGGCTGTCCCTGGTTTCCAGGGCGTCCCGCCGGATCCGTTCCAGCCCGCTCAGGTCGATGACGACCTTCTTCCGTTCAGCCTCGGCCCTGGCCTGCCGGTCCTCCTCGATGACCGCCTCCACATAGGCGGCGGCCCAGGCTTCCTCCGGCTTTTCCTGGAGGCGGCGGCCCAGGTCCAGATACAGGCGCAGCTGCCGGTCTGTTTCGTGAAGCAGCCCTTCCAGCAGTTTTTTGTCGAAGCTGCGCTCCTGGTAGCATTTCTCCGTCCATATGCCGCCGTTGAAGGTATATGTGCGGACTTCGTCCAGCTCATAGGCAGCGGCGGCAGGCCGCTTGCGCCAGTAGTACAGGGCGTTGGCCAGAGGGTCCCAGCGGTGGCTGCGGCAGCCGCCGAAGCAGAGGGTGAAAAGCGTCTTGCCCTCCTGCCTTTCCTTTGCGGCGGCCAGCCGCCACACCCGGGCGAAAAGACGCTGCCCTTCCTCACTCTGGGCGGCGGGAGATCTGGAGAGCTTGCTTCCGGCCAGGGTGAGCAGGGCACGGAATATTTCCCCGTCCGTTCTCGCCCTATATTCCCGCAGGGCGGCCAGAGCTTCGTCCCTAAGCAGCATATCGGGGTCGGCGTATTCCCGCGCCGTCTCCGGCGGCAGGCCGCTGACGACGGCCTTTTCCAGCATCCAGCGGCGGAGGTTGCGGCGCATGTCCCCTTCGCCGATGCCGGAATCCAGGTAGCCGATCTCAAATTCCCGCAGCTTCCGCAGGCTGTCCTCCGCGTCCGCAGCGCCGATGTCGTTCAGCAGCTCGTAGACATAGATATAGGCCAGGGAGGTGGCGATGGGCCGGAACTCCCCCCGGCGCAGGGCCGTCCGCCAGGTGAAGTAGCCCCGCAGCTGTTCCAGCCGCAGGTCGTGGTAGCTGGGGTAATAGAGGCGTATTTCCCCGTTCCAGGGGGCGTCGTCCTCGTAATCCTCCATGAACTTGCCCTGCACATAGAAGTTTTTGCAGGTCTGCCCGAAGGTATGGGCGCCGTATTCATAGAGCCGTCGCATCTCCCGCAGCTTTTCCGGTATTCCGGCGGTTTCCCGGCGCTCTCCGGTCAGGGGCGTGTCCCGGTAGGGCGTCTCCCGCCCTTCGGGGCCCAGGGTGAAGGTGTGCACCAGGGCTTCCGCGGCATTCATGGCTTTCTCGATCAGGCCCTGGAGGGTCAGCTGTTCCGGCTCCGGTTTCTTCGGGGCCTCTCTGCGGGGGCGGGTTCCGGGCGGGGGCAGGGGCGTCTCCCGATATTCCGACGCCTGCGGCTTGAACGCGCTCCCCAGGGTGATGGTATAGCGGTCCTGCCCGGCTTGCATGGCCTCGTCAAAGAGCTGGAAGACCGCCTCGTGCACCGTGTCTGCCCCAAAGCGGATGCCCACCCAGTCCGCCCCTTTCATTCGATAGGGCGCGGTGAGCCAGGGCTCGGAAGAGCGAAGCAGCGAGGCGTGGCCGCATTTCAGGTCGCAGAACTGCACTTCGTCCCCCAGCTCAAAGTCCCAATGACGGATCAGCAGCGCCACCGGCTTCCCGCTCCTGGGGTGGAGCAGGGTGGAGAGCCTGGTAACAGGCCTGCTGCCGGACAACTCCATCCGCCGGTTCACTTCGCCGATATGGTATTTTTTCTCGGCGTAAGCCGTCAGCTCCGAAATGTCCATAGGCTCCCATCCTGACAATGATTCATCTTACATTATACCAGCGGGGAAAACCCCTAGCAAGTGCGCAGTTGCGGCGGTTGCTTTTTTCCCTTCCATCCTATATAATCAGATCAAACGAATCACAGGAGGAAACTACAATGGAACACAGCTGGAAGAATGTGCCCAAGCTGGGCTTCGGCCTCATGCGCCTGCCCATGCTGGAGGGCGAAGTGGATATCGAGCAGTTCAAGAAGATGGTGGACGCCTTCCTCGCAGCGGGCTTCACCTATTTCGACACGGCCTACGGCTACATAAACGGCAAGAGCGAAGCGGCGGCGAAGGTCGCCCTGGTGGACCGCTATCCCCGGGACAGCTTCACCCTGGCTACCAAGCTCCCCGCCTGGGCCGGGCCCAAGACGGCGGAGGAAGCCAAGCAGATGTTCTGGACCAGCCTGGAGCGCACCGGCGCGGGCTATTTCGACTTCTATCTGCTGCACAACATCGGCGCGCCCCGGATCAAGTCCTTCGACGATTTCGGCATCTGGGACTTTTTGAAGGAACGGAAGGCGGAGGGCCTCATCAAGCACCTGGGCTTCAGCTTCCACGACAGCCCCGAAATGCTGGACCGGGTGCTGACGGAGCATCCGGACATGGACTTCATCCAGCTCCAGATCAACTATGCCGACTGGGAGGACCCCGGCATCCAGTCCCGAGGCTGCTGGGAAGTGGCCCGGAAGCATAATAAGGCCGTGGTCATCATGGAGCCGGTGAAGGGCGGCACCCTGGCAAACCTGGCCCCCGATGTGCGCAAGCCCTTCGAGGAAGCGGGTCTGGACCCGGTGGCGGAGGCCCTGCGCTTCGCCGCCTCCCTGGACGGGGTCATCACCGTCCTCAGCGGCATGTCCACCCTGGAGCAGATGGAGCAGAATATCGCCTTCCTGAAGGATCCCAGCCCCCTCAGCGAGAAGGAAAAGACCGTCATCGACGAGGCCCGGCGGATCCTCCAGTCCCGCCCCATGATCCCCTGCACCAACTGCCGCTACTGCGCCCCCGGCTGCCCCATGTCCATCTCCATCCCGGATATCTTCCAGGCCCGCAACAAGGACCTGGTCTATGGGGACCGGGACGGGGCCCTGGGCTTCTACAAGATGGTGTCCGCCGGTGCCCCCGCCTCCCAGTGCGTGGGCTGCGGACAGTGCGAGGCCGCATGTCCCCAGCACATCGGCATCATCGACGCCCTGAAGGAGATCGCCGCAGATTACGACGCTTGATCCCTGCGGATAGAAAGCGCCCCCGTGGAGCAATGCTCCACGGGGGCGCGATGTTATTTGAGGGTTCAGCCTTCGATCATGATGGTCTTCTTCTCCGGCAGCTTCTTTTCCGCCTTCTTGGGGATCTGGAGGCTCAGGACGCCGTTTTCAAACTTGGCGCCGATGTCCGTCTCCTCCACAGCCTCGCCCACATAGAAGCTCCGCTGCAGGGACCCGGCGTAGCGCTCCTGACGGATCAGCTTGCCCTTCTTTTCCTCTTCTTTTTCGATGCCCTTTTCGGCGCTGACGGTGAGATAGCCGCCCTCCAGGCTCAGCTGGATCTCTTCTTTCTTGAAGCCGGGCAGGTCGATGTCCACATCATAGTGGTCCTCATGTTCCTTCACGTCCGTCTTCATCTCGTGGGAGGCATTCCGCCCGTAAAGCTTGCGGTCGATGTTCCGCAGCTCCCGCAGGGTGGGGAAGTCGAACCAGTCATCAAACAAATTCTCTCCAAAAATACTCGGCAACATAAGTCATACCTCCTTTTGATATGCACGCTGTTTCATTGCCTGAGCATCGGGAGCGGAGGTCCTTTATTCGATCTCTGTTCCTTTGTTCTGCCCCTATTATAGCACCGGAATTAGCACTGTCAAGAGGAGAGTGCTAATTTTATTGTGAACTTTTTGTTAAATGCAGGAATTTATATCGGAAAATTTCAAGCAACGGGCCCGATTTCGTGCCCTCGTCAGAGCAGCCCGTTGATGACCGCCCGGAGCCGGTCGTTGTAGAATTTCGCATCCGGCAGCATGTCCTGGATCATGAAGGCGGCGCTGAGCTTTTCCGCCGGGTCGGCCATCATCCAGGCCCCGGCGGCCCCTTCCCAGCCGAATTCGCCCACGCTGCCGTTACTCAGCCCGGCGGCGGGGTCCATGAGGGTGCGCACGCCGTAGCCGTAACCGTAGCCCTTCATCTCGCCCACCTGGAACACCTTGAGCATGTCCGCGGTCAGAAGATTCTGACGCATCATGTCGATGGTCTTCCGCCCGATGATCTTCTCGCCCTTCCAGGTGCCGGAACCAGCCAGCATGGCGGAGAAAATTTGCAGGTCCCGCAGCGTGGAAATGAGGCCCGCGTCCGCTGCCTCGTAGGCCGCGTCCTCCCGGTACATGCTGTCCAGGGGGTCCCCCAGCAGGTCGTCGCAGGGAACATAGCTGCCGTCTGGCAGGCGCTTGACACACTGAGCCATCCGTTCCCGCCAGCCGGGGCGGAAGCGGAAGCCGGTATCCTTCATGCCCAGGGGTTCAAAGAGATTCTTCTCCATGAATTTGCCCAGGCTCATGCCGCTCACGACCTCCACCACCACGGCCATGATGTCGATGCCGTAGCCGTACTGCCACTGGCTGCCGGGCTCAAAGAGCATGGGCACCTGGGCCAGGGCCTTGATCTCCTCCATCAGGGAATACCCCGCCTGGAATTTGCTGCCCCCCAGCTTGTCGTGGACCTCCTTGAGGCCCTTGGCGGTGGGGCTGTCCCCGAAATCGTAGAAGCCCACGTTCATGTTGAACACATGCTTCATCAGCATGGGCTCCTTGGCCTCCTCCACGGCCCAGCTGCCGTCGGGCTTCCGGACGCTGAGAAGCATGTGCTTGTATTCCGGGATGTATTCGGAGACCGGGTCGTCCATGAGGAAGGCCCCCCGCTCGTATTCCATCATGCCGCAGAGGGCGGAGAAGGCCTTGGTGATGGAGTGGATGCGGAACAGGGTGTCCGGCGTGAGCGGTTTGGTCCTGGCGATGTCCCGGCAGCCGAAATAGCCCTCGTAAAGCAGCTCCTCCCCCTTCATGACGCTGAGGGCGGCCCCGGGCAGCCCCCGGTCGATGTATTTTTGCAGCAGCAGGTCCAGATCCTTGGCGGTAGACATAGAGATGCTCCTTTCGCTTTTTCTTTTGCCCACAGTTTACCATACCCGTCATAGGCTGTAAAGCCGGGGGCGATCCCCCATTTGTCACAGGGATGTAACTTGACCTGCCGCCATCCTTATTATTATAATGTAAGAAACGAATTCAAACCTCACGGACAGGAGGGCGCATATGAAAACATACGACAAGCAGTTCATCGGCGGCGTCTGGCGGGAAGGCCGGGGGGAGCATATCCTGGAGGACCGGGACCCCTACACCGGCGAAGTCCTCTGCCGCTACCGCAGCGCCGGGCTTCAGGATCTGGACGACGCATATGCCGCCGCCCGCGCCGCCCAGAAGGAATGGTACGCTATGGCCCCCGCCCGGCGGGTGGAGGCTCTGGAAAGGCTCTGGCATGTGATGGACGCCAGCCGCGCCCTCCTGGACGAATGTCTGCTGCGGGAGGCGGGCTGCACCGCGCCCAAGCGGGCCTATGAGGTGGGGGAGAGCGTGAATCTCTGCCGCTACTATATGTCCTTCCCCTATCTGCTGGACGGGAAGATCCAGCCTTCGGACAATCCGGGCCAGATGAATTACGTCTTCCGCCAGCCCCGCGGGGTCGTCACTGTCATCGCCCCCTGGAACGTGCCCTTCATCCTGGCCCTGCGCAGCGTCCTGCCCGCCGTCGCCGCGGGCAACGCCGTGGTGCTGAAGCCCGCCTCCGACACCCCGGCCACCGCCTTCATCCTGGGAGAGCTTTTCCAGGAGGCGGGGATGCCCGCGGGCCTGCTGAACGTGGTGGCGGGCGCGGGCAGCGAGATCGGGGACGCTCTGGTGCTTCATCCGGAGAGTGACATGGTCTCCTTCACCGGCTCCACGGAGGTGGGGAAGCGTATCGGCAGCCTGGCCGGGGGACGGATCTGCGATGTGTCCCTGGAGCTGGGGGGCAACAATTCCATGCTCCTCCTGCCGGACGCGGACCTGGCGCAGGCGGCGGAGAAGGCCGTGTTCGGGGCTTTTTTCCACCAGGGCCAGATCTGCATGGGCCTCAACCGCATCCTTACCCTGCCGGAAAACCACGAGGAGTTCTGCCGCATCTTCGCGGAGAAGGTGCGCGCCCTGAAGGCGGGAGATCCGTCGGACCCGGAGGTCTTCGTGGGGCCCCTTATCAACAATGCCCAGGTGAAGCGCTTTGAAAAGCTCCTGGCCGCCACCCTGGAGGCCGGCGCGAAGGTGCTGGTGGAGGGCGGCACAGAGGGAAATGTGGTGCGCCCTTGGGTGCTCACCGAGGTCGATATGACCATGCCCGCTGCCAATAGCGAGATGTTCGGCCCCGTGGTCAGCATCCTCCGGGCAAAGGATGTGGAGGAACAGATCGCCCTGGCCAACGCCACGGAATACGGCCTTTCAAACAGTGTCTTCGGGCGTGACGTCTACCGGGCCATGCAGGTTGCCAGGCGGCTTCACAGCGGCATGGTGCATATCAACGACCAGTCCATCGGCGACGAGGCCCACGTCATGTTCGGGGGCGAAAAGCAGAGCGGCGTGGGCCGCTTCAACGGCGACTGGGTGCTGCGGAAGTTCACCACAGAGCAGTGGCTCGCCGTGTCGTCGGAGCTCGGGTGAATGGCAGGTATCCGCGCGAGCGCGAATACCTGCAAGATTCCCCCGGCTCCTCCTCTCCAAAATGCGCCGTGGAGGCGCATTTTGGCAAGACGGGGGATGGGGAAGAAGAAAAAAGCCTCCCTCTCAGAGGGAGGTGGCTCCGGCGCAAGCCGGAGACGGAGGGAGTCAGCGTTCCTGCATGCCGCTGCGCCTCCTCCGTGCGGTGTTTTCATCAGCTGCGCGGCAAAACGATGGGGCCCCGGGAGGGCCCCATCCGCTATACAGGCAGATATTCCGTTATTACAGCTTTTCCATGTATTCCTCCAGATACCGGATCACCAGCTCCCGGCTCTGGCCCAGATTGGCGTTGTGCTGCAGATAGCTCCAGAATGCGGCGGTGAGCCGCTTTTCCGTGCAGTAGAATACGGTGGTAGGCGCGGCGATCCGGACCAGGAAGCAGCCCAGGTCCTCCTTGGCGTACAGCATGGTGCCCTCTGGGATGCGATCCGTCAGCACCACCCGGTAATTGTCCCGGCGGCGGAGCAGAGCCGTCACCTGCCCCAGATGGGCTTTCAGTGCTTCCGGCGAGTAGCGGAGGTCAAAGCCCATATACTCGCTCATGGGCTGGTGGACAAGGCCGCGGCGCACATCCTCCGGCGGGGGAAGCCTGAGCAGCTCCGTGACCGTCAGACCGGATGCAAGATGCGCCTCCAGGTGCCCGGCGGCATCCCGCAGAAAGTGCGCCAGCTCCGGCCCGGCCCGGCGGCCGAAGGCAGCGGTCACCTCCTCCGGCAGTGTACAGCCTAGGGGCAGCCGCTGCGCGATGATCCGGGAATGAGGCGCAGCCTCGAACTCAGCCAGCATTTTCCAAACGTCCCGGCGGTTCTCAGGCTTGTAGACCCGGATCAGGGGCGCGCACAGGGACAGGTAATCCTGAAACTCCCGGGCAAGCGCCGCCACCGCCGCCGGATCAGACACCAGCAGATTCAGCCCGTCACCCTCCCCCACGGAGCTGGAGGCGAGGGCGCTGTGGCCCACGGCCACGAAGAGCGTGCGGTGGAAGACGCCGTCCCTGGGTTTGGGATAATACCAGGTTTCCACCTCGCCGGTGAGATACAGGGGCAGCCATTTGCGCAGCCCATCCATCAGCTCCCGCCAGCCCCACGCGAGGGGATGGATGATGCGGATGCGCACCCCCCGCTCGATGAGACGCAGCGCCGCCTCCATCCAGCTGCGGGCGTAGCTCTCGTCCGCCAGCCAGTCGGATTTTTCGTCGGAATATACCAGCAGTTCCGTGGGCGCGTCGGCGGCGCGGTAATCATTCAGCAGACGCAGCACCGCCTCCCGCTTTCCCTCCGTGCCGTAGTAGAAGGCGGCGCCGGAAGGCGCCTCCCGCTGGGTGGGCATTTTCGCCTCCGGCCACAGCAGCCGGGCTGCGGCCAGGCCGTTGAGCAGCCGGTCCACCCGCTCCATATCCTGCCGCTCATCCTGCCCAAGCCAGCTCAGCAGCAGCTTCTCCGCCTCGTTCTCCGCCTCCGGCCATTCCCGGCCCGGGCAGACGGCCTCCGCCGCGGCGCTCTTCCCCAGGGGGCGCTCCTGCAGCCGCCGTGCGAAATAGGCAGCCGCCGGTTCGAGGAAGAAGCGGTCCCGGGGCAGGCCCCGCTTGCCGCTGCGCATGCGGCTGATATAGGATGGGTCGAAGCCCAGGTCCCGGCCGAGGGCGCTGTTGGAGGTGTCGGTCAGCTTCATGATGAAATCCAGCTTTCCGGCGAACATGCCATCGCCTCCTTTGCCGCCATTGTAGCATGCCCAGACCCCACGCGGCAAGGGAAGAAGGGCCGGAAAAGGCTCTAATGTAACACTTGAGTTACACTTGCCCCGAAGCTCTTGCATTTTGAAAGGGCTTACGTTAAACTCACGGTGCAATAAAAAGGGCGCACAGCCTTGCTGCGCTGCCCGCAACAAGGTGAGCGCGCGAAAGCGTTATCACAAACCGACGGGCCTTTATCTCATGTCGGGACCCGGCGGAATTCTTAAAAAAGGAGGAAAAGAACATGAGAACTCTCAAGAAGTCCCTCTGCCTCGTTCTGGCTCTGGTGATGGTTCTTGGTCTGTGTGTCATCGGCACCAATGCTGCGTATGCGCAGTATACCGATAAGGCCAAGATCGATTACGTCGAAGCCGTTGAGGTTCTGACGGGACTGGAAGTCATCGAAGGTTATCCCGATGGCTCCTTCAACCCCACCGCCAACGTGACCCGTGCCGAGGCGGCGGCCATGATCGCCCGCATGATGCTGGGCCGTGAAAAGGCCGACAAGCTCCCCGTTGGCGACGTGAAGTTCACCGACGTGCCCGAGACCAACTGGGCCGCCAAGTACATCGCGTTCTGCGCCAACCGCGGCATCATCGTCGGTATGGGCGATGGTACCTTCCGTCCCTCTGAGAATGTCACCGGCACGCAGATGGCCACCATGCTGCTCCGCGCCCTGGGCTACGGCGTCATGGGCGAGTACGAGGGCAAGGGCTGGGACATCAACGCTGTCGCCGACGCTCTCTACTACAAGCTCTTCGAGGACAGCAAGGTCACCGATTTCAATCAGGCTGCCACCCGTGAAGAGACTGCCCTGTACGTTTGGAACACCATGCGCGTCCACCTGGTGGGCTACGACGTGGACCTGAACTACTACAAGGACAAGGGCACCACCTTCGCTCTCGAGGCGTTCAACCTGATCGAGTGGGAGTACGCCCAGCTGCTGGCCAACCAGGAGACCGGCGCCAACTACACCGTTGTTGAGATCGTGGACGGCTACAAGACTGTTACCATCGACGGTGTGAAGCATGAAGTTCCCGTCTATGACGAGATCAACCTGAACATCGAGACCGGCCTTGACCTGATCGGCCATGAAGTCACCGTGTACTTCAAGGGCGATGCCAAGGAAGACAAGGTCAACCATGTGGACTACTTCGAGTGCTACATGGTGATCGACGAGTCCACCGTCCTGAGCAAGGGCTGGACCTACGACGACTTCTATCGCAATGCCAAGGCTGCCAACAAGACTAACGTCGATGTGAAGTTCAACGACGTCGAGACCTGGACCAACTACGATTACAACAAGACCGGCAAAGCCAGCAACGTCGATGATTACGACGATTACGGCAACATCGTTTACACCGAGATCTCCGAGCTGAAGGGCCAGAAGAGCTCCATGGACCTGTCTGCTTTCTTCATCTCCGGCACCTGGATTCTGGACCACGAAGGCAAGATCATGCTGGTTCTGAAGACCAACTATCGCCTGGCCGAGGTCAAGAATGTTGACAACTCCCACAGCGAAGTCGAAGCGAAGGTTCATCCTTATCGCGGCGACAAGGCGAAGGATTGGCCCGAGATCTATGACATGAAGAAGGGCGACATCCAGCTGGTTTACGACGGCATCGCCAAGGGCGACTATGTTGTCGTGCAGCCCGTGGGCGACCTCTTCTATCTGCAGGCCACCACCACTCAGACCATTGACGTCACCGAGCGTTACAACAGCTTCGGTTCCTGGTACTTCAATGGCATCGGCCCCGACAGCTACGGCCTGGGCATCGAGATCGACGATCAGGATGATCCTGCCGACGTGAACGTGGGCGACAAGGTCCTGCTCTACATGACCGAGGGCGGCAGCTACTTCGGCCTTCAGATCCTGGAGAAGGCCAAGTCCGCCGGCGTCGTTTACGTGAACTACTATGCGGAAGCGATTGATCATGGCGCTTGGGATACGAAGGAAGCTCCCACTGTCGTCTACAAGGTGCAGTGCGTGAACCAGGACGGCGAGGAAGTCGTCTACACCGTCAAGAAGGAAACCTATGATAAGCTGGTTGCTTCCGGCACCGGCGTGTACGAAGCCTTCGTGCGCAGCGGCTATGCCACCTTCAGCGCTGTCAAGGAGACCTCCACGCTGAAAAAGGCTGACGGCAAGAACAGCTATGTGAAGAACGACGCCACCGGCGACATCTACTATGTCACTGCCGATACCAAGGTGTACTACATCAATGATAAGGGCAATGACATGACCGTCAAGGCTGCCTCCAAGCTGGCCAACGGTTCCTACGACGTCTACTTCGTGGCCAAGAAGAGCGGCGGCAGCTACAAGCTGGCCACCGTCTGGGTGCCTGGTCAGACTGCTCCCGCCTCCTACGCCGACAGCTACATCTATGTCGACGACGAGTATTACGGTGTGACCTCTCCCGCCGGCTACGAGCTGTACAAAGACACTGAGGATGCTTACTACAACGTCTACATCGACGGCGTGCCGACCAAGGTGCACCTGAGCGGTCCCGACAGCATCTTCCATCCCAAAGCTCCTGAGTCCGTGATTCGTGGCTTCTACCAGTACACCATGGCAAGCGACGGCACCACTTATGTGTTCAGCGCGAAGATCAACAATGTGGCTGGCAAGACTCCTGTTGTCAACTACGACGTTGAGCTGACGAAGGGCATGGTCAAGAACGGCAAGCTCTATGCTGAAGGCTCCGACGGCGTGGCCATCAAGTGCGACATCGTTGACGTCTCCGGCGACACCACCAAGGAGACCAAGACCGATGCGGCTGTGAACAGCCTGGATCGCCTGGAAGAGCTGCTGAACGAAGGCTACACCATCACCGTTGACTACATGATCGCTGTTTCCGACAGCAACGAGATCCCCACCGGCGTCATGTACGTGACCGTGGTTGTGCCTCCCGCGAAGTAAGATTACCTTCCCAAAAACAAGGCTTAAGCAATTAAACTGAGTTCCGCCCCCGGGTTTCGGCCCGGGGGCGGTTTTATATTCCCGCGCTTTCAGCGGGGGCGGGAGCAAAACGAATCAGCACCCGCGCTTGCGGCTGGGGGAAACCAATTCAGATTCCGACGAGGCTTAACCCTCCGTGACGCCGGCTTGAAAATCTTTCAACGACAAATCCCCCATCCCCGGTTGACGAACGGGGCGCTAATCGGTAAAATATAACATGTGCGTGGTCCGGCACGGAGAATCCCGAACTCTTGAATGGAAATAATATTTGTAATAGATCGAGAGGAGAAGCACATGTACCGAATCATCCGAAAGGTCGATCTTCGCCCAAGCCTGATGCTGCTGGAGATCGAAGCACCCCGGGTGGCCCGAAAAGCAAAGCCCGGTCAGTTCATCATCCTGCGGGTGGACAAGGACGGGGAGCGCATCCCCATCACCATCCACGACGTCAATCATTTCAGCGGCAGCGTCTCCATCATCGTGCAGGTGATCGGCGCCACCACATACAAGCTCAATCGCCTTCGCGCCGGGGATTTCATCCAGGATTTCGTCGGGCCGCTGGGCCGGGCCACCGCCATCACCCAGGAGAAGGTGTGCGTGGTAGGCGGCGGCGTCGGCTGCGCCATCGCCTATCCTGTGCTGAAGGCCTTCCGCGCCGCATGGAGCGAAGTCCATGCCATCATCGGCTTCCGCAACGCCGACCTGGTGATCCTGGAGGACGAATTCCGCAGCTCCAGCGAGCTGCTTCGTGTCTGCACCGACGACGGCAGCTATGGCGAGAAGGGCTTTGTCACCGACGCGCTGGTGGACATGATCGAATCCGGCCACCATTACGACGAGGTGTTCGCCGTGGGTCCCGTGGCCATGCAGCGCGCCGTGTGTAAGGCAACGGAGCCCTTCGGCATCAAGACCACCGTCTCCATGGCCCCTCTGATGATCGACGGCTCCGGCATGTGCGGCTGCTGCCGCGTCAGCATCGGCGGCGAGATGAAATTCGCCTGCGTGGACGGACCGGATTTCGACGGGCATAAGGTGGACTGGGACCTGGCCGTCAAGCGCAGCCGCAGCTTCTATGATTTTGAGCGGCATAAATACGAGGAGACCTGCAATCTCTTCAAGAAGGAGGTGGGCTGAGATGGCGAATATGTCCCTTCAAAAGAACCCTATGCCTTCTCAGGACCCCGTGGTCCGCAGCGGGAATTTCAACGAGGTGGCCCTGGGCTACACCGAGGAGCAGGCCCTGGACGAAGCGGCCCGGTGCCTCCAGTGCAAGACCAAGCCCTGCATGAAGGGCTGCCCGGTCATGATCCAAATTCCCGAGTTCATCAAGAAGATCGAGGAAAAGGACTATGAGGGCGCCTATCAGATCATTGCCGCCACCAGCGCCCTGCCCGCCGTATGCGGCCGCGTCTGTCCCCAGGAGACCCAGTGCGAGAAATTCTGCACCCGCGGCGTGAAGGGCGAACCCGTCGGGATCGGGCGGCTGGAACGCTTCGTGGCCGACTGGCACAACAGCCATGCCGTCGCCGCTGCGGAAAAGCCCGCCTACAACGGCCATCGCGTCGCCATCGTGGGCTCCGGCCCCAGCGGTCTCACCTGCGCCGGGGACCTGGTGCGCCTGGGCTATCAGGTCACGGTGTTCGAAGCGCTGCACCAACCCGGCGGCGTGCTGGTCTACGGCATCCCCGAATTCCGCCTCCCCAAGCGCATCGTGGAGAAGGAAGTGGACGGTCTCAAGAAGATGGGCGTCACCATCGAGACCAATGTGGTAGTGGGCCGCAGCCTCAGCGTGGACGACCTTTTCAACGAGGGCTTCGAGGCGGTGTTCATCGGCTCCGGCGCAGGCCTGCCCATGTTCATGGACATCCCCGGCATCTATGCCCGCGGCGTCTTCTCCGCCAATGAGTTCCTGACCCGCATCAATCTCATGAAAGCCTATCTGCCCGGTTCGGATACGCCCGTGCCGCATCCGAAAAAGGCCTGCGTCATCGGCGGCGGCAACGTGGCCATGGACGCAGCCCGCTGCGCCCGCCGGCTGGGAGCCGAGGTCACGGTGGTCTATCGCCGGGGCATGGAGGAGCTGCCCGCCCGTAAGGAAGAGGTGGAGCATGCTCTGGAAGAGGGCATCGAGTTCCGGACGCTTTGCAGCCCTGTGGCCATCCTCACGGAGGGCGACGTGACCTCCGGTATCCGCTGCATCCGCATGGAGCTGGGCGAGCCGGATGAATCCGGACGCCGCCGCCCCGTGGAAGTGCCCGGCAGCGAATTCGAGCTGGAGACCGACTGCGTCATCATGGCGCTGGGTACCAGCCCCAATCCCCTCATCAAGGACACCACCGAAGGCCTCACCATCAACCGCAAGGGCGGCATCGTGGTGGACGAAAACGGCCTCACCTCCCGGGAGGGCATTTATGCCGGCGGCGACGCCGTCACCGGCGCGGCGACCGTCATCCTGGCTATGGGCGCCGGAAAGACCGCCGCGAAGGCCATCGACGAATATATCCGCAGCAAGCAAGCCTGATAATGGATCCATTCCGCCGCCGGAGGGAGCTTCTCTCCGGCGGCGCTGTTATAGGCGGAAGATGCGGGTATGCGCTTCCGCAAAAAAACTGCCTGTCGCGGGAAATTCTCCTTTACAAATCCCAAATCCGTGTTATAATACTTCGTGCGGTTCCAAGCGGAGCCGCAGATGGGGGCGTAGCTCAGTTGGGAGCGCAAGCGGTACAGTTTTAGCTTAAGAGTTGCGAACCTCGCGGCTTCCGTGAGGTTCACAACCTAAAATATGGGGACGTAGCTCAGTGGGAGAGCGTTCGGTTCGCATCCGAGAGGTCGTGGGTTCGACCCCCATCGTCTCCACC
>CADBKO010000006.1 GCA_902795345.1 Oscillospiraceae bacterium
AGGACGCTGCTTCCGCCGCTGAGCTGGCCAACAAGCTGAAGGCTGAGTGGGACGCGGCCTGAGTCGCAACTGAACGAAGCACTAACGCCCGTTAGGGCTCAAACAAAATCGACGGGGTTTTACCCCGTCGATTTTGTGTTGACAGGAGGAAAGCATGAGGATCGCAATCGCTGCGGATGATGATATGATCAACCGTTATTTCCTTGACAGCAAGTGGTTCCTTCTATATGATGTGGAGGGACAAGAGGTAACGCGGGAACTCAAGGTCCCCTCCCTTGGAGAAGGGCAGGAAGCCCTGATCCGGGCGCTGGCGGATTACCGGGCCAATGTGCTCATCTGCGGCGGCCTGAGCGGCAGCGCCAGAGCCTCCCTTGGGGAAGCGGGCATCCTGGCCTTCGGCGGGATCATCGGAAAGCCGGATACCGCAATTCACGCCCTGCTGACGGGGACGCTGCAAGCGGATCCCGATGCTGCGTGCGCGGGAGAGAGCTGCTCCGGCAGCTGCGGCGAGGAAAGCTGCAAAAACTGTCAATTCAAAAACTGAGATAGGAGTGTTTATCATGGCAGAAAAGAATTTCTTCGAAGTGTGGTCCAAGGAATCCCCCGAAACCATGAAGGGCTTCATGGATTTCACCGGCGGTCTGATGAAGAACAGCGGCCTGGATGAAAAGACCTTCCAGCTCATCTACATGGCGATCCAGGCTTCCCGCGGCGGTCTGGGCTCCGTGGCGGCCCATGCCGGCTTTGCCAAGAAGGCCGGCGCCACCCGTGACGAAGTCAAGGGCGCGATCCTAGTGACCCTTATGACCAACGGCATCAACGGCGTTGCCGACGCGCTGGCCCTGGCTCTGGATTCCTACGACAATACCCCTGTGTAAGCAGCCCAAAGGAAAGCACGTGCAGCCTAATGCTGCACGTGCTTTTTTTATCTCTGTCTGTTTTCGCAGTTCCGGCTGCATCTGTCGCAACCGCTGCAATCGCTGCATCCGCCGCAGCTCCCTTTGTGCTTCCTGGCCGACAGAAGGGCCGCGATCACTGCGGCAGCCAGAAGCAGGGCGATTAGAATACTGACCCAGTTCATACCAGCAGTATGCCCACAGCGCGCACGATCAATGCGACGCACCAGGCGATCAGGCACTGTCCCAGCACCACCGCAGCGGACCACTTCGCCCCAAGCTCCCGCCGGATGGCGGCGACGGAAGCCACACAGGGGGTATAGAGCAGGCAAAAAGTGAGCAGGGAAGCGGCGGAAAGGGGAGTCAGGAAGGCCGCGATGCTCTCGCCGCTGCCAAGAAGCACCGAAAGGGTAGAAACGACGCTTTCCTTTGCGATGAATCCGGCCACCAGAGCCGTGACTACGCGCCAGTCCCCGAAGCCATGGAGACGGAAGAGAGGGGCGAGGAAGCCGGCGATCATGGCCAGGATGCTGTCCTGGGAAGCCTCCACCACATTGAGACGGAAATCGAAGGTATTAAGGAACCACACAACGATGGAGGCCAGGAAAATGACGGTGAAGGCCCGCTGCAGGAAGTCCTTGGCCTTGTCCCAAAGAAGCAGCAGCACATTCTTTGCGCCGGGCATGCGGTAGTTGGGCAGCTCCATGACGAAGGGGACCGCCTCTCCCCGGAAGATGGTGCTTTTGAAGACGAGGGCCACCAGGATCGCCACCACGATACCCAGGAAATAGAGCCCCACCATGATAAGCCCCCGGTGCGCGGGGAAGAAGGCCATGGTGAAGAAACCGTAGATGGGCAGCTTCGCTGTGCAGCTCATGAAGGGCGTCAGCAGAATGGTCATTTTCCGGTCCCGCTCGGAGGGCAGGGTCCGGCTGGACATGACCCCGGGCACCGTGCAGCCGAAGCCGATGAGCATCGGCACGATGCTGCGTCCCGAGAGGCCGATCTTGCGCAGCAGCTTGTCCATGACGAAGGCGACCCGGGCCATATAGCCGCTGTCCTCCAGCAGGCTCAGGAAGAAGAACAGGATCACGATGAGGGGGATGAAGCTGAGCACGCTCCCCACGCCCTCAAATATCCCCTCGATTATCAGGGAGTGCAGGACCGCATTGACGTTCCAGCCCGTCAGCAGCCTGTCCACAACCTCCGTCAGCGCGCCGATGCCGCTTTCCAGCAGCCCCTGGAAGAAAGCGCCGATCACACTGAAGGTGAGCCAGAAGACCAGCGCCATGATGAGGATGAAGACGGGGATGGCGGTGAACCGGCCGGTCAGGATCTTGTCCAGCTTCCGGCTGCGCTGCTGTTCCTTGCTGACGCCGGGCCGCAGCACCGTCCGGTCGCAAAGGGCATGAATGAAGCTGAAGCGCATGTCCGCAATGGCGGCGGCCCGATCCAGGCCCCGCTCCTCCTCCATCTGGAGAAGGATGTGCTCCAGGGTCTCCTTTTCGTTCTGGCTGAGCTTCAGGGCCTCCAGCACCAGCTGATCGCCCTCCGCCAGCTTTCCGGCGGCGAAGCGGACGGGGATGCCCGCCTCCTCGGCATGGTCCGCGATCAGGTGCATGATGCTGTGGAGACAGCGGTGGACCGCGCCTCCATTCACATTCCGGTCGCAGAAATCCGTACGGCCCGGCTTTTCCTGAAATCGCGCCACATGCAGCGCATGCTCCACCAGCTCGTCTACGCCCTCGTTTTTGGAGGCGACGATGGGCACCACGGGGATACCCAGCGCTTCTTCCATTTCATTGATGTGGATGCTGCCCCCGTTGTTGCGCACCTCGTCCATCATGTTCAGGGCCAGCACCATGGGAACATCCAGCTCCATGAGCTGCAGGGTCAGATAGAGGTTGCGCTCGATGTTGGTAGCGTCCACGATGTCGATGATGCCCGTGGGCTTTTCGTCCAGAATGAACTGGCGGGATACGATCTCCTCCGCGGAATAAGGGGAGAGGGAATAGATGCCCGGAAGGTCCGTTACCAGAGTATCCGGGTGCTCCCGGATGGCTCCGCTTTTCCGGTCTACCGTCACGCCGGGGAAATTGCCCACATGCTGGTTGGAGCCGGTGAGCTGATTGAACAGGGTGGTCTTTCCGCAGTTCTGGTTGCCCGCCAGGGCGAAGGTGAGGACGGTCCCCTTGGGCAGGGGATTCTCCTCCGCCTTCACATGGTATTTGCCGCCCTCACCGTAGCCGGGGTGCTCCTGCCGGACGGCATGGAGGGCGTATTCCGGGTCGTCCGGCTTCGGCGCGGAGGCGTCAGACGCCTCGATGCCGATCTTTTCCGCGTCGCTTTTCCGGAGAGTCAGGGAATACCCGTGGATGCGCAGCTCCATGGGATCCCCCATAGGCGCGTATTGTACCAGCGTGACTTCCGCGCCTGGGATCACGCCCATATCCAAAAAGTGCTGCCGCAGGGAGCCTTCGCCTCCCACGGCGGTGATCCGCGCCGTTTTTCCGACGCCCAGTTGGTTCAGCGTCATGATGACTACCTCCCCGTTCCCAAAGAATTGCCTTCGGCTAACTCTATGAGTAATCATAGACTAACTACCTGGGTTTGTCAAGAGCAGAACAAGGGCCGGGGGCGGCGATTTTGCCCCCGGCCATACTATATGGCATCATGGCGTCATTTTTTCGTCAAATCCTCTACCAGCTGCCGCAGATCGCTGCCTTCGATGCTGTTCTGCGGAAAAACACCGATATACACCTTATCCAGCGCCAGGTAGAAGTCGTCCTGACCGGTTTCAGACAGCTTCAGCTTCTCCGGCGTGTAGATCTTGATCTTTGTTTTGGGAGGATAATCCAGCACCTGCAGCATAAAGCAGTCGTCCGTGAGATACGGATATTCGGGATCGAAATCTGCCGGATCGCTTCGGCTGTATGTTGCCCGCAGGAGATGGTAGACGCTTCCGTCCTTCATGGTGGTTTCCCGTACTTCCGAGATCACGAACCAGTAGCCTTCCGGCAGCGCCCGGGGGAGATACTTTCCCAGATCCTCAAACTGCCGGGCTTCTTCCTCGCTGAGCGTCCGAAGGGTGGCATCCGCCACATCCTGTACCTTTTCCGTGGCCGGGTATACGGCGATGCTGGCCGTCTTGGGATCGACGCCCTCCGGCCAGGAACCGCCCGGTGCGTATCCTCCTCCGTTGACAGCGGGATGCAGAAAGATGCCCAAGGCCCCGGCTGCCAGGATGCAGATGCAGGCGGCGGCAGCGCCCCAGCGCAGCCAGGCAGGGTGTTTTCTTCTGATATTCTCGCCGGAGGCGTCGGCAATCAGTTCCGCATCCGCATCTCCTATCATTTCAAACAGTTTTTCAGCGGTCATAATTCGTACCCCCTTTCCAGCAAATAACCCCGCAGCTGCTTCCGGAGCCGGTGCAGGGTGACGGCGACCTGATTTTCCTTCATGCCAAACAGCTTTGCGGTCTCATAGATGGGCTCGGCATAAAAATACCGGCGCAGGAACAGCCGCCGCTTTTCCGGCGGCAAGCTGCGGAGAAAAGCGTTCAGGTCGGCCATCAGCTCCTTCTCGTCCAGGCGCTGCTCCGGGTCTTCCTTTCCGGAAACGCAGTCCCGCAGCTCTTCCAGCACCAGCGCCGTCTCTGATCCGCCCCGCTTAAGGGCGCTGCGGCTGCGATAGCGGTCAAAGGCCAGGTTCCGGGTGATTTTGCCGAAGAAGGCGGAGAGAAGACTGGGCCTTTGGGTCGGCATGGCGTTCCAGGCCCGGAACCAGGTATCGCTGACACATTCTTCCGCGTCCTCCGGGCTGCCCAGGATGTTCCGGGCGATGGAAGCGCAGTATGTCCCGTATTTGTCTTCGGATTCCGTTATCGCCCGCTGGTCTCTCGCCCAGTAGAGGGCCACGATCTCTGTATCCTCCATGCGCACGCCTCCTTTCATCCATAAAGACGGATTCCGCGGCGGAATATTACAGAATAAAGGAAATAGCCAGGCAGAAATCCGCCTGGCTATGCCATATCAGTCCATCAAGCCGTATTTTACTTTGATCCGGTCCAGCTTTTCCAGCATGGGTTCCGCCGCCAGCCAGAGGAACAGCACCGTGGCAACGGCGTGGATCAGGTCCACCGGGATGCCGGACACATAATAGGTCAGCAGCAGCTTCCAATTCAGCGTTTCGGTATAGATCAGGGCGGCGGCGGGATTCATGATGCCGCCGTAGATCACGATGGAGGCGATGGCCCCGTAGATGCAGAGGGAGACCTTGCTTCTGCGCAGGAGGCCCTTGCGGAACAGAACGCCCGCCAGGAACCCGATGATACCGGCGGAGAACATCTGCCAGGGCGTCCACGGTCCCTGCCCGAATAGAACATTGGAAGCAACCATGGTAATTGCCCCCACCAGGAAGCCGGTCTCGCCCCCGAAGGCGACCCCGGCGATGATGACCAGGGCAAGCACCGGCTTGAAGGCGGGCAGCATGAAGAAAGCGGCCCGGCCCACCACGCCGATGGCGCAGAGCACGGCGATGACCGTCAGCTCCCGGGCCTGGGGCTTCCGGCCCTCAAAGATCAGGAAGAAGGGGAGCATGGTCTCTACCAGTATCAGCAGGGCGATGAAGTAATATTTCCGCCCGCCCAGATAGTAGACGCCGATGAAGATGGTGAGGGGGATCAACAGAAGAATGGAGACAGCGGCAGCGATGCTCCGTTTGGAGAGCTTCCGCTTTTCCTTGGGAGGCTGAAGGCGCGCAGGCTGCGGCGCTCTCCGGCTCAGGGAGAAGGCGCAGATCAGTAGGCAGACTACCAGCAGCAGATACAGGGGCAGATCGTTCAGCGCCGTCGTCGTCAGCCCGTTTTCGTTGATAAGGGCAGAGAGGTCCTGATGGGACAGCGTATAGACGAAAAGCGCCAGCGCCCCGAGACCGCTGACGGCGGCGAGAAGGATGCGCCAGAGAGGCAGCCGCTTCGGTTTGAAGTCCGCGCTGTCCTCCGCAGGCTCCGGCAGGGGAGGCGCTTCCTCCGGCAGCTCCGGCTGCGGCGGCAGGGTCCCGCCGCAGGCAGCCATCAGGTCCGTCGCCGTGACCGCCTCGGGCAGCAGCCCCCGGGCCATGCGGTTGGCGGAGGTGGTATAGAAGCTGTTGCCGGAGAAGAATTGACGGGGCCGGCCCTCGGAAACGATGTTCCCGTCGAAGAACAAGGCGCAGCGGTCAGCATATTCCGCACAGAACTCCACGTCATGGCTCACCATGAACACGGTGACGCCCCGCCGCTGCAGCGTCTTGAGGATCACGGCAAAGACCTGTTTGAACTCCGCGTCCAGACCCTTGGTGGGCTCGTCCAGAAGCAGGATCTCCGGCTCCAGCAGCAGCACCTTTGCCAGTGCGCAGCGCTGCTGCTCCCCGCCGGAAAGGTCGTAGGGGTGCCGGTCCAGCAGCTCCTCCAGACGGCAGAGCTGCACCGCCCGGGCCACCCGGTTCTCCTGCACGGCCTTGTCCAGTTTGGATCCCTTGAATATTTCGAACAGGTCCTCCCGGACCGTCTTTTTTACGAACAGAGTCTGCGGGTTCTGGGGCAGAGTCCCCACCCGGCCATGGAGGTGCGCCTCGCCGCGATAGGGCTTACGCAGACCGCCGATGATGGAGAGCGTCGTGGTTTTTCCGGTGCCGTTTCCCCCCAGCAATGCCAGGAATTCCCCTTTTTTGACGGTCAGGCTCACGCCCTTCACCACGTCGGGGAGGTCCTTTTCGTATTTGAACCAGATATCCTCCAGTTCGATAGCGTTTTCTTCGGAATGGGCTGGTACGCTCTCTGCCGGGAGGGGGAGCAGGCTTTGACGTTTCCCGAAATCCTCCAGCCAGCTGCGCCCGTCCCGCACGGTGACGGGGCAGGGGGCGTCGTCCTCCACGGAAGCCCAGACCCGCATGGCGGTGGGCATGGCCAGGAACATGCCGTGTCCGCTGCCCCGCAGGCGCTGCCCAACCTCCGTGGGCGTCCCGTCGGCAATCAGCCTTCCCTTGTCCATCACCAGCACCCGGTCGGAGAGAGGAAAAGCCTCCTCCAGCCGATGCTCCGTGAGGATCACCGTGGTGCCCAGCTCCCGGTTCACCTTGCCCACAGTGGCCAGGAAATCGGAGGCGGCGATGGGGTCCAGCTGACTGGTGGGCTCGTCCAGGATCAGGACGGAGGGCTGCATGGCCATGATGGAAGCCAGGTTCAGCAGCTGCTTCTGGCCCCCGGAGAGCTCCGTCACATTTTTATAAAACCAGGTCTGGATGCCGAAGAAGGAGGCCATTTCCGCCACGCGGCTGCGGATGGTGGGGGTGTCGTATCCCAGGCTTTCCAGGCCGAAAGCCAGCTCATGCCACACCTTGTCCGTCACGATCTGGTTTTCCGGGCTCTGCTGCACGAAACCGATCCGGGCGCTTTGCTCCCGCTGACCCACGTCATCCAGGGGCACGCCCTCAAAGAGGATGGTCCCGCGCCGGTTTCCCGTGGGGGCCAGCACGGATTTCAGCTGCCGCAGCAGCGTGCTCTTTCCGCATCCGCTGGGGCCGCAGAGGGTGACGAACTGACCCTGGGGGACAGAGAAGGATAAATCGCGGAGGGTGTCCTGCCGCTGCTCCGGATAGGCGAAGCTCAGGCTGCAGACCGCAAACGTTTCCATTTCATGTCCTCCTTTCCGTTCAGGATCAGGGGGGTCAGGCACAGGGCCAGATAGACGAGGAAAAAGCTCAGGGGCAGGGGAGAGATGTCCACGCCCTTGAGGGTGGGGTAATAGCGGAAATCAAAACCGCCGCAGATCCAGCCGAAGACGATGAACCAGAGGCAGAAGCCCAGCCAGAGCATGGCGCTGCGGTCCCGGCTGTCGAAGCGGTAGATGGAAAAGGCGCTTCTCCCCGGCAGCCCGTAGCCCCGGCTTTTCATGCTGTCCGCCGTCTCAATGGCGTTTTCCAGGCTCCAGGTCACCATGATGGAGAGGATGGTGATGCCGTGCTTGAGGCGCTGGGGGATGCTGCCGTCGGAAAGGTCCCGCCCGATGCATTGCTGCGCTTGGCGCACGGTCTTCATCTGCGCCTGGAAGCGGGGCACGAAGCGCAGGGTCATGCTCAGAACCAGGCTCAGGGCGGGGATGACGCGCCCGAAGAGATAGACGAATTTGTCCGAGGTCATGACCTCGTTGTAGCAGCTGAACCACTGGATGACGCTGGCCAGCATGAAGGCGGAGGCGACGCCGTAGATCATGCTTTCCATAGTAAGAGGGTTTCCGGAGGGGAGATAAGCGAGGATCGTGGCCCCTTCGTGGTTGAAGGCGGGATTCAGCACCGCCGCCAGGAGCATCATGGGCAGCAAAAAGCGGAGGGAGAAGCGAAGCCCCTTCCTCCCCTTGAGGTAGACGTTATAGGCCGTGGCGCTGCCCAGGGAAATGAGCAGGCACACCGGATGCATAAAGCACATGCCGAATACCAGCACCATGGCAAAATAAAGGAAATTCACCAGAGGGTGGTAGCCGGAAAAGGTATCACGATTCAGCAAATCGAACCATCCTGTTCAGTTCATTCGTCTATCTGGGACATATAGTCGTCCCCCACGTCGGCGCCCAGGTCGCAGGTATACACCCATTCGATCACGTCGCCGTCCTTGAGGGCATAGCGCCCGCAGCCGTAGTTGGGGAACCAGCCGTTGACGGAATACATCCATCCGCTGAGCTCACCCACGTCCCGTTCGTAGATATTGCCGATCCCTTCGATGTAGGCGCTGTTGTAAATGGGGGGGTTGGAAAACTCCATGTGTATCTTCTTTTGGCGGCAGGTGCGCTGCAAAACGTTGAATACGCTCTCCCCGCCATAGAAAACGACCTCCGTGGGCTCCAGGAACCACCCATCCTCCGGCACAAGCTCCCGCTTGTCCTTGTTGCATTTATCCATGTTGTTCAGGATCATGGCGCAGGAGATGGAGATGGTGCAGTGGTATTCCTCGTCCAGCACTTCCGTGCCATCCTCCATGGGAGCAGGGTGTTCCGTCTCCTCGGGATCTGCACCCTCGCCGGCCTCCGTGGGCTGAGCGGATGGCGCAGGAGCCTCCGTCGCCGGAGCCGGAGCA
Organism: Oscillospiraceae bacterium; assembly: GCA_902795345.1. GTDB lineage: Bacteria > Bacillota > Clostridia > Oscillospirales > Oscillospiraceae > UBA1774. The sequence goes on from CADBKO010000006.1 coordinate 9,007, forward strand.
GCAGTGGGGGCGGCAGTCGGGGCGGCAGTCGGGGCGGGGGAGGGGGAAGAGCAGCCTGCGAGCAGAGCTGCCAGGAGCAGAAGAGATATAGAGAGAAACAGGGCTTTCCGCATATGTTATTCCTTTCAGAGCAGCGCTGCTTTCAGCAGCAGCCGGTAAACCATCAGGGCAACCTCGCCCCGGGTGATGGCCTGCCCGGGCAGGATGTCCTCCTCAAATTCATCGCTCACCAGGATCCCGGCCTTGAAGCAGAAGGCCATGGATTCCCGGGCCCATTTGCTCACGGTCATATAGTCCGTGAACTCGGAGATAAACATCCGGACGCCGTCGGCATTCAGAGAGGTATCCATGCCGCAGAGCGCAGCGGCCCGGGCGGTCATCACCGCAGCCTCCTGCCGGTTGATGGTCCCCTGGGGATCGAAGCTGCCGTCGTCCCGGCCCTCCACGATCCCATAGCGGCTGGCTGTGCCCACAAAGGGGGCGAACCAGCTCCCCTCGGGAACGTCGCGGAATTTACCGGAACCGGTCTTGTCCGGTTTCAGACCTAGAGCCCGGACGATGATGGCCGCATACTGGGCCCGCGTCATGGTGGCGTCGGGCTCGAAGCTGTCCGCCGTCATGCCGTTGATGATCTCCCGGGCAGCCAGAGCTTCCACTGCGGACTGACAGGCGCTGCCCCGGATGTCAGGGAAGCTGACGCCCTCCTTCGTGACCGGGACCGGCATGACGTCCTTGTGCCGGTCGGGAAAAGCGGGCACCTCCGCATCTTCGGTGATCTTTTCCACATCGTTCATTTTATATAAGGAGCTCTTGCCCTGGGAGACCCGCAGGGTCTCCACCAGCGCGTAAAAGCCCTGGTCCGTGGCCAGGCTGCCCATGCCCGGTTCACCGGGAACGTGAAGAAAGCTGCCGTCGTCCTGCCGGAAGCCCAGCAGTGCGTCCAGCGGCGTGCAGCCGTTCTTTACGAAGCGGCTGTCCTCTGGCGTGAGCCCCAGTTCTCCCAGCGCTACCAGGACCTGGGCAGAGCTCTCACTGGTGGTGATCCCCATGGTCTGGAAGCCTCCGTCCGGGAGCTGTTTTTTGGAGAGGCAGTCCAGCGCCCGGTCGATGGCGGCGGAGACCGCAGGCTGATCCTGATAACCCGCAAGGGCCTGCAGAGTCATTGCGGTGATGTCCGTGTCGGCGGGGGAGTCGCTGCCGCCCTTTCCCACCAGGGAGAAGCCCCCGTCGGCCAATTGCCGGGAAACCAGCAGATCCACATACTTCTGGCGGACGGGATCGTCGGGCAGGTAGCTGCCGGAGTCCAGGGCCAGCAGCGCCCAGCTGGCGCCGTTGATCCCCACGGAGATCATTTTATCGTAGTCGCACAGACCTTCCAGCAGGTTATAGCCGCCCACGTCTTGGGGGTCCCGTCCAATGGCGGTGATCGCCAGGGTGAGGCGGGCATATTCCGTGTATTTGCGGAATTTGCCCTCGTGCTGGGCCACATAATCCTTCACGTCCTTCCAATAACGGTCAAAGGAGCCCTCGGGCACGGCGCAGCCGCCCCTGGCCAGCGCCATGACGGCCCATTCGCTGCCGTGTTCGAAGCTGACGGTGCTCAGCTGATAGGCGGCGGTTTCATCCACCAGCTTCTGGATGTCAGCGGGATCTGCGCCCAGCGCCGGGATCGTTCCAAGAAGGAGGATCAGGCAAAGCAGGATCGCGGTTGATCGGAATACCTTCATCAGGATCACCTCGCAGAATATCCGGTCCTCGGGCAGAGAAGCAGGAGGCTGTTTCGCTGCCCCGGGATCGGCCGAAAACACCGAAAACGGGGCTCCCTACGCTCGCGGCGCGGGGAGCCCCGCAATTTCGTGCTCTGACACCGGTCATTCAGACCGGTCGGGCTTCATTCAGGGAATCTGCAGCACCTGACCCACATGGATCATGTCGGTGCCCTCCATGGCATCGTAGTTGGCTTCGTAGATCAGTCTCCACTTGAAGATGGTCCCGTAGAATTCCTTGGCGATGCTGCGGATGGTGTCGCCTTCCTTGACGGTGTAGGTGGTGGTGCCTTCCGCAAAAGCGGGCGTGATGTCGGGGATGGTGGCGGGAGCAGGCTCCTCAGCGGGAGCGGCTTCCTCGGCGATTTCGGCGGTCACCTTGCAGACGGCGGGCACCAGGATGGTGGCGCCGTCAGTGGCAACGGCGGAGAGCAGGTAGCTCCCGGCAGCGTCGAAGGTTACGGTCACCTGGCCGTTTTCATCGGTGACATACTCAGTGGCAGCGCCGTCGCAGGTGATGGCAGCACCGGCGAAGGGGGCGAAAACCACGTTCCAGTTCTCGTCGAAGGAGCCGGCGTAGAGGGTAAGGGTCAGAGTGCCGTTCTCGGCCACGGCGTCGGCTTTGTCAAAGTAAGAGTAGATGTCGGAATAGAATTCCTTGTCGGTGTAGACGTAAGCGTAGACGCTGCCGCCGGCCTGCACAGGATCGGAAAGGCCCCAGGCCATGGCGTTGTCCACATAGTAACCGAAAGCGTAGGAGGTGTCGCCCCAGAGCATATCCATGCCCAGGCCCCAATCGCCCACGGAGGAGGCGTAGCCGGCCTCGGCGCCGCCGGGATACAGCTGGTCGTGGGCGCACTTCAGCACTTCGTCCACGTCGAACATGCCGTCCGCATTCAGGTCGGAAGCGAGGACGGGCACGGAGGGAGCGACGATCTCGCCGGCGACGCTGATGGTCACATACACCACAGCGTCTTCGGCAGCGGCGGGAGCGGGCTCTTCGGCAGGAGCGGTTTCCTCAGCGGGAGTGGGTTCCTCGGCAGGTTCTTCAGCGGGGGCGGGCTCCTCAGCAGGCTCTTCGGCGGCAGCGCTGGGCATGCTGACCGTGCCGGGGAACTTGTCAAAGGCGGTGTCGGCAGCCAGGGAACCGAAGTTGCCCGGATTGCTCTTGTCGATCAGAGCGATCATGTTGCCGTCGTCCAGGGTCAGATAGCACTCGCTGTAACCGGCGATGCCGGTCACTTCCCCGGCCTTCAGCTCCGCCTTCACAGCGCCCTGATAATTCAGGGTCACGTCCTGGTCGAAGGAGAAGGTGCCGTCAGCTTCGAACCAGAAGGCATACTCGATGCCGGTGCCGAAGCCGATGGAGGCCAGATCGAATACGGTGATCTGATCGTCCACCTTGGCGATGCCGGTGCCGAAGCCGATGGAGGCCAGATCGAATACGGTGATCTGATCGTCCACCTTGGTGGCCGTCATATTGAGCACAGCGCCCCCATAGGTGGCGTCCGGCGTGACGGTCACGCTGTCCGCTGCGCTCGCCACGAAGGCGCCGCCCAGAAGGGAGACCACCATCACGAGGGCCAGCAGCAGGGACCAGAGTTTCTTGCCAGTTTTCATGTTTCTTCTCCTTTTCTTTGATTTTGATATTCTCGTTTTGTTTGCTTCCAGGGAATGGAAATACAATATTCCCAAAATCGGCCCGGATATACAACCCCCTTTTGTATAATCTCACCAATGATTGTATTATAGTGGGAATCTCCGATTATTGCAAGTGTTTCAATTCCGTGTTACAAAAATATTTCCCTTCTGTGTAAAAAAGCCCAGGTCCGTCGTCCGGCGGACCTGGGCGCAAGCTGTCGGCAAAGTGCCGACAGCTTGAGAATTGTATCCTGATTTCGCAAGAATCAGGCCGGATACTTTGCGGTTTTCCGGGGCGGATCATTTCCCCCTGCCGGGGATCCTGTCCTCGCAGGGGACGCCCACCATGCACTTGCCGCAGTTGCCTTTTTTGTATTTCTGGAAGAGCTCGGCAGCGCGCCCGCTGCACTTTTTCAGGTTGCGCATATGCTCCATGGTGATGGCGTCCACGGGGCAGCGGTGGGTGCAGGCCCCGCAGCGGATGCAGTATTCATAGGGGTCCGTATAGGTCCGCTTCGTGGGCTCCATGGCGCAGTCCAGGAGCAGCGTGACCATGGCGCCGCAGCAGCCCTTCTCCGTGATGATGTGGCGATGGATGCCGAAGGTGCCCAGACCGGCGGCAAAGGCCACATGGCGGGTTGACCAGGCCACGGACCAGTGGAGATCCTCCTCTCCCCCGTTGTCCCAGGGGATGGATTCGGAGGGGTGCTTCATGTCCCAGGTGGGATTGAAGACCCGGATGCCCTCCTTTTCCAGGGCGGCGGTCATGGCCTGGGCAAAGGGCACCACCACTTTCCCATGATCCCCGTAGCCGCTCACCCACGCCTCGTCCATGGGCTCCGTGGAAGCCCGATGCCTGCTGCGGATCTCCTCCGAGAAGGAGAAGTAGAACACCGCGACGGTCTTCGCCTCCGGCATCCATTCCTTCGGGGCCATGAATTTCTCCCCGATGACCGCCGGATCCCGGAAAAGCTCGAAGATGGGATCGTCCGCGGCGGCGAAGCCGTAGATGGGCGCGTCCATGATCGGCACCGTCACATCCTCCGCGGGGAGATGCGTCTGATTGTCCACGCCGGCAAAGGCGTCCTTCACCAATGCGTCAAACCGTTCCTTGTCCATAATGACCTCCCATTCAGATTCCCGGGCGGCGATGCCCGGCCCGTTCCAAGGCGTCCATATCGGCGGACTCCGGGCCCGCCGGGAAGACCAACGCCGGATCGTTTACCATATAATAGCATTTCTCTCCGGGCAGTGACAAGTTTTCCGCGGAAAACCGCGGCGGAACGCCGGAAATCCGGAGGTCCGGCGCGCAAAGAGCCTCCGGCGGCCGGATGACCGCCGGAGGCTCTTTTCAATCGATTATGTCCCTCGTTATTCCAGCCCCTGGGACTGGGCGATGGCGTCGTACCAGGCACTCATGACGTCATTGGCCGTGGTGTCGTCGGCAAACTCCGCTCTGAACAGGACCGTATACTCCCCGTCCTCGACGGTCACGACCTTGCGGATGAGGTTCTTATCCCCGAAGAGGAAATCATAGCGGGTGTTTTCTTCTGGGAGCTGAAGCACCACATACTCCCCGTCGGACCCCTCTTCATCATTTTCGAAGGTATATGTCCCCTCCAGCAGTTTTTCCACGAAGGGGGCGGGGTCAACCTCGCCGGGCTCCAGGGCCAGGTATTTCAGCGTGCTGATGGTATAGGGCTCGATGCCGCAGAGGATGCGGTTCAGGGTGATCTCCAGGTCGCTGTTGCCCCGGTGGAAGGGCTCCAGGCCGTTGGCCTCCGTGAAAGCGGCGGGGATCTCGGCAGCCCATGCATTCAGGGCAGTCCACTGCTCCATGTCCTCCTCGGTGAAGGTCCCTTCCCGCTCCAGGCGCACATCCGTGGGGGTGCAGAGGAGATAGGCATTGCCTTCCTCGTCCCTGGCGAAGGGCGCCATGCCGGACATATCGTAGCAGAGCATATCCTGCAGGGCTTCCCCGGAGACCTTGCGGATGGCAAAGAGCCAGCCCGCGCCGTCGTAGGGATTCTCCCTGGCCTGGGCGGCCTCCACGGAGGCCTTTTCGGAAACGGTGAACAGGGTGCCGAATTCATCCGCCGCGGGCGCTTCCGCGATCACCAGCTCCGCTTTGTCGGCGGGGATGGTGAGGGTCAGGCCCCCGTTTTCCAGGACCAGGCCGGTTTCCCCGTCGGTGACGGCGGCCTGGAAACGCTCCAGGATGGCAGCCGCTTCCGCAGCAGACAGGCTGCTCTTGGGGCAGAGCCCTTCCTCGGAACCGGTGAGGATGCCGTTCATCACCACCCAATGCATGGCTTCGTCCGCATAGGCAGAAATCTCCCCGGCGTCGGGATAGTCCAGCAGGAACATCCACATGCCCTGGAAGCCCTTGCCCTGCGTCTGGGCGCAGCGGTAAAGGATGGCGGCCAGCTGTTCCCGGGTGACCGGATCGGCGGCGCCGAAGGACCCGTTGCCATAGCCCAGGACGATGCCCTTGGCGGCGGCCCAGTTCACGGCTTCGGCCAGCTCTCCCCCGGCGGGCACGTCGTCAAAATCAGCCTGGGGGTATTCTCCCATTTCGCCGCAGAGGGCGTAAAGGGCGGTGACTGCGTCTCCCCGGGTGCAAAGGGCTTCCCCGGCTTCCTCCCCGGCGGCCATGGCCGGAAGGGCGAGGCTCAGCGCCAGTACCAGCACCAGGGCCAGCACCAGAGACAGACTGCGTTTACTTCTCTTCATGGTTTCTTTCTCCTCCTTTTGAGGCTGGAATGACAGCCTATTCCCGGCGGATGCCGGACCAGCGCGGTCCGGTGTCCGCCGGGCGTTCCATATATTAACACCATCTGTGCCCTTTGTCCACCCCGGAATGACCGATCCGCGTATTCCACCAAGCTTTTACGGACAAGCGGAGCGGCTTGACAGAAGCCCCCGGGCAGCCGATAATAAACGACAGGTCCCGAAAGGCAACACGACCTCCTTCGGGACCGGAAAGGAACGCTGCACATGAGCATGAACAAAGACAAGATCGAGACCCTGTACGAATCCAGGTTCCTGAAATGCTACGACCTTCAATACGCCGAGGGGAAGCACTATTACGAGGCCTCCCGCCGGGGGAAGGACGAGCTGGTGGTGAAAAAGACGGACGGGGAATTCCGGGAGATGCTCCCCGACGCCGTGACGGTCGCCGTGGTGCTGCACCTTCCCGGAGGCGAGACCCGCCTCCTCATGAGCTATGAATACCGCTATCCCGTGGGGCAGTATCTCCTGAGCCCGGTGGCGGGGCTGCTGGACCCGGAGGATCGGGAAAGCCCGGAGCCGCTGGTGAGCGCGGCCATCCGGGAGATCCGGGAGGAGAGCGGCCTGACGGTGAAGGAGAGCGACCGCATCACCGTCCTGAATCCCTGCGCCTTCTGCACCCCCGGCATCACGGACGAGTCCAACGCCTTCCTCTGCGCCGAGATCACCCTGGACGACCTGGGAGAGCTGAACCAGAACGGCGCGGTGGGGGCGGAGCAGTTTCGCGGCTTCGAGCTGCTGGACCGGGAGCGGGCCCGGAAGATATTCCAAAGCGGCAGGGATGAAAAGGGCAATTTCTACTCCCTGGCCGCCTGGATGGTGCTCAGCATTTTCCTGAGCATGTTCTGACCCTCAGCCGTATTTGGCGTGCACGAAGCCGGCGGCGATCATGACGACGATGAACATGACCGTGGAAGCGATGGTGCTGGCGAGCTGTATCGTCTTTACGGTGCTGTTTTTGACGCCGAAGAGCATCATGCCGCTGGTGACGAGGCTGACGGCAGTGAAGAAGAGCTGCAGGTATACCAGCGCCGACTGCCCGGAAAGGCCCAAGCGGCCGATGGCGCTGTGCCGCCACTGGCGCACCTCTCCCCCGGGCATCACGGCCCGGTCCGTATACAGCGTCAGGTTCAGGACGACGCAATAGACGATATTCACGACGATGGAAATGAGACTGCGCAGCATAGGCACCGCTCCTCTGAATGAGATTTTCTATTCTCCCGGTCCGGTCATTCCGTCAGGAGTTTTCGCGTTTTCCACTTTCCGCTGAAATAATAGATCATGCAGATGATCATGGGACCCACCCGGCACAGGGCGTTGCCCCACCAATAGCTGTAAACCCCCAGATGGAAGAGCTTCTCGAAGAGCAGGCTGATGCCCACCCGGAACACCACATCCAGGATGCCGATGAAGAAGCCCATGGAGGCGAAGCCGGAGCCATTGACCATGGCGAAGAAGGGGCCCATGAGAGCGCCGCAGTAGAAGGTGGCCACCATGATCTGCATGAACACCCTCCCCATGGCGACGACCTCCGCATCCTTGGTGAAGACGCCGTAAAGGGTGTCGGAAAAAAGGAGGCCCACCAGGGAGGTGACGGTGGCCAGGATCATGGTGCACACCAGGGTGCCCCGGATGGTCTTCGTGCAGCGGTCGGTCTTCCGGGCCCCCAGGTTCTGGCCGATCATGGTGGAGGCCGCCCCGTCTATGCCCATCACAAAGACGTTGCAGAAGCGCTGGATCTTGTTGCCCACGCTGTTGGTGGCGGAGGGGACGATGCCATAGGCATTGATCCGCGCCGTGCAGTAGAGCATGGAAAAGTGGATGGCGATATTCTGCACCACCCGGGGGATGCCCAGGACCAGAATGATCCTGAGGGGCTCCCAGCGGATCCGGAAGGTATCCCAGTTGAATTTCAGGTCCAGAGCGTCCCGCTTCTTATACAGGTAGACGCAGGCGGCGATGCAGGAGCCGAACTGGGAGGCGGCGGTGGCGACGGCGGTGCCGGCGGCGCCCATGTGGAACCAGGCCACCAGGACGATGTCCAGGACGATGTTCACCGCCGCCGCCACGATGATGAACAGCAGGGGCCGCTTGCTCTCCCCCATGCCCCGCAGGACGCTGCATATGCCGTTGTAGATGAATACCGCCGGCATAGCCAGGGCGGTGATGGACAAATATCCTGCCGCGCCGGCGACGGCCTCCTCCGGGCAGTTCAGCCAGCCCAGGATCTGCCAGCGCAGGGTCAGGGCCCCCACGGTGAAGAAGACGCTCAGGAGGAGCATCCAGCTGAGCAGGGTGCCCACGGTATGCCGGGTCTTGGTCTTGTCCCCGGCGCCGGTGAGCTGGGCGATATAGACCTGCCCCGCAGTGGAGAAGGCCATGGCCAGAGGGGCCACCAGGTCCGAAACGTCGCTGCCCTGGGCCACCTCCACGGTGCCGATCTTGTCCGTGAACTGGCCGATGACCGCCAGGTCCACGGCGGAATACAGCTGCTGGATGAGGTTGGTGGCGATGAGGGGCAGGGCGAAGGTGATAAGCGTTTTTGCGATGCTGCCCTGGGTCAGGTCCGTGCCGATCCGGGCGCTTTTTTCTGCCGATCCCATGGAGACGCCTTACAGAAAAGCGGGCGCTTTATCGCCGCGAACCCCGGCGGCGCGCCCGGCGGGTCCCCCGATGCAAACCGCCGCGGCTGCATCGGACCGGCAACCGGTGAGAAGCATGTTCCTTTCCTCCTGTTCCCAACGCAATACATAGGATATTATATTCCAAATCCGGCGCATTTGCAATTCCCTGCGGGCTCTTTTGCCGGCAGCTTCCCGCAGCGGTTGAACCGGGCCTCCGAATCTGCTATGATTTCCGGAGAACCTTCGGGACAGTCGGGAGGCCTGGCGCCATGAAAAAGATCGAGATCATCGGAGAAAGCTACGGCGGGAAGTGGGTCAGATCGCGCACGGCCTGCCGGGGCATCGTGCTGCGGGACGGGAAGATTCTACTGTCCCACGAGACCGGCTCCGGCCTGTGGATGATCCCCGGGGGCGGGCTGGAGCCCGGCGAGACGGAGGAGGCCTGCTGCATCCGCGAGGTGGCGGAGGAGACGGGATTCCTCATCCGGCCCAGCGCCTGCGCGCTGGTGATCGAGGAATATGTGTTCGATCTCCGGCACACTAACCGCTATTATCTGGGCACGGTGGAGGGCCTGTGCCGACAAAACCTGACGGAACGGGAAGCCAAGGCCGGGATGGAGCCCCGCTGGCTCACCGTGGAGGAGGCCAAGGCCGCCTTCTCCGCCCGCCCCGGAGACCATGAGATGCTGAAAATGCTCTATCGGCGGGAACTCACCGCCCTTTGCGAGCTGTTCCCCGAGGACGCCCCCGGCCTCTGAGTGAAAACAGGACTAGGGGGGCAAAAGCCTGTAAGCTGCGGCAGCTTACAGGCTTTGCCCGTCCCGGAGATGGGCGGTATCGTTGGAGCATTTCAGCTGCGGGATCGCCCCTATCCCGGCCCGGCTGTCCAGCCGCACCACGGTGATGCCGGTGAAATCCAGGTGGAGCAGCGCGATGGCATAGGGGAACGGGAGACCCAGGATATGGCCCATGGCGGCGCAGGAGGAGCCGCCGTGACTGAACAGGGCCACGGTTTTGTACTGCTCTTCCTCCGCGGTATGGCGGTAATGCTTCCCTTCCCGGAGATAGCCGAAGCCGGCCAGCCATTCGTCGATCCCCCGCTCCACCCGATCCACACATTCCACGACCCGGTTGGTCCGGAACCAGGGGGCATCCCGCCAGTCGGGCCTGTTCAGCTCCATCCCCTGCCGGGCCATCTCGTCCGCGATGGCCCAGGGATGGCCGCCGGCATAGAGCTCCTCCCCGTCGGCGCTTCCCCAGCGCACTTCCTCCATGAAATCCAGGGTCTTTACCGGCAGGCCCAGGACCTCGGCGGCGGCCTGGGCCGTTTCCCGGGCGCGGCCCAGGGGCGAGGCATAGATCTCCCCGATCCCCTCCCCCAGCAGCCGCTGCGCCGCCTTCTTCGCCTGGACGCGCCCAAGCTCCGTCAGGCAGTCGCGGGCATAATCCGGCTCTCCGTGCCGGACAAAAACGATCCTCATATCCCGTCCCCCCGTATTCTTCTCTATGCTTTCGTTACCGCCGGAAAGGGTCCTTTTCCGTGCCCCGGTAACAATCCCGTATTCCCTTCCGATAGCGGAACATGGTGCGCTGCTTCCAATTGTTCACGTCCTCCGGGGAGATGTCCACCACCTTGCAGTGGGATTCCAGTTCCTCTTTGCTGAACAGCAGCGTCGTCACATTGGGGGAATAGCGCTTGTAGCCCTTGGCGGTCATAAAGGCGTCCCACCGCCCATGGTCCGAGGCCAGGTCGATGCTGAACCCCTGTGCCTGCACGTCGGCGTACTTCTCCAGGAGCCCGGTCAGCTCCTCCGATGCCTCTGCAAGGCTTCCGCTTTTTTCCTTCACCGCCACGCCCCTTCCTCCGTGCAGTTCATATGTGCCGGCTCCTTTCCCCGCCCCGACAGGGCGGGTCCTGACGCGGCTATTCTATCAGGCTGGCCCCGGTCATGACAACCAAAATGTTAAAACTGCCCCCGGACTTCGGGAGAAGCGGCGCAGATTTCGTATTTCCCCTTTCCGTTTTCCCGGAACTGCGCTATAATGGAGTAAATAACGAAACTGCGCCGGAGGAACCGGCGGCGCCGAAGGACAAAGACGCCATGTGAACAAGGAAACAAAATTTGAATTTATAGAAAGGAAATGGAATCATGGACAACGAAAAATTCGATCTGCGGAAAGCGCAGGAGGCCCTGGCGGAGAAGACCTACGTTCTGACCGAAGAAGAGAAGAAAAAGAGCAAATTCGGCAAGCTGGTCTTTGAATTCCCCCAGGAGCGGAACGAAGTGGTGGCCGAGGGCGACCCGGAGGACTTCGTGGTGAAGCCCCAGGCCTATTTCCGCGGCGCCAGCCAGATCCCCGGAAGCGAATTTAACCAGAGCTATCAGATCTTCGTCAAGCCCTTCTTCCTGGACCGCGTCCAGCACCGCCATGTGAAGGACGAGTTCCTGGTGTTCCTGGGCGCTTCCTTCCCCAATGTGTTCGATTTTGACGCCAAGATCGAGTTCACCCTGGGCAAGGGGGACGAGGCGGAGACCTACGTCATCACCAAGCCCACCATCATCCGCATCCCCGCCGGCGTGTACCACTGTCCCCTGAACTTCAAGGAGGTCAACAAGCCGGTGCTGTTCCTGGCCACCCTGTTCACCCCAATGTTCGGCGGCGTGTACGATATGCCCAACGGCAAGACCATGGAGATGTACTACAACGGCCCCGTGCCCTGCAAGTACAATCCCGACAAGAAGTGCGATTCCTGCGGCAAGTGCCTCCAGGAGAGCTGGGAAAACAACTGAACATAAAGAAACAGGTCCGGCTGCGATTGCAGCCGGACCTGTTTTCGCCTGTCGGTATCAGGCGATGCCGCCGGCGGCGGAGGCCTGGATGCGGTCCATGCGGGCATAGCTGCCCCCCAGGGCCACCAGCTGGGCATGGGTGCCGCACTCCGTCACCTGCCCGTTCTCGATCACCAGGATCATGTCCGCGTTGCGGATGGTGCTGAGGCGGTGGGCGATGGCCACGATGGTGCGCTGCCCGGCGATGGAGGCGATGGCGGTCTGGATCTGCCGCTCCGTCTCCACGTCCACGGAGGCGGTGGCCTCGTCCAGGATGATGATGGGGCTGCGCCGCAGGATGGCCCGGGCGATGGCGACGCGCTGCTTCTGGCCGCCGGAGAGGCGCAGGCCCCGCTCCCCCACCTGGGTATCGTAGCCGTCGGGCATGGCCAGGATGTCCTCGTGGATATTGGCGGCCATGGCGGCGGCCCGGATCTCCTCCAAGGTGGCCTCGGGCACGGCATAGCCGATGTTCTCCGCGATGCTGCCGTTGAACAGGAAGGTATCCTGGAGCACGGGCGAGATATTCCGCCGCAGGCTCTCGATGGTCACGTCCCGGATATCCTGCCCGTCGATGAGGATGCTCCCCGACGTGGGCTCATAGAAGCGGGAGATGAGCTGGGTGAGGGTGGTCTTTCCCACGCCGGTGGGCCCCACCAGGGCCAGCATCTTCCCCGCCTCGCAGCGGAAGGAGATGTCCTTCAGAACGGGGATGCCTTCCAGGTAGGAGAAGTCCACATGGCGGAATTCGATCTCCCCCTTCACATCCTTCAGCTCCTTCGCCTTCGGCCTGTCTACGATCTCCAGGGGGGCGTCCAGGACGGCGACCACACGCTCCGCCCCCGCCAGGGCCTGCTGCATGTTCTCCAGCAGGTTCGCAAGGCCGGTCACAGGCGCATAGAACAGGCCCAGGTACAGCACGAAGGCCACCACGGCCTCCACCGCCAGCCCCTCCCGATAGGCCAGGAGGCCGCCGAAGGCCACCACCAGGATGGTGCCGATGGAGGAGATGAACTCCACGGAGGGGTGGAAGATGGCGCTGAGACGCAGGGCGAAAAGCTGGGCGTTCACCTGCTCGAAGTTCTTCTCGTTCACCTGCTCCGTCTCATAGTCCTCCCGGCCGAAGGACTGGATCTCATGGAGGCCGGACAGGTTATCCTGGAGCTTGCCGTTGAGCTCGCCCGTCTTCTTCTGGGTCAGGCGGAAATAGGGCCGCACCTTCTTGGAGAAGATCACCCCGGAAAGGAGGATCAGGGGGATGGGGGCGCAGGTGATGAGGGCCAGCTTCCAGTTGATGGTCAGCAGGACGATCAGCACCCCCAGGAAGGTCACCAGATTGGTGAAGCTCTCCGGGATGATGTGGGCATAGAGCTGCTCGAAATCCCGGGTGTCGTTCACCACCCGGCTCATGAGGTCGCCGGTCTGCTTGTCGTGGAAATAGCCCAGGTGCATCCGTTCCAGCTTGTTGTAGGTCCTGGTGCGCAGGTCCCCCACCAGGTTCCAGGCCGCCTTGTGGGCCAGATAATTGCTCAGGAAGCGGAAGACCACCCGCAGAAGATACAGGCCGGTCAGCATGGCGGTGAGCACCCACACCCGGTTGAGGGCGGCCCTGTCCACCCCTCGGGCCACCAGGCCCGTCATGGCGGAGAGGACCTTGGGGGCCGCCAGGTTCACCGCCGTGAGGCAGAAGGTGGAGAGGATGGCGATGATATACAGGGCCTTGTACCGGATCGCCTCTTTGCCCAGTCTCCAAAGTATCTTCATGGTCGGGTTCCTCCTTTTCCGGGGAGCGGGTAGTTTTCTTTGAGCGTGTTCATACTGCCGGAAATGAGCTGGTTTTGAGGCGGCTTTTCGTCAGGCGAGGCACATTTCCGCCGCCATACTCTGTGTATTTCAAGGAAATGCAACGAAGCATGGCGGAAAGCAGGCCAAAATCCAGCCATTGAGCGGTAGTGTGAACACGCTCTAGTATAGCATACAACACATATTTGTGTAAAGAGAAAAGCCCGCGGACCGTTTCCGGTCCGCGGGGCAAGGGTCGTCTTTACGCTTACACCGAATGTTCCGCCCGGGAGATGATGTCGTTCTGCATCTCCGTGGTCATGTCCACGAAGTAGGCGGAGAAGCCGGCGATCCGCACCACCAGGTTGTGGTAATCCTCCGGGTTCTTCTGGGCCTTCCGCAGGGTGTCGGCGTCCACCACGTTGTACTGGATCTCCATGCCGCCCTGATCGAAATAGGTCCGGGTCATGTCCTCCAGCTTCCGGACGCCTTCATCCTCCTGGATGGAGGAAGGATGGATCTTCAGATTCAGGGCCATGCCGTCCAGGTAATGGCCGTGGTCGAAGTTCACCGCCGACTCAAAGACGGAGGTGGGCCCGCAGACATCCCGGCCCTGGGCGGGACTGCAGGCATCCGCGATGGGATCGCCGGTCCTGCGCCCGTCGGGGGTGGCCCAGGTGATCTCGCCCTGCACCACATGGTCGCTGGCGCCGAAGGTGCCGCACTTGTAGGTGGTGCAGCGGCAGGTGGAGAAGGCGCGGGTGATGTTATAGTACAGGTCCATGACGTACTTCATCTCGGCGTCGGCATAGGGATCGTTGTTGCCGTAGTGGGGCACCTCCCGCAGCACCCGCTGGCGGAGGGGCTCATGGCCTTTCCAGTCGTCCAGGATAGCCTGGAGGAACTCCCGGCCGGTGGCGATCTTCTTGTCGTAGACGATGTACTTCAGGGCGGTCAGGCTGTCCGCCGTGGTGGCCAGGCCCGTGGCGGTGCCGCCGTAGGAATTGTACTTCGCGCCGCCCTCGGACACATCCTTGCCGGACTCCATGCAGCCCTCCGTGGAGATGGACAGGTTGGGGAAGGGGAAAAGGCGGGGATATTCGTGCTCCGTCAGGTTGTTCAGGGAGGCGCTCCAGGTGAGCATCCAGCGGCAGATCTTCTCGAAGGCAGCCCGGACGTCGTCCATGGTCTCCATATCGTAGAGATAGCCGGAGCGGACCTTGGCCGGGCACTGGGCCCCGTTGATGGGGTTGATGCCGTTGTTGATGGCCATGACCAGGGCGATGGCCCAGAAGATGCCGTTATGTCCCATGGCGGAGCCGTTGGGCGCGGGATAATCGTTGCCGAAGCCGGTGATCTCCTGGCAGCCGATGAAGGCGAAGTTGCGGGCGTCCTCCAGGGAGAAGCCCACCTCCTTCATCAGGGCGGGGATGATGATGTCGTCGTTCTGCAGCAGGGGCAGGCCGCCCACGCGCTTGGAGGCCGCCATGGCGCAGTCCCACATCTCCCGGGGGGTGCCCTTGGTGATGCGCAGGGAGATGGTGGGGTCGTGGAGGTCCAGCCGGGCCAGGGTCTCCAGCACCATGTAGCTCACCGGGTTCACCGCGTCCTCCCCGGTCTTGGGGTCGGTGCCGCCGATGGTGGTATGCTGGAAGGAGTTGCCGATGCCGGCGGTCTGGGCCGTCTTGCCGAAGCTGCCGCCATAGAAGGTGTTGATTTTCAGGAAGAAGCCGTCCACCAGCTCCTGGGCCTCCTCCAGGCTGATGCGCCCGGCCTCCAGGTCCGCCTTCAGGTAGGGCCAGGTATACTGGTCGAAGCGGCCCAGGCTGATGACGCCGGGGTCGTTGTCCGACTTCAGGAACACGTCGTACATCAGGGCCATCTGGCAGGCCTCCCAGAAGGTGCGGGGGGTCTCCGTGGCGATGTGGTCCAGGCTCTCGGCCCGGCTGAGGAATTCCGCCTTCTTGGCGGGATCCTTGGCCTCCGAAGCCAGCTTGCGGGACAGGTCGGCATAGCGGCGGGTGAGGGTGATGGCCCCGTCGCAGGCCACGGTGGCGGCCTTGTAGAACATATACTTGCCGATGTCGTCCCCCATGATATTGCCTTCATGCTCATCCAGCCAATCCTGGGCCTTCTTCCGGATGGCCCCGTAGCCCTGGCGCAGGATATTCTGGTAGCCGGGGGTCAGGTGTCCGGGGGGCAGATAGATGGGCCAGCCGCCGATCTTCCCGGAGGGGTTGGCCTGGAGCACGAACAGCTCCTGCACGCCGTCGGGCAGCCAGTCCTGGGCCTCGAAGCCTCCCTCCAGCTCCGCCCTGGCCTTGGACAGCTCCCGGAGCTCCTTCACATCCTCGGGGGCGATGGCCAGCCTCTGGTGGGAGTAGAGCGGGTCGTCGTCCGGCGCATGGTGCAGCCCGTCGGCCTGGATGGGCCAGGTGTTCTCGATGTCCACGCTGAGCCAGGCGGAGCCGCCCGCGCCGCCCCAGCCCTTGTTGCCCAGGCCGCCGAAGAAATACTCGTCCTCATGGAGGTTCAGGGGCATGCGCTCCAGGACATAGAGGGAGATATAGGGCTTCTGGAGCATGGGCGGGTATTTGAGATACTTTTTCTTCGCTTCCAGCTGCAGCCTCGTCTTCTCCGCGTCCGCCACGATCAGCCGGTCGCGGACCGCGTCGCGGAGCCGCGCGACACGCTCGGTATAGGGTTTGAAAGCATACATGGCGCATTTTCCTTTCTTATAGTCTGGTCCGCAGCTTTTGTCATGGGCGCAAGACATTTCCTGCCGGACCGATGCTCTTTAACCCGGATTTTATCACACAATATCCCCGGAAACAATAGCGCCTTTTCCCCTCCCCTTTCCATGTTTTTCACTTTTTTGCTTCAACCGCCCTTCGTGACCTTGCCAAAGCCGCGCAAAGCTGTTACGATACGATTCAGAACGTGTTTTTCGCTTGCGGCAGGGCCCGCAGGCGTTACGGATAGAGAAGGTAGAGCAATATGACACAGAGACGAAAACGTTCCTCCCCCAAATGGCCCATCGTCGTGCTCTTGCTCCTTCTGGCCGCGATCCTGGCCTGTCTGTTCCTGGGCCGCTGGCAGCTGCGCATCGACCTTCCGGGCGGCGCGGAGACGACGGTGGAATTTGGGCAGGAGCAGCCGGACCCCGGCGCAAAAGCCGTATTCGGAGAGGAGCGCTTCCTTCCCGTCCTCTTTTCCCCGAAGGTCAGGACCGAGGGCGCGGCGGATACCCGGCAGCTGGGGGACTATACCATCCGCTACCACGCCGATTTCCTCTGGTTCTCCGCCGACGCCCGGCGCCTCATCCATGTGGTGGACAGGACTTCTCCGGTCATCACCCTGCGCCAGATCCCCGGGGCCTACACCCTGCCCGGCGCGGCCTATGAGGAGGAGGGCTTCTCCGCCGTGGACGAGGCCGACGGGGACCTTACCTCCCTGGTGGAGCGACGGGAGAGCGACGGCGTCGTCTACTACCGGGTGGCGGACCATTCCGGCAACGTGGCCCAGGCCCAGCGGCAGATCGTCTACGACGACCCCGTGGCCCCCATCCTCACCCTGGCGGGGGGCAGCGAGCTCACCCTGGATTACGGCACGGCCTATGTGGAACCGGGCTACACCGCCATGGACAATGCCGACGGGGACCTCACCGCCTTCGTCATCGTCAGCGGCGCGGTGGACCCCGAGACGCCCGGCGTCTATGAGCTGCGCTACACCGTGGAGGACGGCTGGCACAACCGCACGGAGGCCGTGCGCACCGTCATCGTGGAACGCAAGCCCGCGGGCACCGTCTACCTGACCTTTGACGACGGCCCCAGCAAGCACACGGAGACCCTGCTGGAGATCCTGGACAAATACGACGTGAAGGTCACCTTCTTCGTGGTGAACTACGGCTACAACGACGTGATCGGCAAGGAATTCGCCGCCGGTCACAGCGTAGGCGTGCACAGCGCCACCCATGACTACCACACCATCTACGCCAGCGAGGAAGCCTATTTCGAGGACCTGCAGGCAATGAACGACATCATCTACAAGCAGACCGGGCAGTATGCCGACATCATCCGCTTCCCCGGCGGCAGCTCCAACACCATCAGCAGCTTCAACCCCGGCATCATGACCCGTCTGACCCAGGCGGTGGTCGAGCGGGGCTACCAGTATTTCGACTGGAACGTGAGCAGCGAGGACGCCGGCGGCACCACCGACCCGGATGAAGTCTATCAGAATGTGATCGACGGCATCTCCCGCCGCCAGACCTCCGTCGTCCTCATGCACGACAGCAAGGGCTATACGGTGGAGGCGGTGGAGCGCATCCTGATCTGGTGCTTGGACAACGGCTACGAGCTGCGCCCCCTCACGAAGGACAGTCCCGCCGCCCACCACGGCGTAAGCAATTGATCGAACAAATAATATGAGGAGAACGCATATGGAAAACGGAATGAAGTACGCACACATCCTCCAGCCCCTGCGCATCGGCAGCACAGTGTTCCGCAACCGCTTTTTCTCCGCCCCCACCGGGCTCTATGATCTCACGCCGGACCGGGCTCCCACGGACGATTACATCGCCTATTTCGAGCGGAAGGCCAAGGGCGGCTGCGCCTCCGTGAACATCGGGGAGTGCAACATCGACGACGAGGGCATCGGCTCCCCCAACAGCTATGAGGTCCCCAATCTCTCCGAGCGCAAGTGGAACAAGGAGGCCCTGGGGAAGCTGGCGGACGCCATCACCCGCAACGGGGCGGTGGCCACCATCGAGCTGCAAAAGACGGGCCGGATCAAGAGCGACGAGCCGGGGCGCAGGATGGTCCTCGGCCCCTGCGACGGCCCCCACCCCTACGACAGCCGGGTGAAATGCCGGGCCATGACGGAGGAGGAGATCCTCCACGTTATCGACACCTATGCCTCCGCCGCGGAATACGCCAAGGGCCGGGGCTTCGGCATGGTGATGGTCCACGCGGGCCACGGCTGGCTGCTGCATCAGTTCCACTGCCCCAACTCCAACCGGCGCACCGACAAATGGGGCGGGAGCCCGGAAAACCGATGCCGCTTCACCGTGGCCGTCATCGACGAGATCCACAAGCGCTGCGGGCGGGACTTCCCCGTGGAGGTGCGCATCAGCGGCAGCGAAGCCTTTGAGGGCGGCTACGGCATCGAGGAAGGCGTGGAGATCGCCAAGCAGCTGGACGGCCACGCGGACATCATCCACGTCTCCTGCGGCAACCTATTCTCCCCCGGCACCGACTTCCACACCCATCCCGGCATCTTCCAGGAGGAAGCCATGAACGTGAAGTATGCCGCGGAGATCAAAAAGCATGTGAAGCACTCCTATGTGGCCACCATCGGCGCCCTCACCAGCCTGGACGTGCTGGAGGAGATCGTGGCCTCCGGCAAGGCGGACATCGTGGAGATGGCCCGGGGCCTCATCTGCGACCCGGACCTGCCCATCAAGGCGAAATCCGGGCGGGAGAAGGAAGCGCGGAAGTGCCTGCGCTGCTTCAAGTGCGTGGGCCAGGACTACCAGGACGGGCGGCTGTTCTGCGCCATCAACCCCGCCTCCGGCAAGGAGCGGGAGGCGGCCCGGGTCCCCCAGCCCCTGAGCCTCCGGAAGGTGCTTGTCGCCGGCGGCGGCATCGCCGGGATGCAGGCCGCCATCACCGCCAGGGGCATCGGCCATGAGGTCATCCTCTGCGAGAAGGGAAGCGAGCTGGGCGGCGTGCTCCTCTGTGAAAAAGACGTGCCCTTCAAGCAGCGGATCGGGGATTACATCGAGCGGCAGAAGTACATGCTGGAAAAGCTGGGGGTGGAGGTGCGCCTGAATACCCCTGTCACCCCGGAGCTCTGCGCGGAACTGAAGCCCGACGCCATCGTGGCCGCCCTGGGCGCTTCCACGGCCATGCCGCCCATCCCAGGTCTGGACGGCGAAAACGTGAAGACCGCCGTGGAGGTCTTTGCCGATGCGAGCCTGGCCAAGGGCAGGAGCGTCATTTTGGGCGCGGGGACCACCGGCCTGGAGCTGGCCATCTACCTGGCCTCCCTGGGTAAGGAGGTCCGCATCCTGGAGATGCGCAGCGCTTCCGAGGCCGCGGGCACGGCGGGGACCTATGCCTCCCAGCTACAAAAATACGACATCAAGGTGGAATACGGCGTGAAGGCCGACGCCATCCTCCCCGACGGCGTGAAGGCCGTCGCAGACGGCGACGAGCGGTTCATCCCCTGCCAGACCGTGATCAACGCCCTGGGGATGAAGCCCCGCTGGGACGAGGCGGACGCGCTGAGGTTCTGCGCGGCGGAGTTCTACCAGATCGGGGACTGCCTCAAGGCCCGGAACCTTATGGCCACCACCAGCGAAGCCTGGACCGCAGCCCGGAATATCGGGTGCTGAATAAGATCAAATGAACAGGCGCGGCCGAGTGCGGCCGCGCCTGTTCGATTCAGACTGCAGACAAACCCACAGATTTTCATCGCCGGGAATTGTACAGAGAATCTGCGGGAGTTCGGGGAATTGCGGTCGCTACAATACAGACGAAAAGGAAGTGTTTCGGAATTATCCGCTAACCGGAAAACCGTGTGCCTTATACTCTTTCCTGCAGATTCTTGAAAAAAACACAAGAAACTCTGCCATTCACGCCAACCTTTTGGCCGTCGAACACACTATACAGGCGAATCGATTCGGAGAACAGGACATGAAAAAAGAAAAAGCGGACGCCGTCATCACGGCTTATCTCGAAAAAATCTACGGCTTTGCTGTGAAGAAGTCGTTTTCCCTGGCAGAGGCGGAAGAACTGGCTTCGGACATCGTCGAAGAGGTCTACACCTCGCTTCTGCGGCGGGATGAGATCTATAACGTCGAGGGTTATATCTGGCGCATCAGCGAACACACATGGGCGAAGTATGTCTCGCAGAAGAAAAAGCGCGTGGGTGTTTCTCTTGACGGGATAGAGATCCCCTATGAAGAAGACTTCCTTCCGGAGAACGCTGATAATGAGCTCATGAATCTTCGGCTCGCAATTGCCTACCTGACGGAGAACCGCCGACGGGCCGTGTATCTGTTCTATTACGAAAACAGATCCGTTCGGGACATCGCGCGAGCGCTCGCCATGCCCGAAGGGACGGTCAAATGGCACCTGAACAAGGCGCGGAAAGAATTGAAGGAGGCATATCAGATGGAACGCAAAATCGGAAAGCTCGGCATAAATCCGGTCAAGGCTATTTCGTTCGGTCACAACGGTGACCCCGGCAGCAACCGCGGCCCGGAGGACTATCTCGGCGACCGACTTGATCTCAACATCGTTTACAGCTGCTATTTCACGCCGCGGACGGTGGAGGAAATCGCGGATGAACTCGGCGTGACGCCCGCGTTTCTCGCGGAACGGATCGCAAAGCTCGAAGGAAACGGTTTCCTTGTCCGCGAAAAGGGGGACCGCTTCACCACCTACGTGAGATTCAGTCCCTTGACGTGTTCCGTCGAGCGCATCGACAAGCTGCGCGAAAAACAGCTGGAAGCGGCAGCGGTCCTCGCGGACGAATACCGGCCCATTGTCCGGGACGCGGTATCCGGACTCGGAGAGGTGTATCTTCCGACGGACAACCGGGAACTGCTTGAGAGGACGGTACTCCTGCACAAACTCACCGGCACCTGCATCAAGGGCGTGGAACGCGATTTGTCCCGATACCGCATCAAAACAACGGCAGGCGGGGATTTCATTGCCTATATTGATCTGGAAAGCACCCGTACCGATTCGGATTATGACCCGAAAAACCCGCAAAAGAATTATTGGTGCTGCGGGACGATGGACCGCGGGTCTGGGAAATACCCCGTCAGCTCGTGGTCGCACGATACGTACTACACCACCCGCGCCGGTACCTGGGAGAACAACCTCACTTCGGACTACGAAGCGCTCTACGAATTCCTGACGGATCAGCTTTCCGACACCCCCGCCAACGCGGAAAAGCGGAAGAGGCTCCGTGATCGCGGCTTTGTCGACGACAGCGGAAAAGTCTGCGTCATGGTTGCGCGGAATGAAGTCAGGGATGAAATTGAGCGGATCCCTTCGGTCAGCGAGGATATCCTGCGCAGGTTTGCGGACGCCGCGCTGGAATACGCCATGACCGAGGCCCGTGACTACCCGCCCCAGATGCAGGACCTGATCGTGTGCGATAATATGTATTCTTTCCTCGGTCCTACGGTCGCGCTCATGACCTGTGATCTGCTGTATGAGCGCGGCGTGTGGAAGCCCCTGACGGGGGCGGAGAAGGTCGCCGTTGATCTCATGGTGTTCAGTGACACCCTTCCTGCAAAAGACTGACCGACCGTGCTTGAACGGGCGAAAATCAACCGTCGGTTTTTTGGAGAATAGAGCAGGAGGCGCTTCCTTGCGAAGCGCCTCCTGAGTTTTCTTTTTCCGTTCCGATAGCTTCAGCCCTCGTATTTGATGCCGCTGACTTCGACGCCGAACTTTTTGCGCAGGTCGGCCAGGGTCTCCGGCTTTTCCAGCCGCTGGGGGTCGTAGGTGCGGATGGCTTCGTAGTCCTGGAGGAAGGCGAACCACTGGGGCTTGCCGCCCATGTCGTAGATCTCGCTGTCCTCCAGCACCTTCAGGCTGTGGGGGGCGAAGCGGGGGATATTCACGATGCAGCCTTCCTTGGCGATATGCTTCTCCCCGTAGACGGTGAATTCCGCCAGGCCGTGGCGCACATAATAGAGCTCCCGCTCCCGGGGATAGGGATTCCAGCTGACGGCGGCCCCCTTTTTCAGTCGGGCGCAGATCATCTCGTTGACCCCCGCGTTCTCCCAGCGGGTGGTGATGACCCCCACGGTGCAGCCGGGGAACTCATAGGAGGCGTAGGGCCGGTCCGGGTTCTTCACCGCCCGCACCTCCTCCGTGGGCACTTCCTTGTACACCGGGCGCTCCCGCATGATCATGTCCATGCCGCCCACCTCGGCGCGCACCTTCTGGAATTCCGGGTCGGCGGCGGCTTCGGGCATCTTGTCCTTGAGGTGCTGGGCGATCTCCGCAAAGTCCAGGGAATTCAGGTCGTGGAAGAAGCCGCGGTACTTCACGTCCTCCATGAAGGCCATGCCGTGCTGCTGATAGGGCTGGAGCTGGATGATGTCGCCGGGGAGGACCTTGCATTTGCGCCCGTCCACATAGAGATACATCCAGCCGCTGTCCACAAAGAAGGTCTCAAAGCCGTTTTTGTGGGCGTGGCTGAAGGCGGAAGCCTCGTCCGCCGTCTGCTCCGGGCGCTTGGCGCACATGATGGAATCGGTGACGGAATACTCCCGGTGTGGGCCCTCCGCCATGAGGATGGTGGACTGGTATTCCCCCACATATCCGTCCGGCGCTTCTTGTTTCCAGGGGATGAGCCAGCTGGAGTCGTGGTCGTTCAGGTCGATGACGATTCTCTTTTCCAGGATCATGTCTTTTCTCCTTTCAGACGGCAAGCGGTTTTTTCTCCTGTATGTCCATTATACGGAACTCTGTCCCGGTTTTTCAACTGTAAACTTGTGAGATGGGGGCAACTGTGCTACAATTGAAAAAAGGAGATGAAGCCCATGGACGAAGCCATGCGGGAGATCATGCGGAAACGATGGGAATTTGCCGCGGCCTGCGGGGACGAGGTGAACCAGGCCATCCCTCTGTACGAGGACCCCACCCGCTATCCGGTGGAGGAGCTGGTGGCCCTCTTCAAGCTCCAGCAGGAGATGATGGATGCGCCCACGCCGGAGAAGCGCAGCGAGCTGAAAGCCCGGTTTTCGGAAATGCGGCGGAGCATCCGCCTCCTGCCCAATGCGCCGGAGCGCATCTACCTCTGGCCGGAGGGGAAGATGCCGGTGCAGACGGATTACAAAGAAAACCCCGGCTGGCGGAACGACCACGAGCCGGACTTCAAGCCCTATCTCCTGGAGATGCTCCTGCCGGAGGACGTGACGCCCGTCGGCGCGGTGGTGACCATCGCCGGGGGCTCCCACGGGGCGGGCACCATCAACGAATGTTATGAGATCGGCCTGGAATTCGGCGCGCTGGGCTACCAGTGCTTCATCCTCCAGTGCCGGCCCAACGGCTGCCCCTGGAACGAATATGAGACCGGGGCCGACGCGGCCCGGGCTCTGCGCATCATCCGCGCGAATGCGGACAAGTACCGCGTGAAGCCGGACAACATCGCCATGGCGGGCTTCTCCAACGGGGGCATCACCATCGACTTCTGCATCGAGCATTTCTCCGGCACTAAGCAGGTGAAGGATCATTTCCCGGACTACGAGCCCGACGGGCTGGACGGATTCGACGGCGGGCCGGACGCTTATCTGTGCATCTACGGCGCCCGCCACAAGGGAACGCCCTACGACTATACCGGGGTGAAATATCCCCCCACCTTCTTCGCCGTGGGCCGGTTGGATTCCTGCATGGACAACCTCCACGCCCTCTATCCCGAGCTGCTGGCCCGGGGCGTTCCCATGGAGGTGCATACCTTCGCCGGACACCCCCACGGCTATGCGGGCTGGAAGATCATCGACGGGAAGGGCAATCCCAATTTCGACCTCTGGGTGACCCACGCCGACGCCTTCCTCCGGGACGTGTTCCAAAACGGAAATAACATTTGAAAGGATGGGATCATAGATGCTGGCAAAGGAACTTCTCAGCAAATTGCAGCTCCACGGCAGGACCCTCTTTGACGAGGACAAGCAGGCCCTTTTCTTCAACTGGACCTGCGCGGGCTTCACCGTATGCTTCACCGGCAGCACGCTGAAGGGGCGCTTCACCGCCATGGGGGACAAGGGCCCCGCCTTCCCCGGCATGCCGGAGCCGCAGCCGGACTACCCCTTCTTCGGCGTGGTGGCCGACGGGGGCGAGCTAAATTGCCGCACGGAATGTACAGCGGAGGACGCCTGGTACACGCTCTTTGAGGGCGAAAAAGGGCAGCACACCCTCCGGGTGGTGAAGCTCAGCGAGAATGCCCGGGGCAAGCTGGGGATGCTGGAGCTGGAGACCGACGGGGAATTCCTCCCCGCCCCGAAGAACACGAAGCCCGTCATCGAAGTGGTGGGCGACTCCATCACCTGCGCCTTCGGCAACGAATCCGAGGGCAACTCCTTCGAATTCAAGACCAGCGAGGAGAACGGCTGGATGTCCTATGCGGCCCTGGCCGCCCGGGAGCTGGACTGCGAATGGAGCCTCGTCTGCGAGAGCGGCATCGCCGCCAGCAAGCCCAAGGTGTCCTTCTTCATGCAGAACCACGCCATGGACGACATTTATGCCTACACCGACGAGCTTTACGACAAGCGCCGGGGCGCGGAGCTGACCCCCTGGGATTTCGCCGCGAATCCTGTGGACATCGTGGTGATCAACCTGGGCACCAACGACGCCACCCCCATCCGCTTCTCCCAGGATCCCTTCGTCATCGACGAGCTGGAGGACCACTTCCAGGCGAAATTCCGGGGCCTTATCGAGCAGATCCGCAATCTTAACGGGCCCAAGCCCTGGATCGTCTGCTCCCTGGGCAGCATGGACTACTTCCTCTATGACCGGATCGTGGCCGCGGTGAACGAATACAAGGCTGCTTCCGGGGACGAGAAGGTGTTTGCCTTCAAGTATCTCCCCATGAACAACATGTCCGAGGGCACGGGCGGCGGCGGCCATCCCTCCATGAAGAGCCATCTGCGCATGGGCAAGGAGCTGGCCTTCCGGCTGCGCCCCTATATCCGGAAATAATCCATTCTGCGGCAGGGGCAATCCCCCTGCCGCTTCCCTGAAAGGGGCGAACACAAATGGGCCTCATCAAAGCGACGGCTACGGCCATTTCCGGCACCATGGAGGACATCTGGAAAGAGATGTTCATCTGCGACTCCATCCCCGCGGACGTGCTGATGGTGCGGGGATACAAGCGGGTCTCCAACCGCAGCGCCAACAACGGGGATCCCAACATCATCACCCACGGCTCCATCATCGTGGTATCGGACGGCCAATGCGCCCTGGTGGTCTCCGGCGGCAAGGTGATCGACAGCTGCATGGAACCCGGGGAATATACCTTCCATGACCCGAAGCACGTCCCCGGGCTGGGCGGGCTGCTCCAGGAAACGGGGCAGCGCATCGCCTTCGGCGGCGACGCGCCTCCCAAGATGCACCGGGTCTACTACATCAACGTCAAGGAGAGCATGAATAACCCCTTTTCCGCCACGCTGTCTCTCTCCCTCCGCTCCGCCGGGGGATACGGCTTCGACGGCAAGGTGCTTTGCAGCGGTGTGTTCTCCTACCGCATCAAGGACCCCACGCTCTTCTACAAGCTGCTGGCGGGAAACGTGGCGGGCTCCTATACCCGCCGGGACCTGACGCGCCAGATCACCTCCGAATTTCTGACGGCCCTGGGCCCGGCTCTGAACAGTCTGTGCAGCCGGGGCGTGCGTCCCTCCGAAATCCCCGCCCATACCTCCGAGCTCGCCCAGGCCCTGGGAGAGACCGCCGACAAGGGCTGGCTGGGGCAGCGGGGCATCGAGATCGCCGCTGTGGGCATCAGCAGCCTCACCCCCGCGGGGGAGGACATGGCGGACCTGAGGCGTCTCAGCCGGGCGGCCACCCTCTTCGGCATGCCCCCCGAGCCGAAAAAGGAGGAGCTCGCGCCGGTCTCCGGGCGATGGTTCTGCCCGGACTGCGGAGCCGAATCCACAGGCGGCTTCTGCCCCCAGTGCGGCAAGCAAAAACCATAAAGGACGAAAGGAGCCGGACCGATGCGGTCCGGCTCTTCTTTTTCCGGCGTTACCCTAGGCAAGCCCCTTTTCGCAGGGGCGGCCGATGGCCCGGCGGTGGGCGAAATAGAGCTCCTCCGTGGCCAGGGCCATCTTCGTCACGGAGAAATCGCAGTCGTGGGGATAGATATACCAGGTGTCCTCCAGGGTGTTCAGATCCACGCAGTCCCCATGCTTCCCCAGGTATTCGTATTCGATGTGGCAGGAATAGAGGCTGGGAACCGGCTTTATCATCTCGAAGGGGTCCCCGTCCCCATCCACGCCCCGAACGGTGAAGCCGTTCCCATCATGGACCAGGGTCCCCTCTCCCAGGGGGATGAAGCGCTTGGCGTTGGGCAGGGAATCCACATGGACCGGCAGCGGCCCGGTGGAATAAGTCCCGGCCTCCACCTCCCGGCGGACGTTGCCCCGCTCCCACTCATACCAGTCCGGGATGTGGGAAAATTCCGTCTCGCCCTTGTCCGCGGAGAGCTCCCCCAGCTCCGACATGGTCCAGCTTTTCCCGCAGCTTTCGCAGCGGAGGACCGCGCCGGAGGAGCTCATCCGGTATTCCGTGCCGCAGGCGGGGCACTGGTACAGCACCTTATGCAGGCCCTCCGCCCGCTTCGGGTAGGGCGTCCGGATATTCCGGGCCTTCTGCCAGGCGAAGTCGTCGTATTGGAAGGCCGCCACCAGCTTTTCGTTGATCTCCCCGGCGGAGGCCGCCGCCAGCTCCTCCCCGGTGAACAGGAGGCGCATTTCCGCCTCCGTGGGCTTCACCCCCCGCTCGTGGAGGTTCCAGAAGGGGGAATTGACGTGGTGCCCGCGGCAGATCAGGGTGACCACCGGCACCCCCAGGAGCTTGCAGAGCTTCCCCAGGGAGGCAGGCAGCACCGCCGTGGTGCCGCAGAGGGAATAGCGGGCCTCGGGATAGATGACCGCGATGTTCCCATTGGCGACGACCTGTTTCAGCTGCCGGATCAGGGTGACGTCGCTGGTGAATTTGCGCTTGCAGATGCAGCCGATGCTGCGGAGCAGCCCTTCCCGCCCGATAAAGCCGTCGATGGCCACCACATAATTGGCCCGGTGAGGGAAGATCGCCCTCGTTGCGACCTTGAAATCCATAAATGCGTTGTGGTTGCAAAGCAGGAGGTAGGGGGGCTTCAGCTTCTCCGTCCCGACCCGGGTGATGACGGTGCGGTGCCGGATGGTGGCGGGGATGCTGAGGAGCCATTCCAGGGGCATCAGATACCATTTCGCGGGGACAGGGGGGCGTTTCATATCGAAGTGGACCGGTTCGATTTTCATGACGTTCTGCTGTTTCCTCCCATCCTGTTTTTTACGTTATCCCGACAGGGGCCGCCCGCTCATCTCCACTTGTCGATGGAGGTGCTGTGGGGGCTGTACTGGCTCCAGCCCTGCACCACGTTGGAGCCCTGGGGGTCCCCCACCACGATGACGTTGATCTGCCCTTTGGAGAAAAGGGGCACCACGCTGTCGTCCGTGACGGGCTTCCCGGTCAGGGGGTCCTCCGTGAACCGGGGTGCCCAGCGCCTGTGCTTCAGGTCCCCCACGCGGACGGTGATCTTCCGCCGGAAATAGTCCTCGATCTTCTCCCGGGTGCGGCAGCCCTCTCCCTCCGCCAGCTCCCTGGCCCGCAGGGGGGAAACCAGGATCGTGACCCCGTGGAGCATCTCGAAGGCCTTGATCTCCTCGTAAAAATCATCCAGGCTGGGATTGAGCATATAGTTGCCCACATGGCTCCAGCCGCCGGTGAGGATGCTTAGGACGCTCTCCCCCTCCCGGAAGCCCAGGGAGGTGGAATAGGGCGCCCAGGGGCTTGCTTCCTCGTTCTCGGCAAAGGCGAAGGTATAGCAGGAATTGTTGCCCATGACCCCCATGAGGTTCACCCCCACCTCGCTGCCCCCCAGGTTGATGAGGGCCAGGCGGTGGGCCCGGCCGATGACGGCGTTGGCCCGGCCTCCGGGACCCAGGGCGCAGACGGAGTCGTTCATGCCGATCTCCTTGCGGATGGGGCCGTTGACCACCTGCATGAAGCTGAAGGCATTGGTGGATTTCGCCGTCTGATGGTGGCGCTGGTCCATGCCCATGAGCTCGATCATGGCCAGGATGACGGGCATATATTCCGGCTTCGCCCCGGCCATGACGGCGGTGATGGCCGCTTTCTCCACGGTGACGATCCGCCCCTCCGGGGCCATCTGGGTGACCACCACCTCGTCGGGAGCGTGGGAGGTGCCCTTCAGCATGGCTGCGAGGCGCTCCTCCGTGGGGATGACGACGGGCAGGCCGTCGGTGAGGCCGTTATTCTGGAAATATTCCTGCAATTCGTCCTCCGTCCCCTCGGCGCAGTACCGCCCCGGCTGGGCGGGGGTATAGGGGCCGCTTTCCAGCTCCTCCGGGGTGAGGGGCCGGAAAAGGGCGTCCTCGATATCCCGCAGCAGCGCATCCAGATCCTCCCCGCTGATGTCCGTGCAGGGGAACTCCGTCTCCGCCAGGCGGATGCACATGCCCTCCCGCTCCCGGGAAAGCAGGGCGTCGTTTTCCAGATAGCGGTAGAGGACCACCACGCCGGGGATGCCCGCCCGCTCGATGCTCCTGGCGGGCCAGGTGACGGCGCAGGCGGTGGTGGAGCAGGAGGGGGCGGCGAAGTAAACGAAGGCGTCCGCCTTTTCCTTCATCTCCGCCCAGAGCCGGGGGTCGTCGGAGGAATAGCTCATCCGCGTGCGGTATTCCAGCTTCACGCCGGCGTATTTCCCGCGGAGATAGGCGTCCAGCGCCGTTTCCACATTCCCGAAGCCGTGGGTGTCCCCCGGCCAGGAATTGATGATATAGACCGTCTTCCCCGCCAGGGTCTCCGGCCGCGGGGACAGGGCGGCCCGCTGCACCACGTTGAAAAGGCCTCTGGGGTCCAGTGCTTTTTTCGTCGCTTCCATGGCAGTGTCTCCCTTCCTGTTATACTTCAATATTCGGTTTTCACCGTTTCCAGACCGTAGATCTCCCGGAAACGCCGCTCATCCTCCCGGGAGCGGATCAGCATGACCTCCGTGAAGCGCCCGCCCTCCAGGTCCTTGAACCCGGCCACCTTTTCCCCGGTACAGATGGAGGAGCGGATCACGGCAGTCTGCCGGGCCGGGTCAAAGGGGAATGTCTCCCGCAGGCGCTCCCCCTCGGAAGCCCTGCCTCTCCCCCGGAAAATGGCCGGGAGTTTTATGTCCGCTTTCATCAGCCGCCTCCTTCCCCGATGCTTTGCTTACTATTTTATACTGCCGGGGGCGGGAACGCAAGAGTCCGGCAAAGGGGTCGCTTTTTCTCTCCCGCCGTGGTAGAATGATCCCAAAACAAAGGAAAACGGAGGCAGATATCATGCTTCAGACTGGAATAAAGGGGACGGGGGAAGCCCTCGTCACGGAAGAACTTTCCGCCAGGGCCATGGGCAGCGGGGAGCTGCCCGTCTACGCCACCCCGGCGATGCTCGCGCTGGTGGAGGAGACCGCCTGGAAAAGCGTGGCCCCGGCCCTGGAGCCAGGCCAGAGCACCGTGGGGACGAAGCTGGCGTTCTCCCACCTGGCGGCGACCCCTCTGGGGCGGAAGGTGCGGTGCGAAACGCGCCTCACGGAGATCGACCGCCGCCGCCTTGTCTTTTCCGCCGAGGTCTGGGACGAAGCGGGAAAGATCGGGGAAGGCACCCACGAGCGCTTCATCGTGGATAGTGAGAAGTTCCTGGCGAAAGCAGATGCAAGATGACTGGACGCGGGCCCGGGACGACCTGGTGGCTACCGTCGCTGCCCTGGGCTTCCCGGCGGAGCTGGGTGAGGCGGCGGCCCGGCACCTGGGAAGCCCCAAGGCCATGGAGCGGATGAGGAAGTATCTCCTCTATGTCCGGCCGGACAGGGCGGAGCTGGTGGTGGACGAGATGCTCTCCATCCGGGAGGAGATCGACGCATGGAAGCGGAAGAAGCAAAGCCGGCAATAGGAGAAAAAAGCCATGTACTTTCCCGACGCTTATTTCATCACTGGAAACGCCTATGCCGGGAAGTCCACCCTGGTCTCCCTGCTGGCGAAGAAGCACGGCGGCGCCGCCTGTGAAGAAAATTACCACGACCGGCTGCTGCCGGAGCTGGACAAAGAGGCGTTCCCCGCCCTCTGCTACACCCGGGACCTTGCCGATTGGCACGACTTCATCCGCCGCAGCCCGGAGGAATACGAGGCCTGGTTCGACGCGGTGAGCAAGGAATGTGAGACCTTGGAAAAGCGCATCCTCTCCGGCCTGACCGGGCGGGGAAAGCCCATTTTCGTGGACACCAACATCTCCCTCGAAACGCTGAGGACCGTCGCCGCTCCCCGGCACGTCCTTGTCATGCTGGCACCCCCGGAGATCTCCGTGCGCCGCTTCTTCGACCGGCCGGACCGGGAAAAGCAATTCCTCTACCGCCTCATCCTGGAGGAGCCGGACCCGGAGGCGGCCATGGAAAACTACCGCCGGGGCCTCATGCGCATCAACTCCCGGGAGCGGTATGACCGCTTCCTCCATTCCGGCTTTCCCGTGATCCTCCGGGACGAGAACAGGACCCCGGAAGAGACCCTGGCCCTGGCGGAACAGGTCTTCGGGCTGTATTCTTGACATGTTATACTCAAATTCAATAAAAACATGGAAATGTTTTTATTGGCCGGATGCGTTCGCATTCGGCGCCTCGCATAAAAATGCGAGGTGATTTGCAGTGCAATACGATCTTTTTTCCAGCCGAAGGGCTGGAAACCTGCGGTGAAACTTCACCGCAGCCATAAAACGATTACTTAATCGTTTTATGGAAGATCAGTATTATAATAATAAGGTTATGTTTAGGGTATAAAGTATTCGCGGGCCGCGGCCCGCCGAAGGAGGAACGAGCATGTACCAGAACGCGCCCATTTCGGAGCGGGTGCAGCGCATCCGCGCTCTGTACCGGGGCAAGAAGCCCCGCATCGACATCTCCCGTTACCGCCTGGTGACGGAGTATTACATGGCAAATCCCCAGCTGCCCGGCATCCTCAAGCGGGCGGGCTGCCTGCGCAATCTCTTTGAAAACATGCCCACCCCCGTGCGGGACCATGAGCTGATCGTGGGCCACCCCGGGGAGGAATTCCGCTGCTGCGCCCTCTACCCGGAGTATTCCTTCTCCTGGTTCCTGGACGAGATCGACACCTTCCCCGGCCGCAGCACGGACCCCTACGACCTGGCCCCGGAGGATAAGGAATACATCCTGAAGACCGGGGACTTCTGGCGCCGTAACTGCATGAGCGCCGCCATCGACGACATCTACCCCGAGGAGTACAACGCCGAGGTGCTGGGAAACGGCGTGCTGAATTTCCGCGCCAATGGCAACTGCCAGCACCCCATCGGCCATTTCGTGGGCAATTTCTGGACGGTGCTGGACAAGGGCCTGGGGGCCGTGGCGCGGGAGGCGGCAGAGAAGAAGCGGGCCCTGCTGGAAAAGGGCATCCAGGGGGACGAAGGGCGCAAATATGAATTTTACCGGGCCGTGCAGCAGGTGACGGAGGGCCTCATCCTCTACACCAAGCGCTACGGCAGGGAATGTCTGCGCCAGGCGGAGACCTGCGCCGACCCCGTGCGCAAGGCGGAGCTGCTGGACATGGCGGACCGGCTGGACCGCATCATCGACAAGCCCTGCCAGAGCTACCACGACGCTTTGCAGGCCTGCTTCCTCTATCAGCTGGGCATCCTGCTGGACTCCCAGCCCCACGGCATCAGCTACGGACGCCTGGACCAGTACTGCGGAAAGTATCTGGAAAAGGACCTGGCGGAAGGGAAACTGAATCGCGCTCAAGCCCAGGAGCTGACGGACATGTTCATCCTCAAGGTGGCGGAGATCAACAAGGCCTGGAGCGAGCGGGCCACCCGCTCCAGCCCCGGCTACACCTCCGGCCAGCTCATCACCCTGGGGGGCACGGACAAGGAGGGCAGGGACGTCACCAACGACGTCACCTACATGGTCATGCAATCCTCCGCCCGGCTGAAGATCCACAATCCGCCCCTGGCCCTGCGTCTCCACGAGGGCACCCCCGACGAGCTGTGGGAGGCGGGCATCGAGACCACCAAGCAGGTGGGCGGCGTGCCCTGCTTCGAATGGGACGCCCTGGCGGAAAAGGCCCTGATGCGCCGGGGCATCCCCCTGGAGGACGCCCGCAATTACTGTCTCATCGGCTGCGTGGAGCCCTGCGTCTGCGGCAGCGACTTCGCCAACTCCGGCGGCGACGGTGCCAATTCCTATACCATCCTGCCCGCGGCCCTGTGGTGCGCCATCAACAATGGCACGAATCCCTGGCACGCCAAGGGCACCCCGGAATCCAGGCGCACCGGCCCCGCCACAGGCTGCCTCTACGACATGAAGAGCATGGACGAAGTGCTGGAGGCCTACCGGCAGCAGATCGAGTTTTTCGCCAAATGGCAGGTCACCATGGTCAACTGCTACGAATACCTCTATGCCGAGCGGATGCCCATGCCCCTCCTCTCCGCCACGGTGGAAGGCTGCATGGAAAGCGGGCTGGACGTGATGTGGGGCGGCTCCAAATACACCAACACCGGCAACTCCTCTATCGGCCACGGCAACGTGGCGGACAGCCTGAACATCATCGACCAGGTCTGCTTCCGGGACAAGATCGCCACCACCCGGGAGCTTTACGACGCCCTCATGGCCGATTGGGAGGGCTATGAGGACCTGCACCAGTACATTTTGGGGCGGTGCAGCCACTTCGGCAACAACGACCCGGAGGCGGACAAATACCTGAAATTCACCGCGGACACCTATGCCCAGGCTATCTCCAGGGGCGTGAGTCCCCGGGGGAACCACTGGACGGCGGGCTGCTGGCCCGTGACCCTGAACGTGGTCTACGGCGGCATGGTGGCCGCCACCCCCGATGGGCGGAAAAGCGGCGCGCCCCTCTCCGACGGCATCAGCCCGGTGCAGAGCATGGACAAGAGCGGCCCCTTCGCCACCATCAACTCCATCCTGAAATTCGACCAGAGCGAGTATTCCAACGGCACCCTCTGCAACATGAAGTTCCACCCCACCGCCCTCCAGGGCGAGGGCGGGGACCGGAAGCTGCGGGCGGTGATGGAGTCCTATTTCCGGGGCGGCGGCATGGAGCTGCAGATCAACGTGGTCTCGGCGGACATGCTGCGGGCCGCCCAGAAAGCCCCCGGCGACTACCAGGACCTGGTGGTGCGGGTGGCGGGCTTCTCCGCCTACTTCGTGGAGGTCTACAAGGAGGCCCAGGACGACCTGATCCGCCGGACGGAGCTGAGCGTATAAATCCGATAAACGGCAGGGGGGCGCTGCATGACAGCGCCCCCCGCTTTTTTCCTTATCTCTTTTTATAGGCGAGCAGCTCCGGCTCCGCGCCGCCCTCGCCATAGCTGCACAGGAGGATGAACCCCTCGTCGGCAACGACGCCGATGCACCGTTCCTCCCCGGCAAGCTCGACCTGGGTGCCGAGATAGACGTTTTTATCCTCCAGGAACTTCACCCTCTCCCCGCCGGGGAGGGGATAGGCCAGGTTCACGAAGAAGCCCGGCAACTCGGCAAGGGCCGCCGCCTCCGGCAGCCCGCAGGCTTTCAGGAGGCCGTTGACCTTCTTCAAAAGCTCCCCCTTGAACGCGGCGTATGCCTCTTTCCCCCTGGCCTTGATGTATTCCGCCGCCGCGCACCTTCCCCCGAAGGGGCTGCCGCAGGTCTTTTCGCAGCCCGCGCACTTATCCTTAAAGCCGCAGTTATCGCAGTTCGCCCCGCAGATCGTACCCATTATTTGCACCGCCTTATCCTTTTTGTTTTCCTTATTATGCAGAATGTAAAACCAAAAAGCAAGCCTCTGTCCGGGGCGCTTGTCATTGTTTCCGGCCCGTGTTATATTGAGAAGGATCGGGAGGTGACGCCATGTATCGCATATTTCTGGTGGAGGACGACCGGGGCATCGCGGAGGCCATCGCGGCCCAGACCGCCCTCTGGGACATGGAGACGGTCTGCGTGCAGGATTTCCGCAGCGTCATGGCGGAGTTTTCCGCCTGCTCCCCCCATCTGGTGCTGCTGGACATCTCCCTCCCCTTCTACGACGGCTACCACTGGTGCCGGGAGATCCGCAGCGTATCCAAGGTTCCGGTCATCTTCATCTCCTCCGCCGCGGACAATCTGAATATCGTCATGGCCATGAACATGGGGGCGGACGACTTCATCGCAAAGCCCTTCGACCAGAGCGTGCTCATGGCGAAGATAAACGCTCTGCTCCGCCGGACCTATGACTTCGGCGCTTCCGCGCCGCTGCTGGAGCACCGGGGGGCCCTGCTGAACACCGGGGACAGCTCCCTGACCTACGGAGGGGAGAAGATCGAGCTGACGAAGAACGAATACCGCATCCTCCTGGGCCTCATGCAGTCCAAGGGAAAGACGGTCAGCCGGGAAAAGCTGATGGAGCTGCTGTGGGAATCCGATGAATTTGTGGACGACAACACCCTGACGGTGAACGTGGGCCGCCTGCGGAAAAAGCTGGAGGCGGCGGGGCTCCGGGACTTCATCGCCACCAAGCACGGCGTGGGGTATCTGATCCAATGAAGGGCTTCCGGAAGACCTATCTTCGGGGGCAGCTGCCGGGCCTGGGCCTGTTCCTTATGTGCTGCGCCGTCTTCGCCGTGACCTTCCGGCTCTACGGGCTGCCCCTGGGGGCGGTGGGCTATCCGGCGGCGCTCTGCGCAGTGGGCTGGCTCCTGTATGCTTTCCTGCGGGGGGCGAAGGCGGCCCGGAAGCACGCCGCCCTTTCCTCCCTCACCGCCGCCCTGACGGAGGACATGCTGCCCCCTGCGGACACCCCGGAGGACGCCGATTACCGCCGCATCATCGCCCTTCTGCAGGAGGCCCGGGAGAAGCAGGAGGCGGATTTCGAGGGAAAATACGCCGACATGGTGGCCTATTACACCCTCTGGGCCCACCAGATCAAGACCCCCATCGCCGCCATGCGCCTGACGCTGCAAAACGAGGACAGCCCCCTCTCCCGCCGCCTGACGGCGGAGCTGGGGCGCATCGAGCGCTATGTGGAGATGGTGCTGGCCTACCTGCGGCTGGACAGCACAAGCACGGACTACGTGCTGCGGGAATATGAGCTGGACCCCATCCTCCGCGCCGCGGTGAAGAAGTTCTCCGGGGAATTCATCGAGCGCCGCCTGGCCCTGGATCTCAGGCCCACGGGGGCCAGGGTGCTGACGGACGAAAAGTGGCTCTCCTTCGTGCTGGAGCAGCTTCTTTCCAACGCCCTGAAATACACCCCGGCGGGGACCATCTCCATCTATATGGAAGCCCCCGCCGTCCTCTGCATCGCGGACACGGGCATCGGCATCGCCCCGGAGGACCTGCCGAGGATCTTCGAGCCCGGGTACACGGGCCTCAACGGGCGCACGGACAAGCATGCCAGCGGCCTGGGGCTCTATCTCTGCCGCCGGGTCTGCCGGAACCTGGGCCACGGCATCTCCGTGCAGTCCCGGCCGGGACAGGGGACCGCCGTGCTTCTGGACCTGAACCGGAAAACCTTCGTCGTGGAGTAAAACTGACAAAACCGTAAGATTTGAGCGGGAAAATGTAAGCCAAAGTTAAGGCGGCGCATTTTCCCGTTTGTTATGATGTGTACACCAAAAGGAGGAATGACCATGAGCATTTTGGAAGTACACGATCTGAGAAAAGTATATACCTCCCGCTTCGGCACCCAGCAGGTGGAGGCGCTCCGGCGGGTGAACTTCTCCGTGGAAAAGGGAGAATATGTGGCCATCATGGGGGAATCCGGCAGCGGCAAGACCACCCTGCTGAACCTGCTGGCCGCCCTGGACAAGCCCACCGGGGGCAAAGTGCTGCTGGACGGGGTGGACCTTTCCACCCTGCCGGAGAAGGACGTGGCCGCCTTCCGCCGGGATCAGCTGGGCTTCGTATTCCAGGAATTCAATCTGCTGGACACCTTCACCCTGGAGGACAACATCTATCTCCCCCTGGTGCTGGCGGGAAAAAGCCCCCGGGAGATGGCCGGACGCCTGGAGCCCCTGGCCAAATGGCTGGGCATCGACGGCCTCCTGAAAAAATACCCCTATGAGGTCTCCGGCGGGCAGAAGCAGCGGGCCGCCGCGGCCCGGGCCCTCATCACGGAGCCGAAGCTGCTGCTGGCGGACGAACCCACCGGTGCCCTGGACTCCCGAAGCACGGACGAGCTCCTTTCCCTCTTTGCCCAGGTGAACCGCCACGGCCAGACCATCGTCATGGTGACCCACTCCGTCAAGGCCGCCAGCCACGCCACGCGGGTGCTCTTCATCCGGGACGGGGAGGTCTTCCACCAGCTCTACCGGGGCCGGGACACCAACGAGCAGCTCTATCAGAAGATCTCCGACACCCTGACGGTCCTGGCGACGGGGGGCGAAGCGAGATGAAGAAGGGCTTTTATCTCCGCCTGGCCCTGGACGGGATGCGGAAGAACAAGCGGCTGTACCTGCCCTATCTCCTGACCTGCGGGGGCATGGTGATGATGTTCTACATCCTGTACAGCCTGGCCTATTCCCCGGTGGTGCGGGATATGCGGGGCGGCGACACCATGGCAGTGGTCCTTCTGCTGGGCACCGTCGTCATCACCGTATTCGCCCTGCTGTTTATGCTCTACACCAATTCCTTTCTGGCCCGGCGGCGCAACCGGGAATTCGGCCTCTACAACGTCCTGGGCATGAACAAGCGCAACCTCAGCCGCATCCTCGCCTGGGAGACCCTCCTCTCCGCCCTCATCTCCATCCTGGGCGGCCTGGCGGGCGGCCTTCTCTTCTCCAAGCTGGCGGAGCTGTTCCTCACGAAAATGGCGGGGGGCAGCACGGGCTTCTCCTTCACCGTGGCGCCCCGGAGCATCGCGGCGGCCTTCCTTTTCTTCGGGGCCATCTTCGCCCTGCTGCTCCTGGTATCTCTGACCCGGGTGGGCGTCCTGAGGCCCCTGGACCTGCTGAAAAGCGAGGCGGCGGGGGAAAAGCCCCCCAAAGCCAACTGGGTGCTGGCCCTTGTAGGCCTGGGGCTTCTGGGCGGGGCCTACTATCTGGCCGTGACCATCGAATCCCCTCTCACCGCCCTTTTCATCTTTTTCGCCGCGGTGCTCATGGTCATCGTGGCCACCTATCTCCTCTTCATCGCCGGGTCGGTGACGCTGTGCAGGCTTCTCCAGAAAAACAAGAAATACTACTACAAGAGCGCCCACTTCGTCTCCGTGTCCTCTATGGCCTTCCGCATGAAGCGCAATGGGGCGGGCCTGGCCTCCATCTGCATCCTGGCCACCATGGTGCTGGTGATGCTCTCCTCCACCAGCTGTCTTTACTTCGGCGGGGAGAACGCCATCCGGGGCATGGCCCCCTACGACATGACCGCCGCCCTGCGCTATGACGGACCGGAAAAATGCTCCGAGCAGACCCTGGCGGAGCTGGCGGACCTGGCGGAGGCCGTCTCCGGCGGCAGAGCCGGGGACCCGATCACCATCACGGACATGGTTTTCGGCGGCTATTTTGAAAACGGCAGCCTGGATATTGCCGGATACAGCCGCTTTTTGGAGGTGAGCTCCTCCCCCTCCGTGCTGGAGCACATCCGGGGGGTGTACCTTCTGCCCCTCCGGGACCTGGACCGCCTCACGGGGGAAAGCCACGCCCTGGAGCCGGGCCAGGCCCTGATCTGGTCCAGCGGGGACGCCTATAAATACGACACCCTGCTTATCCAGGGCTGCGCCCCCATCCAAGTGGCGGGGACCCTGAAGGAGCTGCCCTTCCGTCTCACTACGGAGGAGACCCTGGTGACGACCTACTGCGTTTTCATCCCCGATTGGGAGGAACGCGCCGGGGAGCTGCAGGCCTTCCTCGAATCCCTGGGGGATGAAATGGCTCTCCCCGACACGGAGCAGGCCTGCTTCTTCGACCTGCCCGGTCTGGGGGAGGAGGAACAGCTGCGCATCGCCGGAGAACTCCGGCAGGCCCTGCTGGACCGGATGGATCACGACGACCGGGCCTGGACCGGCTTCACCACTACCGCAAGAGCGGACCTCCGCTCCTCCTTCTTCAGCATGAACGGCAGCCTGTTCTTCCTGGGCATCATCCTCTCTATCGTCTTCATCGCCGCGGCGGCCCTCATCATCTACTACAAGCAGCTCTCCGAGGGTTATGAGGACCAGCGGCGCTTCGGCATCATGCAGAAGGTGGGCATGACCGCCGGGGAGATCAAAAGCGCCGTGGATTCCCAGGTGCTGACGGTGTTCTTCGCCCCTCTGCTCATGTCCGGGCTGCACCTCAGCTTCGCCTTCCCCTTCGTGAAGAAGCTTATCCGTCTTTTCGGCGTGACCAACACCCCCCTGCTCATCCTCACCAGCGTCCTCTGCTTCCTGATCTTCGGCGCGTTCTATGTCTTTGTCTACCGCCGGACGGCCAGGGCCTATATCGCCATCGTCAGCGAAGGCGAGGAGCGGCGGTAACGAAACGATCCGGCGGAAAGAGACCGGGCGCACCGCAAAATGCCCCTGGCTCGTCATTGCGAACCCGCGAAGCGGGTGCGGCAATCCGTTTTCCTTTGAAAAGAGAACGGATTCCCACGTCCAGTCTGCGGACTGGACTCGGAATGACGATGTTTCCGGGATTTTGCGGTGCGCCCGGCCCGTTGTTTTCCCTTCCGGGAGCGCTTGACAGCGGGCGGCAGGCCCGATATGATATTTCCCGGAAACGGATGCAGAAGGAGGCACGGATCATGGCATACCGAGCTTTGGAGCGGATGCGGCAGAGGAACGCCGCGCTTTTCGGCCTGCCCGCCGCCCCGCTGCCGCCGGCGGAGCACTTCCGGGAGGGGGAGCGGAGCCTGAAAGCCATGGCCCTGCGCTTCCTCCACCGGCGCTGCGAGGACCTGCGCTTCGACCCCGCCCGAAGGGAGGCGGAGGAGGCGGACGGGCGCTGGCAGGGCGCCAGCTTTCTCCCCGGCCAGATCCCCTATGATATGCAGATGGACATCGACCGCCTTTGCCTGGAGCGGGAGCTGGAACGGTTCATCGACTCCGGGGCGGCGGAGGATGCCTATACCGTCTACTACTGCTATCTGGAAATGTTCTTCGGCCGCTATGGGCGCTCCAAGAAGATGGTGGAGCTGCTCAGCGAATTTGAGTCCAACGGCAGCTCCCTCCTCATGAAGCACCGGGACCACTATTCCCACTCGGTCTATGTTTTTGCCCTGGGTCTGGCCGTCTACGAAGCCTGCGAGCCCTTCCGCCGGATCTTCCGGCGCTACTGCGGCTTCGATCCGGCGCAGCCGGACGCGGACCGGGCGGCGGCCTGCTGTTTCCTGGAATACTGGGGGCTCACGGCCCTGTTCCACGACATCGGCTACCCCTTCGAGCTGCCCTTCGAGCAGGTGCTGTCCTACTTCGAGGTGACGGGCGAGAGCCGGGGCAAGGGCAGCCTCTACCTGGCCTACCGGGACCTGGACGCCCTGACGAAGCTGGGGGCGGAGGCCAGGGCCCGCTTCGAAGCGCTCTACGGGCGCGCTTTCGACACCACGGAAGCCCTCTTTGCCCATGGCATCACGGAGAAGCTGGGGGACGCCTACCGCTTCACCGAGGACTATGTGCTGGGGAAAATCCACGACAAGCCCCTGGAGCCCAACGCCTTCGGCTATTATATGGACCACGCCTATTTCAGCGCGGCCCGGCTCTACCGGGAGATCGAGGGCGCCCTGGGCCCGGCCAGGATCACGGAAAAGCATGTGGACGCCCTGACGGCGATCCTGCTGCACAACAGCCTTTTCAAATTCGCCCTCTCCTTCTACAAGGACGAGGAGAAGCACGGCCCGCCCCTGCCCATGGACCTCCATCCCCTGGCCTGGCTGCTGATGCTCTGCGACGAATTGCAGTGCTGGGACCGGACGGCCTACGGGCGCAACTCCCGGACGGAGCTGCACCCCATGGCGGCGGACTTCGATTTCGGCCCCGGCGGTCTCCGGGCTACCTACTATTATGACAAGGAGGAGCAGGAGAAGATCGACGACTTCAAGGCTGCCTACCGGGCCTGGGAGGCGGGGGGCGAGCAGGGCAAGGCCCCCCGGCTGAAGGCTTACAGCGACATGGCGGAGAAGGAGCAGCGCTTCCTCTCGGACATCCGGAAGATCGTGGACACCGGCCTTTTTCCCCTGACCGTCGTCCCCGACACCCGGGAGGCGGACCGCCGGAGCAAGCACACCTATCTCTCCTCCAGCAGCTTCCTGCACCTGTATGATTTCGCCATCGCCCTCAACGCCCGCTATGCCTACCGGGGCCGGGAGAAGGAGATCCCGGCGGAACGGCTGGAAAAGGAATTTGAGGCCATGTCCCTGGAATACCAGCTCTCCAACCTGAACCAGGCCAAGAGCTTCTCCCGCTATCTGGACGCCCTGGACTGCTTCTACACGGACCGGCCCGTGGACTACCGGATGATCACCGCCTTCACCGACGAGCAGGCGGCGGTCATCGCCCCCATGGAGCACGAGCGCTGGGTGCTCGAGCATATCGCCATGGGCTGGCAGAGGGGCGATCTTTACGAGACGGCGGCCCTGCCGCCGGAGCTGACGGAGCATTTCTCCGATGAAAAGGAAGCCAGGAAAGCCCTCCGGGAGCAGCTGCGCATGCACAAGCTGACCATGGACGGCGACCCCACGGAAGGGGAGATCTTCGCCCATTACGAGACCCTGCCGGAGGAAGAAAAGGAAAAGGACAGCGCCCCCTTCAACAGCATGCTGAAGCTGGTGCGGAAATACGAGGGGCTGCGGATCTACGCGCTGGACTGAGCGCCCGCGGCCGGAAAGGAAGGAACCAGGCTTATGATCACAAGGGAACTCTGCGCGAAGGTCCTGGAGGCTGCCGCCGCCACGGGCGCGGACTACGCCGAGATCTTTGCGGAGAACAGCAAAAACCACAGCATCAATATGGTGTCCGGCAAGGTGGACGCCATCAGCGACGGCGTGGTCTTCGGCGCGGCCGTGCGGGTCTACAAGGGCCTGCGCAGCGTCATGGCCACCACCGTGGACGTCTCCGAGGACGGGCTCCTGCGCTGCGCGAAGCAGGCGGCCCAGGCCCTGGGAGAGGGCAAGGCGGCGCTGGACATCGTCCTGCGGGACCGGATGTTTGCCAATATCCACCCGATACGCACCGTCCCCTCCTCCGTGCCCAACCGGGACAAG
This sequence comes from Oscillospiraceae bacterium, assembly GCA_902795345.1. Lineage (GTDB taxonomy): Bacteria > Bacillota > Clostridia > Oscillospirales > Oscillospiraceae > UBA1774. The sequence continues at coordinate 50,428 of CADBKO010000006.1, forward strand.
GTGGAGATCCTGCGCACCGCCTGCCGGGGCGCTTACGCCTATGACAAGAGGATCAGCCAGGTCACGGGCAGCTTCCTGGACGTGGACCAGAATATCCTGATCGCCAGCACGGAGGGGATCTATGCTTCCGACCGCCGGGTGCGCACCCGCATCGCCGTGACCGCCCTGGCGGAGGCCAAGGAGGGCGGCACCCAGACCGGCTCCTGCTCTCCCGGGCGGCGCATGGGCATGGAGATGTTCGAAAAGGAAGTGGACGCGGAGGCCGTGGGGCGGGAGGCCGCCCGGCAGGCGGTGGTCATGTCCGAGGCGGGCTACTGCCCCGCCGGGGTGATGCCCGTCGCCATCGGCAACGGCTTCGGCGGCGTCATCTTCCACGAGGCCTGCGGCCACAGCCTGGAGGCCAGCAGCGTGGCCTTCGGCCTCAGCCAGTTCACCGGCAAGCTGGGCCAGAAGATCGCCGGAGAAAAGGTGACCGCCTATGACGACGGCACCATCCCCAATGCCTGGGGCTCCCTGAACTTCGACGACGAGGGCACCCCCACCCGGCGCAGCGTGCTCATTGAAAACGGCGTGCTGAAAAACTATATGATCGACAAATTCAACAGCCGGCGCATGGGCATGGACCCCACCGGCTCCTCCCGGCGGGAGAGCTTCGCCTACACCCCCACCTCCCGCATGACCAACACCTTCATCGGCGAGGGAAGCGACGACAACGACGCAATCATCGCCTCCATCGACAACGGCCTTTATGCGGCGGCCATGGGCGGCGGCAGCGTCAACCCCACCACCGGGGAATTCAACTTCGCCGTGCGGGAGGGCTATATGGTCCGCAAGGGCAAGATCTGCGAGCCGGTGCGGGGCGCTTCCCTGGTGGGAAAGGGGTCCGACGTTATCCTGAACATCGACATGGTGGGCAAGAATCTGCTGCTGGCCGAGGGCATGTGCGGCGCCTCCAGCGGCTCCATCCCCACCTGCGTGGGCCAGCCCATGATCCGGGTGTCGTCCATCACCGTGGGCGGAAGATAAGGAGGGAGATCAATGGATTTCAAGGAATTCAAAGCGTTGGTGACCGCCCGGGCCGAAAAGGCCGGACTGGCGGACTACGAGCTTTACTACACATCCCAGGAGAGCACCGAGGTGAGCATGTTCAACGGGGAGCTGGACAGCTTCACCTCCTCCCTCACCGGCGGCGCGGCCTTCCGCTGCATCGTGGACGGGCACATGGGCGCGGCCTATACCCAGGAGCTGAGCGAGGAGGCGGCGGAAAGCCTGGTGCTGCGGGCCAGGGAAAACGCCCTGACCCTGGAAAAGGAGGAGGAAGCCTTCTTCGCCGAGGGCGGCGCAGAATACCCGGATGTGAAGCCGGTGGAATATCCCGTCCTGGGGGCGGAGGCGCTCATCCAGGCGGCGCAGGACGCCTGCGGCGCCCTGAAGACCTCCCACGAAAAGATCACGGACCGCTGCAGCGCGGAAGCTCTCACGGAGCAGACCAGGACCAGCCTTGTAAATTCCCATGGGGCGGACCTGAGCTGGACTAATTCCGTGGACGCGGTGGTCCTGTCCGCGGTGGTGTCCGACGGGAAAGAGGACAACGACGATTACGACATCAAGGTGGGCGTCCCCGCATCCCTGGACCTGAAGGCCATCGCCAAAACCACGGCGGCGCGGGCTGCCGACATGCTGGGAGCCGGCGTCGCCCCCACCGCCGCCTGCCCGGTGATCTTCTCCCCCAAGGCCATGTACAGCATGATCACCACCTTTGCCTCTGCCTTCAGCGCGGAGAACGCCCGGAAGGGCCTGTCCGCCCTGAAAGGGAAGGAGGGGGAGGTGATCGCCTCGGAGCTGGTGACGCTTCTGGACGATCCCTTCTATCCGGAGAGCCCCTATCCCCAGAAATTCGACGGGGAGGGCAGCCCCACCCGGCGGAAGGAGCTCATCTCCCGGGGCGTGCTGAACACCCTGCTCTACGACCTGTCCGCCGCCCACGCCGCAGGGAAGGAGACCACCGGCAACGCTTTCCGCCAGAGCTACGATTCCCCCGTGTCCATCCAGCCCTATACCCTCGTCCTGGCCCCCGGCGCTCTGTCGGAGGAGGCGCTGCTGGCCAAGTGCGGCAGCGGGGTGTGGATCGACTTCCTGGGCGGCACCCACGCCGGGGCCAACCCCATCAGCGGGGATTTCTCCCTCCAGAGCGAGGGCTTCCTGGTGGAAGGGGGCAAGAAGACGAGGCCCGTCCGTTCCTTCACCGTCTCCGGCAATTTCTTTACGCTGCTGAAGAACATCACGGCCCTTTCCGACAAGGCGGAGCTGCCCCGGCCGGGCCTGCCCGCCGTCGCCTCCCCCGCGGTGCTGGTGGAGGGGCTCACCGTCTCCGGCAGCTGAGTCCGGCGTGACAATCGGGAAAACATCTGCTATACTGGTAAGGATTTACAAATAAACGGAGGACGATCTATGAAACGGATGGTGAAATCCGCCCTTGCCCTCATGCTCTGCGCCGTAATGCTCCTGTCCCTCCCCGCCGTGGCCGCGGACAAGACCGGGACCAAGACCTTCTATGACCAGCTGGACGGCTATGCCCAGGGCATCTACAACGCCTTCTGCCGCTCGGACGTGCAGGGGTGGCTGCGCACGGGGGAGAAATTCACCCTGACCTTCGACGGCCCCTTCAGCGACGCGCAGGCCGCGGCCAACGCCATCGCCCAGGCGGAAACATGGGCCCTCGCCGCTTTTGAGTTGGACTATCCGGACTTCTTCTGGCTGAGGGGCAGCGACGTCAACGTCAGCGGAAACAGCGATAAGCTGACCATGACGGTGACGACCAATTTCTGGAACAACTGGGCCAACGGCTCCCGCAGCGTCTTCGACGACGAAGCCGCGGTGACCGCCGCAGTGCGGAGGATCGCCGGGGAAGCCAGGGCTCAGGGCGGGACTTACGAGCAGCTGCTCTACATCCACGACTGGCTGACCCTGAACAACCAATACAACCTCGCGGCGACGGAGTCCAAGGACAAGGAATCCAACCGTGTGCCCTATACCCCCGTCAGCGCCCTGACCGGCGAGGAAGACCCCGTCTGCGAGGGCTATGCCCAGGCATACAAGCTGCTCTGCGACGAGCTGGATATCCCCTGCCTCTACGTCATCGGTTACGCCTGGACCGGCAGTGCCTGGGGCCTGCACACCTGGAACCAGGTGCTTCTGGAGGGACAGTGGTACGCCGTGGACGCCACCTATGACGACCCCACCGGCGGCGCTTCCGGGAAGGTTTCCGGCCTTGAGCGGCACGATTATTTTCTGGCAGGCGCACAGACCGTCGCCGGCGGATATTATTTCTCGGACACCCATTCCCCCACCGGCGAGAAGATATCCGGCATTCCCTTCACCTACCCCGATCTGGCTTCCGAGGCCTACGGCGGCGGTTATACGGAGCCGGAAGACCCCTATTGGGGAGACGAGCCCGAATACCCCGATGATCCTTACTGGGGCGACGAACCGGAGTGGCCCGATGAGCCCGAGTATCCCGAGGAACCGGATTACGGCAGCCTGTTCCGGCGGCAGGACATCCCCGAAGCGGGGACCGCAGTGGAGAGCATCCTCACCGTCACCATCGACGACGAGAAGGTCACCCTGCCCGCCTATGCCCTGCTGGACGAAAAGGGCAACCCCACCAACTATGTCCGCCTGCGGGACCTGGCCGCCCTGCTGAACGGCACGGAGGCCGAATTCGACGTGCTGTGGAGCAAGGCGACGGGCATCAGCATCGAGCCCTGGTGCTCCTACGACCACCCCAACGGCACCGAGGGCAACGTCCCCTTCTCCGGGGACCAGCCCTACACCGTCTATTTGGAGGACACCCTGGTGGACGGGATGCCCCTGTCCCTGACCGCCTTCCAGATCAGCTGGGAGGGCGGCAGCCACACCTATTACCAACTGCGGGACCTGGGCCGCGCCATGAGCTTCAACGTGGGCTGGACCCGGGAACGGGGCCTCTTCATCGAGCCCGACGAATTTTACACCGACGAGGATTGACCCTCTTATAGAAATAGGGCCTGCCAGAAAATGCTTCAGCCTCGTCATTCCGAGACCAGTCCGCAGACTGGTCGTGGGAATCCGTCCCCCCAATACAGGGGAAAACGGATTGCCACAGCCCCTTTCGGGGCTTCGCAATGACGACAACGGGCATTTTCTGGCAGGCCCTTCGTTATTCTTCCCTCGGTTCCGTCAGCTGATGGACCAGGACCGCTCCCAGGATGAGGAGGCAGCCGATCACCTCCCGAAGGGAGGGGACCTCCCCCAGAAGCAGCAGGGCAAAGAGGATGCCGTAGACCGTTTCCAGGGCCGAACAGAGGCCCGCAGTCCGGGCGGGGAGGGTCTTCAGGCCGGAGATGAACAGGGTATGGGCCAGGGCGGTGGTGACCACCCCCAGGACGAGCAGAAGCCCCAGGTCCGGGAGGGTGGGGCGGAAGCAGCCGCTTTGCAGCACGAAGGGCAGCAGGATAAGCGCCGCCGACGCCTGCTCGTAAAAGGCGGTCAGGGCCCCGTCGTATTTTGCCGCAAAGCCCTTGTTCATCAGCGTCAGGACCGCGTAGGCCAGGGCGGAGAGGAGGCCGACCAGGATGCCCCGGAACATGCGGTTTTCAAAGGAAAAGGCGGGCACCGTGACGATCACCCCCAGGAGGATCGTCAGAGCGGCGGCCACGCTTCTTATGGAGAGCTTCCGATGGAACAGGAGGGGTTCCAGCAGGGTCACGAACAGGGGGAAGGAGGCGAAGGTGAGGGTGCCCACCGCCACGGTGGAGAGCTGGATGGACGCCAGGAAGGCCCACCAGTGGAGGGCCAGGATGGCCCCGGCGATTAGGAGCCGCATAAGGTCCTTTTTCTCCGCGACGCGGAAGGCGCGCTTTCCCAGCAGCCGGAACAGCCCCAGGGCGACGGAGGAGAACAGCACCCGGCCGAAGGCGATGGCCAGGGCGTTCAGGGCGATCCACCTGGCAAAGAGGCCCGCCAGGCCGAAGAGCAGCACCGCGCCATGGACGGCGGCGAGGCCGCGCCGCTTCACAGAGGCCTTCCTTCCCCCCATAGGGTCATCTCCCCTGCTGTTCCCGGTAGATCTGAGCAAGGCCCCCGTGGGAGGTCTCCCGGTATTTTTCATCCATGTCCAGGCCGGTGCGGTACATGGTGGCCACCACCTCGTCGAAGGAGATCTTTCTCGTGGCGGAAAGGAAGCGGGAGAGATTCGTGCTGCTCAGGGCCCGCATGGCCGCTACGGCGTTGCGCTCGATGCAGGGGATCTGCACCAGCCCACCCACGGGGTCGCAGGTGAGGCCCAGGTTGTGCTCCATGGCGATCTCGGCGGCGTATTCCGTCTCGTCCAGGCTGAGGCCGAAAAGGGTGGCGACGGCAGCGGCGGCCATGCTGCAGGCAGAGCCGATCTCCGCCTGGCAGCCGCACTCCGCCCCGGAGATGCTGGCGTTGGTCCGGATGACGTTCCCCACCAGGCCCGCCACCGCCAGGGCATTCAGTATCTCCTCCTCCGGGAAGCCCCGGTCATGCTGCATATAGTAGAGGATGCCGGGGATCACGCCGCAGCTGCCGCAGGTGGGGGCGGTGACCACGATATGCTCGCAGGCGTTCTCCTCGCTGACGGCATAGGTATAGGCGGCGATGAGCCGGTTCATGGTGACGTCGGAGCTCTCGTTGTAGCAGCGCTTTCCATAAAGGTATTTCGCCTTGCGCGCCACGTTCAGCCCGCCGGGCAGGATGCCCTCCGCCGCGAGGCCCCGTTCCACCGCCTCCTGCATGGCTTTCCAGATCTTGCGGAGATACTCCCCCAGGCTCGCCCCTTCCAAGACGTTGATGAACTGGACGAGGCTGATCTTCTCCTGCCGGCAGAGGTCCAGGATCTCCGCAAAATCCTTCTGGGGATAGACCTCCCGGTCCTCGTCGGATTCCTCATTTTCGATGCGGATGGAGCCGCCGCCCACGCTGAAGACGCGCTGGTCCGTCAGTTCCTTTCCCTTCCTGAAGGCCCGGAAGCGCATGGTATTGGGATGAGGCAGCTCCTTCGCGTCCGGGTCGAAGAGGATCTCTGCGCCGGGCAGCGCCGTCCGGATGGCCTTCTCCGTGCCGTGGCCCTCCCCGGTGAAGGCCAGGGAACCGTAGAGGGTGACCTGCCAGGCATCCGCCTCCGGATAACGCTCGCCCATGAGCAGGGCGGCGCGGTAGGGGCCCACGGTATGGGAACTGGAGGGCCCGTTTCCGATCTTGTAAACGCTGGTGATGCTCTTCATTTACAGAGGCAGCTCCTTCCCTTGCTTTTTCCACTCCCGGAATTCCGCCGTGGCGGTGAAGATCACGTCGCCGGAGGAATTGAGGGCCGTCTCCAGAGAATCCTGGATCACGCTGATGATGAATCCCACCCCCACGATCTGCATAGCCACGTCGTTGGAGATGCCGAAAAGGGAGCAGCCCAGGGGGATCAGCAGCAGGGAGCCCCCGGCCACGCCGCTGGTGCCGCAGGCGGAGAAGGTGGCGACGATGCTCAGCAGGATGGCCATGGGAAGGGTGACCTTCACCCCGGCGGTGAAGGCCGCGGTGAGGGCGAAGGTGGTGATGACGGACGCCGCCCCATCCATATTGATGGTGGAGCCCAGGGGGATGGAGACGGAATACATGTCCTCGTCCAGCCCCAGCTCCTTGCACAGCTCCAGGTTCACTGGGATATTGGCGGCGCTGCTGCGGGTGAAGAAGGCGGTGACGCCGCTCTGGCGCACACATTTGAAGATCAGCGGATAGGGATTGTGGCGAAGGGTGATCCCCACGATCAGGGGATTCAGCACGAAAGCAACCAGAAGCATGGACACCACCAGGACCAGCACCAGTTCCCCATAGGTGGTGAAGATCTCAAGGCCGCTGGTGGAGACCGCCTGGAATACCAGGCCCAGGATGCCGAAGGGCGCGCAGCTGATGACCCAGCGCACCACCATGGACACCGCCTCCGCCAGATCGTTCATGGCCTGTTTCGTGTTCTCCCCCGCCCGCTTCAGAGCCAGGCCCAGGATGACCGACCAGAACAGGATGCCGATGTAATTGGCGTTGGCCAGAGCCTTCACCGGGTTGTCGATGACGCTGGTGAGGAGATTCAGGATGATCTCCGACATGCTGCCCGGGGGTGAATAGCCCTCGGTGGGGTCCAGGCCGGCCAGGGAAATGGTGACCGGGTGGAGGAAATTCACGAAGACGGCCACCACTGCAGCGCAGAGGGTGCTGAACAGATACAGGAAGATGACCGTGCGGAATTTTCCCGCGTTGCCCCCCTTGGCATTGGCGATGGAAGCGGAGACGAGTACGAAGACCAGCACCGGCGCGATGGCCTTCAGCGCGCCTACGAAAAGCGTGCCGAGGATGCCGATCCAGGTGAGCTTCGGCAGGAGAAGGCCCAATACCGCGCCGACCACGAGGCCGATCAGGATGCGGAGGATCAGGCTGATGGAATTCCACTTTTTGATGATGCTCATGTTGCGTCATGCCCTCCTTCGGTTTGGTCGTTTCCATTCGAGTATACCCTCTGCGGCAGAGAATGGCAATTGTCAAATGTCCCGAATAGGCGAACTGCTTAAACGAAAAGTATAGGGCCTCTTGTCTTCGCCGCCGGGGATGCAGACATTCGTTGTATCCGAAAGCGGGACATGGTATAATGACCACAATTTCTGAACTGAGGTAACGCCCATGCTTTACATCATTCGCCACGGGCAGACGGAGATGAATGCCCGGCATGTCCTCCAGAGCCGCAGCGACCAGCCCCTCAACGACATCGGCGTCCGCCAGGCGGAGGAAGCAGCCCGCCGGCTGAAGGACGTGCATTTTCAGCGGGTCTATTCCAGCCCCCTGCAGCGGGCCGTGGAAACGGCCCGGATCATCGCCCCCGGCATCCCGATCACGGTGGACGAGCGGCTCATCGAAATGGACTACGGGCCTTATGAAGGGATGGACCTGCGCTCTCCCCCGCCGGAGATCATGGCCTTCTTCCGGGATTTCGCCCACAACCCGGCCCCGGAGGGCATGGAGCAGCTCTCCGACGTGGTGGCCCGGGCCGGGCGCTTCCTGGAAGACGTGGAGAAGGAGGGGGACATCCTCGTTTCCACCCACGCCATCGCCATGAAGGGCCTGCTGGAATACCTGACGCCGGATTCCCGGGGCGGCTGGTGGTCCAGAAATATCATGAATTGCGCCGTCTACACGACGGGATACGACGGGACCGGCTTCACCGTGCCCGCGGAGCTGGCATAACCGATCCGAATCCGGAACAAGGAGCCTTTATGATCTCAGAGCGCTTCGACTGGCGGGATTTCCTGCGCCGGGTCGCCGTGATCGCCATCCCGGTGGCCTTGCAGAACCTGCTGACCACCACCGGCAGCATGGTGGACACCATGATGATCGCCTCCCTGGGCCAGACCCAGCTGGGGGCCGTGGGCTTATGCGCCCAGTTCTCCTCCCTGATGTTCAGCTGCTACTGGGGCTTCATCGGCGGGGGCATGCTCTTCATCTCCCAATACTGGGGGGCCAAGGACCACGACGGCATCAACCGTTCCTACGGCCTGACCCTCAGCTGCATGATGACCGTGGCCGTCGTTTTCTGCTGCCTGGCCACCCTCTGCCCGAGGGCGGTGATGCGCCTGTATACGGACAAGAAGGCCCTGCAGGAGGTAGGCGTGCAGTATCTGCGCATCGTGGGCTTCAACTATCCCCTCATGGTGCTGAGCATGGCCATGGCGACCCTGCTGCGCTGCACGGAGCGGGTGCGCATCCCCCTCTATGGCTCCATCGTCTCCGTCTTTGTCAACGTGGGCCTCAACTATGTGCTGATCTTCGGGCATCTGGGCCTCCCCGCCATGGGCGTGCGGGGCGCGGCCCTGGCCACGGTGATCGCCCAGGGGGTGAGCATCTGCGTGGTGATGCTGCTGGCAAAGCGCAGCGCCCACCCCTATCTCACCGCCTTCCGCCGCCACTTCCGCTGGAACGGGAAGCTGGTGAAGAAATATTTCCGCAAGTGCTTCCCCATCATCCTGAACGAGCTGCTCATCGGCGTGGGCAACATGGTCATCAACATCGTCCTGGGCCGCCAGCCGGAGGAGGCCATCGCCGCCATCGCCGTCTTCCGCACCCTGGAGGGCCTGGTGATCGGCTTCTTCGCCGGCTTCTCCAACGCCGCGAGCATCCTTGTGGGCAAGGAGGTGGGCGCGGGCAATCCGGACCTGGCCTACACCCGGGCCTGGCGGCTGGTGTACCTCTGCCAGGGCTTCATCGGCCTCATAGGACTGTGCATCCTGGCCCTCCATACCCCCATCCTCCGGCTCATGGGCATGGAGGGGGAGAGCTTCCGCATCGCCTTCGGCCTGGTGAGCATCTATCTGGGCGCCGCCTTCCTCCGCATGGGCAACTGGACCCAGAACGACACCTTCCGGGCCGCGGGGGACGCGGCCTACGGCACCATCCTGGAGATCGTCTTCATGTGGGCCCTGGTGCTGCCCTTCGTCTGTCTCAGCGGCATGGTCTGGCACGCCCCCACCCTCCTGGTCTTTGCCTGCTGCTACATCGACGAGCCCATCCGCTATGTGCTGATGCAGGTGCACCTGTTCCGGGGCAAGTGGCTGAAGCCCGTGACCCCGGAGGGTGCGGCGGCCCTGAAGGGCTGGAAACCGCCGAGAAAAGCAAGGGTATAAAAACACGGCGCGGACTCCCTTCGAGGATGTCCGCGCCGTCCTTTATTCATGCTCCGAGAGCCATTTTGCGAAGTCCTTCCCCACCAGCTTTTCCCCGGTCAGATCCGCAGCGGGGTTTGCGGCCAGGTACAGGATGACTTCATTCAGCACCGTGGGGGGCAGCACCGGCAGCCCGGAAGCGCGCATGCGCTCCGTGAGTCCCGGCGGGGCCATGTTCGTATCCGTGAAGCCGCCGGGGCAGATCACGTTCACGCGGATGCCCTTCTCCTCCAGCTCTTGGGCCATAATGGCCGCCATGGCCTCCGCCCCCGCCTTGGAGGGGCCGTAGGGCAGATGGCCGGGCCGGGTCATGGTGGCGTCGCTGGTGGAGACATAGACCACCCTGCCGCCCCGCTCCATGAGGGGCACGAAGCTGCGGGACGTAAGGAAGAAGCCCAGGAGGTTCGTTTCCAGCACCGCCCGGACGGTCTCCGCCGGGATGTCCCAAAAGGCGTGGTCCGGGGGCAGGTCCTCCATGCCAGGGGCGTTATTGCCGATGCCCGCGTCACAGACCAGCATGTCCAGGCGGTCAAACCTTTCCCGGAACCAGGCTGCCGCCCCTTCCACGGAGGAAGCGTCCCGCACGTCCATGGCCACGGCGCAGGCGTCCCCCGCCTGCGCCAGGGCTTCTTTCGCTTTTTCCAGCCGTTCCCCGGCCCGGGCCGCGATCACTACCCTGGCCCCGGAAAGCAGCAGCGCCTTCGCCATCTCGAAGCCCAGGCCGCTGGAACCGCCTGTAATGAGGGCGGTATACCCTTTCAGATCGACCTTCATCCTATTGCCCCCCCCTCACCGGTGGATATACATGCGGGAGGGCGTTTCCTCCCCGTCGCACTGCACCGGGCACAGATACTCCCAGCCGTAGCGCTCATAAAAGCCGGTGTGGTCCGTGACCAGATAGACCGGCGAAATGCCCTTGGCGCGCAGATTCTCCACCGCCATGTTCAGCAGCTTTCCCGCGACGCCCCGGCAGCGGAAATCCGCTTCCGTATAGACGGCGCAGATATTGGGCGTCAGGTCCTTCCGCTGGTGGAAATCGTTGTCGATGACCCCCAGGCCACCCGCGATCTGCTCCCCCGCCAGGCATAGATACCAGCCGTATTCCGTTTTGCCGGTCAGATAGGCCTCCATACATTCCAGATAAGCGCCCTCCGGCACCCGCCACTTGGAGCTGAACCACCGGGCGGCGGGCCCTTTCAGCTCCGGCCTGGCCCGCAGGTCGAGAAAAACAAACGCGTCCATCGCCCCACCTCTCGCAAATCCGAAAAATTCCTTAAGACCCTTCCTCGCCTCCAGGTCCTCCGGCGTGAAGCCGTAGTGGGCGGCGGCGGCCAGGGTGACCAGCCGCTCCGTGAAGTCCTCCCAGGGGAGGTCCAGCCAGGCTTCCGGCACCTCCACGCGGATGGTGCCCCCGCCGTAGTGGCTGCCCTCGTTCCAGGCCTCGTCCAGCTCCGCCTCGAAGGTGCCGTCGTCCTTTTTATTAAAGGCGTACCAGGAGGCCCATTCCTCCATGCCCTCGACGACCCGGCTCCCCTCCCGGTGGGGGACGGAATGGGCCTTGGGGGAATAGTCCGCCGCGCCCTTGCCCGCGCTTCGGCGGTAGACCCAGAACTTCTCCGCGTTCCTGGGTACGCGCTCCAGGCTGAGGGGCCCGTCCCGCAGGATGAGCTTCCGGGTGCCCGGCGCCCGCTCCCCCTTGTTCAGGATGGCCCGGAAGCGGGGGAAATGGGTCTTCCGCGTGTGGTTTTTCATCAGGCCCAGGGCTTCCAGCTCCGCCCGGAGGTGTTCCGGCTGAAAGGCCCGGTATTCGCTGCCGCCGTCCTCATAGACATAGTACGCCCCCACATGGACGTCCCGATAAAATACCTTGTATTCCTCCCGGATGATCCCGCCCATCGGCCCTCACTCCTTCCTCCCCTTCGATTATACCCAACTCCCCCGGCGGGGTCAATGCGCTATACTTTTCTTTGCAGGCATGGTATAATCATTAAAAAAGTCAGCATGCAAGGAGGATAAGGACATGGCAAAGGCGACGGACCCCATCGTCATCGGGAAGCGGACAGCCAAAAACCGGGTCACCATGGCCCCCACGGTGAAATTCATCGCCGGGGAGGACGGCAGGGTGACGGAGGATTTCGTGGCCCACTACGCGGAGCGGGCAAAGCACGAATGTGCCTTCATCTGCGTGGAGGCCACCTGCATCACCCCGGAGGGGCGGCTTGCCCCCAGCCAGCTGGGCCTTTGGGAGGATGGGCAGATCGAGGGCCATAAAAGGCTGACGGACGCCTGCCACGAATACGGCGCCCTGGTGGTGCCCCAGATCCACCACGGCGGCGTGGGCACCCATCCCGCCTGCGGGATCGCCGTGGGCCCCAGCGCCCTGGTCCGGGAGAGCTTCGGGCGGAAGCAGGAGGTTAGGGAACTGAGCCGGGAGGACATCAAGCGCATCGTCAGCCTCTTTGCCGACGCTGCGGTGCGGGCGCAAAAGGCGGGCTACGACGGGGTGCAGCTCCACGCCTGCCACAGCTATCTTATCAACGATTTCGCCTCCGCCCTGAACAAGCGGGAGGACGAATACGGCGGCAGCGCCGTCAATCGCGCCCGCTTCGGCTGCGAGGTCATCCGGGCCATACGGGCTTCCTGCGGGGAGGATTTCATCATCTCCGCCCGGGTCTCCGGCTGCGACCCCACGGTGGAGGACGCCGTGATCGCGGCGGACGAGTATGTGAAGGCGGGCTGCGATTATCTCCAGGTTTCCTCCGGCATCGCCCCCCTGGACAGCCTGGAGCACGACGAAAGCCTGCCCTACAACAAGACCGCCTCCCTGGGCGTGCGCCTCCGCGCCGCTCTGAAGCCCCCGGTGCCGGTATCCCTGGTCAACGGCATCCGCACCCCGGAGCAGGTGGCGTATCTCCTTTCCAACGACCTCATCGACACCGTGGACCTGGCCTGCGGCCTGCTGGCGGACCCCGCCTTCACGGAGGCCATCCTCTACGGCGCGCCCTACCACAAGTGCCTGACCTGCCGGGGCTGCGGCTTCGGCCCCATCCACAACCACCTCTGCCCCGCCATGGTGGCCCGGGGAGCAGACGAATTCCACTTCCGGGAGCTGCTGGGGAAGAAAGAGGGCTGAGCCATGACGGACCGGGTGCGGCGGATGCTGCAAAGCCTGAAGGTCAGCAAATATCCCCTCTGCATCGAGTATTTCAAGCTGGCCAACGAATCCCTGGACGGGACGTCGGGGGAGCCCATGCTTCTGCGGCGGGCAAAGCTCCACGCGCGACGGGCGCAGGGGCGGCGACATCCTGGCGGACGCCTCCCTCTCCCCGGACCGGGGCCGGGACAAAGCAGGCCCCACCGCCGTCTTCCGCAGCGCCATGAAGGTGAACCAGGACCCCTATCAGGGCACCCTGATGAATAGGAAGCTCCACCCCGCCATGCTGCGTTCGGAGGAGGACCTCGTCAAGCTGGGGAGCATGATTAAGACCTATCTCACCCACGGGGGCAAGCATATCCAGTTCAACGTGGTGGACCGCGCCGAGATGGAGGACGCGAAGCGCCATCCGGAGCAGCACAGCGACCTGGTGGTGCGGGTGGCGGGATACAGCGCCTATTTCATCCGCCTGCCGGAAGCGATCCAGAACGAAGTCATGGACCGCACGGAACAGCAGCTCTGAGGCGGCAAGGACACGCTGACGCCGAGAGAGAATCATCTCCGATTCTCCGATTTCTGAAAAACGAAGACTGTATAAGACACGAACGCGCCCGAAACCGAAACTGGTTTCGGGCGCATTTTGTCGGGGCGCCGCCTCAATAGGCCAGCGTGTCCAGCTTGATGCCGCTCATGCCGCTTTCCTTGGGAGCGTGGTTGGATTTCTTTTCGCTGACGCCGTGGAGGAACCGTTCCTCCATGTGGATGGTGACGCCGGTATCCTCCAAGGCCCTTTGCAGGGGGGCAATGTCCAGCTCCCGGAGGGGCTTTTTCCCCTGGTCCAGGGCCAGGGCCGCCGCGGTGCCCGCCGCCTGGCCGGTGAATACGCAGCAGGGGATGGTCCTTGTGATCTCCCAGGCGTAGCCCCCGGCGGAGACCATGCGCCCCGCCTCCCGCGCTTACACCATCTCCGCGGTGATGGCGGGGGGATCGCCGCCGAACTGGAAGGGGGAATTGTTGGAAGCGGTGATGCTGACGCCCTTTCCCGCAAACTTCAAGGTATACACGTCCTCGAGGCAGGTCTCCATCCAGCGGCAGCGCAGCTCGAAGGTGTCCTCCGAAAGCCAGCTGCCGTGGGCCAGGTAGAGCTGGGTGCAGGCGGTCTCCGTCCCCAGGATGTTTGTCAGGCGCAGGCCGCCGGTGCCCACCCGGATATGCTCCTCCCGCCCGGAGGCGGCGAGGATATGCCAGAGGCAGCCGTAGTTATCGAAATCAAAGCGGAATTCCCGGATGGGATTCGGGCCTTCCCCGCTCATGAAGTTGCCGCCGAAGGGGCCGAAAACGCCGCTTTTCACCCGGAAGGTCCTGCCGCTGATGCGCGCAGCCGTGGGGCTGGAGGGCCGACAGGGGGGATTGCCGATATTCAGGCTGCGAAGCCTTCTCTCCAGCTTCCCCGCGGCCTCCGGGTCCTCCGGCAGGGGGCCGTCGGAAGTCACCTTCGCCGCAAAGTCCCAGGTGATGTCCAGGGTCTTCTGGGCCCAGTGGGCGCCGGGGGCGGTCTCGGTGATGGCGACGATCATATCCAGCTTTGGCAGGACGATGGTGAACTGGCCCATGGCCCCGTCGGCCCGGTAGGCCCCCTCCGGTTTGCACATCCAGATCTGGAAACCGTAGCCCAGGAAGTTGTCCGTGGCGGGGGGATTCACCGCCGCCTCGGAGGCGGAGTCATTCTGGTTGGTGGTGGCCAGGCGCACATAGTCCTCGGCCAGGATGCGCTCCCCTTCCCAGACGCCGCCGTCGGCATAGAGCTTCAGGAGCCGGAGGTTGTCCTCCGTGGTGGCGTAGAGGCCGCCGCCCCCCACCTCCATGCCGTCGGGCATACAGGCCCAGCGGAGATTACCAGCGTCGATGCCGATCTTGTCAAAGAGGCGGGGCTTCAGATAGTCGTGGAGGCCCAGGCCCGTCTTGGCGCGCACGATGGCTCCCAGGAGGGTGGAGCCGGTGGAATTATACATATAGGTCGTGCCGGGCTTGTGATTCACGGGGGTGTGCAGGAATTCCCGGATCCAGTCCTTGCTGGGGGGCGGCATGGTGTCCATCCCGCAGCCCATGCACAGCACGTCCCGCACGGTGAGGAGCTTCAGGTTTTCGCTGGGGTCCCTGGGGCTCTCCTGGGGGAAGATGTCGATGATCCTTTCGTCCAGGCGAATGATGCCCTCCGTATAGGCGATGCCTACCGCCGTGGCGGCATAGGTCTTGGTGTGGCTCTGGAGCCCGTGGCGGATGCCGGGGCCGAAGGGGGCCCACCAGCCCTGGGCGCAGAGCTTCCCATGCCGCATGATCATGAGGCCGTGCATTTCCGTATCGCTGGCCTCCAGGTCGTCCAGATAGGCCATGATGTCGCCGCTGCGGATGCCCAGCTCCTCCGGGGAAGCGGTCTCAAAGGGCTTGCGCTGAAACATGTCCATGCCTCCTTGTGTGAATGATAGTCTCTGCAAAAATCCGGCTCTGACTCCCTCAGTCAGCTCCGCTGACAGCTCCCTCAGAGAGGGAGCCAATCGGAATCTCACCTTATTCCCCCGTACCCAAAACGCAGCCTCCGCGCTGCGTTTTGGAGAGGACGTTTCGCCGGAATCCGTGAGCATTCGCGCTCGCGCGGATGCGAACCATTCCGGCGAATAAGGACGAGGGGGGCAGTATAACCGTACTTCCCACCCCCGGGTCAAGTTTTTCCGGCTGCGGGGACACGGGGCAAATAATAAAAATCATTTGTCAACGCCGAACACTGACGGATAAGCAATAACAAAAAAGAATAACGGAAAACCTGAACGCCGAACGCTGACTCTCTCTGATCAAGCGGCGCCGAAGCGCCGCCAAAAACCGGCCCCGCAGACCGGCGGCGCGTCATTTCTTACAAATCGATCTCCATGGTCTCGGTGTTGTTCACCTTGTCCAGGGCGGTCTGGGCCCGGGCCAGTTCCTCGGCAGCCGCATCTGCCGCCGCCTTGGCTTCCTCCACGTCATAGTTGGCATAGGTGTACTCGATGACGGCGCTGTTCACCGCACTGCGGCCCTTGACCCGGGCCTTCTGGAGGACGCCGGCCATGTTCCGCAGCTTCATTTTCCGCTGGCTCAGCTGGGGGATATAGACCAGCATCTGGTCGATGGTCATGCCGAAGCCGGGGACGGAATGGGTGCTGTTGAAAACATTCAGGGCATGCTTCACCTTCCGCACTTTGGCCTCGATCTCCGCCAGCTTTCCCTGCACGGCGATGAGATCATAGGCCGGGCGGATGCTTTCCAGGTCCTCGCTGACGGCGGCCACGAAGGAAGCGCTCTGGCGCTCCAGCTCCAGCAGGGCTTCGTGTTCCTCATTGAGCCTGCGCAGCAGCTTGGCTGCTTCGGCGGACGTGTATTTCATATCTCGTTCCTCCCTTTGGTATTATTCTTCTTTTCCCCAGGCGCGGCTCAGCTCCACGGCCCGCTGCCAGCGGCGGTAAAGGGCGCTGCGTTTTTCCGAAGACATGACAGGGGTAAAGACCCGCTCCGAAAGGCGCAGCTTTTCCAGCTCCTCCGGCCCGGCATAGACCCCCGCCGCCAGGCCCGCCAGGGCCGCCGCGCCGAAGGCCGTGGTCTCCACATTCCGGGGCCGGTCCACGGGGATATTCAGCAGGTCCGCCTGGAACTGCATCATGAAATTGCTGACGCTGGCGCCGCCGTCCACCCGCAGCTCGGTGATGGGCGAAGCGGTGTCCCCGTTCATGGTGCGCACCAGATCGGCCACCTCGTAGGCGATGGCCTCCAGCACGCTGCGGCAGAGCACGGCCTTGTCCGTGCCCCGGGTGAGGCCGAAGAAGCAGCCCCGGGCGTCCGGGTCCCAATAAGGCGCGCCCAGGCCGGTGAAAGCGGGCACGAAGTAGACCCCCTGGTTGTCCTCCGCCCGTTCCGCCAGGATATCCGTCTCATGGGCGGTGGTGACCACCCCCGCCCCGTCCCGCAGCCACTGGATGGCGCTGCCCGCGTTGAAAACGCTGCCCTCCAGCACATAGCTCACCTTCTCCCCCAGCTTCCAGCCGATGGTGGTGACCAGGCCGCTGTGGGAGGTGACCCGGTCCCCGCCCAGGTTCATGAGGGTGAAGCAGCCGGTGCCGTAGGTGTTCTTCGCCATGCCGGGTCGGAGGCAGCCCTGGCCGAAAAGGGCGGCCTGCTGGTCCCCCACGGCGGCGCAGATGGGGATGCCCGTCAGATCGCTGAAGCCGGGATGGTGGGCCACCACCCCATAGGTCTCGCTGTTGGACACCAGGCGGGGCAGCATCTGCTCCGGGATGTCCAGGGCCCGCAGGATCTCCTTATCCCAGCAGAGCTTCTCCGTGTCCAGCAGCATGGTGCGGGAAGCATTGGAAACGTCGGTGACGTGGGCCTTGCCCCCGGTGAGCTGCCAGATGAGCCAGCTCTCCACGGTTCCGAAGAGGATCTCCCCATTCTCGGCCCGGCGGCGCAGGGCCGGGTCCCGGTCCAGGAGCCATTTCAGCTTGGTGCCGGAGAAATAGGGGTCGATGATAAGGCCCGTCTTTTCCCGGATATAGGGCCCCAGGCCCGCCTTTTCCAAATCCTCGCAGATGTCCGCCGTCCGGCGGCACTGCCAGCAGATGGCGTTGCAGACGCTCCTGCCCGTGGCCCTGTCCCAGAGGATGGTGGTCTCCCGCTGGTTGGTGATGCCGATGGCGGCGATCTCCGTGGGGCTCACGCCGCTCTTTTCATAGACCTCCGCCAGGGCGTGGAGCTGGGTCGCCAGGATCTCCTCCGGATCATGCTCCACCCAGCCGGGGCGGGGATAGATCTGCTTCAGGGGATACTGGGCCTTCACCACGGCGTTGCCGCCAACGTCGAAGAGGATGGCCCGGGAGCTGGTGGTGCCCTGGTCCAGGGCAAGGAGATAGCCGTTCATTTCATTCGTCCTTTCGGAAAATGCTTTTGTTTTTCCCGGGGTCCGTGTATACTGAGTACAAAACAACCGATCATGGAGGTCTGGAAATGGTTACGGAAGAATACGCCTCCGCCGGGGCGGGCAGCATCCGCTGCCGCATATGGGAGCCGAAGGGAGAAGCCGTCGGCGTCGTCCAGCTGGTGCACGGCATCGCGGAGCATACGGCCCGCTACGCCGACTTTGCGGTTTTCCTGGCCGAACACGGCTACGCCGTCGTGGCCGAGGACCACATGGGCCACGGGGAAAGCATCTCCGATGCGCTGGGCAAGGGCTGCATCCGGGGCGGCTGGGACGCCATGGTGACGGACGTGCACACGCTCACGGAGCGGGCGAAGGCCCGCTTTCCCGGCCTCCCCTTCTTCCTGCTGGGCCACAGCATGGGCTCCTTCCTGGCCCGGACCTATCTCTATACCTACCCCGGGGAAGCCCTGAAAGGGGCCATCCTCTCCGGCACGGCCTGGCAGCCGGGGCCGGTGCTGGCCGCGGGAAAGCTCGTCACCGCCGGGGAAGTGCGCACCAAAGGGGCCGACACTCCCAGCGAGAAGCTGCAAAAGCTGATGTTCGGGGCTTATGGCAAGCAGTTCCCCGGGGAGACCTCCCCCGACGCCTGGATCTGCTCCGATCCCCAGGTGGTGGAACGCTACGGCGCCGATCCCCTCAGCGGCTTCGTGCCCGGGGCGGGCCTGATCGCCGCCATGCTGGAGGGCATCGCCCGGAACCAGAAGAAGGAGAACCTGGCGAAGATGCCGAAAACGCTGCCGGTGCTTTTCATCGCCGGGACCCGGGACCCGGTGGGGGCGGGCGGCAAGGGCGTGAAGCAGAGCTTCGGCGCTTTCCGGAAAGCGGGGATGCTGGACGCCGCGCTGAAGCTCTATGAGGGGGACCGGCACGAGGTCCTCAACGAAAAGGACAAGGCAAAGGTCTGGGCCGACGTGCTGGCCTGGCTGGAAGCCAAACGGGCCTGATAAACAGATTCTACCACATTTTCAAGCGGGGATAAAGAGGAACGGCGGAGATTTGCCCTCCGCCGTTCCTTCTGTTTTCTTTTTCAGCTGATCCTTACGCCGTCGATAGCCAGCACCCGGCTGCCCTGGACCTCCAGCTCCACGGATTTATCCCGGCTGTATCGGTTCCAAAGGTCCTCGGAAACCTCGGCGGAATAGCTCTTGCCCTTGGCGTCGGTGAAATAGAGGATGTATTCCTCGCTGCGGCCGCCCTCCCGCTCATTGCCGCCCAGACGGGTATCCGGCCAGTAGGGTTCCGCCTCCACGCTCCATTCCCCGGCCCGCACCTGCTCGCTGCGGGGCTCGTAGCAGCTGCCCCCGGACCTCTCCGTCCGGGAATGGACCCATCTGTCTATGTCGTATTCATAGAGGGTGTCGTAGACCGGTTCATCCCGGTAGACGGGCACGGTGCGGTACTCCGTCCGGTATTCCGTCCGGTAGCGGGGCTCCTCCCGTTCCACCTCGGTGAAGGTGCCGTCCCCGTTGTCCTCATACTCCGTATAGGTGTCGTAGCCGTCCAGCACATCGTAGGGGACCTCATAGGCCTCCTCCTCGTAGTGGTCCAGCACCTGCTCATAGGTGCGGATGGCCCGTCTGGAGCTGACGTTCCGCGCATCCTGGGGCGGCGTTGACCAGCTCTGTTCCCGGACGGGGGTCAGGGCTTCCACGTCGATGGCCCGCTGCCAGGTCTTGTCGATGACGGTGGTGGCCTTGTCCTTGGGCCGGGTCACGAAGAAGATGATGGCCAGGATCGCCAGGATGCCGATGATCAGCGGGGCGATCTTCCGCTTCTTCTTGGGCTGCGGCTGGGGCTGGGGCTTTGCCTGGGCCGCCTGCTCCTTCCGCCGGTTCTCGAAATAATCCCCGGAGGAATCCTCCCGCTGGGCGCCGCAGTTAGCGCAGTTGGTATTCCCGTGTCGGTTCAGGCTGCCGCAGAAGGCGCAGGTCCAGTCGGCTCCCTTGCCGTAATCCTTGGCCTTGTCCTCCTCCAGATATTCCTTTTTCTCGCCCAGGTAGAACTTGGTGCCCGCATCCTGGGGATGGGCGCAGTTGGGGCAGCTCTTGGTGAGGCCGCCGATGCCCTTCTGCCCACAGTAGGGGCAGTCCCACAGGCCTTCAATGATTTTTTTCGCCATACTTTTGTCTCCTGTCCTGTGTAGGCTTCTTGCCGTGATTATACCCCCCTTTTTCCGCCGGGTCAATGCCTCCCGGGTCCGGGAAAGGGCCCGCCGGAAAAATACTTGGGTAATTTACTCAAAAAGAGCTTGACAAACTCTTATGTCCATGTTATTCTCGTTCCAGAATAATGATTCTTCCGCCGGTGGGGTGCAAATCGGCGGGGACCGACGAAGCGCGGCTTTGGTGAGGGCTGCGTATCACTCCTTTTCTTCCTGGATCGCATATCGGCAAGGACCGCTGCGGGTGGTGACCGCAGCGGCCTTTGCATTTTTCCTCTTGACAAATACCCCCCAGGGGTATATATTGCTTTTAGGATACCCCCACGGGGTATATGGAAAGGAGGTCCGGCCATGGAAAAGGAAGCGGGATGCTGCGCGCGGACCAAGGAGCGTTCGGAAGAGGAAGTAATGGACCTGATCCACCGGCTGAACCGGGTGGAGGGCCAGATCCGGGGCATCCGGGGCATGATCGAAAAAAACGCCTACTGCGTGGACATCCTGAACCAGGTGTCCGCCGCCAACAGCGCGCTGAACAGCTTCACCCGGGTGCTGCTGGAAAACCACATCCGCAGCTGCGTGGCGGAGGACATCCGGGACGGCAGGAACGACAAGCTGGAGGAGCTGCTGGGCACCCTCCAGAAGCTGATGAAATGAGGGTGGGGACATGGAACAATATCTCGTAACGGGCATGACCTGCGCCGCCTGCCAGAACCGGGTGGAAAAAGCGGTCTCCAAGGTGCCGGGGGTGACGGCGTGCAGCGTGAGCCTCCTGACCAACTCCATGGGCGTGGAGGGCACGGCCTCTCCCGCGGAGATCATCCGGGCGGTGACGGAGGCGGGCTACGGCGCGGAGATGAAGGGCGCCGGGAAGCAGAAAAGCGGCGGCAGTCTGGCGCTGATCGAAGAGCAGGAGGAAGCGCTGAAGGACCACGAGACCCCCAAGCTGCGCAAGCGCCTCATTGCTTCCCTGGTCTTTCTTGTGATCCTCATGTATTTCTCCATGGGGCATATGATGCTGGGCTTTCCCCTCCCCCGCTTCATGGAGGGAAACCATGTGGCCATGGGCCTAGTGCAGCTGCTGCTGGCGGCCATCGTCATGGTCATCAACCAGCGCTTTTTCATCAGCGGCTTCCGCAGCCTAATTCACGGCGCGCCGAACATGGACACCCTGATCGCCCTGGGGGCGGCGGCGGCCTTCGGCTACTCCGTGTGCATGCTCTTTGCCATGAGCGCGGCCCAGGTGCGGGAAGGGGCCATGGCTGCCATGGGTTACATGGACGAATTCTACTTTGAGTCCGCGGCCATGATCCTGGCCCTCATCACCGTGGGAAAGATGCTGGAGGCCTACAGTAAGGGCAAGACCACCAACGCCCTGAAGGGCCTCATGAAGCTGGCCCCCAAGACCGCCGTGCTCCTCCGGGAGGGGCAGGAGGTCACGGTTCCCGTGGACCAGGTGCAGACCGGGGATATCTTCCTGGTGCGCCCCGGTGAGAACATCCCCGTGGACGGGGTGGTGGTGGAGGGCGCCAGCGCCGTCAACGAAGCCGCCCTCACGGGGGAGAGCCTGCCGGTGGACAAGGCCCCCGGCGACCAGGTCTTCTCCGCCACGCTGAACCAGTCCGGCGCCCTCACCTGCCGGGCGACCAGGGTGGGCGAGGACACCACCCTGAGCCAGATCATCCAGATGGTCAGCGACGCCGCCGCCACGAAAGCGCCGGTGGCAAAGCTGGCGGACAGGATCTCCGGGATCTTCGTCCCCGTGGTCATCGGTATCGCCGCCCTCACCATCCTCATCTGGCTGCTGCCGGGACGGCCCCTGGGCTTCGCCCTGGCAAGAGGCATCTGCGTGCTGGTGGTCTCCTGCCCCTGCGCCCTGGGCCTGGCCACTCCCGTGGCCATCATGGTGGGCAACGGCATAGGGGCGAAGAACGGCATCCTCTTCAAAAACGCCGAGGCCCTGCAGGAGGCGGGGCAGATGCAGATCATCGCCCTGGACAAGACCGGCACCATCACCGAGGGGCAGCCCAGGGTGACGGACATCCTCCCCGCCGAGGGGATCGAGGCCGGGGAGCTGCTGCGTCTGGCGGCGGCCCTGGAGCAGCTCAGCGAGCATCCCCTGGCCCGGGCCGTGCTGCGCCATGCGGAGCAGCAGGGCGTCGCCCCCGCCCCCTGCGGGGATTTTCAGGCCCTGCCGGGGAACGGCCTCAGCGGCACGGTGGAGGGCAAGGCCCTCACCGGAGGCAACGAGCGTTTCATCCGCAGCCATGCGGAGATCCCCGCCGGGACCGTGGAAGCGGCCAAAGCCCTGGCCGCCGAGGGGAAAACGCCCCTGTATTTCGCTGAAGAAGGGCGGCTGCTGGGCATCATCGCCGTGGCGGACACCCTGCGGGAAGACAGCGCCAAGGCCATCCGGGAGCTCCAGGACATGGGCATCCATGTGGTGATGCTCACCGGGGACAACGAAACGACGGCCAGGGCCGTGGGAAAGGCTGCCGGCGTGAGCGAAGTGGTGGCCGGCGTGCTGCCCGACGGCAAGGAGCAGGTGATCCGCCGCCTGAAGGAATACGGCAGGACCGCCATGGTGGGCGACGGCATCAACGACGCCCCCGCCCTCACCCGGGCAGACATCGGCATCGCCATCGGGGCGGGCACGGACGTGGCCGTGGACGCGGCGGACGTGGTGCTGATGAAGAGCAGCCTCCTGGACGTGTCGGCGGCGGTGCGCCTGAGCCGGAGGACCTACCGGGGCATCGTGGAGAACCTCTTCTGGGCCCTCATCTACAACACCCTGCTGATCCCCACGGCGGCGGGGGCGCTGGTGGGCCTGGGGATCACCATGAATCCCATGCTGGGAGCCGCCGCCATGAGCCTCTCGAGCTTCTGCGTGGTGATGAACGCCCTGCGGCTGAACCTGATGAACGTGCATGACGCTTCCAAAGACCGGAAGCTGAAGAAAGCCCTGCCCCTGGCGGCGGATGGAACGCTGCTGGGCGGACAGAATAAGACGGAAGAACAGAAAGGAGAAACGGAAATGAAGAAGACTCTGGCTATCGAAGGCATGATGTGCAACCACTGCGAAAACACGGTGAAGAAGGCGCTGGAAGCCCTGGAGGGCGTCACCTCCGCGGAAGTCAGCCATACCGCCGGCACCGCCGTCGTCACCCTCAGCGGCAAGGTTTCTGACGACGCCCTGAAGAGCGCCGTGGAAGCCAAGGACTACAAGGTCCTCCGGGTCACGGAGGGCTGAAACCACTCGATAACAGCAGGCCCCCGGGCGGACGCCCGGGGGCCTGTGCATAACTCGCTTCATGGACACCACGGGTGTCCGCGCCGCAGACACCCGTGGTAGCTCCGTGACGGATACGTTTGTGTCCTCTCATGGGCGCCCGTGGTATCCACTAGAAAGAATATAGAAAGAATATAGAGACAGAAGAAGGGAGCCAGAATAGGGCCGCCCTTCCCCGCCTGGCGCACAGCGCGGTTTTTTGGAGGACGAGGGAACGAAAAATGGGACCTGGCTGCGGCCCCCATTGGATCCCCCAGGGGTTACGAAGGACGGGAGATAATGCCAAGGTTTATGACATCATCTCTGCTCCTCCACGGCGGCGAAGAGGCTCCGCAGGCGGATGTTCACCGCGCCCATGTTGGAGATCTCGTCGATCTTGATCTGGGTGTAGATCTTCCCCGCGGATTCCAGGATGGACCGCACCTCGTCCGTGGTGATGGCGTCCACCCCGCAGCCGAAGGAGACCAGCTGCACCAGGTTCACCCGCTTGTCCTGAGCGGCCACCCACTTGGCCGCCGCGTAGAGCCGGGCATGATAGGTCCACTGGTTGCGCACCTTCACCGGGAAGGGCTCCACCCGATTGCTGACGCTGTCCTCCGTCACCACCACCGCCCCCAGGCGGCAGATGAGGCTCTGGATGCCGTGGTTGATCTCCGGGTCCACATGGTAGGGCCGCCCGCAGAGGACGATCACCGGCTTGTTTTCCGCCTCCGCAAGACGCAGGAACTCCTCCCCCTTGGCCCGGAGGGCGGCGAAATAGGCTTCATAGCTCCCGTAGGCCGCTTCGGCGGCGGCCTTCACCTGCTTCGCCGGGACCCGGGGGAAGTATTTCTTCACGATCTCCGTCATGCGCCGGATGAAATTCCCCCGGTCCGCCACGCTGACGAAATCGTCGATGAAGGCGGCATCCTTCAGCCGGGGCACGTTCATTTTCAGCACCTGGGGATAGTAGGCCACCACGGGGCAGTTGAAATGGTTGACCCCCAGGTGTTCGTCGGTGTTGTAGCTCATATCCGGATAGAATACGGCGTCGGGCTTCTGGTCCAGCAGCCATTCCACATGGCCGTGCATCAGCTTGGCGGGATAGCAGACCGTGTCGGAGGGGATGGTATGCTGGCCCCGGAGATAGAGCTCCCGGGTGGAGCGGGGGGACACCAAGACATTGAAGCCCAGGGTCTTCCAGAAAGCATGCCAGAAGGGCAGCAGGTCATAGAAATTCAGCCCCAGGGGCAGGCCCACGGTGGGCTTCCCTTCCTCCCGCTCATTGCCGCAGAAGGCCTCCAGCAGCTTCAGTTTTTCCTCATAGAGGTCATAGTGGGTCCCGGCCTTCTTCCCTGCCACGGGCTTTTCACAGCGGTTGCCCGCGATGTAGCGCCGTCCGGAACCAAAATCGTTGACGGTGAGGCTGCAATGGTTGGTGCAGCCGTTGCAGGTGGTGGCGCTGACCTTGTGGGTGAAGCTCTCCAGCTCCGGGCCCGTCAGGAGGCCGGGGCTCTCCTCTCCCCGGTGCCGCAGGGCGTGAAGGGCCGCGCCGTAGGCCCCCATGAGGGGCGCGAAGGCGGGCCGGATGACCTCCCGCCCCGTCTCCCGCTCGAAGGCGCGGAGCACGGCGTCGTTGAGGAAGGTGCCCCCCTGGACCACGATGCTGCGCCCCAGCTGGTCGGGCCCGGCGCAGCGGATGACCTTATACAGGGCGTTCTTCACCACGCTGATGCTGAGGCCCGCGGCGATGTCCTCCACGGTGGCCCCGTCCTTCTGGGCCTGCTTCACGGAGGAATTCATGAACACGGTGCAGCGGGAGCCCAGGTCCACGGGCTTGCGGGCATAGAGCCCCAGGGCGGCAAATTCCCCGGTGGAATAGCCCAGGGCCTGGGCGAAGGTCTGGAGGAAGGAGCCGCAGCCGGAGGAGCAGGCTTCGTTGAGATAGATATTGTCGATGGCCCCGTTGCGGATCTGGAAGCACTTGATGTCCTGGCCGCCGATGTCCAGGATGAAGTCCACATCGGGGCGGAAACGCTTCGCCGCCGTATAGTGGGCCATGGTCTCCACCAGGCCCCGGTCCATGCGGAAGGCGCTGCGGATGATCTCCTCCCCGTAGCCGGTGACGGCGCTGCCCGCGATCCTGATTTCCGGCCAGTCCCGGTAGAGGGAAAGGAGGTATTCCCGGATGAGAGGCACGGGATTCCCGTGATTGGGGGCGTAGAAGGGGCGGAAGAGCCTGCCCTCGGCGTCGCAGAGGACCGCCTTCACCGTGGTGGAGCCCGCGTCCACCCCCAGGAACATCTCCCCGGCGGGCTCGGTCAGCTCCGTGATGCCCAGGGAGGCCCGGCGGTGCCGCTCCCGGAAGGCGGCGTATTCTTCTTCGGAATCGAAAAGGGGCTCGCAGGCGACGTAGCTGCCGCTGCCGGTGCCCTGCCGGAGCCGCTCCTCCAGCCTGTCCAGGTCCCGCGCCGCGCCGACGCCTGCCAGCGCGGCCCCCATGGCCACATAGAACAGGGAGTTTTCCGGGCAGACGCCCTTGGTCTCCAGCACCTCGTCGAAACTGCGGCGCAGGGCGCCCAGGAAGGTGAGAGGCCCGCCCAGGTAGAGGATGTTCCCCTTGAATTCCCGGCCCTGGGCCAGCCCGGCCACGGTCTGATTCACCACCGCCCGGAAAATGCTGGCGGCCACATCCTCCTTCCGCGCCCCCTGGTTCAGCAGGGGCTGCACGTCGCTCTTGGCGAAAACGCCGCAGCGGGAGGCGATGGTATAGAGCTTCTCCGCCTTCTCCGCCAGGGCGTCCATCTCCGAGACCTCCACCTGCATCAGGGAGGCCATCTGGTCGATAAAGGCCCCGGTGCCCCCGGCGCAGGTGCCGTTCATGCGCATCTCGAAGCCGCCGGTGAGGAAGAGGATCTTGGCGTCCTCGCCCCCCAGCTCGATGACCACATCCGTTCCCGGCATCAGCCGTTTTACGGCGATGCGCTCGGCATAGACCTCCTGCACGAAGGGAAGGCCCAGCTCCTCCGCCAGGCCCATGCCCGCGCTTCCGGAAAGGGCCAGCTCCATCTTTTCGCCGGGGAACTGCTCCCGCAGCTCGGCCAGCAGCCGCCCCAGATTCTCCGCGATGCGGGAATAATGCCGCAGATACCGCGACCAAAGAAGCGCGCCGGACTCCTCCAGCACGGCGCATTTCAGGGTGGTGGAACCCACGTCGATGCCCAGCTTGAACATGCTTATATCCTCATTCCGCCTCTGTCCTCAGACGGGGACCGGCGTTTTGTCTTTTGCTTCCGCAGCCTCGTCCCTGGCGATGGCCAGCATCAGCTTGATGCGGTTTTCCTGGTTCACCCGGGAGGCCCCGGCGTCGTAGTCCACGGGGAAGATATTGGCCTGGGGATACAGCTCCCGCAGCCGCCGGATGGTGCCCTTCCCCACGATATGGTTGGGCAGGCAGCCGAAGGGCTGGGCGCAGATCACGTTCCCATAACCCTTTTCGATCAGCTCCGCCGTCTCCCCCGGCAGGAGCCAGCCCTCCCCCATCTTCACGCCCCGGTCGATGACCCGGTCGGCCAGCTCCTTCACCCGGTCGAAGGACACGGGGGAGACGAATTCCGGATAGTCCTCCAGGGCCCGGAGCATCTCCCGCTCCCAGCGGTCGGCAAACCAGAGCATCAGGTTCCCGGCCCAGACATTGCGGAGGGGCTTGCCGTAGTAGCGATGGTCCATCTCCATATTGGCAAAGCAATACTGGAAAAAGCCCAGCACGCCGGGGACCATGTATTCGCAGCCCTGGCTCAGGAGGAATTTTTCCAGCCCGTTGTTGCCGAAGGCGGCATATTTCACATAGATCTCCCCCACGATGCCCACCTTGGTGAGCTCCTTCTTCTCCCGGGGGATGCGGTGGAAATCCTCCGCCATGGCCCGCAGGTTCCGCCTCAGGGCTCTTCGGCTCAGGCCCCGGCCCCGGCGGAATTGCTCCGTCAGCTCCCCGATCCACTTCTCCACGGTTTTGGCCGTGTCGCCCTTATGTACCTCATAGGGGAGCGTCTGGTTTTTCAGCAGGAGGAGCATGTCCCCGTAGATCACCGCCCGGATGGCGGCCAGCATCATACCGGGGGTAAAGCGGAAGCCCGGCGACCTCTCCAGGCCGCCCAGGCTCAGGGAGATCACCGGCACCTCGTCCATGCCCATATTATGCAGGGCCTTGCGCAGCAGCATGATATAGTTGGAAGCCCGGCAGCCGCCCCCGGTCTGGAACATGATGAGGGCGGTCTTTTTCGGGTCGTATTCCCCGCTGGCCAGGGCGTAAAGCTGCTGCCCCACGGCGCAGATGGCGGGGTAGCACACATCGTTGTGCAGGTATTTCAGCCCGGTGTCGATGACCTTTTTGCCCTCGTCGTGGGCGATGACGATGTTGTAGCCATGGATGCGGAAAATGGCCTGCAGCAGCTCCATGTGGGTGGGGAACATGTCCGGCGCCAGGATGGTATGGCTGCGCTTCATTTCTTTGGTAAATTCCACTGACATTCTCTGTATCTCCGATGGGGGATCATCCGCTCATTCCCCGTCCTTCTCCGCCCCGGCGGGGGTGAAGCGCTTGCGCACCGCCAGCAGCGTCAGCAGGCTGGCCAGGAGGATCACCGCCTCCAGAGCGGCGGAAACGAAGAAGCGGGGGGAACGGATATCCACGATATGGGCCCCCATGAGGGGGAAAAGCACGCAGGAGGCCGCCATGCCCGCCGCGCTGCCCAGCAAATAGGGGACAAGGGGCGTCTCCGTGGCGCCGAAATAGGCGCTGATGATGTCGAAGGGCAGGAGGTTTATGAGGCGGGACACGGCGGTGTAGACAAAGGTATTCTCCCGCCGCAGCTGCCGCAGGACCCCCGCGTTGCGGTGGGTCTCCACGATGTTGTCGATGTTGCCGCCCCCCAGCTGCCTGCCGAAGCCATAGCTGAGGCCCGCCATCAGCAGGGTGCCCAGAAGGTTCACGGCGACGGCCGCAGGCAGGGGGAAGAGGATGCCGCTGACGGCATAGAGGAGCCCCGCATGGATCACCACGCTGAAGCTCTTGAGGGCAAAGAGGCCCAGCATCAGCAGCACCGCCGTCACCAGGCTGCGGGGGGCGATCTGGAGGGTCCCGTTCACGCTGATGCAGTCCCGATGGAGCCAGAAAAAGATCACCGCCGCGCCCCACATGAAAAGCATGAAGAGCCGCACGCCCAGGCTGCGGCGGCTGCTGCCGGGGAACAGGGCGTTCCACACGATCTCCAGATAATCATGGGTATAGCAGATCATGGCCAGCATGAGGGCCCCGGTGCAGAGCAGGATGAGGATATGGACCAGGATCTCCGGCAGCGCAAGGGGCAGGATGAGCAGGAACATGGTGCCGTAAAAGACAACGGTGCTGAGCTTCCCGTACCAGCGGGCGAACTGCATATGCCCCGTGGCCTTCACCACCGCCAGACCCAGCAGGCCCTGGAGGATCTCCTTCAGGGCAAAGAGGGCGAACACCCAATAGAGCACGCTGTAACGGAAGGCGAGGCAGATGAGCAGCGCCGCCTGGGTCAGCTTGTCCGCGATGGGGTCCAGCACCTTGCCCAGCTCGGAAACCATATGAAAATGCCGGGCGATATATCCGTCCGCCACATCGGTGAGGGCGGACAAGGCCACGACCGCAAGAGCGGCATAGCCCTTGTCCGCCAGGGCATAAAGCCACACGATCTGGGGGATCAGCAGGATGCGGAAGAGGCTCAGCAGATTGGGGATCGTCAGGATGTCTTTCTTTCCGAAACGGACTTTCAATGCGTTTTCCTTTCTCGCTCTCCCACGGGAGGAGCGGCATAAAACACCATTTTGTATTGTATACCGAAAAAGGAAAAAACGGAATAGGGTTTTTCGAAAAATAGCGTGCAGCCGCAGTCAACCGCTGCGGCTGCACGCCGTTTCGATGGTATCATTGTTCCAATTCCGCCACAAACTCCGCCATGGTGACGCCGAAAGCGTCGCAGATGCATTTCAGGGAGCCCAGGCAGATGCGGCTGCCCCGCTTGCGGGCCGAGCGCAGGGTGCTGAGGCTGATGCCGCTGCGCCTCGACAGCTCCGGCAGGGACCAGCCCCGCGCTTCCAGCATCCTCTCGATGCGAGCCGCCGCGTCCAGATCCAGATCGTCCATTTCCACCTCACAATACCCGGCCGATAATGGCAAAGCCCTTCTCCGGGTGAACGGGGACCGGCGGATACTGCTCCCGGTTGTAGGAGATCAGCACCGGCTGGGGAAAGACCTTGCCCTCGGAATCCGTGAACCAGGGGAGCAGCTCCGGGGGCGGCGTCTGTTCCCCATAGACCTTGATATAGCTGTTGCCGTCGTAGCTCATGAGGCCCACCTCCCCCACCCGAAGGCCGGAGCAGAGCTTTACCCAGAGCAGCTGCCCATCCCGATAGACGGGCTCCATGCTGTTGCCGTCCACGCAGACGGCGAAATCCGCCCCGGCGGGGATGGAATCGGCAGGAAAGAACCGCTTCTCGAAATTCTCTTCATCCAGGAAATTGCCCGGGCCCGCCGAGGGGCGCAGGCGGCTCAACAGGGCTTCCCGGTATTCCACGGCATTGTCCGTCATCCTGGCGGCGGGCTTGTAGCGCCCGGAGGCCACCAGATCCTCCCGATACTGGTCCAGCCGCCGCAGCCCTTCCGCATTGAGGGCGCTCTCTCCGCTGCTGAGCCAGCTCGCCCCCTCCGGCGGCCGGAGGGCATGGAAGATCGCCAGCAGCTGATAGGCATTGGGCACGGTCTCCCCCGTCTCCCACTTGGCATAGCCCCGCAGGCCGATGCGGATGCCGAAATCCCGGAGGAGGGAAGCAAATTCCCCCTGGCTGAGGCCCCGCCGGCGGCGTTCCTCCGCGATCCTTTTCCCGATGGCGTTGCGGGCATATTCCGCCCCGGCGTCATAATGACCGGCACGGCAGGCTTCCAGGGTCAGGCTGTTTTTTCCCGGCTTTGCCACGGCATGCGCCTCCCTCCCGAATGGTATTTTTATTATATTCGTCGTTTTTCCTCCTGTCAAGGGAGAATCGCCCTTATTCGGTGTGCAAATGCGCACTTTACATTCCCTTTCTCGGGTGTTATCCTGTCCTCGCAAAGAACGGATCGGGGAAAGGAACGGGAGGTGCGGCGTTGCCGGAGGAGGAGATAGAGGCCCTGGCGGACCGTCTTTACCGGGCTTATGCGGCCCTGCCGGAGGCGGACGAGCGCCGCGTGGACCCGGAACTCATGGCGGAAAAGCTGCTGGGGCTGCGGGTGGTCTACCGCCGCCTGAGCCGGGACGGGAGCATCCTGGGGATCACCGCCCCGGAGAGCGTGGGCGTGCCGGTGCTGGAGGGGGGCGGGAAGGCCTGGTTCTTCCTGGATGGGAACACCATCCTGCTGGACGCAGGGCTGCTGAGCCCCTGGGCGTCGAGGGGGCGGCGGCGCTTCACCCTGATGCACGAGATCGGCCACCGGCTGCTGCAGGGCGCCGCTTCCAGCCGGACCGAAGGGCTGGCGGACCGCCTGGCCTCCGCGCTGCTGATGCCCCGAAGGCTGGTGGAACGGAACCTGCTGGCCTGCGCCTGGCTGCCCGGACCCATTCCGGACCGGCGGCTGGACCCTAAGCGCTGGCAGGCCTTTGAGACGCTGGCGGAGACCATGGGGGTCTCCCGGCAGGCCCTGGCCATCCGCCTGGAACAGCTGGGCTTCACGGAAAAACGGGGCGGCTGGACCCTGGGCCCCCTGCCGACGCTGATCCCCGAGGCCGGGGAACTGGAGGAATGATGGAATGCCGAGATACAACCCGAGGGAGGGGGACCCGCAGCGCTACGCCAGGGCCATGGCCCAGCAGAGCGAGCTGCGCAAACAATGCGCCGGGCAGTACACCGTGGCCCGGATCTGCCCCTTCTGCGACCACAAGGTAGAGATCCTTTACCGGGGCAGCCACGGGCCATGCAGCATCAAATGCCCGAATTGCGGCGAAGAAGTGCTGTTCCCGCCGGTGAGCTTCCGACGGAGCAAAACGGCCTGAGCCCATAGGCCGGACGAACACAAATCAACATCGTATCAAACAGGCTTGAGCCCCGGAGCTGCCAAGTGCATCGTCTCCCTTGTGCCGCCTGATCTGCAAAGGACGGACCGTGTCTTTCCACGGCCCCCTGCCCTGCGGGGCAGGTGCATCCTCCTGCGGGTCAGGCGGCTTTTTGTCTCCGGGCGGGAGCCGAAAAAGGAGAACAGAATGTCCTGGCACAACGGAAGCGAATGGAAGAAACAAATTGCGAGGGAGCAGCGCCTGGCGGAGGAATACCGGGCCGCCGGGATGACGGAGGAGCAGATCGCCGCCATCGCCGCCTTTGACCGGGAGGCGCTGCGCTCTGACCGGCGGTTTTATCGCCACACCCAGGCCCTTCATCCCGGCCTGGGCCCTCTGGAATCCGTTCCGGAGCCCTGGTATGAGGATGAGGAAGGCGGCCTCAGCGGACGGATGGACTGGCTGGAGGAGATCTCGGACCCCCTTCTGCTGGCGGCGCTGCGGGAGCTGCACCCGGATATGCTGGAGATCCTCACCCTCTATGTCTTTGAGGGCTGGACCCAACCGGAGATCGCCCGGAAACTGGGCTGCACCCACCAGAACATTTCGGGAAGGCTGGTGCGCCTCCGCCGCTTCCTGCGCAGGCGCATATCGCGCTTAAAGGAGGAGCAGGAGGGATAAAAAAGCCGCGCGGAGCGATGCTCCGCGCAGCTTGGTTAAGTATTCTTTGTCCGAAGAGGATGCTTACTTCTTCGGGGGGACCGGATCGTTGACGTACAACTCTTCCACCAGGGTGCCGTCCTTGATCATCTCCACGATCATATCCCGCTGGCAGGTGGGGATCTGCTTCAGGGCCATATGGAACACGATGCACTTGCGGCAGTTGCCGTAGAAGGGACATCCCTTGTTCCAGCAGGTGCATTTATACTTCTCAGCCTCGCGGCCGTAGGCCATGGCCATGCGCATGTCGCCCCGGATCTTCTTGGGGGGCTGGCGCAGCCAACGGGCGGGATCTTCCTGCTTCAGGAGGTTCTCCGTCTCGGTGGTGTTGGTCTCGGGCTCCTCCATCTTCGGCATGGGGGGCAGCTTGCTGGGATCGAAATCCTTGGGCATTTTGCTGGGGTCGAAAGCGGGCATCTTGCTGGGATCGAAGGGAGGCATCTTAGTGGGATCGAACTTTTCGTCTGCCATGGTTGGATCTTCCTTTCTGGTTTTATTTTTTATTCATTATAACATGCTTCTCAGCCATAATCAAGAGCATTGGTCGTTTGGTGGCAGCCTCGCAGAGTTCGCGCCCGCTCGTCGTCGCAAGCTCCATATCACTCGCTTCGACCCATAGGGTCAAAGCTCGTTCATTTCGCTGCTCCTCCTCTTCAAAATTGAAGCTCCGCTTCAATTTTGAGAAGGACGTTTTGCCGGAATCTTCGAGCGGGGAGCGAATAGCGAGCCGCGACGTATTCCGGCAAATTAGGACGCAGTGCGGGGAGCGGAGTGCGATCCTTTTCAAATCGCAACCCAGCGAAGCGGTTGTGATTTGAATTACTTCAGTTGGTGGACTTCCCCTGTTTCTTTATTGCGCCAGCGGGGCTTGAGGGGCAGGGGCCAGTTGAACTCCATGGCCCCGGGAGTGGGGCAGTCGGTGGCGCAGCAGCCGCAGTACCAGCACTCCTCCGGATGCAGGAGGATGGGGGGCTTGCCCTTCACCGGGTTGGGGATGAACACGTCGATCTGGCAGGTCTCCACGCAGGTGTTGCAGCCGACGCACTTCTCGGGATTGATGCGCACGGGCACGCTGGGGGTCTGCACATTGGGG
>CADBKO010000007.1 GCA_902795345.1 Oscillospiraceae bacterium
CTATTTAGAGCGCCCAACTGGACGCTCAGGTTAGGTGTATCATTTTTCAGTTTCCAACCAATCCGCATCTTTTGCCTTGACATTTCATAGTTAGTCTTTTACGTCAAAAGAAATGGGGTCGCGCCGCAGCGCGAAAAGCTCTCGTCCAAACCTTCGTCCCCGCCGCTGCGGTGAGCGGCGAATCCGCAGAGGGCCGGTGTATTGCTGCTGCGGCGGGGAGGGGACTCTGATAGGGAACGAGGATTGCCTTAACACAACAATCCCCGCTGTGCCCATCGGACACAGCGGGGATTCTGTAATCTGGTATTATTCCTCTTCCTTCATTGTCACGGCGATGTGCAGCTCATCCAGCTGCTTCTGGGTGACTTCGCTGGGGGCGCTCATCATCAGGTCCTGGGCGTTCTTGTTCAGGGGGAAGGGGATGACCTCCCGGATGGTGTCGGCCCCGGCCAGGAGCATCACCATGCGGTCCACGCCGGGGGCGATGCCCGCGTGGGGCGGCGCGCCGTAGCAGAAGGCGTTATACATGGCGGGGAACTTGGCCTTCACATCCTCCTCGCCCAGGCGCACGAACTCAAAGGCCTTCACCATGATCTCCGGGTCGTGGTTCCGCACCGCGCCGGAAGAGAGCTCCACGCCGTTGCACACCAGGTCATACTGGTCGGCCATGATGGTCAGGGGGTCGATCTCCCCCCGCTCGGCCTTGAGGAGGGTCTCCAGCCCGCCCTTGGGCATGGAGAAGGGATTGTGGCAGAATTCCAGCTCGCCGCTTTCCTCCCCGATCTCATACATGGGGAAGTCCACGATCCAGCAGAATTCATAGCGCTCCTTGTCCATGTGGCCGGGGCAGGCGGGGCCGAAGGTCTTGATCATCACGCCCGCCATCTTCACCGCCAGTTCCCCGGCGGCGAGGACCACCAGGGTGTTGGGCCCGAGGTCCAGCAGGGCCTTTGCCTTGTCCGCGTCCACGAACTTCGCCACGCCGCCGGCGATGGCGCCCTGCTCGTCCGTCTTGAACCAATAGCCCTTGGCGCCGCTCTGCACCTCGCAGTCGGCCAGCAGCTTTTCGATCTGCTTGCGGGTGAGGCTGCAATCCGTGATGGGCACGGCCTTCACCGTCTGATTCTGGAAGGGGGCGAACTCCGTTCCTTCAAAGAGGCTAGTCACGTCCTTCGCCGTCAGGTCGATGCGCAGGTCCGGCTTGTCGGAGCCGTAGGTCTCCAGGGCCTCCCGGTAGGCGATGCGCCGGAAGGGGGGCTGGGAGGCGATATCATAAGTGCCGTATTTGGCGAAGATGGGGGGAAGGACCTTCTCGATGACGTCAAACACGTCCTCCTGGGTGGCGAAGGCCATCTCCATGTCCAGCTGGTAGAATTCGCCGGGGCTCCGGTCCCCCCGGGCGTCCTCGTCCCGGAAGCAGGGGGCGATCTGGAAATAGCGGTCGAAGCCCGCGGTCATCAGCAGCTGCTTGAACTGCTGGGGCGCCTGGGGCAGGGCGTAGAACTTGCCGGGGTGCTTCCTCGCGGGCACCAGATAGTCCCGGGCCCCCTCGGGGGAGGAGACGGTGAGGATGGGGGTGGTGATCTCCAGGAAGCCCTCCGCCGTCATGGCCTGCCGCAGAGCGGCCACCACGTTCACCCGCAGGAGGATATTCTTCTTCACATCGGGGTTCCGCAGGTCCAGATAGCGGTATTTCAGCCGGGCGGATTCGTCCGCCTCCCGGCTGCGGTTCACCTCGAAGGGCAGCTCATTATACCGGCAGCGGCCCAGGACGGTGACGCTCTCCGGCACCACCTCGATGTCGCCGGTGGCCTGCTTGGGGTTCTTGGAGTCCCGCTCCCGGACGACGCCGGTGATCTGCACCGTGCTCTCCTTGTTGATGCTGCGGAAGGTCTTCAGCAGCTCCTCGTCCTCGATCACCGCCTGGGTGGTGCCGTAGAAGTCCCGCAGGACGGCGAAGCCCAGCCCCGCGCCGACAACGCGCAGGTTTTCCAGCCAGCCGCAAAGGGTCACTTTCTCGCCCGCGTCCGCCAGCCGCAGCTGGCCGCAGGTATGGGTCCGCATCTGTGTCATGGTTCTTACTCTGTCCTTTCCTGAACGGGAGCGCCCACAGGGGGCAGCCCCGCGATGATCTTCCCGGCGGCTTCCTCCGCCGTCAGGGTCTCCTGCTCGCCGGTGGCCAGGTTCTTCAGGGAGACCGTCCCGGCGGCCTTTTCATCCTCCCCGATGACGACGGCGAAGGGGATGCGCAGCCGGTCGGCGTAGGCGAATTTCGCCTTGGCCTTTTTCTGCTCCATATAGATCTGGGTCCGCACCCCGGCGGAGCGCAGGACCGTGGAGGCGGCCACCGCCGCGTCCAGCACGTCCCCCATGGGGATCACCAGCGCGTCGCAGGGGGCCTTCGCCGCCTCGCTCCGCAGCAGGCCCTGGTCCTGGAGGATGAAGAAGAGGCGGCTGACGCCGATGCTGACGCCCACGCCGGGCAGCTTTTTGTCTGTGTAGTATTCCGCCAGGTTGTCGTAGCGCCCGCCGGAGCAGACGGAGCCCACCTCGGGATAGTCCAGCAGGGTGGTCTCGTAGACGGTGCCGGTGTAGTAATCCAGGCCCCGGGCGATGGTCAGGTCCAGCCGCCACTTATCCGCCGGGACGCCGAAGGAGCCCAGGAGCCCCGTCACCTGCCGCAGCTCCGCGATGCCCCTGTCCAGGGCCTCGCACTTGCCCAGGAGGGAATCCAGCATGGCCTCCGGGTCCGGGGCGGATACGACGTCCATGAGCTGGCCTGCCTTGTCCGCGGGGATGCCCAGGGTATCCGTCAGGATCTCCTGCACCTTGTCCCTGCCGATCTTGTCCAGCTTGTCGATGGCCCCCAGCACGGCTCCCGACTGCTCGCTGAGGCCCAGGTATTCAAAGAGGCCGTTGAGGAAACGGCGGTTGTTCATGCGGATCTGGAACCGGCTCAGGCCCAGCCGCCGGAAGGTCTCGCAGATGACGGCCACGATCTCCGCCTCGTTGGCGGGATCCAGGCTGCCGTCCCCGATCACGTCCACGTCCGCCTGGTAAAATTCCCGGAAGCGGCCCCGCTGGGCCCGCTCGCCCCGGTAGACCTTGCCGATCTGACAGCGGCGGAAGGGGAAGGTGAGGCTGCCGTAGTTCATGGCGACGTATTTCGCCAGGGGCACGGTCAGGTCGAAGCGCATGCTGAGATCCGTATCGCCCTTTTCAAAGCGGTAGATCTGCTTTTCCGTCTCCCCGCCGCCCTTGGCCAGGAGCACCTCGCTGGCCTCCAGCACGGGGGTGTCGATATTGGTGAAGCCGAAGAGGGCATAGGTGGCCCTCAGCACGTCCATCACGGCGTCCATCTGGCTCTGCGCCTCGGGCAGCAGCTCCATGAAGCCGGACAGAGTCCTTGGTTTGATCTTTTCCATTTTGCGCAGTCCTTTACCTTAATTCTTTTTGGGATTCACGATGTCCCGCCAGGCCAGGTCGCCCCGCTGCAGGCCCAGGATCAGCATTTCCCCCGTGGCCACATTGGAGGCGAAGGGGATGGAGTACTGGTCGCAGAGGCGGGCGATGAGGCCCATGTCCTCCATGTACTCCGGGCTGCCGGGGTCCGCCAGGAACAGCACCAGGTCGATCTCGTTGTAGGCGATCTTGGCGGCGATCTGCTGGATGCCCCCCTGACTCCGGGTCATGTATTTCTCCACGGCGAGGCCCGTGGCCTCGGAGATGAGCTGCGCCGTGGGGTTGGGGGCGCAGAGGGCGTGGGGGGCGAAGATGCCGCAGTAGGCGATGCACAGCTGCACCATCAGCTCCTGCTTGTTGTCATGGGCAATGAGGGCGACGTTCATTTCATTCTGTCCTCCTATTTATGGCAATGCCGCGAATAGGCGCGGGATTGCCTTATCGAATGGGCACTCTCTGCCCGTCCAGTCTCCTTGCGATCCGCCGGAAGGCGGCGGCTGCGCCCCGGCGGGGCCGCTTGTCCGCTTCCAGCAGGGGCTTCCCGGCGGCCAGGGCCAGGGAAACGCGCTTGTCCTCCGGCACATAGCCGATGATCCGCAGCCCCACCCGGTCCATGGAATCATCCAGGGTCAGGCCCATGGCCTTCAGCAGCGGGGGGCTCACCCGGTTCATCAGCAGGAAGGTTTCCGGGCTTCCGCCCGTGCGCAGCAGCTGGGCCGCCCGCTCCGCATCCCGGTGGCTGCAGGGGTCCGCCGTGGCCACCACCAGGACCCGGTCCGCCAGGCGGGAAGCCTCCTCCACGCCCGGCTTCAGGCCCCCGGGGTAGTCGAGGATGCAGTAGTCAAACCGCTCCCGCAGCTGGGCGCACAGGTCCGCAAGACCCTCCTCCGCCGGTTCCTGGGGCGCGGGCAGCAGCCGGAGAGAGGGAAAGCCCGCCGGGGCCGCCAGAGCCTTGTCCAGGCTGCACCGGCCCGCCAGCACATCCCCGTAATCCAGCAGGGCTTCGTCGCTCAGTCCCAGGCAGAGGTCCAGGTTCCGCAGCTCCGCGTCCGCGTCCACGCAGACGACGCTGCGCCCCAGCTCGCTGAGGCCGCAGGCCAGGGCCGCGGCAGCGGTGGATTTTCCCGTCCCGCCCTTGCCGGACAGAATGGCGATCACGGTGCCCATGCTTTCACCTCCGGTAGCGAAATATTATACACTGGGTTTTCCCCGCTGGCAAGTAGCCTTGCGCTCTACATGGGGGGAGGAGACCCGTCTCAGGGGATGAGGGTGTTCTCCGGTATGGGAGCGGCTTCCGGCTCCCGGGTGAAATACCAGTCGAAGATATCCCGGGCCACCTCCGCCAGATAGTAGCCGTTGGCGCCGTTCTCCACCACCACGGCCAGGGCGATCTCCGGGTCCTCCATGGGGGCGAAGGCGATGAACACGGCGTTGTTCACCGTGTCCTCGCTGACCTGGGCTGTGCCGGTCTTGGAGCAGACGGGGATGCGGTAGTTGCCGAAAACATAGGATGCGGAGCCGTAGCGGGAGGCCATGAGCATGCCCTCCCGGAGGACGCCCCAGGTGTCCGTGTCGGCCTCCACGGTGCTGAGCACCTCCGGCTCCCGGCGGAAGCCGTCGTGACCGGAGACGGAGTAGAGCAGATGGGCGGCGTAACGCTTCCCGTCGGCGGCGATGGTGGCGGCGTAGGAGGCCAGCTGCAGGGGGGTGAAGAGGTGGTAGCTCTGGCCGATGGAGGCCTGGAGCGTGTCGCCCACATACCAGTCCTCCCCGACGACGGATCTCTTGTAGTCGGCGGAGGCCAGGATGCCGGTGTTCTCATAGAGCTCCACGCCCGTGCTCTGGCCCAGCCCATAGGCGGCGGCGTAGCGGTCCAGGGCGTCGATGCCCACGCTGCGCCCCGTGATATAGAAGAAGTAGTTGCAGGACATTTGCAGGGCTTCCTTCACATTGATGGTGCCGTGAGAGCCGGGATAGGTCCAGCAGGTGAAGGTGTAGCCGTCGTATTCGTCGATGATGCCCCGGTCATAGATGGTGGTGTTGGGGGTGATGACCCCCTCCGTCAGGGCGGCGGTGGCGGTGACCACCTTGAAGGTGGAGCCGGGGGCGTAGCGCCCCTGGAGGGCCCGGTTGAACATGGGCCGGGTGGGGTCCGCCAGCAGCAGGGCATAGTTTTCCAGAAATTCGCTCAGGTCATAGGAGGGGTAGGAGGCGCAGGCCAGGATGTCCCCGGTGCCCACCTGGATCACCACGGCGGCCCCGCCCTCGGCCAGCTGCACCGTCTCGCCGGGCTTGGCCTTTTTGACCCGGTCCCCGTTTATCTTGGCGATCTCGGCGCTGAGGGCCTCCTCCGTCACCTGCTGGGCGCTCAGGTCCAGGGTCAGGGTCACGTCGGCCCCGGCCCGGGGCTCCTCCGTGAAATAGGAGCTGAGGATCTCCCCGTCCGCGCTGCGGACGGTGACCCGCTTGCCGTCGGAGCCGTGGAGGTATTCCTCAAAGGCGCCCTCCGCCCCGTCCTGGCCCACCAGGGCGTTCATGGGATAACCCAGGGCGGTGTACTTCTCCACCTGGTCCTTGTCCATGGGGCCGATGCGCCCCAGGAGGTGGGCGGCGTAGGGGGTGCGGTAGGCCCGCCGGGAACCCACGGTGATGCTGACGCCGGGGTAGCAGCGCTCCGAAACGGCGGCGATCATCTCCTGGTCCAGGCCGGAGGCAAAAACATAGTCCACGATGCCGAACAGGGTCCGCAGCTCCAGCTCCCAGCGGACGCCGATGGCCAGCCTCGCCTGGGCGGGGGTGTAGTCCTCGGGGACGGAATAGTGGCTGCGCATCCAGTCCATGACCTCGGCGGCGCTCTTCTCCTCCAGCTCGAAATGCGCCAGCCAGTCCGCCATGCGTCCGGCCTGGATGTCGTCCATCTCGGTGAATTCGAAGGGGGCGTCGGAAGTGATGGGCAGGGTGTCCGTGTGGCGGATGCCCGCCTTTTCCGTCATGTCGATCAGGGCCAGCAGGATGCCGTTGGGGTCCGCGTCCGTCACCAGGGCGCTGCGCTCGATCTGGATATCGTAGCTGACCACGTTGGTGACCAGGACCCTGCCGTAGCGGTCCAGGATGTCGCCCCTGGCGCCGGGCACCGTTTCCACCCGGGTGACGGTGTTCCGCCCCAGCTCCCGATAAGTCTCCCGGTTCACCACCTGCAGGCTGTAAAGCCCCAGCAGGAGGGCGCAGGCCAGCAGGATGGGCAGGGCGATCAGGACGACGGCGCGGATGGGACGGATGCCGGAACGTAGCTTCAATGGGCGCTCCTTTCCCTGCCCCGCCGCCAGGCCCGAAGGGCGCGGCGGACGCAGAAATAAAGCGGAAGGATGAAGAGGGCGGAGGCCAGGCTCTGCATTAGCCCCGTCCGAATCAGAAGCCAGACGGGGGCGCGGTCAAAGACCAGCAGCCGGAACATCTGGATGAAAGCGGAGAGCAGCAACACCCCTGCGCTCAGCATGAGATAGCTGGGGAAGCCCCGGGCCAGGATGAAATCCCCCAGGAAGCCGCAGAGAAAGCCCATGACCGTCAGCGCCACGGTGAACAGGAGCCCGCCGCCCCCCAGGGCGGCGTCGCAGAGGATGCCGCAGAGGAGGCCGAAGGCCCCGCCCCAGCCGGAGGAGCCCAGGAGCCCCGCAGCCGCCGCCACCAGGGGCAGCAGCAGCGGCGCCACGCCGAAGATATGCAGCCGGGAAAAGACGGCGCTTTGCAGGAAATAGCACAGGAGCATGATGAGGATGAGCCCCAGGGTGCTCCGCAGCGTTTCAGCCCTCATGCTGCGCCTCCCCGTATTCCAGGATCAGGAAGACCTGGCTGAGGCTCTCCAGTTCGGCGGAGGGAGTGACGATGCCGTACTGCCCATAGCCCCCCTCGTCGCTGGCGATGCCGCTGATCTTGCCGATCACCAGCCCGGCGGGATAGACGCCCCCCGCGCCGGAGGTCAGCACCGTGTCCCCCAGCTCCAGGACGCTGTTTTCAAAAACATAGGTCAGCTTCAGCTGGCCCCCGGCCAGGAGGCTGAAATCCCCCTCCGCCACGGCGGTGAGGCCGTTGGAATGGACCGTGGCGCCCATGGCGGCCCGGGGGTCGATGAGGGTGCGCACGGAGCAGCTGTAAAGCCCCGTCTCCGTCACCACGCCCACCACGAAGCCGTTGGACGTGATAACGCAGTCGCCCACCTCCACGCCGGAAAAGCTGCCCTTGTCCAGGTCGAAGGTGCTGCTCCAGTTACTCGAGCCCCAGGAGATGATGGAGGCGTCCAGCAGCTTGTAGTCCGTGTGGCTGCGCTTCAGCTCCAGCAGCTGCCGGAGCCTGTCGTTTTCCGCGTTGGCCCCCTGGCTCTGGCGGACCTCCGTCTCCATATCCGCGATCTGGGCTTTCAGAGCCTCGTTCTCCGCCTTCAGCTCGTCGTAATCCCGCAGGGCGGCGCGCAGCTCCTCCAGCTTCCCCGCGCCGGAGGAAAACAGCTTCTCCACCGGGGCGGTCAGGGACTGGAAGCTGCGGGTGAAGATGTTCTCCCTGCCGGCCAGGCGGCCCAGCACCGTGAGGGCCAGCACGATCACCAGAGCGGCCAGCAACGTGAGCCCCACCGTTTTCAGTACCTTACGCATCGTTCCCCCAGATCTCCGTGCCGAAGGCGTGCATCATCCGGCCCAGACGGCAGATGGGCAGGCCCACCACCGTGTAGAATTCTCCGTCGATCCGCTCCACGAAAAGAGCGGCCATGTCCTGGGCCCCGTAGGACCCGGCCTTGTCCATGGGGGAGCCGGTGGCGATATAAGCCCGGATCTCCCGGTCCGTCAGCACCCGGAACCAGACGTCGGCGCTGGCATAGTCCGTCATGCTCCTGTCCCCCCGGCGGAGGGCCATGCCGGTGTAGACCGTGTGCTTCCGGCCCGAAAGGGCGCGGAGCATGCGAAAGGCGTCCTCCTCGTCCCGGGGCTTCCCCAGCACCTCGCCCTCCAGGGCCACCACCGTGTCCGCCGCCAGGATCAGACTGTCGGGCCCGGCGCGGCGGGAGGCATCCAGGGCCTTCCCCGCGGCGATGTGCTGGACCGCCTCCCATACCGGCGTGCCCGCGGGCACCGGCGCTTCACCGGCGGCGGGCAGGATCGTCAGGTCGAACAGACCCAGCATTTCCAGAAGCTCCCTTCTTCGCGGGGAAGCGGAAGCCAGAATGAGTTTCGTTTTCATAATAGAGTCCCTTAGTCTTGAAATTGGGCTGATAGCTGCCCCGGCCCAGATAGCGTTCCGCCACGGAGACACATTCCCCGGGGTTTTCCGTGGTGAAGCTGAGGTGCAGGCACCAGAGGCCCAGCTTTTCCAGGTCCTTCAGCTTTTCCCCCAGGAAGAGCTTGTCCGGGCTGTATAGGCGGCTGCGCCCCAGGGTGTTCAGCACCGGGAACTGCCGTCCCCGCCGGTCCCGCAGGGTGTCGGAGCGGGCCTCCGGCGCCGTCAGCAGCGCTTCCGAGGTGAGCAGGGGGAGCCGCCCGAAGGCATAAAGCTCCGTGTCCATGCATTTGGCGACAGCGCCGATCTCCTCCAATGTCAGCTCCGGGGAGAGAAGGGCGGAGGCGGTGCCCAGCTCCTTCAATACCCGCAGGCTCCAGTCGTTCCAGACCTGGAGGCCCAGGCCGCAGCGGACGCGGAAGCCCAGCATGCTGACCGGGACCAGGGCGTTCCAGCTGTTCACCATCACCTCCGAGACCTCCAGCTCCCGGAGCTGCTTGAGGCGGGTGAAAAGCTCCGAGGCCTCCTCGGCGGTGTAGCGTTCCGGCAGTACGGCGCAGACGGAGGTGATCCCGTTCTCCCAGAAGGGGGTCACGGCCACGGGCTCCTTCAAAAGCTCCTCCAGGGGCACATAGAGCACCTTCGGCTTCAGGGCTGCCAGGGCTTCGGAGAGCTGGGCCGTCTTGGTGACGGAGAAATTCAGGTCCGGCTGGGGATGGACCGCCTCCGGCCGCAGCAGGGGCGGCAGCTCTCCCACCCGGAGGATGGGGGGCTCGCTGCGCTTTTCCGCCAGCCGGTTCAGGGCTTCCCGGCGCATATGGCCCACGTCGGCGCTGCCCAGGTGCAGGCCCGGGTCCACCAGGGCTTCCGCCGCCGTGCAGAGGAAGGGGGTGCCCAGGGTGTTGAAAAGCTGGGTGCGCAGCAGGGCTTCCGTCAGCTCCCGCTTCCCGCCGCCGGCGTTCACGGGGATGGGGCCTGTGGCCCCGGCGCTGTTGCCCTCCTCGTCGGCTGCCAGGATGCGGCTGAAAGCGCCCCGCCGGAGCTCCGCCGTGATGTGCACCGGCACCCGCTGGAATTCGCCGCCCCCGGTCTCCGCCCGCACCGAGCCCAGGATGGCGCCCTTGGCAAGGCTGGGCAGCTTCCACTCCGACTGAGCGGGGAGCAGGGCCTCCGCCGGGTCCCCGGCGTAGAGCGCGTCGGTGACGCCCTCGGAGAAGAAGGAGCGGGTGAGCAGCTGGATGTCCCGCTGGGAGGGGGCTTTCCCCTCCTGGATGGCCCGGTGGAAGATGTCCGCCGTCATGGCGGCGCACTCCGGCCTCTGCCCCTCGCAGCGGATGCTCAGGGCGCTGAGGCCCATGGTGAGCAGCTCGCCCAGTTGCCCGGCCAGCAGGATATTTTTCAGGGCGGGACGCTTCTCCGCGTTCAGCCCGAGACAGACATAGTGTTCCCGACATTCCCGGCCGCAGCCGCTGCCCTCCCCGGCAAAGGCACTGAGGCGGCAGGGCCCCAGGGCGGGACAGACCCGGCCGCAGAGCACGGCCTCGGTCTCCAGCTCCGTCCGGCGGCAGAGATAGCGCATTTCGCCGCTAGATAGCTGGGGCGGCAGGAGCAGGCGCTTTGCCCCCAGGGCTTCCAGGACCCGCACCCCCGCCGCGTCCGTGATCTGAAAGCTCTCGGCGGCCTCCAGCGTCAGATCCGGAAGCAGCAGCCGCAGGGCCCGGAGCAGGCCCGGGTCCCCCACGCAGATGGCGTTGACGCCGGTCCGCGCCAGCTCCAGGGCCGCGTCCACCGCAGCGCGGAAGCGCTTGCCGGAAGGGGGGAAGTCCATGCCCGCGGAGATGCGTACGCCCCGCACCCGGCACCAGGTCACGGCCTTTTTCAATTCCTCCAGCGGCAGTCCGGCAGTGCTGAAGTCCCTTAGTCCGATCCGCACCGCGTCCGCCCCGGCGAGTACAGCCGCCTTCAGCGCCTCTGCGGTGGAAACGCAGACGATCAGCTCCATCGGGCCGCCTCCCTTCCTCATGATCCCATAAGCTCTCTAACTTTACTACTATATCATACCCTGCCGCTTTTTCATAGGGGGAAAGCGGGGAATTTCAGACGGCGGCGAAAAATACGGGAAAGTGACGGAATTGACCGCTGATTCGTGGTGATTATACACGGTTGCTAATAGACAGAATATATAGTATTATACTGTCAGCAAATGAGATAGCTGCGGTGAGACGGGGATAACGGATTGCCACAGCCCCTTGCGGGGCTTCGCAATGACGGGGACGGAAGTTTTGCCCGCAGCGGCGGGGACGGGAGTTTGGACGGAGGTTGTTTCGCTCCTGCGGGAGCGACCTTCTTTCGCAGCGCGGCGAAAGAAGGCAAAGACGCGCCAGAGGGGACCTATTTCGAGGCGGTCCCCTCTGGACTCCCTCCCCGACGACCAAGGGGGCTCCGCCCCCATTGGATCCCCCACTTTTGGACGAGAGACGGGGGTTTGGACGGGGAGACGGAGGATTGTCCGCTGCGGCGGGCATTTCGGGTCCGCGGCGAAATGCTTCTTGCAGGTAAGCCTCTCCGGCGGTATAATACTAAATACGACGGATTTCGGCAGAGAGGAGGGAGAGCCCATGGCGGAGGAATACATCCTGACACAGAGCGTGACCCTGACTATCCGCACCGAGGACGCGGACCGGCTGCTAGCCTTGGGCAGCGGCGACGCCGCCCTCCTGTATCTTTGGCTGCTGCGCAACGGCGGGCGCTTTGACCCGGCCCGGGCCGCCCGGGAGGTGAAGACCGCCGGGCCCCTT
Source organism: Oscillospiraceae bacterium (assembly GCA_902795345.1). Taxonomy (GTDB): domain Bacteria; phylum Bacillota; class Clostridia; order Oscillospirales; family Oscillospiraceae; genus UBA1774. Next base: position 11,526 of record CADBKO010000007.1, read on the forward strand.
CCCGCGGCCATGGCCCTGCTGCGCCAGGCCGGGCTCATCCGGGGAGAAGCGCCCCCCGCCATACCGGCCCAGGCCCCCATCCGGGAGGAGCGGCAGGAATACACCGCCGCCGAGATCGTGGGCTTCACGGAGCGGGACCCGGAGCTGAAACGGCTCATGGACGAAGCGCCCGAGCGCCTGGGCCGGGTGCTGACCGGCGGGGACATGAAGATCCTCTTCGGCATCTATCACGACCTGGGCCTGCCCACGGGGGTCATACTGCTCCTGCTGCAATACTGCTGCGAGGAGATCGCCAGGCGCTACGGCGAGGGGCGGAAGCCCACCATGCGGCAGGTGGAGAAGGAAGCCTATATCTGGGGCAACCGGGAGCTGTTCACCATCGAACTGGCGGACAAGTATCTCAAAGAGCGGAAAGCCAGAAGCGGGCAGGTGGGCGAATTGTGCCAGCTCCTGGGCATCCGGAACCGGGCCCTGGCCCCCACGGAGGAGAGATACCTGCACAGCTGGCTGGAGATGGGCTTCGGGAAGGAAGCCGTGATGCTGGCCTATGATAAGACCGTGGCCAAAAAGGGGGAGCTGGCCTGGCCCTATATGAACCGCATCCTGGAGAACTGGCACGCCAAGGGCCTCCATACCCTGCCGGAGATCGAGGCGGGGGACGCGCCCCCCCGGCGGGGCGGGCGGGGCTCCGGAAAAGCGGGGCAGAAGGAACCAGCGGGGCCCACGGAAGAAGAATATCTAAGGATGCAGAAATACCTGCGGGAACTGGACGGAGGCGGAGACCATGGCACTTGACGGGAAGATCCTGCGCCGGGCGCTGGACCGCTTTGAGGAGACGAACCGGCTCCGCAGCGAGAATACGCGCCGCCTGCGGGAAGAGATATACGGGAAGGACCCCCGGGTGGAGGAGCTGGACCGGCTGCTGCGCGCCACCGTGGCGGAGGCGGCGGCCCTTGCCCTTCGGGGCGGCGGGGACCCGGAAAGGGCCGTCGCGGCCATCCAGGAGAAGAACCTGGGCTGGCAGGAGGAGCGCTCTAAGCGCATCGCCGCCCTGGGCTACCCCAGGGGCTGCATCGACGAAGAGCCCGCCTGCCCCCTGTGCAATGACCGGGGCTATGTGGGCACGAAGCCCTGCAGCTGCCTCATGAAGCTCTACAAGGAGGAGCAGCGGAAGGAGCTGAGCCGCCTGCTGGACCTGCAGGGGGAGACCTTCGACGCTTTCCAGCTCCGGTACTACGACGCTTTTGACCCCGTCACGGGGACGAGCCCCCGCAGGCATATGGAATCGGTACGGCAGGTCTGCCGCAAATTCGCCGAGAATTTCACCCCCGGCAGCGGCAGCCTCTTCCTCACCGGGGCCCCCGGCCTGGGGAAGACCTTCCTCTCCGCCTGCATCGCCTCTGTCGTGGCGGAGAAGGGATACAGCGTGGTTTATGATACGGCGGTGAACGTGGTATCCTATTTCGAGGAGGCCCGCTTCGGCCGCCGGGGAGAGCAGGAGGAGGCGGAGGCGGACGTACAGCGAAGCCTGCGCTGCGACCTGCTGATCCTGGACGACCTGGGCACGGAGATGAACACCAGCCTTTCCGTCAGCGCGGTCTATGAAGTGCTGAACACCCGGCTGCGGGAGGGGCGGAGCACCGTGGTCTCCTCCAACCTCGGCACCGAGGAGATCGCCCGGCGCTATACCCCCCAGATCGCCTCCCGCCTGGCGGGAAGCTATAAGGAACTGAAATTTTACGGCAGGGACATCCGGCTGCAAAAGAAAGAGGAAAGCTGAATGAGCATTATCGTGGCGGGCAGCGTGTTCGTGGACATCAAGGGCCACCCGGAGGGAGCCTATATCCCCGACGGGCGCAACGCCGGAAGGGTGGAGCAGGTCCACGGGGGCGTCGCCCGGAATATCGCGGAGGACGTGGCGAAGGCAGGGGGCAAGGCCCTGTTCCTGGGCCTCGCGGACGACGACGCCCTGGGCCGGGAGGTGGCGGCCCACCTGACGGAGGTGGGCGTGGACGCGAGCCGCGTCCGCTTTGTGAAGGACGGCATGGGCATCTGGCTGGCCGTCTTCGACGACAAGGGAGACGTGGCCGCCTCCATTTCCAAGCGGCCGGACCTGGCGCCCCTCCTGACCCTGCTGGAGGAGGAAGGGGACGAGATTTTTGCCGGTGCGGACAGCGTCCTGTTCGAGCTGGACCTGGAGGAGAAGACGGTCTCGAAGCTCTGCGCGCTGGCGGAAAAGCATCATGTCCCGGCCTGCGCCGCCGTGAGCAACATGACCATCGCCGCCGAGCGGCGGGCGTATCTGCCGAAGCTGCGCTGCTTCGTGTGCAACGACCAGGAGTGGGGCATGCTGGACCCCGGACCCTGGGATGAAATGGACCCGGGCCAGATCGCCGCAGCCCTGCCCCGGCGCATGGAGGCCCTGGGCCTGAAAGCACTGGTGGTGACCCTGGGGAGCCGGGGCGCGGTGTGGGCCGAGGGGAAGGAGAGCGGCTTCTGCCCGCCGGAGCCGGTGCCCAGGGTGGACGCCGCCGGAGCGGGGGACGCCTTCTTTTCCGGGGTGGGCCTGGGTCTCAGCCTGGGAAAGAGCCTGGCGGAAGCCTGCCGCCTGGGAAGCCGCATGGCGGGAAAGGTCATCGGCACCACCCAGAGCGTCTGCCCGCCCATGACAAGAGAAGAATTGGGATTGTAAAGAAGAAATGAAGCATCCCCGGAAGGAACTGCCATTGTTCCTTCCGGGGATTTGCTATGCAGGCTTTTCAGCGTCCACGCACCCCCCCGTCCCTCGTCCAAAAGCGGGGGATCCAATGGGGGCCGCGTATTGCAGGATTTTTTGACAAAATCAGGCGACGGGACGTGAGAACGAATCGCAGAGACAAGCGGCGAATACGTAGAGAGGTGGAGGATTGCCCGCTGCGGCGGGGACGGGGGTTTGGACGAGGGATGTTTCGCTCCTGCGGGAGCGACCTTCTTTCGCAGCGCGGCGAAAGAAGGCAAAGGCGCGCCCGGGGAACCTCGTCAGAGCGCACGTCGCTCGCTCCGTTTCCGCAGAACCGTGATACTGCGAAAACTTCGTATCGCTCGGTGGCTCCTCCTCATCAAATCGAAACGATGCGTTTCGATTTGAGAAGGACGTTTCGCCGGAATCTTCCAGCTGCGACCAAAGGGAGTTGCGCCGTATTCCGGCGAACAAGGACGTGGACCCTTCCTCACGGCCACGGGGGGAACCCGAGGTTCCCCCCATTGGATCCTCCCTCCTAGGGGACGGGAGACGGGAGACGGGAGATGAGGGACGGGGGAGGAAGGACGGGAGTTTGGATGGGGTAACGGATTGCCACAGCCAGTGTGCGCACTGGCTTCGCAATCATCACGTGTATACACACCACGATGAACGAAATAGCTTTGCCCCCATCGTGGGGTGTGGCGAATAACTCTGACTCCTTCCGTCATCGCCTCGCGGCGATGCACCTCCCTCAAGGAGGGAGGCATTTCATGACAATGACGAGGGACGGGGGACGGAGGAGGTGGGGTTTCCGCAGCGGCGGGGACTGGGGTGAGCTTTTCCGCTGAGGCGGAATTGACCTCTCAGGCGCTTCGCGCCAGCTCCCCTGAAAGGGGAGCCTTTTTCGCCCTGCGGCGGGAAGAGGGACCGGACGAGGTGGGGCGCTGCATTTTGCAGCGCCCCATGATTCAATCCAGGCTTTCCACTATGCCGATGAAGAGAGGGATATTCGTCTCCGTGTCCAGGAGAAGATAGACGAAGGGGCGGTCCAGGACGACCCGGGGAGGGGGCTCCCGGAGGGCGCTGGCCGCGTAGATGGTGACGCCCGTGGCGGCCCCGGCGCGGGTGCCCTTCTCGTCCAGCTTCAGGAAGGTCTTGTGGACCACCTGGCCGATGTATAGGTTATCCCCGTCGTCGCAGAAGCCGAGAGCGGAGAAATCCCCCAGTTCCGCGTCGAAAGCGTCGGTCATCCCCATCGCCATGAGCGCGTCGTTCAGCTGGACGGAAAACTCCGTCTCAAATTTGGGGGTGACGGTCTCCACCTTGGTTTCCTTCGCCCCCGCCAAAAGGCCCCGCAGCTTTTCGCCGCTGAGGGAGGCGACGTATTCCTCCAGCGCCATCCCCTCCGCGGGCAGCAGGGCGGCGAAGGCGTAGCGCCCGCCTGAATAGTACTTCAGGAAGCCGGTGGTGTTTTCATCCTTCAGATACACGTTTTCGCCGCTGTGAAGGAAGGTCGCCTCCTGCTCGCCGCCGTTCTCGGGATGGAAGACGCCGGGGCGCACCTGATCCTCCCGATAGGGGGTTTCCCAGTCCGCCTCGAAGGCCAGGGCGTTGACCAGCACCATCACCGCCTCCGGGGGCAGCGCGTCCAGGAGCTTTTCGATCATGCCCTGGGTATTGCGGTTCACGAAGTCGTTGATCCGCTCCACGGCCGCGGCGTCAAAGGGGCACTGCTCCACGGCCACGCCGTAATAAGCCCGGTTCCGCTCCAGGAAGTCCTCGGAGATATGCAGGTCCGGCCTGTCCGAGATCCAGATGCCGTCGGCCACCCGGAGGGGGCTTCCCTCCTCCCCGGCCAGGGCGGACAGCCAGGGGCCGAGGAAGGCGTCCAGCGCTTCGCCGGAGACGCCGAAGGCCGCCTCCATCTGGCTGCGGGTCTCGCCCCCGGCGCCCTCCAGCACCATGCCCAGGGCACAGAGAACGGAGAGAGGGGAGAGCAGGCGGTTATTTCCCTCGGTCCGGCGCAGGAGCTGGGCGGCGAAGCCCAGGGCCGCGGCGGAGACTTCCTCCCGGCGGGCCGGGTCCGGCGTGGTGACGACAGAGAGCATTTCCGCCGGCGGCAGAGGCGCGCCCTGGGCCGGTTTCTGCGCCTCCGTCTGAGATCCGGGCTGCGCCGGGGGAACCTTGCTCTCGCAGCCGCCCAGAGCGGGCAGAGCCGCCAGCATCGCGGCGCAGAGCAATAGGGCTATCAGTTTCTTTCTCATGGTTTTTCCTCCTGCTGAGGTCGTTTATCTGCTTAGACGCATGACGGGAGGAAAAGTTCCGCTCAGTTTCCCTGCTGGCCGGTGATCTGGGCGGCGATCTCGTCCACCAGCTTTTTCAGGGCCAGGAAGCTGCCCCGGTTCATGACGATGCAGGCCTCCTCGCAGACCACCGGCATGCTCACATCCGTCATGCTGCCTCCGGTGACGCTCATCTTGTGCTCGTTGTAGATGTGGGTGAAGGAGATGCTGACCTCCCCGGACTTCTTGTTGTTGGTGATGGAAGCGGTATTGCAGTAGATCGGCTTCATGGCCTATCCTCCTTATTTCGGCAAGTTTCCCATATATTGTAGCCGCCGGGGAGGAAAAGCGCAAGAGCCTCGCGGTGTCATGTGAAAATCGTCATATCTTTTCGGAAATAAGTAATCAGTTTTTAGAAAAGTATGGCGCAGAAGGGGAAAGTGTGGTATGATGCGAAACACCTTAATATAATGCCATTATAGACATTGCATCTGTGGAAGATGTACAGTTTCATCCTTTTCCAGATGTTTCCGGGAACAAAAGCGCCCTGCCCGCGTCCAACTGGTGGGGACCGAACAAGGAATAAGAAAAATAAAGATATGGAGGCAACCATGAAAAATCGGAAGCGCATTTTGACGATCCTCGTGATCGCGGTCCTCTGCCTCGGCCTGCTTGCCGGATGCGGCGGCAAGAGCGGCGGCGGCAGCGACAAGCCCGGCACCGCTACGGCCAACCCCGGCGGCAGCGGCTCTAATCCCAGCGCCGCGCCTGCGCAGGATACATATGTTTACACCGCGGAGTATGTGCCCCTGCAGGGGGACGTCGGCTTCCTCAGCTCCCTGACCTATGTTGACGGCCGCCTCCTCGCCAGCACCTACGGCGTCATCGGGGACAACACTCCCGAGGGCGTGACCCCGGAGTATGAGGGGCAGTATGCGGTCTACGGTAACATCTTCTATTGGATCAACCTGGACGGCATCACGGAAAAGCTGGACAAATATGAGCCTCTGGATTACGAGACCGACATCGAGAACGCAACGATCACCAGCTTCTCCATGGGCTTCGACGCCGCTCCCGACGGCACCCTCCGCAACCTGGAGGAGGTCTTCGTCAGCTGGTACGACGGACCCGAAGACGAGGACGTGGAGATGTACTCCGACGAGTGGTACTCCAAGGGCTACTATGCCTATCAGCACAATGAAGAGCATTTCTTCCTCCGCACCCTGGCCAAGGACGGCTCCGAGATCTCCCGGGTCGATCTGACCGCCCTGGAGGAGGACAGCGGCGCGGGCGGCGGCATGTTCGGCGGCTTCGGCATGTCCGGCTTCACCACCGACGCGGCGGGCAACATCTATATGAACACCGGTTCCTCCGTGGTGGTCCTGGACGCCCAGGGCGCCAAGAAGGGGGAAGTGAACCTCAGCGGCGGCGGCTTCGCCTGGATCTCCAACCTGCTGCGCCTGCGGGACGGCAGGGTCGCCGCGACCTACAACGTGGGCGGCGGCGACCGGCTGACGGTGGTGGACCTGGCCGCCATGGAATTCAGCAAGACCGACAGCTGGCCCGTGGTCAACGCCACGAATATGACCGTGGGCAGCGCGGAGAGCGAATACGATTTCTATTACACCAACGGCTCCAACTTCATGGGCTATTCCCTGGCCGGCGGCAGCAGCGAGAAGGTCCTCAACTGGATCAATGCCGACGTGGACCCCAGCAACATCAGCACGGCCCTGCTTCTGCCCGACGGGCGCATCGCCACCGTGGAGACCACCTGGGCCAGCGACTTCAGCTCCTCCACCAGCGAGCTGGTGCTCCTGAGCAAGGTGCCCGCCTCCAGCCTGGCCCAGAAGACGGTGCTGACCCTGGCCACCCAGAGCCTGGACTACAACATCCGCAGCCAGATCGTGAAATTCAACCGCACCAGCCCCGATTTCCGCATCGAGGTGGCGGACTATTCCGAATACAACACGGAGGACGACGCCTCCGCCGGTCTCACCAAGCTGAACACGGAGATCCTGGCGGGCAACGTGCCGGACATCCTGGATCTGCGCGGCCTCAATGCCGACCAGCTGGGAGCCCGGGGCCTTCTGGCGGACCTTTATCCCCTGCTGAATGGGGACAGCGAGCTCAGCGGCCATGTGTTCGACAGCGTCCTGAAGGCCCTGGAGAGCGACGGCAAGCTCTATCGCACCGCCGCCAGCTTCAACCTCTATGCCGTCACCGGCGCGGCCAGCGTGGTGGGGGACACCCCGGGCTGGACGCTCAAGGATTTCAACGCCGCCCTGCAGAGCATGCCCGAGGGCTGCAAGCCCTTCGCGGACAGCATCACCCGCAGCACGATCCTCAACGCCTGCCTCAACATGGAGATGGGGAACCTGATCGACTGGAACACCGGCGAGTGCCATTTTGACAGCACCACCTTCACGGACATCCTGGAGTTTGCGGCCATGTTCCCCGCCACCTCGGAGAGCAGCGGCTTCGGTTTCGGCTTCGGCTTCGGCGGCGACAACGGCCCCACCGAGGAGGAGCGCATCGCCTCCGGCCAGCAGATGCTGGCCCTGAGCTGGCTCAACAGCTTCGACAGCTTCCAGACCTACAACAACATGTTCGGCGGGGACGCCACCTATATCGGCTTCCCCACCTCCCAGGGCGTGGGCAACGCCCTCTGGTTCCAGGACAGCGGCTATGCCATCAGCGCCAAGTGCGCCTACAAGGACGCGGCATGGCAGTTCCTGCGCCTCCTGTTCTCCAAGGATTACCAGAGCGGCGTGACCGCCTTCGGCAGCTTCCCCACCAACAAGGACCTCTTCCAGGAGAAGCTCACCCAGGCCATGACGCCCGAGTACATGAAGGACGAAAACGGCAACTACCTGCTGGACGAGAACGGGGAGCGCATCGAACAGCCCCGCAACAGCGGCTTTGGCTTCGGCTTCGGCTTCGGCGGCGGTGCGGAGATCTATGCGCTGACCCAGGAGCAGGGGGATGAAGTGATGGCCCTGGTGGAGGGGACGGACCGCATCTGGAATTCCGATTCCGCGATCATGGACACCATCACCGCCGAGGCTGAGGCCTACTTCGCCGGGCAGAAGACCGCCCAGGAGGTTGCCAAGCTCGTCCAGAGCAAGCTGACGATCTATGTAAACGAACAGAGATAAAGGAAATGCGTTCGAGAACGAAAACAACCGAAAAGCTGAGCCCGGGACCGAAAAGGGAAAAAAGGGCGAAGCGGAAAGCGGGAAAACGGGAACGGTTCAAGTCGGTGACGGGAAGGCGGGAAAGAACAAAGGATTTCCTGCGGAGCCTGTGCTTCCTCAGCCCCAGCTTCCTGGGGGTCTGCCTGTTCTTCATCGTGCCCTTCGTAGTGGTGGTGAAGTACGCGGTGACGGATTCCTCCGCAGCCGACGCGGTCTTCGTGGGGATTGACAATTTCAAAAAGCTCATGGCCAACGCGGCCTTCAAGCTGGCGGCGAAGAATACGCTGACCTTCTCCGCCCTGGCGGTGCCCCTCAGCGTGGTGCTAGCCATCGTGCTGGCCCTGATGCTGGAGAGCCGCATCCCCATGAAAAGCGCCTTCCGCTCCTTCTTCCTCAGCCCCATGATGGTGCCGGTGGCCTCCATCGTGCTGATCTGGCAGGTGCTGTTCAACTTCAACGGCAGCTTCAACGTGCTGATCGAAGCCACGGGGGGCAAGGCCATCGACTGGCTCAATTCGGACTATGCCCAGCTGGTGGTCATCCTGCTCTTCCTCTGGAAGAACCTGGGCTACAATATGATCCTCTTCATGTCCGGCCTCCACAACATTCCCAAGGAGCTGCTGGAATACGCGGACGTGGAGGGCGCGTCGGAGTGGTATAAATTCTGGGCCATCAAGCTGCGGTATCTGAGCCCCACGGTGCTCTTCGTCACCATCCTGAGCCTCATAAACTCCTTCAAGATCTTCCGTGAGGTCTATCTGCTGGCGGGCAACTATCCTTATCAGGGACTCTATACCCTGCAGCACTTCATGAACAACATGTTCAACTCCCTGGATTATCAGAAGCTCTCCGCCGCAGCCATCATCATGGCCCTCGTTATGATCGTTCTCATCGCGCTGCTCTTCATCATCGAGAACTGGTTCGGAAAGGACGTGGAGGGATGAAGAAAAAGCGCATCAGGAAAAAACAGAAATACTTCAGCCGCGGGGTCATGTTCCTCATCTGCGCCATTTTCGCGGTCTTGTTCCTGGCCCCCACGGTGCTCACCATCACCAACTCCTTCATGACCGAGTCGGAGATCAACTCCAACTACGGCATGGTCTTTTCCACCACCACCGGCGGCTACGTCTCCGAGCACGTGAACCTGAAGTTCATCCCCGACAAGGTGACCTTCAGCCAGTACATCACAGGTCTGGTCCGAAGCCCGGAATACCTGATGAAATTCTGGAACAGCGTGATCCTGACGGTGCCCATCGTCTTTCTCCAGGTGGCGGTGGCCTCCGTGGCGGCTTACAGCTTCACCCGCTGGCGGGGCAAGATACGCAGCGGCATCTTCTTCTTTTATGTCATCCTGATGCTGATGCCCTACCAGGTCACCCTGGTGCCCAACTACCTGGTGGCGGAGCGGCTGGGGATCCTGAACACCCGATGGAGCATCATCCTGCCGGGCATGTTCGCCCCCTTCAGCGTGTTCCTGCTCACCAAGTATATGCGGCGCATCCCCTATGCCCTCATCGAGGCCGCCAAGATCGACGGCTGCGGCGAGTGGCAGACCTTCACGAAAATCTGCCTCCCCCAGTGCAGGGCCGCCCTGTGCAGCATCGCCATCCTGGTGTTCATCGACTACTGGAATATGGTCGAGCAGCCCCTGGTGCTGCTGAACGACGCGGAGATGCAGCCCTTGAGCGTTTATCTCAGCACCATCAATTCCGGCGAGATCGGTCTCGCCTTCGCCATGGCCACGGTCTATATGTTCCCGTCCCTCCTGATCTTCCTGGCCGGAGAGAACTATCTTATGGAGGGCATCACACATTCCGGCAGCATTAAGGGGTAACGAATCATGGAAGAAGAAAAAAAGAAAAAAAGAGGTTGGGTCAAGGACGCCGCCATCATTTTCCTGGCGGTTCTGCTGGTGCTGACCTTTTTCTCCAATACCATCCTCAACCGCTCCCTTCCCGAGGTGGCCACGGTCTACGTCCAGGAGGGCACCATCACCAACAAGGTCCGGGGCACCGGCACCGTGACGGCCCGTGAGAACTACGACGTGACCATCGACCAGACCCGCAAGGTCCAGAGCGTCCTTGTGCGGGTGGGGGACGAGGTCAGCGTGGGCGACGTGCTCTTCACCCTCCAGCCCGGGGACTCTGACGAGCTGGAGAATGCGGAAAAGCAGCTCAAGACCCTGGAGGAGAACTATCAGCTCTGGCTGCTGGACCTGACCACCGCGGACTATTTCGACCTGGACCGGAGCATCTCCGACGCCAGGGAAGACCTGGTGGAGGCACGGGAGGACCGGGACAAGGCGGAGATCACCGCCGACGACCTCCGGGAATATGAGGAGAAGCTGGCGGAGCTGGAAGCGAAGCAGGCAGAGCTGGAAGCCGCCATCGAATCTCAGCAGGCCGTCGTGGACGCCGGCAGCGAGAGCGTGGACGAGCTGGGCGACCGCTCCGGCACCCTTCGGGAGCTGGAGCTGCAGATGCGCGAGCTGGAAGAACTGCTCCAGGAAAAGAAGGTGCTGGTCCGTGAACTCGGCGAGAAAGTCGATGCTGCCAAGGCGAGAGTGGACGCCGGCGTGCCGGATAAGCAGGAAGATGTAGACAAGGCTACGGAAGAATACAATACCGCCAAGGAAGAACTGAGCAAGGCGTCCAAGGGAGACGCCGATTACGAGCGGGACGTCCGCCCGAAGGAGGAAGCCTATGAGGCCGCCCAGGAGGAGACAGCCAAGGCGGAAAAGGAATTGCAGGTAGCCGAGGTTGTCTATAAGGACGACTATGACGAACTGGTCCGGGAAGCCACCTTCATGGAGTTCGATTACAAGGTATATGCCATCCTGGATGATACGGAGGTCAAATACCGTGCGGACAATAAGATCCCCAGGAATGACGAACTGACGCCGGAGCAGAAGGAGGAAGTCCAGAAGCTGGCCCAGCCGGAGATCGACAAGCTGGGAAGCCGCAACTCTTATGAACCCAAGCGGCTGAACGTCTATCTGCCCGCGGCGGCGGAAAAATTCGCCGGTACTCCCATGGCTGCAGCCTATCAGCATATCAAAGCGGCCAGGGATAACGTAGAGACCAGGTATGAGATCGAGAGCGATGCTTACAGTGCCTACGAAGAGGCCTATAAGGATTACCGGGAAAAGAGAAGCGAAGACGACGAATACAATACCCTGAACAAAAGGCTGGAACGAGCCGAAGCCGCGCTGAAACGGGCGGAGTCTGCGCTTGAAAAAGCGATGGAGCCGCTGAACGACGCCTTGGAGAAAGCCCAAAGCGAACTCAGCAAGGCAAATACCGAGCAGAAGGACGTGGAGGACTCCATCAGCGATCTGAATTTCCGGATGAACCAGATCAGGAACGGCGAGCTGGACGACCGCAACAAGGATCTCAGCGAGGCTGACCAGAAGCTGAAGGATCTGCAGGCCGACCTGGACAAGGCCAAGGCGGATCATGACAAACTGGAAGCCGACATGGAAGCCCGGGAGAACGAATTTAAGCAGGCCAAGGAAAAGGTAAAGACCGCGGAGCGCAATCTGGAGGACCGGCTGCGGGACCTGGAAAAGCAGAAGCAGAACGACGGGAAGCAGCAGGTCCGGGACAATATCGCCCAACGGGACAAGCTGGAGGAGATCGAGGAGCAGCGGGCCCTGGTGGAGGAGCTGAGCGGCGCCGACAACAGCACCGAGGTCCGGGCCAATGTCGCCGGCAAGATCCAGAGCCTCAGCGTCAGCGCAGGGCACAAGGCGGAGGCCGGCAACGTCCTGGCCACCATCGAGGTCCCCGACCTGGGCTACGGCATGAGCTTCACCGTCACCACCGAGCAGGCCCGGCGGCTGAAGGTGGGGGACAGCGCCACCGTATCCAACTTCTACTGGGGCAGCCAGATCGTGGCCACCCTGGCCTCCATCCAGACCGACCCCCAGAATCCCCAGGGCAGCCGCATCCTGAACTTTGACGTCACCGGCGACGTGACCGCAGGCAACAGCCTCACCATCTCCGTGGGCGAAAAGAACGCCAACTACGACATGGTGGTGCCCAACAGCGCCGTCCGCAGCGATACCAACGGCTCCTTCGTGCTGATGGTCACCGCCAAGAACAGCCCCCTGGGCAACCGCTACTTTGCCAGCCGCGTCAACGTGGAAGTGGTGGCCTCCGACGACCAGTACAGCGCCATTTCCGGCGCCATCGAGGCCTATGACAGCGTGATCACCACCGCCAGCCGCAACGCGCCCATCTCCTCCGGGGATCAGGTGCGCCTGGCCGACAGCAATAACGGATGAAAAAGCGCAAACTCATCGTCGTCTCGCTCATCTGCTGCGGCGTATTGCTGATCCTGGCCGCCGCCTGCCTGATCGCCAGGGGGACGCTGGCCAAAACGCAGCAGAGTCAGATGCAGGCGGAGCGCTGGGCCGGGGAGAGCGGGCAGAGATTCATGCAGTTCACCTGCTTCTTCACCCAGGACCAGCTGAAGGACCTGGAGAGCGTCTATGCCCTCCGGCAGAAATACAGCGACAAGTTCGCGGAAGCGGACCTGGAGCCCCACCCCGGCGGCAGCCTCTACTGCGACGCCTGGAGCACCACCGGCTCCGTGAAGATCGCTTCCGAGCATGGCAGCGCCACCACCTCCGTGGTGGCCGTGGGGGGCAGCTTCTTCGACTTCCATCCCCTGACCCTGCGCAGCGGCGGCTATCTCCGGCAGAACGACCTGATGAAGGACCGGGTGGTGCTGGACGAGGTGCTGGCCTGGATGCTCTTCGGCAGCCCCTATGTGGCGGGCATGCAGGTGGACATCGGGGGCAAGCCCTATATCGTCGCCGGTGTGGTGCAGCGGGAATCCGACAAAGCCACGATGCAGTTCGCGGAAGACGGGCCCATGCTCTACATCCCCTTTGAGAGCTGGCTCACCATCAATTCCAAGGCGGGCATCGACTGCTACGAGGTGGTGCTCCCCGAGCCGGTGGACGGTTTCACCCAGACCGTTCTGGAGGGGAACTTCTCCGTGGGGGACGGTATCCTGCAGCAGAACACGGACCGCTTCACCCTGGGGGCCTCCATCCGGCAGATGAAGAAATTCGGCACCCGGGGCACCCGCACCAGCGCCGCCATCCTGCCCTATTGGGAGCATGCGGCCCGCTATGTGGAGGACTGGTGCACGCTCCTGGCGTTCCTGGCCCTGCTGCTGCTCATCTTCCCGGCCATCTGCGCCCTGGTGGGCTTCGTGTGGGGCTGGATCCTGCTGCGGAAGCTGCTGAAAAACCGCCTTCCCGGCTGGATCGGCAAAGCCGGAGACATGCTCTACGCCTTCTCCGGAAAGTTCTACAAGGGCAAGCGGGAATAAGGAAAGGCAAAATGACCGGCAAGGGACGCTTCAAAACGATCCCTTGCCGGTTTTGCCGTAAAGAACAGGCGTTGTCTCCAACAGCCGCAGGGCCGAAGAGACGACGCCTGTCCCGATTCACGATGCTATGCGCTCTTTCGTCAGGAGGTGATAAGTACGGTGCTGGTGGAGCCGTCCCAGCCCACGTCGCAGCCCAGAGCGTTGGCCAGGGCCCGCACGGGGAGGTAGGTGGTCCCGTTGAGAATGAACGCATCCAGCACGGTGCCGTTGGCGTCCTTGGGGATGATGAGCCTGCCGTCCAGAACGATGCGGATGCCCCGGAAGGTCAGGGTAGCCGTCTCCGTCCCGGTCTTTCCGGCCTTGGTGCGGGGTGTGGACTGCCGGGGGTAACCGGATTTCAGGGTGATGGTTCCCGTCGCGCCGTCCCAAGCCACGTCGCAGCCCAAAGCGCCCGCCACAGCCCGGAGGGGCAGGTAAGTGGTGCCGTCGATGATGAAGGGATCGACTGCGTTGCCCTGGGCGTCCGTGGGCTGGATTAGCTCCCCGTCGATGCTGATCTTGATGTCCTTATAAGTTAGAGTCGCCGTCTCGGTGTAGCTCTCCACAGCGCGGGTGTGCAGGCCGCAGACGGCGTCGATGTCCGCGCCGGGCCAGCTTCCGTTGTAGTCATTGTTGCCCGTGTCCGTCAGGCGGACGTAGCGGAAGTCGCTGCCCGCAGGGACCTTGCCCGCGAAATCCAGGCCCGCCGTGCGGCCCTCGGCAACGCCGATCTCATACCAGGTCATGAGATCGTCGCTGACCTCCACCTTGGTTTCCTCCACATTGCCGCCGACCTCGAAGATATAGATGTCCTTGCCCTCCCCGTCGTAGATGCGCGCGTCAAGCATCACGGTGAGGACGCCTTTGAACCCCAGGCAGAGGTCTCCCGTGCTGTAGTCAGAGTCGTCCGCGTCGGGGACGCCCAGGGAAATCAGCGGGTCCTTGTTCGCTCCGACGCTGGTCCAGGGGTCGCCGGCCTGGAAGTCGATCACCCGGTAGGCAAAGGCGGTGAGGGGCACCGTGACCGTGTATCCGTCCCGATCCCGGAAGGTGTAATAGCCGCCGTCGATGTCGCCGAGCTCTTCACCGCCGCCGGGCGCAGGCGAGGGCGCAGGCGAAGGCGAAGGTTCGGGCTCGTCGGGGAGGGGGCGGGTGTTCAGGCCGCAGACCGTGTCGATGTCCGCGCCGGGCCAGCCCCCGCTGGGGTTTGCGCCGGTGTCCGTCAGGCGGACATAGCGGAAGCCGCTGCCCGCCGGGACCTTGCCGGAAATGTCCAGCCCCGCGGTACGGCCTTCGGCGATACCGATCTCATACCAGGCGCTCAGGTCGTCGCTGATCTCTACTTTGGTTTCCTCCACATTGCCGCCGACCTCAAAGACGTAGATGTCGTCTCCCGGCCCGTCATAGATGGAAGAGGAGAAGCCCAGCACCAGAACGCCGTTGACGCCCAGGCAGAGGTCGCCGGTGCTGCTGTTAGAGTCACTGGCGTCAGGAAGACCGATGGCGATCTGCGGGTCGGTGTTGGTTTCTCCTTCGCTGCGCCAGGGGTCGCCGTGGGTGAATTCCACCACGTAGGACGCGAAGGCGCTCACCGGCACCGTGACCGTGTTGCCCTCCCGGTCGGTGAAGGTGTAGTTGTCGCCGTCCAGATAGCCCTCCTCGGCAAAAGCCGCCGGGGCGGCCAGCAACAGGAGCGCCAGGATCAGCGCTAGGGATATAAGCCTTTTCTTCATGGGATACCCTCCTTTGTTGTGATTTTGGATCGTTCTTGCTGAGACTATAACATATGGAGCATTCCCGGTCAATCCCCGCGCTGGGGAAGGAACGCTTCCGCGGCATCCCGGTATTCCTCCGAGAGCCAGAGGGCCCGGTAGGAGGCGCCGGGGACGACGACCAGCTCCTTTTTTGCAGCGCAGGCGTCGTAGACTGCCCGGCTCTGTGCCTCTCCCGGCAGGATCTCCTGGCTGCCGCAGACGAAAAGGACGGGGCAAGAGAGGTTGGCGGCGGCGGCCCGGATGTCCACGCTGTCCGGCTCAAAGCCCAGGGAAGAACGGATGCGGCTGCGGAGGAAGCGGCCCACGAACCAGTCCCCCAGGCGGTAGAGCTTTTTCAGCAGGCCCCGCTGCATCTGACCCATCTGGTCGTAGACGCTCTCCGCCACGATCCCGTCCAGACCCGCCCCGGCCAGGCTCTCATTGGAGGCCAGGAGGATGGCGGCGGCGGCGCCGGCGCCCTTAGCGTGGATCAGCACCGTTTCCTCCGCAAGCCCGGCGGCCCGGATCAGGTCATACAGGTCAAATTCCTCATAGACCCCGTAGGTGGTGGCGATGTGGTTGGTATCCCCCGGCTCCTGATAGCCCCGCTGCTGAGGGATCAGGACTCCATAGCCCTGCTCCCACCACCAGGGCGCGGCGGTCAGGTCCGGCTCCTCCGTGCCCTGAAAGCCGTGGAGGAGGATCACCGTTTTCCCGGTGCCCCGGTCATAATAGCGGTAGTTCAGGGTGAGCTTCGCGCCTTCCCCGAACCAGCCTGCGGCGGACTCGGTGACGAAGGAACCCTCCGTCGGCGTATGGGCTTCTTCCCAGGCTTCCGCAGCTTCCCCGGCGGCGTCCAGAGCGGCCTGCTCCTCCGCCGTAACGCTCCATTCCGCCATGGTGTCCAGCTGCGCCTGGGCCCGGTAGCGGAGGAAGGCCAGCTCATAGACGGTGGCGGCGGAATTGCTCTGCCCCCAGAGAAGGAAAAAGACGCCGATCAGGATGGCCATGGCCACAAAGACGGGGAAGGGGAAGCCGTCCGAATTTTTCTTCTTCATAGTTATACCTCCGGCTGCAAGGGATAGGAAGGGCGCATTGCAAAGCCTCAGCCCCCGTCATTCCGGGACCAGTCCGCAGACTGGCCGTTTGCCGCGCCCGCTTCGCGGGTGCGCAATGACGAGCTGGGGGCATTTTGCAACACGCCCTTTCCCGCTGTCCTGCCTGTTCAGCCGATCTTTTCCTCTTTGTTTTCGATATGGGCGGGGCTGCCGGGGAAGAAGATGAGCTTCCGGGGGCACTTCTCCGCGCAGATGCCGCAGTTCTGGCACTTGGAGAAATCCTTGACGGAGAGGTTGTCCACGATATGCACCGCATTGTGAGGGCAGTTCTTCTCGCAGAGATGGCAGCCCAGGCAGCCGCTCTCGCAGACCTTCCGGGTGATGCCGCCCTTGTCGGTGTTGTTGCAGGCGATGGTGCCCACCGCGTCGTAGGGCAGAGCCACGATGAGCTTCTTGGGGCAGGCGGAGACGCAGGCCAGGCAGCCCCGGCATTTTTCGTGGTCCACCTTCGCCACGCCGTCCACGATATGGATGGCGTCGAACTTGCAGACCGAGACGCAGTTGCCGTAGCCCAGGCAGCCGTAGGCGCAGCTGAGGGGGCCGCCGCCGGTGGAGGCGGAGGCCAGGGCGCAGTCCTTCACCCCGTCGTAGTTGTATTTGTTATGGGCTTTGTCGCCGCCGGAGCAGCGCACAAAGGCCACCTGCCGCACAAATTCCGGCGTTGCCTCCCCCAGAATGGCGGCGATGCCGTCCACGGCGGCGGCCCCGCCGGGGGCGCAGAGATTCCTCGGCGCATCCTCCTTGACGATGGCCTGGGCATAGGCGGCGCAGCCGGTATAGCCGCAGGCGCCGCAGTTGGCCCCGTTGAGGCAGCTCTGGATCTTGGCGATCCGGGGGTCCTCCTCCACGTGGAAGACCTGGGAGGCGACGGCCAGCACCAGGCCGAACACGACGCCCAGCCCGCCCAGCACGCAGAAGGCAAACAGTACGTTATTCATCCTTCATCCTCCTCAAAAGACCTTCAGGCCGGAGAAGCCCATGAACGCCAGGGCCAGGAGCCCGGCGGAAATGAGGGCGATGGGGAAGCCCTCAAAGCTCTTGGGGGAATCTCCCGTCAGGTCCAGCCGCTCCCGCACGGAGGCAAAGAGCACGATGGCAACCAGGAAGCCCAGGCCGCCGGTGATGCCGTAGACCACGCTTTCCAGGAAATTGTAATTGTTCTGGGTATTCAGCAGCACCACGCCCAGCACGGCGCAGTTGGTGGTGATGAGGGGCAGATAGATGCCCAGGGCCTGATACAGAGAGGGGATGCTCTTTTTCAGGAACATCTCCACGAACTGCACCAAAGAGGCGATCACCAGGATATAGGCCACGGTCTGCATGTAGCCCAGGCCCAGGGGCACCAGGAGATAGGTGTTCACCAGCCAGCAGAAGACGCTGGCGATGCCCATGACGAAGGTGACGGCGATACCCATGCCCAGGGCGGTGTCCATTTTCTTGGAGACGCCCATGAAGGGACAGATGCCCAGGAACTGGGAGAAAATGAAGTTCTGGATCAGGATCGCCCCCAGGGCGATGGAGACAAGGCCCGTAAAGCTCATTTCTTCTCCGCCTCCTTCTTCTCAGAATGGCGGCGCAGGAGATACTGCATCAGGGCGATGAGGCAGCCCAGGGTCAGGAAGCCGCCCACCGGCAGGATCATCATCAGGGCCCCGCTGCCCTCGGGCAGGATGCGGATGCCCGCTCCGTCGGGCCCCAGGAGGCCGCCGCCGAAGGTGCCGTTGCCCAGCAGCTCCCGGATGATGCACATGACGATCAGCACCAGGGTATAGCCCAGGCCCTGGAAGATGCCGTCCAGGGCGCTGGCCGCCACGCTGTTCTTGGAGGCGAAGGCCTCCGCCCGGGCCAGGATGATGCAGTTGACCACGATCAGGGGGATGAACACCCCCAGAGATTCACTGAGGCTGGGAAGATAGGCCTGCATCAGCAGGTCCACGATGGTGACGAAGCCCGCCACAATCACGATATAGCAGGCGATGCGGATCTGGTCGGGGATCAGCTTCCGCACCAGGGAGATCACGATGTTCGAGCAGGTGAGGATGATGATGACGCTGATGCCCATGCCGATGCCGTTGAAAAGGGTGGTGGTGATGGCCATGGTGGAGCACATGCCCAGCAGCTGCACCAGCACCGGATTGTTGGTGATGAGCCCTTCCTTGAATTGCTTTTTCACGTTCATGCGCCTGCCCCCCTTATCAGCTCGTTTGCCGCGGCCAGGGCCGCGTTGACGCCCTTCGTCACGGCGGTGGAGGTGACGGTGGCCCCGGTGAGGGCGTCGATCTCGCCGCCCTGCTTGCGCAGCGCCACGCTGCCGCCCTTGCCGGTGTACTGGCTGCGGAAGCTCTCCCGCTTGGCGTTGGCCCCCAGGCCGGAGGTCTCGCTCATGGACACGATGCTGACCCCCGTGACGGCGCCGCTCTTATCCACGCCCACGGCCATTTCGATCTCACCGCCGAAGCCGGAGGGCGTCACCATGATGACCCAGCCGCTGCCGCCGGCGTCGTAGATCTCCTTCACAAGCTCAACTTTGCTCGCGGCGGAGCCCTCCACGGGGGTGTAGCTCTCCGCAGGAAGCACCTCCCGCATGGCCGCGGCGGTCTTTTCCGCTTCGAAGGCGGCGATGCGCTCGCTGGTGATCTTGTTCACCAGACCCAGGGCGACGGCCACCACGGCGGCGAAGGCGAAGAGGATCACCGCCAGCTTCAGGGTGGCCCAGTTCAGCCGGAAGTCCTTCTTTTCTTCCGTCATGCTTTCCCCGCCTCCTTTTTCTCTTTCACGGTGCCGAAGCGCTTGTTGGGGAGGGCCTTATCCAGCAGCCACACCGCAGCGTTCATGATCAGGATGGCGTAGCTGACGCCCTCCGCATAGGAGCCGAAGTAGCGGATGAACACCGTCAGCGCCCCGCAGCCCACGCCGAAGACGATCTGGGCCCTGGGGTTTACGGGGCTGGTGGTGTAGTCCGTGGCCATGAAGATGGCGCCCAGCATGACGCCGCCGGAGCAAAGCTGCCAGAGCATCCAGCTCAGGCGGGGGTTCCCCTTGGGGAAGAGGAAGGTCAGCACCGCGACGGTGAGCAGGAAGGCCAGGGGGATGCGGGGGCTGATGACTTTCCTGACCAGCAGATAGCAGCCGCCCAGCAGCAGGGCAAAGGCGCTCACCTCGCCCATGGAGCCGCCCACCTGGCCCAGGAAATCCTGGAGCAGGGTGAGGCCCTGGGGCAGCGCGCCGCCCTTGAGGGCAGCCAAAGGCGTGGCGGAAGTGACCGCGTCCGCCAGATTGGGGTTGAAGAAACTGCGGTAGCTCAGCGGCGCGACCCAGCGGGTCATGGCCACGGGCCAGCTGAAGAGGAAGGCCCGGGCCGCCAGAGCGGGATTCATGAAGTTCTTGCCGATGCCGCCGAAGAGCTGCTTCACCAGGATGATGGCGAAGGCGTCGCCGATCAGCAGGATCCACCAGGGGATGGACACCGGCAGGGTATAGGCCAGGAGCACGCCGGTGACGGCGGCGCTGAGGTCGCCGGTGGAATCCGGCTTTTTCAGCAGCTTCCGGTAGCCCCATTCGAAGAAGAGGCAGCCCAGGACGCTGAGGACCGTGTTGAGGATGGCCCGCAGGCCGAACATCCAGGCCGCCACCACGAGGGCGGGGATCAGGGCGATCAGCACGTCCAGCATGATGCTCCGGGTGTCCTCCCCGGTGCGGATATGGGGCGAGGCGGAGATGGAGAGCAGGTTTTCTTTCTTTTCCGTATCCAATGTTCTCCCTCCCGTCACGAAGTTTTTTTGATGAGCGCCTTGGCGTTGCGGAGAGACTGCACCAGCTGCAGCCTGCCGGGGCAGGAGTAGGCGCAGGAGCCGCACTCGATGCAGTCGGTGGCGTTGAGCTTCTTAAGGCCCGGCACGTCCCCCTTCCGCTCGCAGGCGTAGATGTACAGAGGCTGCAGGTGCATGGGGCAGGCGGCCACGCAGCGGCCGCAGCGGATGCAGGCGGGGAACTCCTTGGCCCGGTTCTGCTCGGAGTGGAAGGCCAGCACCCCGTTGGTGCCCTTGAGGATGGGCACCTCCTGGCTGAAAATGGCGCTGCCCATCATGGGGCCGCCCATGATCAGCTTGTCCGCTTCGCCCAGGAAGCCGCCGGCCGCCTCCACCAGGACCTTCACCGGGGTCCCCACCCGGCACAGGAAATTGGAGGGATTGGCGATGCCGGGGCCGGATACGGTGACCACCCGCTCCACGCTGGGAAGCCCGGTGCGCACCATGCGGCAGATGGTGTAGCAGGTGAAGGCGTTCATGACGATGCACTTCACGTCTGCCGGGAGCCCGCCGGGGGGCACCTGGCGGCCCGTCACCGTCTGGATCAGCTGCTTTTCCGCCCCCTGGGGGTAGCGGACGCGGCAGACCAGGAGCTCGATGTCCGAAGTGCCCTTCAGCTTGTCCCGCAGGACGGCGATGGCGTCTTGCTTGTTGCCCTCCACCGCCAGCACCGCCTTGGGGAGCTTCAGCAGCTTCCGCACATAGCGGATGCCCGCCAGCACCTCCTCCGGGTGCTCCAGCAGGGTCCGGTGGTCGGAGGTGATGTAGGGCTCGCACTCGGCGGCGTTGACGATGAAGGTGTCCACCTTGCCCAGGGCGCTGGAGATCTTCACATGGGCGGGGAAGGTGGCGCCGCCCATGCCCACGATGCCGTTTTCTTTGATAAGCTCCAGCAGACAGTCCGGGTCCTTTTCCACCTCTTCCGAGTGGGAACGGACGCTCTCGTCCATGCGGTCCAGGTGGTCGTTGTCGATCACCACGGCCATGACCGTCTGCCCGTTGGGATGGAGCCGGGGCTCCACAGCCGCCACAGTGCCGGACACGCTGGCATGGATGACGGCGGAGACTGCTTTTTCGCTGCGCCCGATGACCTGGCCCAGCAGGACCTCGTCCCCTTTCTTCACCGTGGGGGTGCAGGCTGCGCCGATGTGCATGGACATGGGGATGACCACCTGGTCCGGCGCGGCCAGAGGGGTGATGGGGGATGCGGCGGCCAGCCTTTTCCCGTCGTCCGGGTGGATGCCGCCGAAGAAGGAATGCCGCAATGCCTTATACCTCGCTGTCTTCACCGCTTCCGGGCTGCGGTGATGCTTGTGTGCCTGTTTTTCCCGGATCGCCTGGATGGTTCATATTATCACAGATTGCCGGCTTCTGTCTACAAATCTTAGTAAATAGGGCTATAAATAATCGGAATACCAGGAGCTTTCTTAGCAGAAGCAACAAAAAAAGGCCGTCTCCGGGAGGAAATGACCCGGAGACGCCATCGCATATGATTATGGCATTATAACCACAAAATTATGCCTGTCGATCCAGCAGCATTTCGCCCACCTTATAGATGTCTCCGGCCCCCACGGTGAGGAACATATCCCCCTCCCGCAGCTCGGCCCGGAGCGCCGCGCAGAGCTCGTCGAAGCTGCGGCAGTAGGTGGAGCCGGGGATGTGGGCGGCCAGGTCGGCGGAGGAAACGCCGAACACGTCCTGCTCCCGGGCGGCGTACACGTCCGCCAGGTACAGCTTGTCGGGGATGGAGAGGACCTGCACGAAATCTTCAAAGAGGTTTTTCAGGCGGCTGTATGTGTGGGGCTGGAAGGCCACCACGATGCGCTTGTAGCCCATCTTGCTCACCGCGTCCATCAGGGCCCGGAACTCGCTGGGATGGTGGGCGTAGTCGTCGTAAACGTCGGCCCCGCCGCATTTGCCCTTGTATTCCGCTCGCCGTCCGGCGCCCCGGAAGGCGGCCAGACCCCGCTCCACGGCCCGGGGGTCCAGGCCCAGGGCGTGGGCGGCGCTGCAGGCGGCCAGCGCGTTCAGAATGTTGTGCCGCCCGCCGATGCGCAGGGTGATGCGGGCCCAGGTTTCCCCATGGAACACCGCGTCGAACTCGCTGACGCGGCCCTCCGTCAGATTTTCCGGCCGCATGTCCGCGTCGGGGGCGAAGCCATAGCGGATGCGCTTCCGGCTTATCCCCGCCAGGGTGTCCTCCGTGTTGGGGTCGTCGGCGCAGGAGATGACCCAGCCGTCCTTTTCCGGGGTCAGCTCCGCAAAGGTCCGGAAGGATCTCTTGATGTTGTCCAGGCTGCCGAAATAATCCAGGTGGTCGTTGTCCACATTGAGGACCACCGCCACGGTGGGGGAGAAATTCAGAAAGCTGTCGTAGTATTCGCAGGATTCCAGCAGGATGGTGTCCCCGCGGCCCACCCGGTAGCCGGAGCCGATGAGGGGCAGGGTGCCGCCGATCATGACCGTGGGGTCCTTCCCGGCCTCCATGAGGATGTGGGTGAGCATGGAGGTGGTGGTGGTCTTGCCGTGGGTGCCCGCCACGCAGACGCCGCAGGCATAGTCCTTCATGATAGCGCCCCAGGCCTGGGTCCGCTCAAAGACGGGGATGCCCGCTTCCCGGGCGGCCTTGATCTCCGGGTTATCGTCGTGAACGGCGGCGGTGCGCACCACGAAGTCCGCCCCGGCCACGTTCTCCGGCCTGTGGCCGATGAAAACGGGGATGCCGTCGGCGCGGAGGCCCTGCACGGCCTCGCTTTCCGTGATGTCGCTGCCCTGCACGCGCAGCCCCCGGAGCTTGAAAACCTCCGCCAGGGGCGACATGCTGACCCCGCCGATGCCTACCAGGTGGGCCTTTTTGCCGGGTTTCAGATATGGAAAGAAATCGGATACGGTCAAGGCCGGTCCCTCCTTCGGAAAACGCTTGATTCATATAATTATATTCCCTTTCCCAAGGGAATACAACCGGAATTTTCACGCAGATCCCCACCGGAAACCCTCGTCCCGCCAAAGCGGAAAAAGGCTCCCCTTTAGGGGAGCTGGCAGCCGCCATAGGCGGCTGACTGAGAGGTCACCCCGCCGCAGCGGGCAAAACCCCCGTCCCCGTCATTGCGAAGCCGGTGCGCACACCGGCTGTGGCAATCCGTTTTCCTCGTCCCGCCGCAGCGGGCAATCTCTCGTCCCCCGTCCTTCGTCCCCACGTCCCTCGTAAACCCCTGGGGAATCCAATGGGGGCCACGGCCCCCTTGGTCGTCGGGGAGGGAGTCCAGAGGGGACCGCCTCGAAATAGGTCCCCTCTGGCGCGCCTTTGCCTTCTTTCGCCGCGCTGCGAAAGAAGGTCGCTCCCGCAGGAGCGAAATATCCCTCGTCTTGTTCTCGTCCCCGCCGCAGCGGGCAATACTCCGGGCTACTTCGGATTCGCCGTTTGTCTCTGCCATTTGCAGTTCCGTCCCGTCGCCTCCGGCGGCCTACTTTCTCGCCCGTGGAGAAAGTAGGCAAAGACACGCCAAAGGGAACCTATCCCGAAGGCGGTTCCCTTTGGAATCCTTCCCCATCGGCCAGGGGGCTGCGGCCCCCTTGGGGGGACGAGAGACGAAGGACGAGAGACGAAAGACGAAAGACGGGAGTTCGGACGGGTGATAACGGATTGCCACAGCCAGTGTGCGCACTGGCTTCGCAATGACGGGGAACGGGGGACGGGGGACGGGGGAAATCGGGTGGGCCGTATGGCCTGTGTGACTTGCTCTTTACCCCGCGTCTTTCCCGCTCAGCGTTTTCCCCTTCGCCAGAGCGCCGCCTACCAGGTGGCCGAAGAGAACGGCCCGCCCGTGGTTGGAGCCGGGGCAGGTGACGGGGTAGGAGTTGGCGAAGAAATCCCCCTGCATGTTGCCCACGGCAAAGAGACCGCCGATGGGCTCGTCAGATTCCGTCAGCACCTGGGAGTCGGCGTTGACGTGGACGCCGTAGCCCACGTTCAGCAGCCAGGCGCTCACCTTGCCCGCATAGTAGGGCGGCTTCGTGACGCTGCTCAGGAAACGGGCCGGGACGCCGAAATCCTTGTCCTCCCCGGCCCTGCACCAGCCGTTGTAGCGCTTCACCGTCGCCTTGAGGGCCCCCGCCGGCACGCCTATTTTTTCCGCCAGCTCCTCCAGGGTGTCCGCCCGCAGGTAATCCCCGGCAGCCACAGCCGCCTCCATCTTCTCCTCCAGGCCGGGCAGCAGGAAGGCGGCCTTATGAGGCTCCTGCTTCTTCACGTTTTTGGCATAGCGGCTGTCGAACACCGCCCAGGCCACGTTGCCGGGGGCGTTGAGCCTGGCGTTGGTGACGATGGGCTCAAAGCCCATCTCGCAGCTGAAACGCTTGCCCTCCCGGTTCACGGTGAGCCAGCTGGTCTGGATGCCGGGGCCCAGGGGGGTGAAGTTCACGGGATGGATCACGGGCACGGCGCCGGAGCGGCTCCAGGCCGCCCCCGCCGCCTTCGCCCGATATAGGCCGCTGCCGTCGTTGCCGCCCTTGGGGTAATACTCATTCTTATCCGCCCGCAGGGCCTCGGGGCAGTATTTCTCCAGCAGCTCCTTGTTGTTCGTGATGCCGCCGGTGCAGAGGATGACGCCCTTGGAAGCCTTGATGCGCAGCTTTTCCCCCTCCGACGTCACCGCCGTGAGGCCGGTGATGCGATCGCCGGATTTCGTCAGCTTCTCCGGGGTGCAGCGGAAAAGGAACTGCGCCCCGTGGGCCTCCGCGTCCTTGCGCAGCATGCGCACGAAATAGCGGATGGCGGCCTTGTCCTCCACCGCGGCGGGCTTGTCCGCGGGGGAGAAATTGTGGGCCGTGCGGAACATGCGGAAGCGCTCGTCCAGCTCGTTCCAGTCGGGCCGGGCGGTCATGGAGTCGTTGAGCGTCACCTTCAGCCCATATTTCCCCGCCAGGTCGATATAGTGGTCCATGACGGCGCCGCTGCGGTCCGTGTAGACCCGGATGAGCTCGTAATTTGCCTTGCTCTGGCCCCAGGCATAGATGAGCTTCGCGGCCTCCAAGGGGTCGATTTCCACGCCGGACGCCTTTTGCAGGCTGGAGCCGATGGCCCCCACGTCCAGCCCGTGGGCGGTGATGTTCGCGGCTTTCTCCAGCACGACGACCTTCGCCCCCGCCTCGGCGGCGCTTTGGGCGGAGGCACAGCCCGCAATGCCCGCGCCGACGACGGCCACGTCACATTCGATGGTCCCGGTCTTGATCGTTTTCATAGTCAGGCTCCTTTCTGATCGCCATTCTTGCTTTTATGGGGAGGCTGTGTTAAACTTAACAATATCTGTTCGGAGGGAAGGAGGGCGCTTACGAAGAACTTTTTGTGGATCGTGCTGGTGAGCATGGTCCCCATGATCGAGCTGCGTGCCTCCATCCCCATGGGCTGCGGCATGGGCCTTCCCGCCTGGCAGGTCTACATCGCCGCCGTGCTGGGCAATATGATCCCCGTGCCCTTCATCGTCCTTTTCATCCGCCGCGTCTTTGAATTCCTGCGGAAGCACTGGGCCGGGCTGGGCCGCCTGGTGGACAGGATCGAGGCCAGGGCCCTGAAAAAGAGCGGCCGGGTGCGGCAGTTCGAGATCCTCGGGCTCATGCTCTTCGTGGCCATCCCACTACCGGGCACGGGGGCCTGGACGGGGAGCCTGATCGCCGCTTTGCTGGACATCCGCCTCAAACGCAGCATCCCCACCATTTTCCTGGGGGTCCTGATCGCCGGGGCCATCATGACTGCCATCAGCTACGGCTTCAAATTCGGGGTGAACGCACTGGCGGGCTAGTACATAAGCACACGGGGCTGCGAGATGCAGCCCCGTGATTCTTTTTTCGTTATTCCGCGGCAGCCGTCTTGTCCTTGGCAAAGCGGTTGCGCAGGAAAAGAATCACCGCGATCACGAAGGCGCAGAGCGCCACGAAGCGGTAGCGGAAGGCGGTGGAGTCCGGCACCAGGGCGTTGGTGAGGTTGGTGAACACCACGGGGCTCAGGAAGCCGCCGGTGGAAGGCGCGATGGCGGAGATGATGACGCTGGTGACGGCGCTGTTGGTGGGGTCGGAGTTGACGCTGGTGCCGAAGATGCACCAGGGGGTGAACAGGCTCAGGGTCAGACCGCAGACGAAAACGGCGATGAGGATGAGGGGCAGGGAAGTGGTGAGGAAGCTCAGCACCAGCAGCCCCGCGGCCAGCATGCACAGGGCCAGGACCAGGGTATCATCCTGGAGCTTGCCGGAGATCTTCTTGAACAGCAGGCCGGAGACCACGCCGCCGCCCATCTGCACGGCGGAGCAGATGCCCGCCAGAGTGGAATAGTTCTTGAAGTGGGGGGCCAGGTGGGAGGATATGTTCTGGCTCACGGTGACATAGCAGAGCATGAAGACGAAGGCGGAGACGGCATAGAAAAAGACCTTGGGCTTGATGGGGCTGCGTTTGCCGCCGTCGGCCGCCTTGGGGGTCTTGTAATTGGGGATATTGATGGCCGCGACGATGGCGATGATGACGCCCACGCTGAGCACCAGATAGCCGCCGTACCAGAAAAGGCTGGCCAGCAGGCCGCCGGTGAGGGAGCAGATGATGCCGCCCAGACTGATGCAGGAGGTCTGCAAGCCGGTGAGGCCCTGCCGCTCGTCGGGCTCAAAGCAGTCGAAGATGATGCCGAAGGCATTGGTGACGAAAAGGCCCAGGGCGGTGCCCACCAGGGCGGAGAGCACATAGACGCACCAGAAGGCATGGTGGAACAGCAGAACGAAGATCACCGCCAGGGCAAAGAGGCTCTGGCCCAGCACCACGGCATGCTTCTTGGTGAGGAGACCCCGGTTGATGAAATACATGGCGATGAGGCTGACCGCGATCTGCAAAATGTTGGTGGCGCTCATGGCGGTCTGCACCGTGGCCAGCTCCACGCCGAAGAACTGCCGGATCTGCTCCGTGGCGGGGGAGAGGGCGACGGAGATCATGTTGGTGAGGGCCACCAGCAGCAGCGTCGCCTTCAGCGCTTTTTTCTTTTTGTCGCTCAGGTTCAAAGTGCTCACTTCCTTTACCGCACTATATTAAACGATTTTTCCGGGGATTGCAAGGATTTGCCGGGGTTTGCCCTTGACAAACCGGGCGGAGGAAACTATCTTATTAAAAGATTCTTTTTTGAAAAGGGGTAAGGGAAAATGAATTCTCCTGCTGAAGTCGCAAAAAATTACATAGCGATCGGCAAAGGCAAAGCTACCAACGGCTTCTGGAAGCTGCTCATCCTGGGCATGCTGGCCGGAGCCTTCATCGGCCTGGCGGGCGTGGGCGCCACCATCGCCCCCGTGGGCGTACAGGCTGCCGGCGCGGGCAAGTTCCTGGGCGCCTGCGTCTTCCCGGTGGGTCTGGCCATGGTGCTGCTGGCGGGCAGCGAGCTCTTCACCGGCAATAACCTCATCATCATCCCCGTGCTGACCGGCGACATCAAGTTCCATCAGATGCTGCGCAACTGGATCATCGTCTACATCGGCAACCTGATCGGCGGCATCCTGGTGGCGGCCCTGGTGGTCTACGGGCATGTGGGCAACCTCTTCGGCGGCGCGGAGGGCGGCGTGGCCGCCGCCATGATCAACGCGGCCAACGGCAAAGTGACCATGTCCTTCGGGGACGCTTTCCTGAAGGGGATCGGCTGCAACTTCCTGGTGTGCATCGCCGTGTGGATCTCCTTCGCGGCCAAGGACGTGACCGGCAAGTTCTGGGGCCTGTATATGCCCATCATGCTCTTCGTCCTCTGCGGCTTCGAGCACTGCGTTGCCAATATGTACTACATCCCCTGCGGCCTCTTCTGCAAGGCCCTCTACGGCGTGGATAAGCCCACCCTGACCTGGGGCGCCTTCTTCGTGAAGAACCTTATCCCCGTCACCCTGGGCAACATCGTGGGCGGCGCGGGCCTGGTTGGCCTGCCCTACTGGTTTGTCTACCTGCGGGAGAAGAAGTGATTACACGATCAAATAAGCCCGGCTGCCGCTGCGTTTTTGCAGCGGCAGCTTTTTTTCGGATGTGCGTAACCGGAATGGGAAAACGTCGCTGTATAGAGTGAAGGGCCTTTCAAATCAGACGAAGGGGAGGTGAGGGAATGACCGACGGGGAGATCGTGGAAATGTTCCTTGCGCGGGACGAAGAAGCCCTGCGGCATACGTCGGAGAAGTACGGGGGCCGTCTGCGGGCGCTGGCTCTGGGCATCCTGGAGGACATAGCCGCGGCGGAGGAGTGCGAAAACGATACCTACCTGGCCGCCTGGGATTCCATCCCGCCCCACGAGCCGCGGGACTACCTCTTTGCCTATCTGGCGCGGATCACCCGCCACATTTCCCTGGACCGCTGCCGCGCCCGGAGCCGGGAGAAGCGGTCCGCCCATGTGGAGGAGCTGACGGCGGAGCTCACGGACTGCCTCCCTGCCGGGGACAGCCCGGAGGAACGGCTGGACGCAAAGGAGCTGGCAGGGGCGATCAGCGCCTGGCTGCGCACCCTCCCGGCGGAAAAACGCCTCCTCTTCCTGCGGCGCTACTGGTATGGCGACGGCGTCTCCGCCCTGGCCAGGGGCCTGGGCTGGGGGGAGAACCGGGTCAAGACCGCGCTCCACCGCCTGCGGAAGGGGCTGCGGGAGCATCTGGAAAAGGAGGGCTATCTTTGATGAACGCTTTGGATTGTCTGGAATACATCGACGCGGAGCTGATCGAGGAGGCGGGCCGTTTCGAAGGGCGAAAGCGGAAAAGATGGGCGCTTCCCGTCGCTGCCGCCGCCTGCCTCTGCCTGCTGCTGGGGGACGCCTGGCTCCTGCGGGGCCGGGAGGCCAAGGAACCGGGGGTGCAGAAATGGTCGCCCTCCCTGTCGGCGGCGGATTATTTCAGAGACTGCGGCAGGGACAGGGGGCCGGGACTTTCCGCTTCCGACAGCATTGCGATGCCGCCATACGCTGCGGAGCTGTCCCTGGACGGGGAGCGTCGGGAGCTGGAAGAAGCAGGCGCGCTGCCCCCCTTGCCGGACCACCCGGCCCAGCATTTTTGGGCGTATTACAACGGGAATGGCAGCCTTTACAAGCTCAGCTTCTGGTGGATGGAGCGGCCCGAGGACGAAACGGGGGGCTACAGCGACCTGCGGCTCACCGCCGCGCCGAAGGAGCTGCACGAGGTCAGCGACGAAATAGTGATCACGAAGGATGAAGCCGGGAATGTGATCCCGCCCCGAGTGACCGTGACGGAGCGGGACGGCATCCGGATCGTTGCCGAGGGGGGAGAGCATGAGGCCAAGACCCTCACCTGGCAGAGGTCGGAAGTCTGGTATCAGCTCTACGCCAGCGGGACCGATGGGGAAGCACGGATCGTCGCCCTGCTGGACTGGTTCTGGGCCCACCCCCTGAACCTGGACCGATTCCGGGAGATGGCGGGGGAGTGCTTTACCTGCTGTACCCGTGACGAGCAGCCGGAGGCCTTCCGGGAGCAGATACCGGACTTCGCGGCCTTGGGATATAGGGCGGAATCCGAGCTTGTGTATCTGGCGTCCCGGTTTGGGGACGGCCCGCGGGAGCCCGTGTGGTTCGACGGCGTCTACACGCGGGAGGAGACCCGCATCCGCTGGACCCTCAGCACCGGCGCGGATGCCGACGCATGGGAAGCCTGCCTGGGCCGCCCGAAGGAGGTCAGGGAGGAAAAAGTGACAGAGGCTTTGTCGGAAAAGAATTATGTAAACCTATATGTAGCCAACTCCGTCATGGCGACCCTCCGCCTGGAGCAGGGCAGTGCCGCCGACGCCTGGAAGATCGTCCATTCGCTGGCGGGGTGAACCCCATCATCGCTATGGAATAGCCCCGGCCTCCCTTCTCCGTCGTTGCGAGACCGCGGAGCGGTCGTGGCAATCCGTTTCTTCGTCCCCTTTGCTGGTTGAACGAAAACGGGAAAAGGACGGGGGTACGGATCGCCACAGCCGGTGGTGGGCACCGGCTTCGCGATGACGATAGAGAGGCCTGGACTATTCCCAACAAGGACGGAAATAAACCGTACCCTCTGCAAAGTACGCTTTGCAGAGGGTACGTGTATTTCGGAGTCTAAGTCTTAAAATTTCCCGCTGTGGTGGCTGAAGCCGCTGCTGCGGATGCTGGTGCCGCCCCGGCCCCCGCCGCTGCCCTCGCTGCGGCGCACCCGCACCACATCCTTGCTCAGGAAACGGTCGTCCGCATATTCCAGCCGCAGATCGCCGGAGAGGTAGTCGTCGGCCCTGGTCTGGAGGACGGCGCTCTTCATCCGGGCCTTCAGCACGGTGGTGACGATCAGGGCGAAGATCACGCCCGCCACCAGGGACCAGATCACCACCGGGGCGGACAGGCGGAACAGGCCCCGGTCCACGGGCTTGCCGTCCCGGGCCCGGCGCAGATAGTCGGCGGAGAGATCCAGATACTTGGAAAAGCCGCCGTACCAGTCGTTTTTCCGCAGATACGGCTTCACTTCCTTCATGAGCTGGTCCTTGCCGAAGTCGGTGAAGGCGGTGTTGCCGAAGCCGTAGGCAGCCAGGTCATAGTCCCGCTCCTCCATGCTCAGCAGGAGGATGACGCCGCTCCTTTCCGGACCCCAGCCGAAATTATACTTGTTATAGACCCCCTCGGTGAAGGTCTCCACGTCGTAGAAGTCGGTGTCGTCCACCACGACCACGATGATGTCGCAGGAATACTGCCGGGAATACGCCTCCGCCCGCGTGTTCAGCTCCTCCGCCTGCTCCTCCGTCAGAATACCGGAGGCGTCGCAGACCAGAGGCAGCTCCCGGGCGCTGTCCGCCATCACGGGCAGGGCCAGCAGCAGGCACAGGATCAGGAGCAGCGCCAGGGAAGCCAGTCTTTTCTTCATGCCGCCGCCCCCTCTCAAAATACGATGGTGCCCAGCACCAGCGCCGCGATAACGGCCCCCACGAGGAAACTGCCGCAGAACCAGGCCGCCAGCCTGCCCTTGTCGATGGGTAGGTCCCCCACCAGCTTCCCCGTCTGCCCGTTGACGGCAAAGAGGTAGTTTTTCTCGTTCCATTTCGTGCTCAGGAGCCAGACGGGCAGCAGAGCATACTGGGAGCCGGTGCGGCGGTAGGAAATGTCGGCACTCTCCTTACTGACGGTGGCGTAGCCCTTCACCGTCGCCTCCAGGGCGCCCACGGTGCTCCCCTCCGCCCGCTTCCGGGCCCGCTCCTCGGCGGTGGCGGCGTCCACGTCGTATTTATCCGCCATATAGCCGGGGAGGAAGGCGGTGGAGAAGGGCTGAAGCTCCCCGAAATCATAGGGCTCGATGGCGTCCATATGCTCGTCGGGCATCTTGGTGGAGCTGTCCACGGGGATCCTTCGGAAGCTGAGGCCCCCCCGGCGCTCACACTGGAAGTGGGAGGTCTCCGTCACCCGGTACGCCCCCTGGTTCCAGCTGCGGACCTTGGTGGCGTGGAAGGTGGCGCTGCCCTCGGTCTCCCCGTCGTAGAGCCAAAAGGGGGCGTAGACGCCCTTGATCTCCTCCAGGTGGTTCTGACTGGAGAACAGCTTGGGCAGCAGGGGCTTTTTCCTGTAATGCTCCTTCAGGGCCGCGATGGCCTTCTCCTTGGTCAGCTTGAAGGGGATGACCCAGTCGGGCCGCAGGGCGCCGCTCAGCTCCCCCGGCACGATGCTGGGATTGCCGCAATAGGGGCAGCTGGTGGCCGCCGTGGTCTGGTCGCAGATCAGCTCCGCCCCGCAGGAAGGGCAGTTATATACCTTCAGCCCTGCCGCCTCCGCCTCGCTCCAATGGGAGCCCTCCGGCTGCGTTTCTCCGGCGGCAGCCTGGGCGGCATGGGCCGCGTTTGCGTCCGCCTGGGCGTAGAGCGCTTCGATCTCCGACGTGTCGTAGGCACTCCCGCAGTATTCGCAGACGAGCTTCCCCGTGACGGGGTCGAAGCGCAGGGGCCCGGTACAGGCCGGGCACTGATAGTTGGTGATGCTTTCAGCCAATGCACGCACCTCCTTTGTATGTCTCTATGCCGCATGATACAGGAATTATGAAAAAAACGCAATAAGAACTGCTTCGGAAGTAAATTCATCGAATCTTAATCCGATTTCTATTTCCTCTTTATCGGCATGGGAGTACAATAGGGGCACATAAGGCTGAGGGAGTTGAACCCCGGCCTTAAGAGGGGGAAGGGAGCCATGCCCAATATCCTGATCTGCGACGACGACGCGGACATCGTATCCGCATTGAAGATATACCTGACCCAGCCGGACTACCGCATCCTCACCGCTTGTAACGGGAAGGAAGCCCTGGAGATCCTGGACAGGGAGGAAGTGCACCTCATCCTGCTGGACATCATGATGCCGGTGATGGACGGGCTGAGCGCCCTGGCCGCCCTCCGGGAGCGCAGCCATGCCCCCGTCATCCTCCTCACCGCCAAAAGCGAGGACACGGACAAGGTCCTGGGCCTGAACCTGGGGGCTGACGACTATGTGACCAAGCCCTTCCAGCCCCTGGAGGTCTGCGCCCGGGTCCGCAGCCAGCTACGGCGCTATCTCAGCTATTCCGGCGCGCCGAAGACGGGGGAGACCCTGACCGCCGGGGGGATCGAGCTAAACGACCGCACCAAGGAGGTGCTGCTGGACGGAGAGCCGGTTTCCCTCACCCCCAAGGAATATGAGATACTCAAGCTGCTCATGTCCTCCCCCGGCACCGTGTTCTCCCCCAAGGAGATCTACGCCGCCGTGTGGAAGGAGAAGCCCTTCGGCTCGGACAACACCGTGGCGGTCCACATCCGCCACCTGCGGGAAAAGCTGGAGATCGACCCGGCGGACCCCCGGCATATCAAGGTGGTCTTCGGCCAGGGCTATAAGCTGGAAAGGGGGAGAGAAGGTTGAAGCGCTTTTTCCGCACGATCGGGGGCAAGCTCAGCCTCTTTGTCTGCTGCATCGCGTGCCTCTGCCTGCTGGCGGGCTCCGCCGCGCTGGGGGTGTTCCTGCTGGAAGAACCCCAGTTCTATACCGCCTCCGAGGCGGAGATATACACGGACTATCTCTCCCGGCCCCTGCGGGGCTACGGGTACAGCCTGCTGGCCGACATCCTCCATCAGCATGCGCCGGAGGCCGATTGGGGCAACGCCGTATGGCAGGTGCAGGACGCTTCCGGGACCGTCATATGCCGCAGCCGGAGCGCCGGCGGGGTGCAGGATTGGGGATTCCGCTTTGATTACGGTTACTTCCCGTCGAACGAAGAAAGATTCGAACTGCGCTACCTGTGGACTAGCGAGGAACGGGAGCAGGGGATGGAGGTCTACACCGTCTCCTTCGCCCTGAAGGAAGGGCTGCCCATGCTGGACGAGCTGGCCCTGACCGCCCGGCTGGTGCATGTCGGCTGGACCCTCCGCTACGCCGTGTTCTTCATCGCTTTTCTCGCCCTGGGCCTCTCCATCGCGTCCTTCGTGGGGCTGATGTGCGTCTCCGCCCGCAGGCCGGACACGGAGGAGCTTCGCCCCGGAGCCCTGTACCGCGTCCCCTTCGACCTGATGCTGGCCCTCTGCGTAATCGGCTTCCTCCTGCTGTGCCTCCTCCTGGACGGCGCGACCTCTTCCGAAGCGGCCACCCTCGCCGCCATCGGCCTTATGGGACTGCTGGGGGCCAACCTGGTCCTGGGTCTCAGCATGAGCGCCGCCGGGCGCATCAAGGGCCATACCCTGGTGAAAAACACGGTGATCGGCTTCTGCCTGCGCAAGCTCTGGCAGCTCCTCCGCGCCCTGGGCGGGCTGCTGGGGAAGCTCCCCCTGGTGTGGCGCACGGCCCTCGTTTTCGCGGGCATCTCCCTGATCGAGGGGATCGCCATCCTCCTGTGCTGGTATGAGACGGACAACCTGGCGGTCCTGTGGGTGGTGGAAAAGCTGTTCCTCTTCCCCGCGGTGCTGACCCTGGCCCTCCAGCTGCGGAGGCTCCAGAAGGGGGGCGAAGCCCTGGCTGCCGGGGACCTGGGCTACGTCACCGAGACCGGGGGCATGGTCCCCGCCCTCCGCCGCCACGGGGAAAACCTCAACCGCATCGGCGAGGGCATGAGCGCCGCCGTGGAGCAGCGCCTGCGCAGCGAGCGGATGAAGACGGAGCTCATCACCAACGTGTCCCACGATCTGAAAACGCCCCTCACCTCCGTGGTGAACTATGCCGAGCTGGTGGGCCGGGAGGCCCCGACGGAGGGGAAGCTGCGGGAATATGCCGACGTGCTCCTGCGCCAGGCGGAGCGGCTGAAACGGCTGATCGAGGATCTGGTGGAGGCCTCCAAGGCTTCCACGGGCAATCTGGAGGTGGAGCTTGCGCCCTGCGACGCAGGCGTGTTCCTCACCCAGGCCGCGGGGGAATACCAGGAAAGGCTGGCCGCCGCGGGTTTAACCCTGGTGACGAAAACGCCGGAAAAGGAGCTGCGCATCCTGGCCGACGGGCGGCGCATGTGGCGCATCTTCGACAATCTCATGGGCAACGCCCTGAAATATGCCCTCCCCGGCACCCGTGTCTATCTCAGCCTGGAGGAACAGGACGGGGAAGCGGTCTTTACCTTCAAGAATACCTCCCGGGAACCCCTGGACCTGCCCGCTTCGGAGCTGATGGAGCGCTTCGTCCGGGGGGACGCGGCCCGGTCTACCGAGGGCAGCGGCCTGGGCCTCTCCATCGCCGGGAGCCTGGCGGAGCTGCAGGGGGGGACTCTGCGCCTCTTCACCGACGGGGACCTGTTCAAGGCCATGCTCCGTTTCCCGATCGTCCTTATTCGCCGGGATGCGTCGCATCCACCCAAGGGCGAATGCTCGTAGATCCCGGCGAAACGTCCTCTCCAAAACGCAAACGGTTCCCTGGTTTGCGTTTTGGTTTTCATCAAACTCTCCAAAGGAGAAAGCCATGCAGACGCTTCATACAGGAAATCTCATCATCACCCTGGTCTTTTCCCTCTGCTGCGCCTATCAGCTGCTGTATCTGCTGCTGCCCCGGGTGAAGAAGGAAAAGCCCCTGCCTCCCTCCGGGGGCAAGCATGACTATGCCGTGCTGATCTGCGCCCGGAATGAGGAGAAGGTGATCGGCGGGCTGCTGGAAAGCCTCCGGCGGCAGACCTATCCCAGGGAGAAGCTCCATGTTTTCGTCCTGGCGGACAACTGCACCGACGGCACCGAGGCCGCCGCCCGGGCGGGCGGCGCGCGGGTCTATACCCGGCGGGACAGGGAGCATGTGGGGAAGGGCTATGCCCTGGAAGCCCTGCTGGATCATCTGCGGCGGGATCACCCGGCGGGCTTCGACGGATATTTCGTCTTCGACGCGGACAATCTGCTGGAAAAGGACTGCATCGAGCAGATGGACCGGAGCTTTTCCAGCGGGCTGGAGATCGTCACCGGCTATCGCAACAGCGTCAATTACGACGGCAGCTGGATCAGCGCGGGCTCCGCCCTCTGGTTTTTGCGGGAGAGCCGCTATCTGAACCACGCCCGCCATCTCCTGGGGGTCAGCTGCGCCGTTTCCGGCACGGGCTTCCTCTTTGGCCGCAGCGTGGCGGAGGAGCTGGGCTCCTGGCCCTTCCACCTGCTGACGGAGGACATCGAGTTCACCGCGTATCAGATCATCCGGGGGAGAAGGATCGGCTTCTGCGCCGGGGCGGTGTTCTACGACGAGCAGCCGGAGGGCTTCGCCCAGTCCTGGCGGCAGCGCCTCCGCTGGGCCAGAGGGTATATCCAGGTGATGTGCCGCTATGGGCCGAGGCTGGCAAAGGGCGCCCTGGGGGGTTCTTTCGCCTGCTACGATATGCTCATGAACATCCTGCCCTTTATCCTCCTGCCCGCCCTCTCCCTGGCTTCCGCCCTGGGCCTGGGCGTCTGGAGCGTCTGCCGCGGGGGGAGCTTTCTGCCGGGGCTCCTGGGCATCCTCCGGACCCTGGGGATCAGCTGGATCATGTTCTTCCTCCTGGGGGCCTATACCACCGCGACGGAGTGGCGGCATATTTGCACCACCGCCCTGCGGAAGCTGGGCTATCTGTTCACCTTCCCCTTTTTCCTCATGACCTACCTGCCCGTGGGCATCGCCTCCCTCTTCTACGACCCCGGCTGGAAGCCCATCTACCATGGGGCCTGCCGCACCCGGCGGGAGCCGGAGGGCCGCCGGCGGAGCCGGGTCGTCTCCTCCGGACAATAACAGAGGTCCCGCTGCATCTGGCAGCGGGACCCCTTATACATATTTGACTTATTTATATGTGTCGAAGTCTTTGTCCTTGTAGGCCACGTTGAAGGGCATGTGGATGTCGTGCGCCTGGCCGAAGGGCATGGCGCCGGGGCCGTTGGGCTCGCTGCCCGGAGGGGGCACCGGCATATTCATCATCATGGGAGGAGGTCCGCCCGCACCGGGTCCACCCGGCCCGCCCGGTCCGCCGGGGCCGGGCCTGGGGCCTTCCCCTCCGGGAGGGGGTCCCATCATCATCATTTGCTGGGGGATCTGGCTGATGCCCAGCACGTTGCAGAGGAAGTTCCAGCAGCCCTCGAACCAATCGTCCACGCAGGGGCCTACGGTGCCGTCCATGCCCGCCATCCGCTTGCTGCCGCCGGTCTCGCCGTGGCCGCCGAAGCCGGAGATGAAGCAGCCAAAGGGCCGCTTATGCCGCTCGTAGGAGTCAATCATGGCGATGGCCTGGTAGACGGATACCAGGGTGTCCATCCGGGCATGGTGGAAGAAGGCGGGAGGCGTCTGATCCCCCACCAGGTCGCCGTTGGGTACATAGGTCAGCTTGCCGTCGTCCACCTGCTGGCCGCAGAACATGGGGCCGAAGCCCAGGATCATGGCGTCGGGCCGGGCTTCCTCCCCGGTGCAGCCCGCCTGCTCCATCAGGTCGGGCCGGTTCCACAGGTTGCCGGTGCTCTGGCAGATGAAGGCGCCGGCGGAGTTGCCGGAGATGATGATCTGCTTGGGGTTGACGCCCCATTCCTTGGCGTGGTCGCGGACGATCTTGATGGAGCGCATCAGGTCGATGACCACCTGGGGGAAGCGGTAGTATTTGCCGCAGGGATAGAGATAGGTGCAGATAACGCCCACGCCTTTGGAGCTCAGCCTGCCGCCGATGACCTCTGTGTCCGATTCGCTGCAGGCCATGAAGCCGCCGCCGGGCACATGGATGAGGGCGGGGGTGGGGGGAGTGGGCATGCCCATCATGGGCGGGACGTTGTGGACGCTGACGATCAGCTTCGCGTCCCCCCGCTCATTCAGGGGAAAGGTGAAAACTTGCATGTGGTAGCCTCCTTTATGTTCATTTTACGTTTTTCCGGCACTTTGCCCCATGACGGGAGCGTTCCCGCGTCTTGGACGATACGGAATAGTTATATAAGAAATATTATACAGGAGCCCAGGGAAAAGAAAACCGGAAATCGGCACAAATCGGCGCCCGGAAAATTGTGCATTTCTCCGAGAAGGGGTCAGCGCGGCTTCCCGGCTCGGGCGGTCCGGAAGGGGGCGCGCGGCGGCTGCCCCGGCTGTCCCTCCGCCGGGGCGTCAGGGCCGGGGAAAAGGGAGCGATGGGGCTTATCAAAAGCCGCCGGATATGATACAATAACATAACTACACAGGAGGAGGACTGAGCATGGAGCGGAGAAGACTGGGAAAGACGGGCCTGATGGTCAGCGAGGTGGGCTTCGGCGGCGAATGGCTGGAGCGCCACAGCACGGAGGAATGTGCCTGCCTGCTGGACCACGCGGCATCGAAGGGCATCAACATCCTGGACTGCTGGATGAGCGAGCCGAAGGTGCGCACGAATATCGGCAAGGCCCTGGCGGGCAAGCGGGAAAAATGGATCATCCAGGGGCACATCGGCTCCACCTGGCAGGAGGGGCAGTATGTCCGCACCCGGGACGCCGGCAAATGCCGGGAGGCCTTTCAGGACCTGCTGGACCGGCTGGGGACGGACTACATCGACCTGGGCATGATCCACTATGTAGACCAGGTGGAGGATTGGGAGGCCATCCAGGATTCCCCCTATCTGGACTATGTGAAGGAGCTGCGGGAGAAGGGGATCATCCGCCATGTGGGCCTTTCCACCCATAACCCGGTGATCGGGAAACTGGCGGCGGAGAGCGGCCTGGTGGAAATGATCCTGTTCAGCATCAACCCCGCCTTCGACCTGATGCCCCCCACCGACGACATCGACAAGTATTTTGCCGAGGAATACGACGGGGGACTGGCGGGCATCGACCCGGCACGGCGGGAGTTTTACCAGCGCTGCGAGCAGCTGGACGTGGGACTGACGGTGATGAAGCCCTTCGCCGGGGGCCGCCTGTTCGACGAAAAGCGCTCGCCCTTCGGCGTCCCTCTCACGCCGGTGCAGTGCATCCACTACTGCCTGACCCGCCCGGCGGTGGCCTCGGCCCTCTGCGGCTACGATACCACGGAACAGATCGACGCCGCCGCAGCCTATGAGACGGCTTCGCCGGAGGAACGGGACTATGCCAGCGTCCTGGCCGGAGCCCCCAAGCATGCCTACAAGGGCGGCTGCACCTACTGCGGCCACTGCAAGCCCTGTCCCGCGGAGATCGACATCGCCATGGTGAACAAGCTGTATGACCTGGCGGTGATGCAGCCGGAGGTCCCCGCCTCCGTGCGGGAGCATTATTTCGCCCTGAGCCGCAGGGCCGACGAATGTCTGGGCTGCCGCCAGTGTGAGAGCCGCTGCCCCTTCGGGGTGCCGGTGTCCCGGCGCATGGCCGAGGCCGCGGCCCTGTTCGGCAGGTGAGCGAAAAAGATAAAAAGGCGGTTCCCCTACGCGGGGAGCCGCCTTTCCCGTTTGCAAAAACCGGAACTCTGATCTGCTCCGTCAGTGGATTATGACATTTTTGACGCCCATGTCCTCCAGCTGTTTTTTCAGGGACTGCATCTGGGCGTCGGAGGGGGGGATGGCCTCCAGCGCGGGGCCGCTGCGCCCCAGGCGCTCCCATTTCACCACGCCTAGGTTGTGGTAGGGCAGAAGCTGCACCGTCTCCACCGCGTCCCCCAGCTCCAGGATGAATTCCCCGAAGGCCCGGTAGGAATCCCGGCTGTTGTTGAACATGGGAATGGTGGGGATGCGGATCTGGAGCTTCGCCCCGGCCTTTGCCAGCTTCCGGGCATTGTCCAGGATGGGGGCGTTGTCCACGCCGATGACCCGCTTGTGCAGATCGGGATCCATCTGCTTGAGGTCATAGAGGAACAGGTCGGAATAGGGCAGAATCTGCTCCATGATCTCCCACTTGCAGTAGCCCGTGGTGTCCACCGCCGTATGGATGCCCAGGGCCTTGCAGCCCTTGAGGAATTCCAGGGTGAATTGGGGCTGCCAGAGACATTCGCCCCCGGAGATGGTGACGCCGCCGCCGCTGCGCTTGTAGAAGGGGATATCCCGCTTGACCCGGTCCAGGACCTCCTCCACGGTGTAGTCCGTGCCGCAGCGGTAGAGGGCGTTGTGGGGGCAGGCGTCGGCGCACTTGAAGCAGGAGGTGCACTTGGTCCGGTCGATCTTCACCACGGTAAATTCGCTCTCGTCCTTGAGGGAGACCTTTTTGTCCCCCAGGGTGATGGCCTTTTCCGGGCAGGCGAAGATACATCTTCCGCAGGTCTCCACGCCCACGCAGCGGATCTCCATCCAGTTCAGCTCCGTGGGGAATTCCTGGGATTCGGGGCTGTGGCACCAGGGACAGCGCAGGGGGCAGCCCTTGAGAAAGACCGTGGTGCGGATGCCCGGTCCGTCGTGCACGGAAAATCCCTGTATGTCGTAGACCTTTCCCGTCAGCTTTTTTTCTTCCATAGCGTCCTCCGGTCAGTTTTTATTCTTTTATCCTTATTATATAAAGAAAATGAGAAAACCGCAAGACCTTCGGCCTTATTCGCCGGGATGGCAGATTTGTCCCGCAGGCGGCCATGCCTGCAAGATCCCGGCGAAACGTCCTCTCCAAAACCTGACCGCCTCGCCGGGCCGCTGAAACGGAAAACGGGCCTCTCCCTTTCGGGAAAGGCCCGACTATGCGGCTCCACTTCAAAACGGAAGCGCTGCTTCCGTTTTGAGAAGGACGTTTCGCCGGAATCCTTCGGGTATTCGTGCTTGTACGGATACCCGCCATTCCGGCGAATAAGGACGCATTTATCCTTTCAGGAAATGCTCCAGGCGGTCCAGGCCTCTCCGGATGTCCTCCAGGCTGGCGGCATAGGTCCAGCGCAGGTAGTTGGGTTCTCCGAAGCCGCCGCAGGGCACCAGGGCCACGTTCTCCGCCTCCAGGAAGGCCATGGCGAAATCGCTGCCGTTCCCGATCGGCTTGCCACCCAGGGTCCTGCCGATGACGCCCTCCATATTCATCATGACGTAGAAAGCGCCT
This sequence comes from Oscillospiraceae bacterium, assembly GCA_902795345.1. Taxonomy (GTDB): domain Bacteria; phylum Bacillota; class Clostridia; order Oscillospirales; family Oscillospiraceae; genus UBA1774. The sequence goes on from CADBKO010000007.1 coordinate 52,140, forward strand.
TCGGGCATGAGGCACCTGACGCTGGGGAGACTGTTGATCCGGTCGGCCATATAGGTGCGCCGCTGCTCGAATACCTTGCGCATCTCCTCCACGCTCTCCTGGGGCCCTTCCAGCGCTTCGATGGCGGCCCACTGGGAGATGGTGCTGGGGGCGCTGGTGGCGTGGCTGAGATAGTTGGACATGATCTTGCTCAGCCCCGCGTCGCAGGCGGTGTAGCCGATGCGCCAGCCGGTCATGGCATAGGACTTGCTGACGCCGTTGACGAGGATGGTGCGGGCCTTGATCTCCGGGGAGAGGGCCGCCGCGCTCTTGAACTGCCGTCCGTCGTAGACCAGCTTGTAGTAGATCTCATCGGACATGATCCACAGGTCGTGCTTCACGCACACGTCGCAGATGGCCCGCAGCTCCCCTTCGTCGTAGCACATGCCCGTGGGGTTGGAGGGATTGTTGAGGATCAGCAGCTTCGTTTTGGGGGTGATGGCCGCTTCCAGGGCTTCCGGCGTCAGCTTGAAATGCTGCTCCGGCGTGGTGGCGATCACCACGGGGGTGCCGCCGGCCATGGCCACGGATTCCGTGTAGGTGACCCAGTAGGGGGCCGGGACGATGACCTCGTCCCCCTCGTCCAGCAGGCAGCACAGGGCGATATAGATGCTGTGCTTGGCGCCGGAGGCGATCACGATCTCGCTGGGCTCATAATGGACGCCGATGTCCGCTTCCAGCCGCTTGCAGACCGCCGCCTTCAGAGCGGGCAGGCCGGAAGCGGGGGTGTATTTCGTTTTGCCCGCATGGATGGCGTCGATGGCGGCATTTTTGATGTTCTCCGGCGTGTCGAAATCCGGCTCGCCGGTGCCGAAATTGATAACGTCCTTACCCTCGGCCTTCAGGCGGTTGGCAAGCGCGCTGACGGCCAGCGTGCTGGATTCGTGGATGGCGGACGCCTTCCGGGAAAAGCTCTTCATTGGGGACCCCTCCATGCTGTTGCGTTAATTTGATAAAGTGCATTATACATGCACACTTGCAGAAAAGCAAGGGAAACTTGGGAAGAAAAGAGAAAAAATGCAGGATGGGAAGGAACAAAAATTCATAAAAAGCGACAAAGGGGCGGACCTGCGGGGTAACGGCAGGTCCGCCTTCCATCGGTATCGCCTCCCTCGGAGAGGGAGCTTTATTCCGTTGCGGCGAGGACGGGGGGGTCCCTCATCAAGCACTTCACGCTTTTGAGGCTATGTCGTAAACTTAAACAGCAAGCCTCCCCTTACCGTCATTGCGAACCCGCGAAGCGGGTGTGGCAATCCGTATCTCCGTCCAAACCCCCGTCCCTCGTCCAAAAGTGGGGAATCCAATGGGGGCGGAGCCCCCTTGGTCGTCGGGGAAGGGGTCCGCGTCCTTATTCGCCGGAATACGGCGCAGCTCCTTTTAGTCGCTGCTTGAAGATTCCGGCGAAACGTCCTTCTCAAATCGAAACGAACTGTTTCGATTTGAAGAGGAGGAGCCACCGAGCGATACGGAGTTTTCGCAGTATTACGGTTCTGCGGAAACGGAGCGAGCGACGTGCGCTCCGACGAGGCCCGCCGGAGGCGACGGGACAGGGGAACGAATCGCACAGGCGAGCGGCGAATCCGCAAAGAGCCGGTGAATTGTCCGCTGCGGCGGGGACGGAGGTTTGGACGGGGGTGATTTCGCTCCTGCGGGAGCGACCTTCTTTCGCAGCGCGGCGAAAGAAGGCAAAGGCGCGCCCGGGGAACCATTCCATAAAGGTTCCCCGGGACCCTTCCTCACGGCCAAAGGGGCCTGCCCCTTTGGATTCCCCGGCGGGAGTTCGCGGGGGACGAGAGACTTTTGGACGAAGAAATGGCTTCCGTTATCGGTGTTGCCTCCCTCCTTGAGGGAGGTGGCATCGCCGCCAGGCGATGACGGATTGAAGCACGCGCGTTGCTCACGCGCGGAATAGGGAGTCGGGTGATTCACAGCGGTTGCTAATTCGATGCTCTGACTCCCTCAGTCAGCTTCGCTGACAGCTCCCTCAGAGAGGGAGCCTTATTCCGCTGCGGCGGGGACGGGGACAGGACGGGGGTGCTTTGTTATCGTTATCGCCTCCCTCGGAAAGGGAGCCTCATTCCGCTGCCCCTCCGCTCAAAACGGAAGCTGTGCTTCCGTTTTGAAAAGGACGTTTCGCCGGAATCCTGCGGGTATTCGCGCTTGCGCGGATACCTGCCATTCCGGCGAATAAGGACGCTAAAGTACCGCGCCGCCGATGGCGACGCCCAGGAAGCGGGTGCCCAGGTCGATGCTGAGGCCCTTGCTGTCGATGCTGGTGCGGTTCTCCTCCTCCACGGTGACGCGGATATCTCCCACCACGCCCCGCTTCCGGGCCTCCTCCTCCGCCAGCTGCGCCGCCAAAGCGCGGCAGCGCTCCTCGGCCTTGGGCCTGTCCCGGACGAGTTCCTGCCGGTCGCTGGCGCAGACGAAATAGCCGTGGATGCCGTCGGCGGTGTGGTTGGGCCGCAGCTCCACCTCCGCCTCGGCGGAGATATTGCCCACCACGGCCCCCACCGCGTTGGCCACCCCTGCGTTGGGGGGGATGATGCACTCGGCACCCAGGGCCCGGGCCACGTCAGGCAGGAAGATGTGGATGGGCGCGCCGATGCCCACCAGGGCCGCCGTGGTGGTGAAGTCCAGGTCAAAGTAGCCGGGGGCGGGCTTGCCGTTTTTCAGCTCCTCCCAGCGCCGGGCGATGATCTTTTCCAGCTGGGGCCCCAGCCCCTCCTCCCGGAGATCAGGGTAGCGGTCCATGAGGAGGATGCGGGTCAGGCTGCAATAGAGCTTTTTCTTCACCCGGTCGTAAACCTCGTCGCAGAGCCTTTTCAGCTCCTGCTCGGTGAGCTTCCGGTTCATGCAGCGCAGCAGATAATAGGCCGCGATCTCCGCCGCCTCGGGGTCATAGGCGTCGAAATCCCCCTTGAGATGCATGAAGTCCGTGGGGGTGAGGCCGCTGCGCAGCACCACGCCCTCCGCCTCCAGCCGGTCCACCTTCAGCCAGTAGATGTCCGTGCCCACCGCGGCGGCGGCGCTGCGGATGTCCAGCGGACCGTCCTTCAGCACCTCGCAGAAGGCCTTTTCCTCCTTCGTGAAGCCCGGCTGGTCCGAGATGTCCCGCACCAGGGTATAGAATTCATGGATGGGCCGGGTGTGGACATATTTGCTGTCCACCAGCTTCTGAAGCACGGGGATGATCTCCGGATGGTCCCGCCCCAGCAGGCTCAGGGGCATCACCCGGTCCGGACAGAGGATGAAATCATGGTCCTTCAGGCGGATGGCGCTGTCGCCCCCCAGACCGAAGGTGTCGATCTGCACGCCCCGGACAAAGGTGCGCCAGGAGCCGATCTGGATGCCGCTGCGCACCCGCACCGGCTTTCCCGCCTTCACCAGGCTCACGTCCGTGGTGGTGCCGCCCATGTCCACGATGACGCTGTTTTTCCGCCCGGCCAGCTCCACGCCCCCCAGCACGCTGGCGGCGGGGCCGCAGAGGATGGTCTCCACGGGCCGCAGGCGGCTGAAGCTCTCGCTCATGAGGCTGCCGTCGGAGCGCACCACCACGATGGGAGCGCGGACGCCCAGGGCCTGGAAGGCCCGGCTGACGGCGTTCATGAATTCCCGGATGATGGGCACCAGCTTGGCATTCAGCAGGGTGCCGGAGCCCCGCTGCACGCTGTTGAGGCCGCTGAACAGCTCGCTGGAACAGACCGTGGGCAGGTCCCGCAGGGCCAGGAGCCGCTCCTTGGCCTCCCGCTCCGCCACGGCGCCGTTGTTCATGGCGTAGAGCTCCACGATGCCCAGGCCGTCCGCGTCGGCCAGCCATTCCCTGGCCTCGGACGTGATCTTCTCCCAGTCGGGGGAGGGGAGCACCTGCCCGTCGAAGGAGCCCGCCCCGGGGTAGGCGTGGACCTCGTCCGAGCCGTCCAGCCCGTATTTCCCGCCCACGCGGCGGATGGTCTCCCCGTCCAGGCCCAGGAACAGGAGCTTGGCCCGGCCGCCCTTGCCCTCCACGCAGGCATTGGTGGCCAGGGTGGTGCTGAGGGCCGCCACCTCCGCCTGGGGCAGCAGCGCCCGGTCCAGCTTGCTCAGCGCATTCACGATGCCGACGGACAAATCGTTCTTCGTGGTCAGCGCCTTGGCGGCGGACAGCACTTGCTTCGTTTCAAACTGATAAATAACGGCGTCCGTATAGGTACCGCCGGTGTCGATGCCGATCCCGATCTTCAAGGCTGGTCTCTCTCCTTTGCGTCTCCTACCTCGCGTGAAACTTTACCATAAATCAAAAAAGCCGTCAACAGCGCGCCGGGGGGCAGAGAGGCATAACGACATGTCAACCTCCGCCAATGAATATTCATTTTATAACAAAGCCTCCGCTCCGGCATCCCGGGGAGAAAGCCCCGAAATGCCGGAGTTTTTCACAATATCCACAAAGTTTTCCACAATGGATATCCAGAAAATCCCCTGGATATCCAGATCCGGGTAGACATAATGACACCGGAACCCGCTTTTGGGGGCCGATGTTCACAAATTCTTGCTGCCCCGTAACAAAAAGTTTCAAAATCGCGGAAATACCTCTTGCAATTAAAAGGGGCTGCCCTTATAATGGCGGTGTAGTGGTTGAAAATGTCACGAAATGGCCCAAAGTGGGGAGGTTCCAGCCCTTGACCGGCAAGTATAACCACGGCATCGACGCCAAAGGAAGACTGACGGTTCCTTCGCAGCTGCGAAAGGAGCTTGGCGACGTATGCTATGTGGTCCGGGGGCCGAAGGAATATCTCAACGTCTATTCCCCCGCGGGCTGGGAAAAATTCTGCGCCCGTTTCGAGGGGCAGAGCCAGTCCAAGGCCGGGGACCTGATGCGTTTCCTCTTCGCCAACGCCGCCACCTGCGAGGTGGACGGGCAGGGGCGCATCCTGATCCCCCAGGAGCTGCGGGACTACGCGGGCATCGGGAAGAACGCCACGGTGGTGGGCCTGCCGGACCGGGCCGAGATCTGGGACAGCGAGCGCTACCGCGCCTCCGAGGAAGCCTACTTCCAGGCCAAGACCATGGCGGAGATCTACGAGGAGCTCGGCTTGTGAGCGAGTTCCGCCATGCGCCGGTGCTGCTGGCGGAATGTATCGCCGGCCTCCAAATCCGCCCCGAGGGCGTCTATGTGGACGGGACCCTGGGGGGCGGCGGCCATTCCTATGAGATCGCAAAGCGCCTCACCACGGGCCGCCTGATCGGCATTGACCGGGACGAGAACGCTTTGGCTGCCGCCGGGGAGCGGCTCCGGCCCTTCGGGGACCGGGTCACCCTGGTGAAAAGCAATTTTGACCGCATCGGGGAGATCCTGGACGAGCAGGGCGTCGAGCTGGCGGACGGGATGCTCTTCGACCTGGGGGTCTCCTCCCCCCAGCTGGACGATGCCCGGCGGGGCTTCAGCTACATGGCCGACGCGCCGCTGGATATGCGCATGGACCGCTCCGGGGGCCTTACGGCCCGGGAGCTGGTGAATACCTGGTCCGAAGAAGAACTGAAGCGCATCCTTTACACCTATGGGGAGGAGCGCTATGCCCCCCGCATCGCCGCCGCCATCGTGAGAAGGCGGCAGGAACGGGAGATCGAGGGCACGCTGGAGCTGGCGGAGCTGATCCGGTCCGCCATGCCCGCCGCCGCAAGGCGGGAGAAGCAGCACCCGGCCAAGCGCAGCTTCCAGGCCATCCGCATCGCCGTCAACGACGAGCTGGGGAGCGTGGAGCGGATGCTGGCTATGGCACCGGACCGGCTGAAGAAGGGCGGGCGGCTGTGCGTCATCAGCTTCCACAGCCTGGAGGACCGGCTGGTGAAGCAGGCCATCCACAAGCGGGTGGACGGCTGCACCTGTCCCAAGAGCCTGCCGGTGTGCGTCTGCGGCTTCAAGCAGAGCCTGAAGACCGTGGGCGGCGTCGTCACCGCCGGGGAAGAAGAACTGGAAAGGAACCCCCGCGCCCGGAGCGCCAAGCTGCGGGTGGCAGAGCGGGTATAAGTTGATGGGGCTTGCTTCCGAAAGGGAGAAGTCCGGAGGAGGAACATCGGGAAATGGCGGATTTCGCTGATCTGACCCTGGGCAGCCTGGCCTACGATCCATTCGGCACGGCTGCGCCGCAAATCGAATATCCGCCGGAAACGGAGGCCGTTCCCCAGCCTCCGATCCCGGAAGCACAGCCTGCAAGGGAGGCGCAGCCGAGGCAGCGGGTGCGCCTGGGCACGGCGGAGGACGCCGCGGCTCTGGCGGCGCAGCGGCGGCGGGGCCGCCTGATCGCCGCCGTCATGGTGCCCCTGGCCGCCGCCTGTCTGGTGCTGCTGGTGCTGCTGCTCCAGGCCTATACCCGGCTGACGGCTGTATCCAGCGAGGCCGCCCGCCTGGAGACCCGGATCGCTCAGCTGCAGGCGGCCCACGCCCGGCTGGAGATCCAGTGCGAGAGCGCCTTCAACATGGAGGAAGTGGAGCAGACGGCCCGGACCACCATCGGCATGATCAAGGCGGACACCGACCAGGCCATCTACCTGCGCAGCACTACGGAGGATCTGGCGGTGGTCCTGGACCCCGACCGGAAGCCCGCCAATCTGCTGAAATGGCTGGAAAGGCTTTGGGACCGGGCAGCGGTATATTTGGGCGGCCCTTCCGCGTAGGATAAAGGGACCGACAGGACTACCCGGAGAGGCGAGGGCGATGGCATACAGAAAGCAGACCGGACAGGAAAACGAACCGAATCAGATGACGACGCGCCGCACAGTGATTTTGATGCTCCTGTGCGGTATCGTTGCATTTATTGTGCTGATCGCCCAGCTGGGGCGTATCATGATCGGGCAGCACGACGAGTATGAAAGCGCCGCCGTGGAGGACCAGGTGCGGTCCACCACGGTCAATGCTTCCCGGGGCACCATCTACGACACGAAGATGCTGATCCTGGCCCAGAGCGCCACGGTGGAGACCGTCTACATCAGCCCCTTCGAGATGGTGCGCTACGGGGAGGACAAGGAGGCCATCGCCGCCGCCCTGAGCCGCATCCTGGACGTGGACTACGACAGCATCATGCGCAAGTGGGAGGACACCGCCTCCTGGTACAAGACCGTGCGGGTCAAGGTGGAAAAGGACCTGGCGGACCAGGTGCGGGCCTATGTCAACGGCGGCTTCCTGGAGGATCCCAACTATCGCTACAAGGACACGGAATCCGCCAAGCGGGGCTATCTTTGCAGCGTCCACCTGATCGAGGACACCAAGCGCTATTATCCTTACAGCAGCCTGGGCAGCCAGCTCATCGGCTTCGTGGGGGCGGACAACTACGGGCTGGACGGCATCGAGGCCATGTACAACAGCACCCTGGAGGGCGTCAACGGCCGCATCGTCCGCACTGCCGCCGCCAACGGCACGGATATGCTCTTCACCGGCTATGAGGAATACCACGACGCCGAGGACGGCAACAGCATCGTCCTGACCCTGGACGCCACGGTGCAGTTCTATCTCCGGAAGAACATCGAGCAGGCCGTGGCGGACAACGAGATCAAAAACGGCGGCATGGGCATCGTCATGGACGTGAAGACCGGGGCCATCCTGGGCATGGTCTCCGTGCCGGACTACGACCTGAACAATTACAGCCTCCTCAGCGATTACTACCAGGCGAAGCTGGACGCGGAGTGGGACCCGGTGACCATGACGGAGCAGGATTACAACGACCGCTATCTGGAGCTGCTCCAGCTCCAGTGGCGCAACCGGGCCATCACCGACACCTATGAGCCCGGCTCCACCTTCAAGATCATCACCCTGGCCGCCTGCCTGGAGGACGGGGCGGTGACGCGGGACGACCACTTCAACTGCGGCGGCGCCATGCAGGTGCTGGGGCGCACGGACCCCCTCCACTGCTGGCGGCGGAGCGGCCACGGGGACCAGACCCTGGCCCAGAGCGCCCAGAATTCCTGCAACGTGGCCTTCGCCACCATGGGCATGCGCCTGGGGGCCAAGCGCTTCTATGATTACATGGAGGCCTTCGGCCTCTTTGACCGCACCGGCATCGACCTCTACGGCGAGTCCAGCAGCATCTGGTGGTCCCACCAGGTCTTCGAGGACCCCCGCAACCACTCCCAGCTGGCCTCCGCCTCCTTCGGCCAGACCTTCAACATCACCCCCATCCAGCTCATCACGGCCATCTCCGCCACCATGAACGGGGGCTATCTCATGAAGCCCTACATCGTGCGGCAGATCCTGGACGAGGACGGCACCGTGGTGGCCAACGTGAATCCCACCGTGGTGCGGCAGGTGATCTCCGAGGAGACCAGCAAGACCGTCCGGGAGATCATCGAGACCGTGGTATCCTCTCCCACCGGCACCGGCAAGAACGCCAGCGTGGCGGGCTACCGGGTGGGCGGCAAGACCGGCACCTCCGAAAAGGTCGGCCAGGCCTCCGACGATTACATGGTCTCCTTCATCGGCATCGCCCCCATGGACGATCCCCAGGTGGCGGTGCTGGTGATCCTGGATTCCCCGGACCGCACCAGCGGCCTCAACATCAGCGGCGGCAGCATGGTGGCCCCCACCGTGGGCAACATCCTGGCGGACATCCTGCCCTATCTGGGGGTGGAGGAAGCCGGGGGCAGCGCCTCCTTCAATGTGGTGGTGCCCAATGTGCGCAGCGCCACCGTAGCCGACGCCAGGGCGCAGCTCCAGTCCCTAGGCTTCGCCGTCCAGGTCCGGGGGGACGGGGACATCGTGACCGACCAGGCCCCCGTGGGGAACCTGAAGATCGTGGAGGGGAGCACCGTCATCCTCTACGCCGGGGAGGAAAAGCCCACGGAGCTGGTGACTGTGCCGGACATGACCGGCAAGAGCTTCCGGGCCGCCAAGCAATACTTTGAGGCCTTCGGCCTCTTCATCAAGTCGGCGGGCGTTATGCCCTCCGATTCCAAGACCATCGAGGTCCAGCGCCAGAGCATCAGCCCCGGCGAGACCGTGAACTTCGGCACCGTGGTGGAGATCGGCCTGATCGACACGAACCCCGACCTGTTGGAGACGCATGGATGATGAAACTGAATGAACTTTTGCGGGATATAGAAGTGACGGGCCTCCATGCTCCGGCGGACATGGAGGTATCCGACGTGTGCTACGACAGCCGCAAGGCTGCCCCCGGCGCGGCCTTCATCGCCGTGCGGGGCTACGAGACCGACGGGCACAAGTACATCCCCGCCGCCGTGGATAAGGGCGCTTCCCTGGTGATCTGCGAGGAGGCCCCGGCGGTGGAGACCCCCTATGTGCTGGTGAAGGACAGCCGCCGGGCCATGGCCCTCGCCGCCGCCAATTTCTTCGGGCGTCCGGCGGAGGAACTGACGGTGATCGGCGTCACCGGCACCAACGGCAAGACCACCACCACCAACCTCATCCGCAGCCTGCTCATGGCCGTCACCGGGCAGCAGGCCGGGCTGCTGGGCACCAACGAGAACATCGTGGGGGACAAGGTATATCCCGCCGTGAACACCACGCCGGAGAGCCGGGACATCATGGCTTATTTCCGGGAGATGGCGGACGCGGGCTGCAAGTACGCCGTGATGGAGGTCTCCTCCCACTCCCTGTGCCTGGACCGGGTCTGCTGCGTGCCCTTCGCCGTGGGCTGCTTCACGAATCTCAGCCAGGACCACCTGGATTTCCACAAGACCATGGACGCCTACCTGGAGGCGAAGAAGAAGATATTTGCCCTGAGCAGGGCCGCCGCCGTGAACCGGGACGACCCCGCCGCAGATAAGATCATCCCGGAGCTTACCATCCCCTGCGTCAGCTACGGGCTGGGGGAGGGGGCCTCCCTGCGGGCGGAGGACGTCTCGCTCCTGCCGGACCGGGTAGAGTTCACAGCCTGTTATGCCGGACAGCGGGAGAGAGCCTGCCTCCATATCCCCGGAAGGTTCTCCGTTTACAATGCGCTGGCGGCCCTCAGCTGCTGCCTGGCTCTGGGCCTGCCCCTGAAGGACCTGGCCGCCGCCCTGCAGGACTGCAAAAGCGTCAAGGGGCGCATGGAGGTGGTCCCCACGGGGCGGGATTTCACCCTCCTCATCGACTACGCCGTGACGCCGGACGCCCTGGACAACATGATCCGCACCGTGCGGGACACCGCCCGGGGGCGGGTGGGCGTCCTTTTCGGCTGCGGCGGGGACCGGGACCGCACCAAGCGGCCCAAGATGGCCCATGTGGTGGGCTCCCTGGCGGACTACGTCATCGTCACCTCCGACAATCCCCGCACCGAGGACCCGGAGGCCATCATCGCGGAGATCCTCCCCGGCTTCCAGGGGCTGGACACCCCCTATGTGGTGATCCCGGACCGGCGGGAGGCCATCCGCTGGGGCATCGAGCACGCCCAGACGGGGGATACCCTGGTGCTGGCGGGAAAGGGCCACGAGACCTATCAGATCGTGGGCAAGACGAAATACCACATGGACGAGCGGGAAATCGCCGCGGAGATCCTTGCGAGCCTTTGATATTCTACGAAGCTATGAGGTTTGACCAATGAGTTATCTGCAGGCGTTTCTCATATCCCTGGTGGTGACGGTGCTCTGCGGCCGGGTGCTGATCCCCGCGCTGCGGCGGCTGAAGGCCGGGCAGAGCATCAAGCGGGACGGCCCCGTCTGGCACATGAGCAAGGAGGGCACGCCCACCATGGGCGGCCTCATGTTCATCGCGGGCATGCTTCTGGCCGTGATCGTCACCGCCATCCCCCAGTTCCGCGCCGGGAACTGGAGCGCCGGGGCCATGCTGGCCCTCAGCCTCATCTACGGGGCCATCGGCTTCTTCGACGATTACATGAAGGTGAAGCACCACCACAACGAGGGCCTGAAGGCCGGGCAGAAATTCATCCTCCAGCTGGCCGTGGCCGTGGCCTTCGTGCTGCTGCTGCGCTACCTGGGCTTCCTGAGCCCCAATCTCTATGTGCCCTTCGCGGGGGTGACCATCCCCCTGCCCGAGGCGGTCTATGTGATCTTCGCCGCCTTCGTGATCGTGGGCACGGTGAACAGCGTGAACCTCACCGACGGGGTGGACGGCCTCGTCACCGGCGTCACCCTGCCGGTGGCCGTCTGCTTTTTCGCCCTGGCCGCAGTCTGGAAAATGGAGAGCCAGGCCATTTTCGCCGCCGCTCTCACGGCGGGGCTGATCGGCTTCCTTATTTACAATTTCCACCCGGCCAAGGTCTTTATGGGGGACACGGGCTCCCTGTTCCTGGGCGGCGCCGTTTCCGCCCTGGCTTTCGCCCTGGATATGCCCCTGGTGCTGGTGCCCCTGGGCCTGGTGTATATCTGCGAGACACTGTCGGACATCCTGCAGGTGGGCTATTTCAAGCTGACCCACGGCAAGCGCATCTTCAAAATGGCACCCATCCACCATCATTTCGAGAAATGCGGCTGGAGCGAGATCAAGGTGTTCGCCGTCTTTTCCGGCGTCTCCCTGGTCCTGGCCGTCGTCACCTTCTTCTGCGTCCGCAGCCGCTACGGGCTGTGACGCGGGAACGCCAGGGAGAGTACCGTCATGCCGGAGATTTATGATTTCCCCTATCAGAAGCCGGAGCAGCCGGAAGTGCTGCCGGAGCCGGAGACCCGCCCCGTCCGGCGGCGGGGCCGCCTGGGCAGGCTGGACGTACCCTTCCTGGTGCTGACCCTGCTGCTGCTGGCGGTGGGCCTCGTCATGCTCCTGAGTTCCAGCTATGCCATCGCCTATTTCGACACGGTGACGGACACCGGCGAAGCCCAGCCCATGAAGTATTTCACCACCCAGGCCATCTATGCGGGCATGGGGATCGCGGCCCTGTTCGTGGTCTCCTTCATCCCCCTGAGCTTCCTGCGGAAATTCTCCTTCCCGGCCATCCTGGCGGCCCTGGGCCTCCTTCTGGGCGTGCTGCTGACGGGCCTGCGGGGAAACGGCGCCGTGCGCTGGATCGAACTGGGCCCCATCACCTTCCAGCCCTCGGAGCTGGTGAAGGCGGCGGTCATCCTGGCCTTCGCCGACTGGACCTGCCTCATCGGGCCTGAGCGGATGGGGACCTTCAAGCTGGGGGTCATCCCCTTTGCGGCGGTGCTGGGGATCTTCAGCGTCCTGCTGCTGGCCCAGCCCCACCTTTCCTGCACCATCATCATCCTGGCCGTGGGGGCCATTCTCATGTATGCCGGGGGCACCCGCTGGTATTGGTTCGCCGCCGCCGCCGTGGTGGTGCTCATGATCGTCTTTTATCTCCGGGGCCACGCGGACTGGGTCATTGAAAAGGCGAAGACCAGCTATATGTTCGCCCGGGTCGCCGCCTGGCTGGACCCGGAATCCCAGCGCCTGGGGGACGGCTGGCAGATCATCCAGTCCCTCTATGCCATCGGCTCCGGCGGACTGCTGGGCCTGGGGCTGGGCAACAGCCGCCAGAAATATCTCTACCTCCCCGAGGCGCAGAACGACTACATCTTCTCCATCATCTGCGAGGAGCTGGGCTTCGTGGGGGCGGTGCTGATCCTGCTGCTTTTCGCGGTGCTGATCCTGCGGGGCTACTGGCTGGCCCTCCAGTGCAAGAATCGTTTCAGCCGCATGATGGTCATCGGCTTCACCAGCCTGATCGCCATCCAGGTCTTCCTGAATGTGGGCGTGGTCACGAACCTCCTGCCCTCCACCGGTATCTCCCTGCCCTTCTTCAGCTACGGCGGCACGGCCCTGATCGTGCAGCTGGCGGAGGTGGGCCTGATCCTCTCGGCTTCCCGGGAGATCGCCAACAAGTGAGGATAGAGGCATGAATTTTCTCTTTGCCTGCGGCGGCACCGGCGGCCACATCAACCCCGCCGTGGCCGCGGCCCAGCGCATCCGCGCCCTGATGCCCGACGCCGGGTGTCTCTTCGTGGGCGCCGCCGGGAATATGGAAATGGAGCTGGTGCCCCGGGAGGGCTTCCCCATCCGGGGGATCACCGTGGGCAACCTCCACCGCAGCCTCAAACCAAAGGAGATCCTCCATAACCTGCGTTCCGCCGGGCAACTGCTTCGGGGCATGGGGGAGGCCGGGCGCATCATCGAGGAGTTCAAGCCCGACGCGGTGCTGGGCACCGGGGGCTATGTCTGCTTCCCCGTGCTGCGGGCTGCTTCGGCCCGGGGGATACCCACCCTGCTCCACGAGGCAAACGCCATGCCCGGCCTCACCACCCGGATGCTGGAAAAGCATGTGGACCGGATGATGGTGGCCTTTGAGGAGAGCCGCGGCGGCTACCGGCACCCGGAGAAGGTGCTCACCGTGGGGATGCCCGTGCGCAGCGGCTTCCGGGAGGCAGACCGGGCGGAAGCCCGGCAGAAACTGGGCCTGGACGAACGGCCCTTCCTTCTGTCCTTCGGCGGCAGCCTGGGGGCCAGGCGGCTCAACGCCGCCATAGCGGCCCTGGCGGCGGAAAACGAAAAAACCGGCGCCTTCCGCCTCCTCCATGCCTGCGGCGGCGGGGAAGCGGGGCTGGAGACCATGAAAGGCCTCCTGGCGCAGGCCGGCGCGCCGGAGCCGAAATACACGGAGCTGCGGCCATACATCTACGATATGCCCGCGGTCATGGCAGCTTCGGACCTGATCCTCTGCCGGGCGGGGGCTTCCACCCTGGGAGAGCTCTGCGCCGTGGGGCGGCCCGCCGTGCTGGTGCCCTATCCCTACGCCACGGGCAACCACCAGGAAAAGAACGCCCGCCTCCTGGAGGAAGCGGGAGGCGCCCGCCTCCTGCGGGACGAGGAACTGACGCCGGAGACCCTGGGGAGCCTGGTGAAGGAGCTGCTGGCTTCCCCCGACGCCCTCCGCGCCATGGGGCAGGCCCAGCGGTCCCTGGACCGGCCCGACGCCCTGGACGTCATCGTGGACGAGATGCTGCGCCTTTCCCGGAAGGACGAAGCCTGACAGACACCAAAAAACTCCCTCCGCATAGGATGTTTTGAAATTTCTTGCGGGGGGACGGATATGAGCATATTGAAGATCACCGGCGGCAGAAGCCTCAGCGGCAGCCTTCGGGTGCAGGGCGCGAAGAACAGCGCCCTGCCGCTGCTGGCCTCCTCCGTGCTGACGGAGGGGCTGAGCGTTTTCCGCAACTGCCCCCGTCTCACCGACGTGGAAGCCACGGTGCGCATCCTGCGCCATGTGGGCTGCCGGGTCTACGAGGAAGGGGACGTCCTGTATGTAGACGCCTCCGGCCCCATCCTCCCGGAGGTCCCCGACGAAATGATGCGGCAGATGCGCTCCAGCGTCATCTTCCTGGGAGCCCTGCTGAGCCGCTGCGGGGAGGCCTGCCTCTCCCTGCCGGGAGGCTGCGAGCTGGGGCCCAGACCGGTGGACCTGCATGTGATGGCCCTCCGCGCCCTGGGAGCGGAGATCACCGAGGCCGGGGGCAGGCTCTGCTGCCGCTGCCCGCGGCTGAAGGGCGGGCATATCGCCCTGCCCACCCCCAGCGTGGGGGCCACGGAGAACGCCATGCTGGCCGCCGTCCGCGCCGAGGGAAGCACGGTCATCACCGGCGCGGCCCGGGAACCGGAGATCCTGGACCTCCAGGACCATCTCCGCGCCTGCGGGGCCCTGGTGGCCGGGGCGGGGAGCGGCGTCATCCGCATCCGGGGCACGAAAAAGCTGCGGGGCGGGGAGAAGCGCATCATGCCGGACCGGATCGCCGCCGCCACTTATCTGGCAGCCTGCGCCGCCGCCGGGGGAAGGGTGCGCCTCTACGACGCCTGCCCCCGGGATATGGACCCCGTCCTCCAAGCCCTGCGGCGTATGGGCTGCCGGATCGAAACGGGGGAAAACCTGATCGTGCTGGAACGCCGGGGGACACTCCGCAGCCCCGGCCCCATCATCACCCGGCCCCATCCCGGCTTCCCCACTGACGCCCAGCCGCCCCTCATGGCGGCTTCTCTGAAGGCGGAGGGGACCACGGTGATGATCGAGACCATTTTCGAGAGCCGCTACCGCCACGTGCCCGCCCTCCAAAGCATGGGAGCGGACATCCGCACGGCGGGGAAAACGGCGGTGATCCGGGGCGTGGAAAAGCTGCACGGCGCCTCCGTCCGGGCCTCCGACCTGCGGGGCGGCGCGGCCCTGGCCGTGGCGGCCCTGTCGGCGGAAGGGGAGACCCTCCTGGGGGGCATGGAGCATGTGCTCCGGGGTTATGAGGATATGGCGGGGGCGTTGACCGCCCTGGGCGGGGAGGCGCGCCTCCTGGAGGATGGAATAGTGCGGGGGAAGGACCCCCGTCCCGGATACGGAAGGGATGCAGAGGATGGATAAGGCACTGGAAAGGCGCAGCCGCGCGCGGCAGCGGAAGATGCGAAACGAGAGCAGGATGCGGACGATCCGCTACCTGCTGGCCGCCGTCGCCATTTTACTGGCAGTGAACATTTTCTTTGAAATTTCCGATATACAGGTTGAGGGAAATGTGATATACTCATCGGGAGAGATCACCGAAGCATCCGGGCTCCGCCCCGGCGACAGCGGGCTGCTGACCCTTCGGGCCCTTGCCTCCCGGCGCATCCGTTCCAATCTGCCGGGCATTTCCGCCGCCCGCATTTCCCTGGTGGTGCCGGACCGCCTGGTGATCACCGTGAAAGAGACCTCCGCGGTAGCTATATTGAAAACAGAGAGCGGCAGGGTGCTGCTGAGCCAGGACTGCCAGGCCGTCAGCGGCTTCCGGGGCGACGAAAGCGAGCTGTTGCAGATCCGGGGCATCACTCCCCTGGAGACCGAAGTGGGCCAGACCCTTCGGGTGGGGGAAGCCGAGAGCACCAAGCTCAGCTACCTGCGGGAGATGCTGACCCTGCTCAGCGAGAAAGATCTGCGCCTGGACGTGCAGGACCTGGATTTCAGCAACGTCAGCGATCTGCATTTCACGTATCTGGACCGGTTCACCGTGCGCATGGGCAGGCAGGAAAAGCTGGAACAGAAGCTGGACCTGATGAAGCGGATCGTAGAGAATCTGGGCGCGGGCGACCGGGGCACCCTGGATATGTCCACGCCGCAGGAGGGGCACTACTTCCCGGGCTGAGAAGTCCGGCGGTATGGGGGAGCGAACAATGGCAGATATCATCAACATGAAGGTCGTCGGCATCGGCGGCGCGGGCAACAGCGTGGTGAGCCGCATGAAGCGCAGCGGCATGAGCGGCGTGAGCTATTGCGCCATCAACACGGACAAGTCCGCCCTGGCCGGCTGCCCGGCGGAGGAAAAGCTCATCATCGGCGAGAGGCTGACCAAGGGCCAGGGAGCCGGCAGCAGGCCGGAGCTGGGCAGAATGGCCGCCGAGGAGAGCAAGAATGCCATCCAGAAACTCTTTGAGGGGGTGGACGCGGTCTTCCTCACCGCCGGTATGGGCGGCGGCACCGGCACCGGGGCGATCCCCGTGGTGGCGGAGGCGGCCCGCAGCGCCGGAGCCCTCACCGTGGCCGTGGTCTCCATGCCCTTCCGCTGGGAAGGCGCGCGGAAGATGCGCACCGCGGACCAGGGGGTACAAGCCCTCATGGAGCAGGTGGACACCCTGTTCGTCATCCCCAACGACAATCTCCGGAAAGTGACCGATCAGAAGGTCAGCCTGGCCAATGCCTTCGCCGTCTCCGACGAAGTGCTGATCCGGGCCGTGGGCGGCATCGCAGACCTGCTGCGGAGCACCGGCTTCATCAACCTGGACTTTGCCGACCTGAAAACCGTCCTGCGCTCCAGCGGCCTGGCCCACCTGGGCATCGGGGAGGCCAGCGGCAAGAGCAAGGTGGAGGAAGCGGCTGCCGCCGTCATCCACAGCGAGCTGATGGATACCGACATCCAGGGCGCGCGCCGCCTCATCATCAACATCATCGGCTCTCCGGATCTGCCCATGGACGACGTGACCGCCGTCATGGAGCGCATCCAGCTCGCCGCCCACGAGGACGCCAACATCATCTTCGGCCTGGGCTTCGACGAAAACCTGATGGACGCCCTGCGCCTCATCGTCATCGCCACCGATTTCGGGGACGGCCCGGCTTTGGCGGCCCCCGCCCGGGAGGAAGTGGCCGAGGTGGTGGAGAAGCAGAAGACCGCGCCGAGCACTTCGGAGAAGGGCGCTGCCGACGAGGACTGGGACAGCCTGTTCAAAAAATTCTTCGACTGATAAAGGAAATGGCTCCGGCGGGCATTTTTTCACGGAAAATGCCCGCCGGTTTTCTTTTTGCCTATTGACCTGTGGAAATCTTTGATATAAAATCACTATTACTGATAAACTAAAACGCAAAGTGTAAATATGTGTACGGGAGGAATAAACCATGGCTTATGATTTCGAGACCGGTCCCGACAATGTGGTGAATATAAAGGTCGTCGGCGTCGGCGGCGCCGGAAACAACGTGGTCAACCATATGGTGGAGGAGAATGTCCAGGGCGTTGAATTCATCGCCATCAATACGGACAAGCAGGTGCTGGGCGCCTCCCGGGCGGACATCAAGCTCCAGATCGGTGAGAAGCTGACCCACGGCCAGGGCGCCGGCAGCGATCCCGAGGTGGGCAAGCGCAGCGCCGAGGAGGACCGCAACAACATCACCAAGGCCTTTGAGGACACGGATATGGTGTTCATCACCGCCGGCATGGGCGGCGGCACCGGCACCGGCGCGGCCCCCGTGGTGGCCGACATCGCCAAGGAACAGGGCATCCTGACCGTGGGCGTGGTGACCAAGCCCTTCGGCTTCGAGGGCCGCAAGCGCATGCTCCAGGCCGAGGCGGGCATCGGCGAGCTCATCGGCAAGGTGGACTCCCTGCTCATCATCCCCAATGACCGGCTGAAATATGCCTCCGATCAGAAGATCACCATGCTCAATGCCTTCCGCATCGCCGACCAGGTGCTGCTGGAGGCTGTCACCAGCATCTCCGATCTCATCAAGCAGACCGGCTTCATCAACCTGGACTTTGCCGACGTGACCACCGTCATGAAGGACGCGGGCAAGGCCCACATGGGCGTGGGCAAGGCCTCCGGCAAGAACAAGGCGGAGGATGCGGCGAAGATGGCCGTTTCCAGCCCCCTGATGGAGACCTCCATCAACGGCGCAAAGGGCATCCTGGTCAGCATCGTGGGCTCCCCCGACATGGGCCTGGAGGAAGTGGAGGTCGCCTGCGGCCTGGTGGAATCCGCCGCGCACCCCGACGCCAACATCATCTTCGGCGCCTCCTTCGACGAGACCATGGAGGACGAGATCCGGGTCATCGTCATCGCCACCTGCTTCGACGGCGAGGGCGCGGGCCAGATCCCCAAGGCGGAAAAGCCCGCCGAGCCCAAGCCCCAGGCTCCCGCTGCCCCGGCCAAGCCCAAGGATGATTTTGACGACATCCTCAAGATTTTCAACTGAGGCTGAGCAAACTTCAAAAGGCGCCCGCCAGGGCGCCTTTTCTGCAATATACTGGAGGTTACGATTTGGAATCCGAGCTTGTGTTTCCCGGCGGGCTCATCACGGCGATGACGGTGCTTTTCGCCGTCTGCATCCTGCTGCCCACCATGTATTACGTCTGGTACGTTTACCGCAAACGCTTCAATCATATCGCGCTGCTGGGCGGCCTGGCCGCCTTCTTCCTCTTCGGTTTCCTGCTGGCGGAAAATCTGCTGCGCCTGCTGGGTCCGGCTGCCGGAGCTGGGAAGTGGACCTATGCCCTCCTGCGGGGCTTCTGCCTCGCCCTCTGCGACGTGGGGGCCTATGCCCTGGGCCTCTGGTTCCTCAAGAAGCAGCATTCCACCATCCGGGTGCCCATCAGCTTCGGCCTGGGCTACCGGCTCTTTGAGATGCTCTATCTGGGGGCGCTGAACGTCCTGCTGCGCCTCACCTCCGCCATGACCGTCAACCGGGACGGGCTCCAGTCGCTGCTGGACACGGTGACGGAGGAGCAGGCCCCGGCCCTGCGGCTCCAGCTGATGAACCTGGCGGAGACCAGCCCGGGGATATTCTGGATGAGCACCGTGGACTATATCTGCCGCTTCGTGCTGACCGTGGCCCTGGTGCGCCTTGTCTGGTATGCCTTCGAGGGCGGGAGGGAACCGGCGGACAAGCGGCTGATCGGCGTAGCCTTCCTGATCGACTTCCTCTGCGAGCTGATGCTGGCCCTCCACGCGGCGGGGGCTTCCTACCATGTCTGCGCCGCGATCTACTATGTGCTGACGGCGGGGACGATCTGCCTCGCCTACTATGTTTCCCACCGGCGGGACGACCCGCAGCAGCTCACCGCGGACCATCTCTCGGGCCGGAATATCCGCAAGAGGAAGTATTGAATGGAACTGACGGCCATCGCCCGGGTGCGCAGCCCCTTCGGGTCCAAATTCGGCGTGCCCCGCCAGAGCGGCCTGGCGGAGGCGGTGCGCTCCCGCCTGGTCTTTGAGCCGCCCTTCCGCAGCCGGGAGGCCCTGCGGGGCATCGAGGGCTTCAGCCATCTATGGCTCATCTGGGGCTTCTCCGAGAATGCGGACAGGGGCTGGTCCCCCACGGTGCGCCCGCCCCGGCTGGGGGGCAATGCCCGGGTGGGGGTCTTCGCCAGCCGCTCCCCCTTCCGCCCCAATCCCCTGGGCCTCAGCTGCGTCCAGCTGCTGGAGGTGGAGTGGGAGGGCCTGGAGGGGCCCAGCCTGCTGCTGGGCGGGGCGGACCTCACAGACGGGACCCCCGTCTATGACATCAAGCCCTATATCGCCTATGCCGACAGCGTGCCGGAGGCTTCGGGCGGCTTCACCGGCGGCGAGGCGCCGCCAAAGCTGCCGGTCCTCTGTCCCGCGGAGGTGCGCGCGGCCCTGCCGCCGGAGACCTGGGCAGCCCTGGAGGGCGCCCTGGCCTGCGACCCCCGGCCCCATTATCACCATGACGAGGAACGGATCTACGGCTTTTCCTTCGCCGGGCGGGAAGTGCGCTTCCGCGTCACGGCGGCGGGCGTGGAAGTGGTAAGCATTGAGAAAGGGGAATGACCATATGAAAGTCAAGCTGATCGCGGATAAAGATTATACCATCGGGGAAGTGTCGCCCCGGCTGTTCGGCTCCTTCATCGAGCATCTGGGCCGGGCCGTCTACGGCGGCGTCTACGAGCCGGGCCACCCCACGGCGGACGACCAGGGCTTCCGGCAGGATGTGCTGGCGCTGGTGAAGGAGCTGGGGGTGCCCATCGTGCGCTACCCCGGCGGCAACTTCGTCTCCGGCTACCGCTGGCAGGACGGCACCGGCCCCCGCTCCCTGCGCCCCCGGCGGCAGGAGCTGGCCTGGAACAGCATCGAGACGAATGAAGTGGGCATCGACGAATTCCAGGAGTGGGCCAGGCGCGCGGGCAGCGAGGTCATGATGGCCGTGAACCTGGGCACCGGCACCGCCGCCGAAGCCAGGGACCTGGTGGAATACTGCAATTTCCCCGGCGGCACCGCCCTCAGCGACCGGCGGAGGGCGAACGGCTTTGAGAAGCCCTTCGGCATCCGTACCTGGTGCCTGGGCAACGAGATGGACGGCCCCTGGCAGATGGGCCACCGCACCGCCGAGGAATACGGGCGCATCGCCTGCGAGGCCGCCAAGCTGATGAAGTCCACGGACCCGGAGATCGAGCTGATCGCCTGCGGCAGCTCGTCCTCCTCCATGCCCACCTTCGGGGAATGGGAGACCACCGTGCTGAATAACTGCTACGACCAGGTGGATTACCTCTCCCTCCACAGCTACTACGGCAACCGCTCGGATAACAGCGCGGAATTTTTGGCTTGCAGCAAGGATATGGACCAGTTCATCACCGATGTGAGTGCCATCTGCGACGCGGTGAAGGCCACCCGCCACGCCAAAAAGACCATGTACCTCAGCTTCGACGAGTGGAACGTGTGGTTCCATTCCAACGAGCAGGACAAGAAGGTGGAGAAGTGGACCGTGGCCCCGCCTCTGCTGGAGGATATCTATACCTTTGAGGACGCGCTGGTGGCGGGCTGCCTGCTCATCACCCTCCTGCGCCACTGCGACCGGGTGAAGATCGCCTGCCTGGCCCAGCTGGTGAACGTCATCGCCCCCATCATGACGGAGACCGGGGGGCGCGCCTGGGTCCAGACCATCTTCCATCCCTTCCGGGACGCCAGCCGCTATGGGCGCGGCACGGCCCTGAACTGCCGCATCGACTGCCCCACCTACGACGGCGGGGTTTACGGCGAGACCCCCACCGTGGAGGCCGCCGCCGTAATGAGCGGCGACGAGCTCACCGTGCTGGCCGTCAACCGCAGCCTCACCGAGGACGGGGAGCTGGAGCTGGACCTGCGGGGCTTCGGCACGCCGGAACTCACAGAGCACCGGCAGCTGTGGCATGAGGACCTGAAGGCGGTGAACACCGCCGACGAGCCGGAAAAGGTGGCCCCCTCCGCCGGGGACGGGCGCACCCTGCGCTGCCATTCCTGGAATGTGCTGCGCTACAAGCTGAAGTAAGGGGGAAAGCCCCATGTTTTTGGAAGGATCGACCCTGGAAGTCCGCCTGGGCAGGGAGGAACTGCGCCTGAGCCTCCTGGGGAAGAAGGGGGAAAGGCTGCTGACTTCGGCGGCGGCCTGGGAGCCCCATGAGATCGACGGAGTGGAGACCTATACCCTGCTGATGATCTGGCCCGGCATCCGGGCCCTGTGGCGGGATCTTTCCGCGGCATACCGGCAGGAATTCGGCTCCGCCCTGGAGGAGACGGAGAAATTCATCGTCCGGGGCATGGGGGGCGGCTATATGCCCTTCGACCCCCGGCTCAGCATGCTCACCGCCTATCGGGGCGCCTGGGACCCCTGTCCCGAGGCGGCGGCGGAGCTGGGGGATGCTCTGGGGCGGGCGGTGCCCGCCGCGGGCGCTGCGGCCCATCTGTGGCAAGCGGTTCGGGACGGGGAAGCGTATCTCCCCTATGTGGACTTTGTCACCACCCTGCCGGGCTACGTCCACTGGCGGCTCACGGGCCGCCGGGTGGTGGATAGGGCTGCTGCGGCAGGCATCTTCCCCCTGGACGGGGAAGGGCAATTTGACAGGGCGCTGCTGCGCCGCTTCGACGAGCTGGCCTCGGGCAGGCTGCACAAGCCCCTGGGAGAGCTGCTGCCGGAGGTGCTTCCCGCCGGCTGCGCGGCGGGGAGCCTTATGCGGGAGTCCCTTCGGATGCTGGACCCCTCCGGCGACCTGCGGGAGGGCATCCCCTTCCTGACGCCGGAGGAAGAATAGAGAGGTGCATATGAATACGGAGCCTGCACAGCGGGGTCCCGACGAGCTGATGTATGAGCTGCTGGCCTATCAGAAGAAGCAGCTCCGCCATACCCGCCTGGCGACCTTCCTCAGCATCCTGCTGGTGCTGATGGTGCTGGGGGTCCTGGCGGCCCTGGTGCTTCTGGTGCCCCGGGCGCTGCATTCCCTGGCGGAGATGGACCGGCTGGCCGCTTCGGCCCAGGAACTGATCGACAATGCAAACACCATGGTGGCGGACAATACCGACGCCATCACCGAGACCATCCGCGACCTGAACGACGCCATAAAACCTCTTGCGGAGCTGGCGAGGAAGCTGGGCGGATAAAATGTGGGCCCGCTGCATTTTGCAGCGGGCCCAATGTCTGACTTTTGAAAAGCGTTCCAAATTGGCCCCCTCACCGAGGGGGCTGTCAGCGAAGCTGACTGGGGGAGTCGGACCGGCGAATCGGCGTCTGCTGTCAAGTACCCTGACTCCCTCCGTCTCCGGCTTTCGCCGGAGCCACCTCCCTCAAGGAGGGAGGCTGACACGCTCTGCTATTATATAACGTATGCGCACCCCGGGTCCAGCTCGCCGGGGAGGGGGTCCACAAACTGGCCCCTTGCCCGGAATACGTCCAGCTCCCCGCCGGGCTGCCCGAAGCCCCGGCCCACGGTCTCCATGGCTTTCAGGTCGATAAGCTGGCAGCGGCTGGAGCAGGCGATCTCCGGGGGCGTCACCCGGTCCATGTTGTCCTCCGTGAAGCCGAAAAGCACCATGCCGGGGCGGATGCGCAGATAATAGGCGGGCTCCGTCTTGTCCACATAGTTCTTCATGGCGATCTCATAGGGGCTGTCCGGAGCCCCCATCTTTTGCAGGAGGCGGATGCGGTAATACCGTTCCGTCACATAGACGTGGACGATACTGAAGCCCCAGTCGTAGTCCCAGCGGACGGCCTTGCCCTTGAGGTCGTCGGTGTAGCCGTGGCGCTTTTCGGGGAGGGGCTTTCCCGGCGCTTTGATGGCCCCGGTGAGGATCTCTGTGTCGATATACGTGGGCCGCTTGGGGTTCAGGCCCTGGCGGCAGGTCACCAGGGTCACAAGGCCCTCCGCGCCGTCCAGCACCAGGGTGCGGTTCACCCGGGGTTCCTTTTCCTGGTCGAAGGTGAGGAAGCGCACTTCCCCCAGGTCCATGGTTTTCGCGGGGTATTCCCGCCCCTCCCAGCGGATCAGTTCACCGGAAACCAGCTCCAGGGAATGATCTCGCCCGTCGTCCATGATAAGGGTCAGGGAGATCGGATATGCTTCCAAAGCATTCATGACGCATCCTCCGTTGCAGACGTTCGCTTTTTACAGAATTTTAACACAAATGCCCGCCTTCTGTCAGCCCCCGGGCCGGAAAAAATCTTGTCAAGGTCCCCGGCTTCGTGTAGAATGAGAGCGGATGAACATACTATCCGCAAAGGAGGATGCAGATATGAAACCGATAGAACTGACCGCCGCCACTTTTGAAAATGAGACCGCCTCCGGCGTCACGGTGGTGGATTTCTGGGCCAGCTGGTGCGGCCCCTGCCGCATGCTGAGCCCCATCGTGGAGGAGCTGGCAGGGGAGATGACGGACGTCCGCTTCGCTAAGGTGAATGTGGACGAGGAACCCGCCCTGGCCAATGCTTTCAAGGTGAGCGCCATCCCCACCCTGATCTTCATGAAGGACGGGCAGGCCGTGGGGCAGACCGTGGGCGTCCGGGGCAAGGAGGACCTGCGGGCCGTCATCGAAAAGGTGAAGCAGGCGTGAGCATCAAGGTCAATCCCAACAAGGAGATCGCCGATCTCGTGAAGCAGGGCCTGAAGGAGACGGGGGACTACTGCCCCTGCCGCCGGGAGCGCACCGAGGACACCAAGTGCATGTGCAAGGAGTTCCGGGAGCAGATCGCGGACCCGGATTTCGAGGGCTTCTGCCACTGCCAGCTGTACTACAAATCGAAAGACTGAAAAATGACGCCGTCCCCGCCGTACGAAATGTGCGGCGGGGATGTGTTTGTTCACAGCAGGTCCGCATCCAGATATAAATCGCGGGGTGTGCGCGGCTCGCCCTTGTAAAGCGGGGGCCGCCAGCTCCAGTCGCCTCCGGTAACGACCATCTCCGGCTCCCGGTTCGGGTCAAAGAACAGCTTTGCCACCGTCAGGAGCGCCAGCAGGGCGGGATCGGGAAAAAGAAAGCAGATTTCCGTTTCCCTCCCGTCCACCGTGCATTTCTCGAAATACAGAAGGTTCAGGCGGGTAAGCAGGGGAATGCTCTTTTCCGGATTCTCCAGCCCCAGCATCCGTACCAGCGCATCCCGCGCCAGGATCCCGTTGCAGGGCATGGAGAGGACCTTTTTCGCCGCCCGCAGGGTCTCGCCGTCCTCCAGAGCCTCCCAAAGGGTCCGGTATCTCTCCGGATTCGCAAACAAGGTCTCCCAGCCCTCCTCCGGCTCCCGGAAGATGAAAGAGGCGGGACTGCCCGGATGATTGCGGAAGAAGGAAAGGTCGTTTTTTCCGAGCCGGGCATAGCGCACATGCTCCGGCGTTCCCCGGCCAGAGGATATTTCCTCATCCACCATCCCGATGCTCAGCTCCAGCTGACGCCGGTGCAGCAGGAGCATCGCCTCGGTGCGCTCCGCTTCTGTTTTGGGCCGGAGCCAGGAGATGAGGGATCCCTCCATCTCCCCGTCGGTGGGCGTCCGGTCAAAGAGAGCGTCCAGGCTGACCCCCAGGGCGTCCGCCAGGGTCGGAAGCAGCATAGCGTCCGGGGCGCTCTCCCCCCGTTCCCATTTGCTCACGGTCTGGGACACCACGCCCAGCCTTTCCCCCAGAGCCTCCTGACTGAGGCCCGCTGCTGTGCGGGCAGCGCGAAGGTTCTCGCCCAGCTTCATACCGTTCCTCCTTCCATCAGAGGTGGGAGGTGTTCATGCGCGTGGCCGGAGGCCATCACGCCCCGCGGTCCCCATTGGGGGTCCGCGGAAATGAGGATGCGCGCCAGGGAAAGGAGCCCCAGCAGCGGCACCGGCAAACCGCCGGACCAGAGGCTTCCCGGCGTTTCCTCGCGGTAATATGGGTGTCCGAAGACGATCAGCCAAGGCTCCGCTGCTTTCAGGACTTCTTCGGCCTCCGCTTCCGTCACCCCCGCTTTTCCGGCCAGGTATTCCGCCGTGAACAGGCTGCCCTCCTTCTCCGTCAGGATGGCATAGAGGCATTTCGTGGCCCCCGGCAGCCCAAGGAAGCGGAACAGCGCCGCCAGCCCGTCCCCCGCCGTCGTCAGCCAGCGGTAGCGTTCCTCGTGGGGCAGCATCAGCATGGTGAGGTTCAGGTCCGGCCCCGCAGCGGTGAGAGCCAGCAGGTCCCGGTAGCCAAGGAGCCAGTAGTTTCGTTCCGAGCCCGGCATCCGCAGCTCCTTCGGCATCTCCGGGGGCGGCAGCTCCGTTTCCGCGCCCGGCGGGGGATAGGCGCAGCTGCGAAGGCCCATGAGCAGGTCAAGTATCCGCCGCCAGCATGTTTGCGCCGCCTCCGCCGCGCCCATTCCCTCCAGCTCGCTTTTCTCCCCTTCGCCCTGGAAAAAGACCGCCGGGCTCACCCCGTAATACGCCGCCAGGCGGCAGAGAGTTTCCACGTCCGGCTCGTTCTCACCGGTCTCCCACTTGGAATAGGTCTTGTCGGAAATGCCCAGGGCGTCCGCAAGCTCCTTCTGGGTGAGGGAGCGTTTCTTCCTCTCCTTCGTCAGGTTCTCAAGAAATCTCGCTTTGTCCACAGTGCGTGCCTCCTTTGCGTATTGCGTGCAAAACCGGCTTTGCACTATCAGTATATTTGAAACGATTCGTAGAGTCAAAAACGAAAACGGCACAAAATTCTCTGAAACAGAGAATTTAAAAGCCCCTCTGAAAGGAGAGCTGGCGCGAAGCGACTGAGATGTTGACCTTATAAGGTTATGCAGGTATCTCCGGGGTGCGTTGTCCGGTTGTGGACGGCTGCCTGGGGGACGACCTCTCCACCGCCTTCGGCGGTCCCCCTCCCCTGAAGGGGAGGCAAATGCCGACAGCGGGACGCTGGAGCGTCCCGCTGTCGATAGAGGGAGAATAAATCAAATCGCTTTCTTCGGGGCCAATAGCGGCGTCCCCATGCGCTTGCCGTCCACGGCGTTCAGCTCGCCGCCGGGCTTGGGCAGGCCGAAGAGCTGGGCGGCCAGCAGCATCAGGGCCAGGGGCTTGTGGTAGGGGGAGACGTGCAGCATCTCCGTCTGCTCCCCGTCGATGACGCAGGGGACGACACTGAGCAGATGCAGCTTTTCCAGCTTCGGCATGGTCTCCTCCGGCTTTTCCAGCCCCAGCAGCGCCGCCATTTCTCCCCGGTCACAGCCCATATCTAACCCCGGCGTCAGGGTATAGCTGCGCAGGATGGCCCGGCGGGTCTCTCCATCCGCCAGGGCTTCCCAGATTTCCCGCTGGGCGTCCGGGTCCGCAAGAGTTTCCGCCCAGCTTTCCGCCGTGCCCTCCAGGATGCAGAAATAGGGGAGCGCCGGCCAGTCGGAATAGTACAGGAGGCCGCCCGACATCAGCAGAGAGGCGGCATTATTCTCGAAGGGATAGCCGGGGAAGTCGAAGGGGTCGCGCTGCTTACTTTCCGGCCCGTCCCAGCGGCCGAAAACCAGCAGGACGCAGGATTTCCACAGCTTCCGCATTTCCTCCATCCGCGCCTCCTCCGGGAGGGGTAGCAGCCAGCGCTTCAGGGCTTCTTCCGCGTCCCCGTGGGTACCCGTTTTGCGCTCAAAAAGGGTGTCCAGGGAGGTTTGCAGGGTGTCCGCCAGGGCGGGGAGAAGGGCAGCGTCGGGCTGGCTCTCGTCCCGCTCCCACTTGGATATGGTCTGGGGCACCACCCCCAGGGCTTCCGCCAGGCCTTCCTGGGTGAGGCCCAGGGCCGTGCGGGCTTCCTTGATCTGTGTTCCGAGGCTCATGCGTTTTCTCCTTTCTCATAAATGGGGGGAGTGAAGGACCCGATCAGATGGCTGTATCGCCGGAGGTTCGCTTCATCCCGGCGCAGCAGCAGCTTCGCTGCGGCAAAAAGGCCCAGCAGCGGCAGCGGAGAGAAAGCCCGATACAGCTTTTCCTCCTGCCCGTTTCGCCGGACCTTCTGGCCGACGCAGAGGCCCAGAGGCAGCGCCGCCTCCAGAAAGGCGGCGATCTCCTTCTCCGCCGCCCCGGCCTGCTTTGCCAGATAGGGCACGGAGAACAGGTCGGCGTTCGGCTGCCGCAGCAGGAAATGGAGGCAGGGGAGGGCTCCCGGCATCCCCAGGATACGGAAGATGGCCCCCAGCTCCGCCTGCTCGCGCACCAGCCAGGAAAAGCCCTGCTCCGCAGGCTCCAGTAGCAGGCTCAGGTTCATGTCCTCCCCCGCGGCGAAGATCGCGGAGAGGTTGGGAAAGGCGAAGGTGGTGAGACTGTTGGGCGCTTGATCGCGCTGCTCCGAAGGGTTGTCCGGGACCTCCGCCCAGGGCTCACGGCGGCGGTATAAGAAGGTGCTGTCCTCCCGCGCCTCCGCCATGACGCTGTCGTTCATGCCCATGAGGGCCTCATAGTGAAAACGGAACCAGCTTTGCGCCGCTTCCCTGGGCTCCAGCGCGCCCAGGGTCTCCCGCACCCCCTCCGGCTTCAGCCCTTCCGAGGGGAAGAAGACCGCGGGACTTGCTTCATAGAACTCCGCCAGGCGGCAGAGAGACGATACGTCCATCTCGTTTTCCCCGGTCTCCCATTTGGAATAGGTGCGGTCCGAGATGCCCAGGGCGTCGGCCACCTGCTTCTGGGTATAGCCCCGCGCCTTGCGCTCCTCCGCCAGACGCCGGGGAAAGGAAGTGTTGTCCATGGGGCGTTCCTCCTTATGGTTCGGATTCAAGTCCGGCCTTGTGAGACCAGCATAAACGAAACGCTTCGTAGAGTCAAAAACCAAAACGTGGGCAGGTTCTACTCTGGATAGAGAGTAAAGACAAAATTCCCGCCTCCCCGGCTTCCCCCGGGGGAAAACCCCCGCCGCGCGGAAAAATGCTCCCTCTCCGAGGGAGCTGTCAGCAAAGCTGACTGATTGTAGCACGCGCCCACCGCTGCGCGGCGGGTCCCCTCGCGCGGAATAGGGAGTCAGCCCATCAAATCAGCATTAGCTACGAATAACTCTGACTCCCTATTCCGCGCGCGAGCAACGTGCGTGCTACAATCCGTCTCCGGCTAGGGCCGGAGCCACCTCCCTCAAGGAGGGAGGCAGAAAACACCCCCAGCGCGGCTGCGCCGGGGGTGTTTTGCAAAGGGAGAAAAGGAACGGTCTTATTCCGCCGGGGGTTCGGTGTTCTTTTCGCGCAGGAAGGGGGTTGTCGTTCTGCCGTAATAGTCGAAGCCGAATTGCTTTTCATTTCGGGTGCTTGCCAGCAGAAGGATGGTCATGAGCCGCAGGCGGAGATGGCCATAAGTGACGTAGTACAGATCGCTGTCCCGGTCGTTGATCCGCGCTTTCTCCCGTTTGATCGCGCCCAGGACCATCAGAGATTCGATGATCTCCTCGTCCCAGCCGTAGGCCTCCTTGGCCCAGGGGAGATCGAAGCAGAAGAAGGCGTCATCCGTGTAAAGCTGCTTCAGGGCCCGGCGCACCGGCTCCTTCGCCAGAGCCTCCCAATAGGGGGCGGCGTCGTCCTCCTCCAGCAGCGGCCCCCAGCCCGCCTTCGGCTCCGGGAAGAGCAGGAGGAAGGGCATGGCCTCCCGCCGGGAGGAGAGAGTGAAGCCAAATTCGCTGTCGTGGCCGCCGGTGGTGCTCACGCCCCAGGGCGTGACGGGCGGCGAGTCATACTCTTCCACGGTAAGCTGCGGTAAATCCGGGTACTTCTTCCAAAGCTCCCAGAACCCGGCAAGCACCGTCTGCAAGATGCGGCCCAGGCGCAGGGCGCCCATCCAGCGATCTTCCCCTTCCAGGGTCAGGAGCCAGTCCTTGGCCCCCACGGCGGCGTCGCGGAAGGTGGAAGTCTTCCGGTCAAAGAGGCTGTCGATGGTGGTCCCCAGGGCGTCCGCCAGCTTCGGCAGCGCCGAAGCGTCGGGCAGGCTCTCGTCCCGCTCCCATTTCGAGACGGTCTGGGCCGCCATGCCCAGCTTTTCCCCCAGGGCCTCCTGGGTGAGACCGGCAGCCTTCCGCCCCTCCCGGATGTTTTCTCCCAGGCTCATGCCGTCTCACCTCCCTCGCGGGGCATATTGTCCAGCAGAAGGCGGGCAAGGGTCAGCATGGCCCGCAGTAGCCGGGTCTCCGCGCCGATGTAAAGCCCGTCGCGGCTTTCTGCGGTCCGGGCGTCCATATGGCGGCAGAAGCCCCAGCGTTCCAGCTTTTCCAGGGCGGCTTTCGTTTCCTCCGGGCTAAGCCCCGCTCTCTCCGCCAGGTTTTCCACCGTGTAGTAGTCCATTTTTCCGTCCCGCACCGGCTCCAGCAGGGGAAGGAGCAGCTTCGGCTGCCGCAGCAGCATAAGAAGGGCGGTAAGCGCCTCGCCCTCCGACGCCAGCCAGCCGAAACCCTCCTCCGAGGGCATCATATACAGCTGTATGTTGGCGTCCCTGCCCAAATGCTGCAAAAAGAGCAGGCCGCCGGGATATTCGGAAAAGCCGTTCGTGGGCTGCTCCGCCGTGAAGGGAGCGATAGGCTTGTTTTCCTTAGCGCCGGATTCGAACATGCCGAGATAAAGCTCGCCGATGCGCTCGCTGCACTTTTTCGCCGCCTGGTCCAGGGGCAGGGACGCCAGCTCTCGGCGCAGATCCGGCTCGTCGCCCGCGTCCATGAGGAACGCGGCGGGGTCCATGCCGTAATAGTCCCCCAGGCGGCACAGAAGCTCGATGCCCGGCTCCGTCTCCCCGGTCTCCCACTTGGAATAGGTCCGGTCCGAGACGCCCAGGGCTTCCGCCACCTGCTTCTGGGTGAGGCTGCGTTCCTCCCGGGCGGATCTCAGGTTTTCGATGAATTTTTCCCGATTCATGGGGCGATTTCCCCTTTCCATAGATTCAAGGCGCCTTGTGATGCTATGGTAAACGAAACTGTACGGAGAGTCAAAAACCAAAATGGAGGGTAATTCCCGTTTTTTGAGAATCGGGGCAAAGAGATCCGCCTCCGGGGAGAACCCGGAGGCGGGGATAGGTGCCGGTAGGGAAACCGATGAAACCCTGTTGCTTGTTTCCGAGGTTTCGGTTATACTAGGGGCGGAAAGGGGTGAGGCATATGCTTCCCTACACGATTGAGGAGATCAAGCGGCGCATCACGCCGGTAGCGGAAAAATACCGTCTCGCCGCCGTTTATCTTTTCGGCTCCTACGCCAGAGGGGACGCTACCGCCGAAAGCGACGTTGACCTGCTGGTGGATCTCCGCGGGACCGGGATCGACAGTCTGTTCAAGCTGGGTGGGCTGTATCATGATCTGGAGACCGCTTTGGGGACCGGCATCGATCTCATAACGACAGATTCCATGGAGCAGACCACAGAGCTCCGCAGCCAGATACGCTTCCGTGAGGAAGTGGAGCGGGAAAGGTTGATGATCTATGCTGCCGCGTGACACCGCGCGCCTGGAGCATATCCTGGAATATTGCGAGAGCATTGAAGCGGCTGCCGCCAGATTCGGGAATGACCGGGACAGCTTTTGCGGGGACAAAGCGTATCATGACCTTGTATGCTTCTATCTCCTGCAGATCGGAGAACTTGCCGGACAGCTTTCGGAGGAGTTGCGTGCCGAATCGTCAGAACGCATGGAATGGGCGCAGCTCAGGGGTATGCGGAACATTGTAGCCCATCATTACGGAAGCATCGACCTGGCGATCGTATGGAACACGGTCCTCCATGACATTCCCAGGCTGAAAGCGTTTTGCGAGGAGCAGTCGAATAAGGACATATAACTGACAACATTCAGCGGGCGGGATCCGAACTTCGGACTCCGCCCGCTGGCTTTACATATTCACAGTCTCCCGATGGCGTCGGCCAGGACGCCCTCATCGCTGGGAGCGGTGACTTCGAAGCCCATGTCCAGCAGCTCCTTGGCCCCGTCCCCGGCCACGAAGGCCCGGTCGGCGGCCCGGAGGAGGCTCAGGTCGTTCATGGCGTCGCCGCAGCAGACGAGGGTATGGCAGCCCAGCATGTCCAGGAGCCGCCGGGCGGTCTCCCCCTTGGAGGCGCCCTCCGCCTGGGCTTCGATGAGGAAGGGGAGGCTGCGGGAGCAGAGGCAGCCGGTGCCGGGAGCGTTGATCTCCGCGGCGATGCCGCCGAAAAGCACGTCGATCTCCTCGCTCGTATAGCGGAACCAGTCCGGCTCCTTTTCACCCGGGGCCGCCTTGCGGGAAGAACCGGGAGAGCCGGAGACGGCAAACTGGATGCGGGGATGGGGGACCTCCGGCAAAGGGGAGACCCGGATGGGGACGCCCATCTTCTTCATGATCTCCGCCAGGCCCATGTCCTGGCCGAAAACATAGGTCTCCGTGGGGCACTGGATCTCGAAATGCAGCTCCGGGTGCTTTTCCAGCAGGAAGGCAAACAGCCCCTCCGCAGAGTCCGGCAGCGGCCCTTGCCAGAGGCTGCGCTCTGCGGCGTAGTCATAGATCTCCGCCCCGTTGAAAACGATGTGGGGCGCGTTGGTGGGCAGCTCCGCCCAGCGGCTGCGGTGACTCACTCTGGTGTGGCCGGTGGCGATGGAGATAAGCCCTCCCTCCGCAATAAAGCGGAGGACCGCCTCCGTGTTGGCCGGGGGGACCTTGCGGTCCGGCCCGGTCACGGTGCGGTCCCAATCGCTCACCAGCAGGATGCCGGTGTATTTTCCCATATCAGCAGGAGAGAATATAGCCGCCGTCGATGACCTGGGCGGTGCCGGTGACCTGGGCCGCCGCGGGGGAGGCGAAGTACACGGCCAGAGCGCCCACCTCGATGGGCTCGCCGAAGCGGCCGAGAGGCATCTGGTTGTTGATGTAGTCGAACATATCCTTGGGGATGAACTGGCTCAGGTCGGTGTTGGTGAAGCCCGGGCAGATGGCGTTGACGCGGATGTTGTGCTTGCCCAGCTCCACGGCCATGCAGTGGGTGAAGTGGACCACGGCGGCCTTGGAGCAGGAGTAGGGGCTCATGGCCTGGGTCTTGTTGACGATGAAGGCCGCGTTGGAGGCCACGTTGATGATGCTGCCGCCCTTGCCGGCGTCCCGCATCAGCTTGCCCACCTCATAGGTCATGTGGACGGTGCCGTTCAGGTCGGTGTTCAGCACGCGGTACCAGTCGGAGAGCTGCTCGTCCATATCCAGCAGCTCGCTGACGCAGGTGACGCCCGCGTTGTTCACCAGGATATCGAAGCCGCCGAAAGCATCCCAGGCTTCCTTGACCACCTTGCGCACATTGGGCAGGTCGGTGACGTCGCAGCTGAAGCTCTGGTACTTGCCGCCGAAGGGCTTGAGCTCCTCAATGGCTTCCGCGGCCTTCTTGGCGTCGCGGCAGAAGATGGCCACGTTGGCGCCCTGCTGGGCGAAGGCGGAGGCAATGGCGAGGCCCAGGCCCCGGTTGCCGCCGGTGACGAGGGCATTCTTGCCCTTCAGAGAGAAGGCGTCCTGCATATTCACGATGGAGGGGATCATGGTAGAATCATCCTTTCATTATAATAATCTTATGGTTTTACTTGAAAAGTTTATCCAGGAACTGATAGATGTGACCCTGGTGCTTGGGCTCATACCAGTCGGTGGAGAAGCCGCCGTGGTTCCAGCCCTCGAAGAATTCCAGCTCCGCACGGCCTTCGCCGCATTTCTCCACGACCTTGTCGTAGAGCATCTGGCTCTGGCTGGGCGGCACGATCTGGTCCTTGGTGCCCGCCTGGATGAGGATGGGCGGGAATTTGTCGGTGATGAAATTGAAGGGGTTAGTGAAATACATGAGGCCGTGGATGGCCCGGGGCTTCGCCCCCACCAGGGCCTGATACAGGTCCGGCATGGGCGGCCCGCCCGCGCCGGGGCCGGGGGCCGCGCCCTTGGGAGGCTCCGGCATCTCCGGGGGCAGCATTTTCATCAGGTCATAGCAGCCGTAGAAGCCGATGACGGCCTGCACCTTGCTGGAAACCCCCGCATTGCCCATGGTCTCGTCCTCGAAGCCGGGGATATCCTGGGTGGCGGCGCACATGATGGCGTAGTAGGCGCCCGCGCTGTCCCCCGCCAGGGCGAATTTCTCCGGGTCCAGCTTGTACGCTGCGGCGTTAGCGCGCAGGTAGCGGATGGCGGCTTTCAGGTCAAAGAGCCCGTAGGGGAACTGGGCTTCCCCCGCCAGACGCTGCTCCACGGTCACCACCGCATAGCCCTTGGTGACGCCGTCGATGGCGTGGAAAAGCTGGGCGTCCCGCTTGGCGCCGAAAAGGTAAGCGCCGCCGTGCATGAAGATATACACGGGGAAGGGACCCTCTCCCTCGTCGGGCAGGAAGATATCCAGCTTCTGGGCGGGAGACTGGTCGGCATAGGCGACATCCAGCCATTTGCGCTTGATTCCGGAAACGTCGATCTCCTGGGTGGGGAAGGGGCCGCTGCCCTGGACCGTCGTCAGCTTCCAGGGAGAGTCGATCTTCATCTGATCCATGAAAGGTACCTCCTTTGCAGTCATTATTTAATTACCAAAAGTATAGCATATCGGCTATTGACAAGCAAGAAGAAATCTGCTATGGTAACTGTACTAGCACAGACTAGTACAGTTAAGACGGAGAGAGGAGGGAGGAAGGCTTGATCCAACTGGATTATCGGGACGGCCGCCCCATCTACGAGCAGGTGAAGGACGGCTTCAAGAAGCTGATCCTCTCCGGCGCGCTGAAGGAAGGGGAGAAGCTGCCCTCCGTGCGGGAGCTGAGCACTCTTTTGGCGGTGAACCCCAACACCATCCAGCGGGCCTATCGGGAGCTGGAGGCGGAGGGCTGCGTATACTCGGCCCCGGCCAAGGGGACCTTCGCGGCCTCCCCGCAAGCCCTGCGGGAGGAGAAGAAAGCCTCGCTCATGCTTCGCCTCCGGGAGACGGCCTCGGCCCTGCGGGCCCTGGGCGTCACGGAGGAAGAGCTTCGAAGGGGATTGGAGGAAGACAGTCATGATTGAGATCAAAGAGCTGAAAAAGAGCTTCGGCGGCTTTCAGGCCCTGGACGGCCTCAGCCTGACGGTGCCCACCGGCTCCGTCTACGGCCTGGTAGGGCCCAACGGGGCGGGGAAGACCACCGCCATCAAGCACCTGACCGGGGTCTACCGGCAGGACAGCGGGGAAGTGCTGCTGGACGGTGCGCCGGTATTTGAAAACCCCGCCGCCAAGGAAAAGATCGCCTATATCCCGGACGAGATCTATTTTTTCCCCCAGGCGGGCATCAAGGATATGGCGGCCTTTTACAAGGGCGTCTACCCCAAATTCAGCGAGGACCGCTACCGGAAGCTGGGGGAGGCCTTTGGCCTGGATGAAAAGACCCCCATCAAGCGCTTCAGCCGGGGCATGCAGAAGCAGGCGGCCTTCCGCCTGGCCATGAGCCTCATGCCGGAGGTGCTGGTGCTGGACGAGCCTGTGGACGGCCTCGACCCGGTGATGCGCCGCCAGATCTGGACCCTGCTGCTGGCCGACGTGGCGGAGCGGGGCATGACGGTGCTGGTCTCCTCCCACAACCTGCGGGAGCTGGAGGATGTGTGCGACCATGTGGGCATCATCCACGCCGGAAAGACCCTGGTGGAGCGGAGCCTGAGCGAGCTCCAGGACAACATGGTGAAGGTGCAGCTGGTGCTGCCGGAGGGCGCGCCGCTGCCGGAGGGCCTGAACATCCTCCACGAGAGCCGGGTGGGCCAGGTGCGCACCCTCATCCTGCGGGGCAGGTCGGAGGAGATCAGCGCGGCGGTGGCCGCCGCGGGGCCTCTGTTCTATGACCTGCTGCCCCTGACCCTGGAGGAGATCTTTATTTATGAGCTGGGAGGTGAGCACTATGCGGTGCGGGATGTCCTTCTTTAATGGGGCGGTTTACAGGAACTGCCTGAAGCGCTACTGGCCCGTGTGGGCTGCGCTGCTCCTGAGCCTTATTCTGAGCCTGCCCCTGCCGGTGATGAATATGAGCGATGGCTTTGACGCCGCCGACCTGATCCGCACCGTGGGGGGCTACGGCAGCGTCGTCACCACCTTCCTCTTTTCCGGCATGGCGGTCATGACGGTCTTCGGCTGGATGTACAACGCCAAAAGCGTGGGCTTCACCGCCTCCCTGCCCATCAAGCGGGAGGGATTGTTCCTGTCCTGCGCCCTGGCGGGCTTTACCATGGTGGCCGCCCCCGCCGTGGTGACGGCGCTCCTGACCCTGGTGGCCGCCGCGGGCAGCTGCGGCTTCAGCTGGGCACTGGAGCTCACCGGCGCGTGGCTGGGGAAATACCTGCTGCTGGCCCTCTGCTTCTTCGGCTTCGGCTCCCTCTGCGCCCAGCTCACGGGGACGCTGTGGGTGCTCCCGGTGGTCTATGCGCTGCTGAATGTGGCGGTGGCGGGCTTCTGGGCCCTGATCTCCAATGTGCTGAACCTGTTGCTGCCCGGCTTCGGCGGCGGGCTGCCGCAGCTGGCTGCCGTCCTGAGCCCCGTGGTGAATATGTTCACGCTGCAATGGTTCCTGGAGCCGTTCCCCGCCTGGCTTTGTCTTGCCCTCTATGCCGTTTTCGGCCTTGTCTGCGTCTTCCTGGCCCTGCTGCTCATGAAAAAGCGGCGCATGGAGAGCGCCACGGACACCGTGGCCCTTACCTGGCTGAAGCCCGTCTTCCGCTGGGTGTTCGCCGCCGGCTTCGCCCTCTGCTTTGCCAACCTCATCTACCTCATCCTCGTGTCCGAGGAGCGCTATCATTATGCGGTGATGGCCGTGTTCCTGGTCGTGGGCGGCCTCCTGGGCTGGCTCATCGCGGAGATGCTGGTGCGCAAGTCCTTCAAGGTCGGCTCCTGCCTGAAGACCTATCCCATCCTGGCGGTGCTGCTGGTGCTCCTGGTGGTGTTCTGCGCTTTCGGCGGCCTGGGCTACTCCTCCTACTGCCCGGATGCTTCCCAGGTGGAATATGCCGTTCTGGACGTTCCAGGCCAGAGCTGCACCACCAGCGACCCGGCGGAGATCCAGGCGATCCAGGCCATCCACCGGGAACTGGCCGGGGCAAAGGAACCCGGCTCCGATTATTCCACCATCCAGGTGGTCTACCGTCTGCATAGCGGAAGGACCGTCACCCGTTCCTTCCCGCGGGAAAACCTTACGGCGGAGGCAGAGCTGGAATGCCGCGCCCTCTTCCAGCGGCAGCTGCGGGGCGGCCTGGAGAAGATGCTGACGGAAGGGAACCTCCTTCTGAATATCGATGTGGACTGCTATACCGGCGAGGACTGGGTTAACTTCGGCCTGGAGGACGCCGAGAGCCGGGAACTCCTGCGCCGGGGCATCCTGGCGGACGCCGACGCGGGCACGCTGGAGCTCACAAACAGTTGGTTCCTGGGCTCTTCCACCGTGGTCCCCGGCGACGAATACTATATCCTGCATCTCCAGAGCTGGCGCAAGCACGCTTCCGACGAGGCCAAAGGCCCCGGCGCCTGGGACGATCCCTATGACGGCGCGTATTACAATATCACCGTCACCCCCGACGCCCGGAATACCTGGGCGCTGCTGGAGCAGTACGCCGGGGAATGGGCGGCCCCCAGGGAGGACCCCTGGTACTGAACCTGACTGATCCTCTTTTTGACTGATTGCACGGAAGGGCGGGCCGCTTTGGCCCGCCCTTCCTTATGCTGTGGGTTTTGTCAGAAAACTGTCATGAATGCTTCAGGGGATCAGCAGCACCTGGCCGACGTAGATCATCCGGGGATTCTTGATGACGTCGTAGTTGGCGTTGTAGATGTCGCCCCACTTGAAGCCGCTGCCGTAGAAGCGCTTGGCGATGCTCCAGAGGGTGTCGCCGGCCTTCACGGTGTAGGTCTGGCCCACAGGCGCGGGGGCAGGTTCGGGCTCAGCAGGAGCAGGTTCGGGCTCCACGGGAGCAGGCTCGGGTTCCGCGGGGGTGGGCTCGGGTTCCGCCTCTTCCGCTGCGCCTACCACGACTGCGCCGGGGAAGGCGGAGAAGGGCTGGTCGCCGGGGAGACCGGCAAAGTTGCCGGGAGCTGCTTTCTCAAGGAGGAGGAGCATGGTGCCGTCCTCCAGCTGCAGGTAGTGTTCGCCGAAGCCTTCGATGCTGTAGAACTGCCCCGCCTTCAGCGTGTTGTTCGTGGCCGCCCCCTGGAAGGACAGGGTCACATCCTGATTGAAGGAAACGACGCCGTCCTCGTCAAACCAGAAGCCGTATTCGATGCCGGTGCCGTAGCCGATGGAGGCCAGGTCGAACACCGTGATCAGGTCGTCCACACCGGCGGCGGTCATGGTCAGGCTGGCGCCGTTGTAGGCGCCGTCGGGCGTGACGAACACGCAGTCGGCCTCGTCGGGCACGACCACGGGCTTGGCGACCTTGGCATATTTGGCGGTGACCAGGATATTGTGGGTGATGGGCGCGGCGAAGTCAAAGGGGACCTCGGCGTTGTTCACCCAGGTGAACCAGCCGGAGAAGTCGTAGCCCTCCACCTCGGGGGCTTCGATGGCCGTGGCGGTCTGGCCGTCCTCCACATACTCGCTGGCGTAGTACGCATAGTCGCCCACGCCGGTGCGGAAGCGGACCAGCCAGGGGCTGCGGACATTCATCAGCTGGCCGTCGATGGTGCAGTAGTTGTAATCCAGGGTGCCATCGGCGTTGATGGTGACGATGAGGCCCTTGTTCATGACGGTGGCGCTGCCCGCGTCGGGGCCGGAGTATTCCGTGTCGGCGGTGCAGCCGGCGGCCATGTAAGTGAAGTTGATCTCCTTCATCGTGCCCTGGGGATCGATGAGGATCTCATCGCCGGGGAACAGCGGGTAATAGTAGTTGTCGTCGAAGTCGTTGTGGTTGTGGCCCCAGAGGACGATCAGGTTGTCATGGGTGTTCAGCACGTCGATGAGCTCGCCGGCGTGGGCCATGTAGCGATCGACGCCCAGGCGCTTGCCGAACCACTGGTGGAGGGGATAGTGGGTCAGAATGAAGATGGGGATGTCCGTGGGGGCGGTCTCCAGATAGGCCGCCAGGGTGGCGATGTCCTTTTCGTTGTAGTCGAAGAGGTAGTCCTCGGCGGTGTAGTCGCTGCCGAAACAGTAGATGATGTAGTCGTCGGTCACCAGGCCCTCGCCCACCTGACGGACGCGCTGGGCGGATTCATAGTTGGCATATTCCTTGCCGTAGTAGCCGCCCGCATAGCTGGCCCATTCGTGGTTGCCGTGGGTATAGATGGCGTCGCCCACCTTGCCGTCGGCGATCAGGCCGTCCATGTAGCCCATGATGTCGCCCACGAAGCCCCAGTATGCGGCGGGGCTGCTGGCGCCGGCGGAGCCGATGTCGCCGCAGAAGCCCATGGCGTCGATGTAATCCAGATTCGCGGCCTCCAGCCAGGTCTGCAGATTCATGTGGACGCCGTCATAATGGGTGTCGGAGGTGAAAGCCAGGGTGATGGAGCCGTCGGCGTTCTTCACCGCAGCGCGGCGAACGGTCTCGGGGGCGGGGTAGACGATCTCCTCGGCGGGTTCGGCAGCCTCGGCAGGCGCGGCGCTCTCAGTCGCTTCCCGGCCGAAGAGCTGGACGGCACAGGCGCCGGAGGCGTCATTGGCCAGACCGAAGCGGGAGCCGTCGAAGGACAGGTAGTACTGGCCGTCCTTGAGGGTGACGGCGGCGCTGTCCGCATTGTAAACGAAATTGCGCAGCATGGTGCCGTCCCAGGTGGTGAGGCCGCCGGAGCTGGCGAAGATGAAGATGCCGGGATTGGCCTTGCTCTCCAGGTGGTCGCTGCCGTCGGGCAGCCACACCGCCGCGTCGGGCGCGGAAGCAACGGCGTCGCCCTCCACGGCGACTTCCACCGCCGTCGGGAAGGTGCTGGTCCCGCTGCCGTCGGGCAGGTTCAGCGCATAGTATTTGCCCTCGTACTCCGTGACGATGAGGTACTCGCAGCCCGCTTCCAGAGCCGTGGCCCTGGTGAAGGCTTCGTCCGCCACCTGCACGGCCAGGGCTCCGCTGAGCAGCGAAACCAGCATGACCAGGCTGAGCAGCAGGGACAGGATCTTTCTGCTTTTCTTCATGTTTACTCTCCTTTTGTCATGGAATTCGGCTGACGAAAGGCAGGGGGCTTTCCTTACCTTCGTAATGGATGAATCATAAAACAAGTTGTGACCAATGTCAATAAATGATGTTATAATGGCCTGGATTTGTTGAAAATCACGAAATCGGGCCTCCGGGAGAAGTCTCCGCCGGAGCCGGATAAAACCGTTGCGCCGGGAGAAAAAGAATGATACAATACAACGTGGATGAAAAGAACCGAAAGGAGAGCGAAGCCATGAGCTGCTGCCACGAGGAGCAAGCCTTCGTCTGCCGGGAAGATTACCCCATCGCGGAAACCAGGGCAGGCAAACTCCGGGGCTATCAGGTGGGAAGCACCTTCTGCTTCCTGGGCGTGACCTACGCCAGGGCGAAGCGCTTTATGATGCCCGAGCCCGTGGAAGCCTGGGAGGGCGTGGTCGATGCCCACGCCGCGGGGCCGGTCTGCCCGCTGCTGGACGACGAGAATCCCTGGGGCGACGTGATGATCCCCCACCGCTTCTGGCCCAAGAGCGAGGACTGCCTGAGCCTCAACCTCTGGACCCAGAGCCTGGACAGGAATGCCAAAAAGCCCGTCATGGTCTGGTTCCACGGCGGCGGCTATTCCACCGGCAGCGCCGTGGAGATGGTGGCCTACGACGGCGACAAGCTCTCCGAGTTCGGGGACGTGGTGGTGGTGACGGTGAACCACCGGCTGAACATCCTGGGCTATTTCGACCTGAGCGAATACGGCGGGAAGTATGCCAACAGCGGCAACCTGGGCCAGGCCGACCTGGTGGAAGCCCTGCGCTGGGTCCATGAGAACATCGCCGCTTTCGGCGGCGACCCGGACAATGTGACCATTTTCGGCCAGTCCGGCGGCGGCGGAAAGGTCAACGCCATGCTGAACACCCCGGCGGCCAAGGGCCTTTTCCACAAGGGCATCCTCATGAGCGGCGTGGGCGGCAGGCGGCCCGCCGCCCCCAAAACCAGCAAAAAGCCCCTGGTGGAAGCCTTGCTGAAGGAGCTGGGGGAGACGGACGTTTCCGCTCTGGAGACCGTGCCCTTCGAAAAGCTGCGCATGGCCTATCGCGCCGTGAGCCCCGGCCTGCAGGCCCAGGGCGTCATGGGCTGGTGGGCCCCCACCCCCAACGACTGGTATCTGGGGGACCCCTATGACGTGGGCTTCCTGGATTGGGCGAAGGATATCCCCGTCATGGTGGGCAGCGTCATCGCGGAGTGGGGCTTCGGCCCCGGCGTCCCCGGGCGGGACAGGATGAGCGAGGGAGAGAAGCGCGCCATCGTGGCAAAGCAGTTCGGGGAGGAGGAAGCGGACAAGCTGATCGCCGCCTTCCGCGCCGCCTGGCCGGATAAGGACGAGACGGAGCTGCTTAGCCTGTCCAACCGCCTGGGCACCCTGGAATACTGCGCCTACCACGCGGAGAACTGCCGGGCAAAGACCTGGAATTACCTCTTTGCCTACACCTTCACCTACGACGGGGGCAAGCCCGCCTGGCACTGCTCGGATATCCCCTATGCCTTCCACAATACCCTCCGGGTGCCCATCTGCTGGGAGCCCGGGGTGCGGGAAAAGCTGGAGGCGGACGTGGCCGGGTCCTATGTGGCCTTCGCCCGCTACGGCGACCCCAATCATCCCGGCATGGACGGGTGGGCCCCCTTCACCGCGGAAAAGCCCGTCACCATGTACTGGGACAAAGAGAGCAAGGCTTCCGACAAGGACCTGAAGCTCCAGCGCATCCATGAGAAGGTCGCCCCCAAGGGTCCATTTTGATCCCCTTCCTCTTCGGCCCCCTCCGGGAGGGGGCTGTCGCCGAAGGCGGCTGGGGGAGAGCGCGGGCGGTAGTCCGAAAGCCCGCGCCAGGGATGCAGACTCCCTCAGTCAGCCGCTTTGCGACTGACAGCTCCCTCAAGGAGGGAGCCAAATAGGAAAGTGATTTAAAATTCAATATAGAACAGGAGTTGGAGAAACATGAAGCGTATTCCCTTTGACCCCAAAGAGCTGATCCCCATCGGGGAAGAGCCCGGCTTTATGCCCGGCATGCCCGGAAGGCCCATCTTCCCCACCCCCATCACCCCCAGGGAAAACTATCTGATGCTTCTGAGCGGCGAAGTGCCCCTGTGGATGCCCTCCGGCATGAGCGATTCCACCATGATGACCTGCAAGCTGGCGGAGAATGTGGCCCGTGGCTTCGTCTTTGAGGCGGAACGCATCGACAACAACACCGAGGCAGGCGGTCCCGACTTCTTCGGCGTGGAATGGGAATATGTCCCCACCGTGGGCGGCAGCATGGTCCGCGGCGGCGACCCCAAGGTGCCGGACATCACCCATTGGGAGGACTACATCACCTTCCCCGACCTGGACAAGGTCATGGACTGGGAAGCCTGCGCCCAGCGCAACAAGGATTTCGTCAACCCCAAGAAGGCCCTGAACATCACCATCCTCACCGGCCTTTTCGAGCGCCTGATCTCCTTCATGGACTTCGAGAACGCCGCCTTCGCCCTGGTGGACGAGGATGAGCAGAAAGGCGTCCACCGCCTCTTCGACAAGCTGGCGGATTTCTACGACGATTACATCGACCACTACCATCGCTATCTCCATCCCGACGTCATCACCCTCCACGACGACTGGGGCTCCCAGCGCGCCCCCTTCTTCTCCCTCAGCACCGTGCGGGAGATGATCCTGCCCTACCTGAAGCGCTGCGTGGAGAGCGTCCACAAGCGGGGCATGAAGTTCGAGCTCCATTCCTGCGGCAAGAACGAGATGCTGGTGCCCGCCATGATCGAAGCCGGCGTGGATACCTGGTCCGGCCAGCCCATGAACGACTTTGAGATGCTCTACGAAAAGTATGGAGACAAGATCGTCCTGGGCATGCCCATCACCGGCCTCAGCGCCGATATGGAAGAATCCCAGATGCGGGACGTCATCCAGGCCTTCGTGGAGAAGCATCCCCATGCCATGGGCAGCGTTTTCGGCGCGCCTCCCCAGGCGTCCCGTCTCCTCTATGAAATTTCCAGAAAGGTTTTTTGCGGCGAATAAATGAAACAACGAAAGAGCAAAATGCTCCTTCGGGCGGCGGCAGGCTGCCTGATGGCCGTGCTGGCTCTGGCAGCCTGCTTCTGCGTCAGGTACTTTTCGGGTGGCCGGGATGACCCGGCCACCCCGGTGCTTGCGGCGAATACGCCCAGCCCCGCCCCCGAAGCGACCCCGGAACCCACCCCCGCACCTATCCCGACGGCGGAACCCACGCCTGAACCGACACCGGAGCCTGCACCTTCCGCCGACCCCTCGGCGGAACCAACCACGGAACCTTCCCCCGCGCCCGGGCCCACCGAAGAGCCGGCCCCCGGACCCACCGAAGAGCCGACGCCCGAACCATCGGCAGAACCGACGCCGGAGCCTTCGGCGGAGCCCACTCCGGAGCCCACAGCGGAGCCGAGCCCGGAGCCCACGCCCGCGCCCACCCAGGACCCGACGGACCTCTATGGCAAAAAGGACTTTACGGCGGCGGGGCTGGGGGAGAACAGCATCGTCGATCCCTATCAGATCTATACCTATGACCAGATGGTGACGGACATCGGCCTGCTGGCGGAACGCTATCCGGACCTGATCTCCGTTTACAGCATCGGCCAGAGCGTGGAGGGCCGGGACCTGATCGCCTTCGACTTCGGTCACGGGGATCGGGAGGTCATCCTCATTTCCTCCATGCATGCCTGCGAGCACATCGCCACCAACGTCCTCATGTATGTGGTGGATCAGTACTGCCAGGGCTATGAAGCCGGCGGTGGATACGGCGGCATCGCCTATCGGGACATCCTGGACAGCGTGGCATTCCATGTGGTGCCCATGATGAACCCCGACGGGGTGAACCTGGCCCAGAACGGCATCGAGGCCGCCAAGGACCCGGATGCGGTGGCCGCCCTGCGCTACGGGTATTACTACGATTATTCCGGCTGGAAAGCCAACATCAACGGCGTGGACCTGAACCGCAATTTCCCCGGACGCTGGGGAC
Organism: Oscillospiraceae bacterium; assembly: GCA_902795345.1. Taxonomy (GTDB): domain Bacteria; phylum Bacillota; class Clostridia; order Oscillospirales; family Oscillospiraceae; genus UBA1774. The sequence goes on from CADBKO010000007.1 coordinate 95,559, forward strand.
CGCGGGACGGGGTCAACAGCCCCTCTGCGGCCAATTACTGCGGACCCGAGCCCCTCAGCGAGCCGGAGAGCAAGGCCGTGCAGGACATGTTGGATTCCATCGACTACGATATGCTGGTCTCGCTGCATATCCGCGGCGAGGTGATCTATTGGATCGATTCGGACACCATGGAGCTTTACAGCGAGCATTATCCCATCGCCAAGCGCTTTGGCGACGCCTTCGGCTACGGCCTCATGGGGGCGGAGGACATGAGCGCCGGCGGCGGCTACATGGTGAATACGGAGCGGCTGCGCACCGGCAAATTCTGCTGCACCCTGGAGCTCTGCCCCTATATCCATCAGGACCCCTATCCCGTGGACCGTTTCCCCCAGGTGGTGGACAACGTCTATTCCATGATCCTGGTGGTGGGGGAGGAAACGCTGAAGCTGCCGGAGCATACGGGCTGGCTGCCCGTCCAGGAGCCCGAAGAGGAGGAGCCCCAGCCGGAGGAAGCGGAAGAAGGGGCACTCCCGGAGGAACCGGGGACGGAGGTCGAGCCTGAGATCCCGGAGGAGACGGCGCAGCCCACGAGGCCGCCGGATGCGGAGCTGCCCGTGGAGCCCACCCCGCCGCTGGTAACAGAGGGAGCGGAGGAAGGCGCCGAGGCGGCCCCGGCCGCCGATGCCCCCGCAGACGGGGCGGAAGCGGAGACTGCCGGGGAGGACGCCCCGGACGAGGTAGCTGATGAAAAAACGGATGAAGAAGAAAACACGGAGCAGACGGAGGGCTGAAGCCCTCTGTCTGTTTATGGGTCTTGCCCTCCTGCTGGGTCTGGCCGCCTGCGCCGCGCCCGGGGGAGGCCCGGCAGCGACGCCCCGGCCCTCCGCGCCTGTCGTGACGCCTGCGGCGACGGCGGCCCCCACGCCCTCCGCCGTGCCGACGCCGGAGGCGACGGAGGAACCGGCCAGAAGCGCCCCGGAGGAAGCCCTCACCATCGCCTGCGAGCCCTTTTCCGGCTGCCGGGATCCCTTCGACGCTGCCGAGGGCTCGGACCTCCTGCTGCTGCGCCTGACCCAGACGCCCCTGCTCTGCCGGGCTGCCGACGGCAGCTTCAGCGAGACGGCGGAGGGCGTGGGAGCCGCCGGGCTGCGCCAGATGGTCCGGGGCGACGGCAGCACCGTGCTGCGCATCGCCATGCGGGAAAACGTGCGCTTTGCCGACGGCAGCTATGCCGACGCCGACGACCTGCTCTTTACCCTCTATGCCCTGCTGGACCCCTCCTACGACGGGCGACTGGCCCTGCGGGACTGCCCCATCGTGGGCCTCCGGGCCTACCGCACGGCCACCAGCCCGGCAGTGCTGGAAAAATGCGAGGACCTCTATGAGGAGGCTTCTGCCGGGGAAGGCCCCCTGACGGAGCTCCTGGAGCTCTGCATCCGGGATGCCTGGGGCCGTTCTCTCCGGGCGCTGACCCGGCGCTGCCGGGAAGCGTACCTGGGCTACTACGCCTCTTATGCCCTGGGCATCTCCCCGGAGGAGGCAGCCGGGCAGGAAGGGGCCCTCCGGGCCTTCACCCTCTGGTGCGCGGGCCTGGCGGAGCCTGCCGACGACGCGGGCAGCATGAAGGACAGCCTGGGGAACAAGTGGAACCCCGCCGCCGGGAACACGCCGGAGGAGGGGGATATGATCGAGCTTTTCACCGCGGCCTACGGCAGCGCTGCCGCTTTCGACGAAGCCCTGGGCATGGAGACGGAGCGCCTGGCGGAGGAGGAATTCCTGCGCCGCTGCGGGGCGGCGGACCCGGACAACGCCCCTGCCGGTCAGGTCTCCGGCATCACCCGGGTGGACGATTACACGGTGGACATCTTGATGGAGCGCGTTTCCCGGGAGGATCTGGAAGAGCTGGGCCGCCTCTGGCTGCTGCCCCTGGCTTTCTACGGGGATGAGGCGCTTTTCCGCCCCGAGGAGGGGAGCTTCGGCTTCCCCTATGGGGATGTGGCCGCCCTGGGCGCCCGGAGCGGGGAGCCCGGCGCGGGAGCGGGGGCTTTCGTGGCCGTGGAGTCGGAGGAGGGCTTCCATCTGGAAGCGAACCTATATTATTATATGGGCAGCCCCAAGGTGGGAGAGATCTGGTTTGAGACGGCCCCCCGGCAGGAACTGCCGGTCCTGGTGTCCGAGGGCAGCGCCGACCTGGCATGGCTGCCGGGCAGCGCGGAAGTCTTCGCTCAGGCCCGGGAGCTGCCGGACCTGGCCCTGCGCTCCATCTCCACGGATATTTGGGGCATTTTGACTCTGAACCGGGCCGATGTGGAGGAGAGGTCGGCGGAGAGCCTGGCCCGCGCCGGGCTGGAAACGGCCCTGCTGGACCTGGCGGCGGTCTGCTGCCGCGCTTCCGCCGGGGATTACTTCGGCGGCGCGGCCCTGGAAGCGGCTTCGGAGACCACGGAGGAGGAAGCCCTGGAGGCCTTCCGCAAGGCCCTGGAGCGCATGCCGGAGGGGGAGAGCCCGGCCTTCACCGCCCTGGTGCCCGGGAAGGGCGTCGGGGACCATCCCTGCTGGGAGGGCCTGAAGCATGCGTCGGAGCTGATGCAGGAGCTGGGCGTGGAGCTTCAGCTGCGGGATTTCCCCGAGGACGGGGATTTCTGGGCCGCCGTGGACGCCGGGGAGGGGGACCTCTGGGCCGCCGCGGAGCATCTGGGGAGCCGGACGCCGGAAGACCTGGGGGCGGAGCGGAAGGCCCTCTACCGGCGGCTGGACCTGCTGGTGCTGAATTCCCGGCGCTTCGAGCTGCTGAGCCTGCCCGTGGAGCTGACCTGGGCCAGGGACCACATAAGCGTGATCGAGACCCTGGAGCTGAAATAGCCGGAAAACTCCCCCGAAAACTTGTGAAAAAAAGTCTTGCATTCCCAAAAGGGACTTGCTATAATTTATCGGCATTACGCACACGGACGTGTATTCCCGTCTTGTTCCCGGGTCCCTCGGGCGGCGGGGACGGACCCCGTGGAGGTAATAAACAAAAAGGAGGAAATTAGAAAAATGGCAGTCGTATCCATGAAGCAGCTGCTGGAGGCCGGTGTGCATTTCGGCCACCAGACCCGTCGGTGGAACCCCAAGATGGCGCCCTACATCTATATGGAGCGCAACGGGATCTATATCATCGACCTGCAGAAGACCGTGAAGAAGCTGGAGGAAGCCTATTCCTTCGTGCGCGACACCGCCTCCAACGGCGGCACGCTCCTGTTCGTGGGCACCAAGAAGCAGGCCCAGGACGCCGTGAAGGAAGAGGCCGAGCGCGTCGGCATGTACTTTGTCAACGCCCGCTGGCTGGGCGGCATGCTCACCAACTTCAAGACCATGCGCACCCGCATCGACCGGCTGCAGCAGCTCCGAAAGATGCAGGAGGACGGCACCTTCGACATGCTGCCCAAGAAGGAAGTCATCAAGCTCACCGGCGAGATCGCCAAGCTGGAGAAGTATCTGGGCGGCGTGAAGGAAATGCGCCGTCTGCCCAGCGCCCTGTTCGTCATCGACCCCCGCAAGGAGCGCAACGCCATTGCGGAAGCCCGGAAGCTGCATATCCCCATCGTCGCCATCGTGGACACCAACTGCGATCCCGACGAGGTGGATTATCCCATCCCCGGCAATGACGACGCCATCCGCGCCATCCGCCTGATCAGCGCCACCATGGCCAACGCCGTGCAGGAAGGCCGCCAGGGCGCCGACGCCGAAGCTCCCGAGGCCGCTCCCGAAGCGAGCGCCGAAGTGAAAGAGGAGGAATAATCATGGCTTTTACCGCTGCTGATGTTAAGAAGCTCCGCGAAATGACCGACTGCGGCATGATGGAGTGCAAGAAAGCCCTCACCGATGCCGACGGAGATATGGACAAGGCCGTTGAGATCCTTCGTGAGAAGGGCCTGGCCACCGCCGCCAAGAAGGCCGGCCGCGTCGCCGCCGAAGGCGTCTGCGCCGCTTACGTGTCTCCCGACGGGGCCTGCGCCGGTCTGGTGGAAGTGAACATCGAGACCGACTTCGCCGCCAACAACGCCGATTTCCGCGCCTTCGCTGCCGACCTGGCCAAGCTGGTCGCGGAGAAGGACCCCGCCGACATGGACGCTTTCATGGCCATGGAGCTGGTCCCCGGCAAGAGCGTCGAGGACGTGCGCAAGGAAAAGGTCGCCACCATCCGCGAGAACATGCAGGTCCGCCGCTTCGCCCGCTACGCCGGCGGCAAGACCGTCTCCTATATCCACATGGGCGGCAAGATCGGCGTCCTGCTGAACATGGACGTCTCCGCCAACATCGCCGGCAAGGCTGAGGTGGAAGAGCTGGGCAAGGACCTGGCCATGCAGGTCGCCGCCATGAACCCCCTGTTCCTGGATAAGTCCGACGTGGACGAGGCCACCCTGGCCAAGGAGAAGGAGATCCTTCTCATCCAGGCCAAGCAGGACGAGAAGAACAAGGGCAAGCCCGACAACATCATCGAGAAGATGGTCCTGGGCCGTATCGGCAAGTACTTCAGCGAGAACTGCCTGATGCAGCAGGAGTTCGTCAAGTCCCTGGGCGACAAGGTCACCTGCGAGAAGCATGTGGCGGAGGTCGCCAAGGCTCTGGGCGGCACCATAGCCATCAAGGGCTTCAAGCGCTTCCTCACCGGCGAGGGCATCGAGAAGAAGGCCGACGACTTCGCCGCTGAAGTCGCCAGCATGGTGAAGTAAAAAACCGAATGGATCATGACCCGCTATGGCTCGCCATAGCGGGTCATTTGCAAGGAGAAGGCATGGAACTGGACGAAGCATGGATACGCTCCCATTTGCCCCCGGAATGTCGGGATGAACCCATCGACGTGTTCAACTGCGAATACCTGGACGGCTTGACGGTGATGCAGGAGGGAGAGCGGGGCAGCCCGGCCACGGTGGTCTACGCAGCGAAGGACGAAGAAGACCTGCGCTGGTGGCAACTGGAGCAGGTCTGCCGTTTCGCAGGCAAGACCGATCGTTCCGGGGTCTGGCGCTGGGTCCGGGACCACGCGGAGAACGGCCATTGGACCTATATCGAGCATCGGCGCTATGACTACAACGCCATTGAGGACTCCCGGCTCCCCGGCTTTGAGTCCTTCCTGCGAAATCTGCATTACGGCTTCCCTCCGGAGCGCTGGGAGAAGAAGGTGCGGGAGTGCGTGGCCCTGATGAATCACTGGTATGTGACGCCCCACTGGGACTATGACAGGACCGGACTCCGCTTTATCGAGATCAGCGATTCCAGGGAACACGACGACCACGCTGAGATCGTGGAGGAACCCCGGCCAGGCAGCGTTCTCCAGGTCGTGGATTGACGCAGCTTTGCATTTTCCCTCTTTTCAGAATGGGAAAAATAGTGTAAACTATAATCTCATGGAAAAATCCAAAAGAGCAACCGAGGTCATGATATGGACGGAAAGTACAAAAGGATCCTGCTGAAAATGAGCGGGGAAGCCCTGGCGGGCGAAAAGGGCCGGGGCATCGACTTCGATTTCACCGGGGAGGTCTGCAAGGCGGTCAAGCAGTGCGTGGACGTCGGCATCCAGGTCTCCGTAGTGGTGGGCGGCGGCAACTACTGGCGGGGCGGCAAGGACGGCGGGGACCGCATGGTCCGGGCCAGGGCCGACTACATGGGCATGCTGGCCACCGCCATGAACAGCGTGGCCCTGGTGGACGCCCTGGAAAAGGCGGGGGTGGAGGCGGTCATCCAGGCCTCCTTCGGGCTGGAGCGCATCGCTGAGCCCTTCAACCGGGACGCCGCCATCCGGCACCTGAAGGCCGGGCGGGTGGTCATTTTCGCCTGCGGCAGCGGCGAACCCTTCTTCACCACGGACACCGCGGCGGTGCTGCGGGCCCTGGACATCGAGGCGGACGTGCTGCTGCTGGGGAAGAACGTGGACGGGCTCTATTCCGCCGATCCCAAGCTGGACCCCAATGCCACGAAGTTCGACCGCATCGAATATGCCGAGGTGCTGCGCCGGGACCTGAAGGCCATGGACGCGGCTGCCACCCAGCTAGCCATGGAAAACAGGCTGCCCCTCTGCGTCTTCGGCCTCAAGGACCCGGGGAACATCGCCCGGGCCGCCGCCGGGGAAGCCATAGGTACGATCGTGGAATGAAGCATCTTTTATTTGATTGACTTACAGAATAGGAGGAAACGAAATGAACAAGGACGATTACGCCGAGTATACCGACAGAATGAAAAAGACCCTGGACGTGATGCAGGCAAACTTCGCCGCCGTCCGTGCCGGGCGGGCCAACGCCGCCGTGCTGGATCAGATCCGCGTGGATTACTACGGGACGCCCACCCCCATCAACCAGATCGCCAGCATCGCTTCCCCCGATCCGAGGACGCTGACGATCCAGCCCTGGGACGCCGGCACCATGAAGCTCATCGAGAAGGCCATCCAGGCCAGCGACCTGGGCATCAATCCCCAGAACGACGGACGCCTGATCCGCCTTGCTTTCCCCCAGCTGACGGAGGAACGCCGTAAGGAGCTCATCAAGCAGGTGCGCAAGTACGGCGAGGAGAGCAAGACCGCCATCCGCAATATCCGCCGGGACGCCATGGACGCCTTCAAGAAGCAGCAGAAGAAGTCCGAGATCACCGAGGACGACCTGAAGAATGCAGAAAAGGATATCCAGAAGCTCACCGACGACTACATCTCCGATGTGGACAAGATGGTGGCCAAGAAGGAAAAGGAACTGAGCGAGATCTGATGCCGCTGTTTACAAAAGAGAATACCGCCCCGGAGCGCAGCCTGCCCCGGCATATCGCCGCCATCATGGACGGCAACGGGCGCTGGGCGGTGAAGCGGGGCCTGCCCCGGAAAGCGGGCCATGCCGCCGGGGCAGAAGCCCTGCGGAAGGTGCTTTACCACTGCCGGGACATCGGCGTGCGCTATCTGACGGTCTACGCCTTCTCCACGGAGAACTGGAAACGCTCCGAGGAGGAAGTGGGGGCCCTGATGGTCCTGCTGAAAAGATACCTGGAGGAAGCCATCGACAGCATGGAGCGGGAGCGCATCAAGCTCTTCGTCATGGGCGACCTGAGCCGCCTGAGCCCGGAGCTCCAGGCCCTCAGCAACCGGGCCCTGGAGAAATCCCGGACCGTGGAGGGCATGCAGCTGAACGTCTGCTTCAACTACGGCGGGCGGGACGAGATCGTCCGGGCCGCCCGGAAATATGCCCGGGATTATGCCGCGGGCAAAGCCGGGGAGCTGGATGAAGCGCTGTTTTCCGCCTATCTGGATTCCGCCGCGATCCCGGACCCGGAGCTCATCATCCGCACCGGGGGCGAGCAGCGCACCTCCAATTTCCTGCTCTGGCAGTCCGCCTATGCGGAATACTATTTTACGGACACCCTTTGGCCCGACGTCACCCCGGCGGAGATCGACCGGGCCATCGACGCTTTCAACCACAGAGAACGCCGATACGGCGGCGCGAAATAAGCCGGCGCCGGGGATCCCCGGCGCCGGTCCAAACGAGGAACACAATGGCAACGAATCGACTGAACCGCATCAATGAGGATATCCAGCGGGAGCTGAGCGTCCTGATCCCCCGGGTGAAGGACCCCCGGGTGCAGCAGGGCATGGTGACGATCACCGGCGTGGAGACCACCCCCGACCTGCGCTATGCCAAGGTCTACCTGAGCATCCTGGGGGAAGTGAACGAAAAGGAGCTGCGCCGGGGCCTTCGCTCCGCCGGCCCCTGGCTGCGCCGGGAGCTGGGCAGCAGCCTTACCCTGCGCTATACGCCGGAGCTGGTCTTTGAGCGGGACCGCTCCATCGAGCAGGGCGCGAAGCTCACCAGGCTCATCGACGAAGTGATGGCCGGGGAGAACCGGGAAGAAGCGCAGGAGGACGAGCATGACGCTGAGTGACTGCGCAGCCTACCTGCGGGAGCATGACCGCTATCTCATCCTGACCCACCGCCGCCCCGACGGGGATGCGGTGGGCTGTGCCGCCGCTCTGTGCCGGGGGCTGCGGCGGTTTGGAAAGACGGCCTTTGCCCTGGCTAATCCCGAGGCCACCCCCCGGCATGAGGAGATGCTCGCTCCCTGCCTGCCTCCGGCGGATTTTGAGCCGGAGACGGTGGTCAGCGTGGACCTGGCGGAGGAGGGCATCCTGCAGCTGAACGCCGAAGGTTGGGCGGGGAAGATCGCCCTGAGCATCGACCATCACCCCTCCAACAGCCATTACGCCGGGCTGACCTTCCTGGACCCCAATGCCGGGGCCTGCGGGGAGCTCATCTATCTGCTGCTGCGGCAGCTGCCGGTCCCCATCGACCGGGACCTGGCAACGCTCCTGTACATCGCCGTCACCACGGACACCGGCTGCTTCCGCTATAAGAACACCGGCCCCCAGACCCTGCGGGTGGGGGCGGACCTGCTGGAAGCCGGGGCCCCGGTGGACCTGAACCGGACCCTGTTCATGAAAAAGAGCCGCCCGCGGCTGCTGCTGGAGAGCCGCATGATCGCGGGCCTGCAATTCTTCCAGAATGACGAAGCCTCCCTGGCCGCCGTGACGCTGGAGGACCTGGGCAGCTGCGGCGTCACCGAGGCCGACCTGGAGGACATCGCCTCCGTGGCCGGGAGCGTGGAGGGCGTGGAGCTCAGCATCACCCTGCGGGAAGTGGGGGACGGAGAGTGGAAGGTGTCCCTCCGCACCGGGCAGTACGGCAACGCAAGCTATATCTGCGCGGAATTCGGCGGCGGCGGCCACGGCATGGCCGCGGGCTGCACCGTCAAGGGCAGCCGGGAGGAAGTCACGGCGCGGCTGATGGACGCCGTGGCGCGCCACTGGCACGAAGCGCCCCTATGACCGGCATCGCCATCGTGGACAAGCCGGAAGGCTGGACCAGCCATGACGTAGTGGCCAAGCTCCGCCGCGCCCTGGGGGAAAAGCGCATCGGCCACGGCGGGACCCTGGACCCCATGGCCACCGGGGTACTGCCCATCTTCGTAGGCCGGGCCACCCGGGCGGCCTCTTTTTTGGAGTCTGCGGACAAGGAATACCTGGCTGCGGTCCGCTTCGGCCTTACCACCGACACCCAGGATACCACCGGGCAGGTGCTGTCCGAGAGATCTCTCCGCCCCTCCGAGGGAGAGGCGGAGGCGGCTCTGCTCAGCTTTCTCGGGCCCCAGGAGCAGCTGCCGCCCCTATACAGCGCCGTGAAGGTGGAGGGGCGGAAGCTCTATCAGTATGCCCGGGCGGGCCGGGAAGTGGAGCGGCAGCCCCGGAGGATCGAGATCAGCGCCATTGAGCCCCTGGGCTTCTCTCCGGAGGGAGATTTCCGCTTCCGCCTCACCGTCTCCAAGGGCACCTATGTCCGCACCATCTGCCACGATCTGGGGCAGAGACTGGGCTGCGGCGGGGCCATGAGCGCCCTGAGGCGGCTGCGGGCCGGGGTGTTCTCCATCGACGAAGCCTCCCCTCTGGAGGCATTTCTGGAGGACGGGAGGCGGCTTCTGCGGCCCCTGGACAGCATTTTCCGGGCCTATCCGCCCCTGACCCTGGGGGAGGAGGAGACCCGCCGGGTCCGCTGCGGCAATGATTTTGCCACGGAAGCGGAGACCGGGACCTATCGCCTTTACGACGGCGAGGGGGCGTTCCTCGCCCTGGCGGAGTCGTCGGAGGGGCGGATGAAGACCATCAAAAACTTTTTCGAGGTTTAGGATATGACGAAGCGCGTTCTGGCCCTGGGCTTTTTCGACGGGGTGCACCTGGGCCACGGGGCCCTGATCCGCAAGACGGCGGAGCGGGCCGCGGAATTGGGGGCCGTCCCCGCGGTGCTGACCTTCGACGTACATCCGGATACCCTGGTGCGCGGGGAAGCGGTGCCCCTCATCACCTCGCCGGAGGACCGGGCGGAGCTGATCCGCCGCCTGTATGGGGTGGAGGAGATCCTTTCCCTCCGCTTTGACCGGAGCCTGATGGAGATGCCCTGGGACGAGTTTATCACCTGGGTGCAGGCGGAGTTTTCTGCCGTGCATCTGATCTGCGGCCATGATTTCAGCTTCGGCTGGAAGGGGGAAGGGGATCCTGCCCGCCTGCAGCGCAAATGCGCCGAGCTGGGCCTGGGCTCCGATGTGATCCCCAAGGTCACCGTGGACGGGGAGACCGTCAGCTCCACCCGCATCCGGGCGCTGCTGCTGGAGGGGAAGCTGCGGGAGGCCAACCGGCTCCTGGGCCACCCCCACGCCCTCACCGATTCTGTCCACACCGGCTACCGCCTGGGGCGCAAGCTGGGGACGCCCACCATCAACATGGCCTTCCAGCCCGGCGTGCTGGTGCCGGCCCACGGGGTCTATGCCGGGCGCCTGCGCATCGAGGGGGAGGACGTGGACCGCTGGGCCGTCACCAACATCGGCGTCCGCCCCACCGTCAGCGACGGGGAGCGGGTGAGCGTGGAGAGCTACATCCTGGACTACGAGGGCAATCTTTATGGGCGCCGGGTGCATCTGGAGCTGCTGGATTTTCTGCGCCCGGAGCGAAAATTCGCGGATACGGACGCTCTGAAGGCTCAGATCGCCAGGGATA
>CADBKO010000008.1 GCA_902795345.1 Oscillospiraceae bacterium
GGAGAAGACGAAGCCGCCCCCGGGGGCCAGGGTATCCACATATTCCTTCAGCTTTTCCCGGAACGCCTCTTCCGGGTAGTCCACTTCCGATTCGGGGCCCACGCCGTTCCAGCCGCCGCAGATCACGATACGCCGCCCGAATTTCTCCTTGACGCCCTTCAGGTCGTTCATGGCCTGGGCGGGGTTCCAGGCCACCACGCCGATGTCCAGCCAGTCCGGGATGAAGTCGTCGCACTTGCCGCAGTCGTGCATCTCCAGCAGGGTGCCGTTATTCAGCACCAGGTCGGCAATGCGCTTGTGGAAGGGCAGCACCATCTCCTGATACATCTCCCGGGAGATAAAGGGGGCCCGGGCGGTGGCGGTATCGTCGGGGATGCAGATGGCGTCGGGCTTATAGTAATAGAGCAGGTTCTTGATGAGCTCCTCGTGGTAGGTGGTGAGAGCGTCGAAAAGGGCCATGACCTCGTCCGGCTCCTCCATCATGGCGCAGAGGCCCTCGGTGAAGCCCATGAAATCCGGCAGCTTCTGGAAGGTCTTGCCGTAGTACATGCTGAAGGCCTGCTTGGAGCGGTCCACGTTCTTGGTGTCCTCCTTGGCCAGGCGCTCCCAGTCGATGCCCGCCAGGGAGGGGATGTGCACGTCGTCCCGCCAGCGGCGGATGTCATGCAGGATGTAGCGGCCGGGATAGGGGATGGGCGTCCCGTCGAACACGCCCTCCTTGCCGATGTATTCCACCCCGAATTCATCCACGTGATAGCCTGGCAGCTTCACATTGGGAAAATAGGAGCAGCGGACGTTGGACATGCCGAAACGGGGCAGGAATTCCGGCATCTCCCCGTGGTACATGCGCAGGATATTCTCTCTGTCCGTGATCATTTCTGTTTCCTCCGGGTCCTCCTGAGACGCCGGGGACCGCCGGCGTCTGTGATGTTATACTAAAAAGATTATATCACCGAGGCTATGACGATGCAAACAGAAAATGATTGCATCGTGCGGAGGGATATGTTACCATCCAAGCAGAGGTCGGGCCGGTCCCCGGCCCGCGGACGGAGGATGCTGAAGGAATGAAAAAAGTGATGCTGGTCTTCGGAACGAAGCCGGAGGCCGTCAAAATGTGCCCCCTGGTGCTGGAGCTGAAGGGGCGGCCGGAGCAGTTTCAGACGGTGGTCTGCGTCACGGGGCAGCATCGGGAGATGCTGGCCCAGGGCCTGCGGGCCTTTGGGGTGACGCCGGACTATGATCTTGCCATCATGAAGGACCGGCAGACCCTCTTCGACATCACCTCCGCCATCCTGGAAAAGCTGCGGGCGGTGCTGGAGGAGGTGAAGCCGGACGTGGTCCTGGTCCACGGGGACACCACCACCACCTTCGCCGCGGCCCTTTGCTGCTTCTATCTCCAGATCCCCGTGGGGCATGTGGAGGCGGGCCTTCGCACCTACAACCTCGATTCCCCCTACCCGGAGGAATTCAACAGGGAGGCGGTGGGCATCATCGCCCGGTATAACTTCGCCCCCACGAAGCGCTCTCGGGAAAACCTCCTGCGGGAGGGGAAGGCGGCCCAGACCGTCTTCGTCACCGGCAACACCGCCATCGACGCCCTGAAAACCACCGTCCGGCAGGATTACACTCATCCCCAGCTGGATTGGGCTGCCGACAGCCGCCTGGTGGTCATCACCGCCCATCGGCGGGAGAACCTGGGAGAGCCCATGCACCAGATGTTCCGGGCCATCCGGCGGATCATGGAGGAGCACCCGGACGTCAAGGCCATCTACCCCATCCACATGAATCCCGCCGTGCGCCAGGCGGCGGCGGAGGAACTGAGCGGCTGCGAGAACATCCGCATCATCGAGCCCCTGGATGTGCTGGATTTCCACAATTTCATGGCCCGCAGCTACCTGATCCTGACGGATTCCGGCGGCATCCAGGAGGAGGCCCCCAGCCTGGGCAAGCCGGTCCTGGTGATGCGGGATACCACGGAGCGTCCCGAGGGCATCGCCGCCGGCACCCTGCGGCTGGTGGGCACCGGGGAGGAGGCCATCTACCGCAATTTCAAGGAACTGCTGGAGGACCGGAGCGCTTACGACGCCATGGCCCACGCCGCCAATCCCTATGGGGACGGCTTCGCATGCCGGAGGATCGCGGAGATCCTGAGTACGGGCAGGACCGACGAATATGAATAATGATACCGGGGTGCAGTTCATTTAGAACTGCACCCCGATTCTTTCTGTGCTTATTCTTCTTCCGGCCACTGGCGCAGGATCGCCAGGCAGAGCTGGGGACGATTCAGGAAGCGGGGGATGCCGTTGGTGCCCGCCAGGCCGGGGGATACCAGCAGGGCGCTGCCGTTCCGGTAGAAAAGCCCCGCGTCATATTCTCCCGTTTTTCTGGCGGGCGGGATCAGACCCCCGTAGAAGGGGATCCGGATGACGCCCCCGTGGTTGTGGCCGGAGAACACCAGGCCGCAGCCCCCCTCCGCCAGCTCCGGGAAGAGGCCGGGCCTGTGGCAGAGGGCGATGACGAAATCGTCCGTACTGGCCCGGATGACCTTGCAGAGGTCCTGGGCCTTGATCATGTCCGCATAGCCGTTGGGGTCCTCAAAGCCCGCCAGGGCCACCCGGTCGCCGCTGCGTTCCAGGAGCACCCACTCGTTGCGCAGCACCCGGACCCCCGTTTCCGCGATGCGCCGGAAGGCCGGTTCCGGCTCCAGGTCCGCCCACTCGTGGTTGCCGCTGACATAGTAGCAGGGGGCGATCTCCGTCAGGCTGCGGAGCAGCTCTTCCAGCTTCGGCCACTGCTCCTCCGCGTCCGTGATGTCCCCCGTGAGGAAGATCAGGTCCGGCTTTGCCTCCTTCGTGTGCCGCAGCAGCGGTCCATAAAGCCGCTCGTTGCCGTGCAGGTCGCTGATCTGGGCGATGCGCAGCCCCACGAAGCCGGGCGTGATGCCGCAGGGAACGTCGTACTCCTTCGTCCGCACGGTGCAGTTATCCACCCACAGGCGCAGCGCCAGCAGCGCCGCCAGAAGCAGGAAGGTCCCCAGCCGCCGCATCTCCCGCCTGCGGCGGCGCTCCTCACGATTCCTTGTCACGGAGATAAATATGCCGGGTCTTGGTGGCGTCCACCACCCTGGCGTCCACCTCGAAGCGGGGCAGGGAGCGGATCAGGGGCGTCAGCTTCGTGAAGCCGAAGTTGCGGGGGTCGAAATCCGGCTGCTTTTTCAGCAGCAGGCTCCCCAGCTCTCCCATGGAAGCCCAGCCGTCCTCGTCCGCGATGTCGCTCACGGAGTCGGCGATCAGCTTGACGATCTCCTCCGGCACCTTGCCGCCCTTCTTGGCGGGCAGCGCCTCCTGCACCGGTGCGCTTGCGGTGGCTTCCGGCTTTTCCTGGGCCTTGGCGGCGGCTTCCGGCTTGACGTTCTGGGCGGTCTTGCCCTTCTTCTTCCCGCTGTCGGCCCGGGCCGCTTTGGGCTGGGCGGCCTTTTCCCGGTTCTGCTGGGCCGCCCGGATCACCTCGATATAGATAAACTTGTCGCAGGCAACTCGGAAAGCCACGGGGGTCTTCTGCTCGCCCATGCCGATCACCTTCATGCCGGCCTCCCGGAGACGGATGGCCAGCCGGGTGAAGTCGCTGTCGCTGGAGACGATGCAGAACCCGTCGGTTTTCCCCTCGTACAAAATATCCATGGCGTCGATGATCATGGCCGAGTCGGTGGAGTTTTTGCCGGTGGTGTAGCTGTATTGCTGGATGGGGGTCACCGCATTTTCCAGCAGCAGGCTCTTCCATGCGCCCACATTGGGGCTGGTCCAGTCCCCGTAGATGCGCTTGATGGTGGGGGTGCCGTAGATGGCGGCCTCCTCCATGATGGCCTTCATGCTGTTGCGGGGCACATTATCCGCGTCGATCAGCACCGCCAGCCGCAGGTCCTTGATGTCATTGGTCAAATACTCTTTCACCTCCTTGCATTTTTCCGCCGCCTCTTTCTCCGTCAGAGGCGGCTTATTCTTCTAATATATCATGCTTCTTCCCGAAAAACAACGGCATAGCCGCCGAAAATGCCCAGGATCTCCCCCTCAGCCTCTCTGACGGGCAGGATGCAAACGCCTGCGGGCGCCTCCCCGTAAAAGCGGTATTTCCCGAAGGAGACCGCCAGCCGGAAGGCCCCGTGGGGATTGTACCAGCGGACGGTTTCCAGAAATTCCCTCGGGTCCGCCTTCGTTTCGAACAGGACGTAGATATAGGGCATGTTCACCTTGCCGCTGATCCAGATCTGCTCCGGTTCCAGGCTCTCGGCGCAGCGGATGGCCTCCGTCAGCCCCGCGTGGAAGGCTGGGGCCAGCTTCTCCGCTCCCTTCGTCCCGTACCAGTTTACCAGCAGCACCGCGGCCACCCCCAGGGCCGCCAGGCAGGGGAGCAGGGCGGGGGCGAAGCGCCGCCGAAGGAGCAGCAGCCCTTCCGCCTGGCACCAGACCAGGGGGAGAAAAAGAAAGTTCACCCGGTTCACGTTCACGTCGATGAAAAGGCTGGCAGCCAGGCCCGAGAGAAGGGCCAGCAGCACGCAGCACCGCCCGTCCTCCATTTTGCCCCGGCAGAGCCGCCATAGGAGACTGCCCAGCCCCAGCAGCAGGAAGGCCAGCCCCGGCAGGCCGTAGAACAGGCCGAAGGGCCCGGCAGAATTCCAGGGGAGACCGTCCGTCTGCCGCCAGAGCAGCTTTACAAGGTCCGACAGGTGCCGGAGGGAGAAGGAGACGGTGGCGGCCTGGCGGGTCTCCGTCAGGGCGGGCAGGGTCATCCATCCCAGCTTCATTCCCGGCAGCCCCAGGGCGTTGCGCAGCTGGCACAGGGCCAGTGGCAGGGCGATGAGGGCGAAGATGCCCAGAGCCGGGAGAAAATGCCGCAGCTTCACATAGCCCCGCCGCAGCACCAGGATCGACGCCCCCAACAGGAACAGGGGGAGAAAGAGGAACGCCGTGCCGTAGGCATAAAGCCCCAGGGCAAAAAGGGCGGCGGCCAGGCAGAGCATCCAGGGCTTTTGGCTAACATAACTCAATGCCAGGACCCCCAACAGCAGGAAAGCGGGGAGCAGGTTGCTCTCCAGGGCCCATCGGCTCGCGGTGAAATGCCAGGGGTTCAAGGTCAGCAGCGTCAGGGCAAGCAGCCCGAAGGAGCGCCCCAGCGTCCGCCGGGCCAGCAGCCAGAAGGCCAGGAGGCTCACGCTGCCCCAGAAGGCGGCGCAGAGCCGCAGGGAAGTGACGCTCAGACCGAAAACGGCCAGGAAGGGCAGGGAGAGATAGGCATAGAGGACATTCTGCCCGGAGCCCCAGCTGACGAACAGCACCGGCCAGGCGTCCCCATTCCGGTCCATGCCCCAGCGCAGCAGGCTCCAGGCGTCGAAGCCGATGGAGGCCTCGTCCTGGTTCAGCCCCGGCGGGAAGGAACCCAGGCAGAGAAAGCGCAGCAGGGCGCCGGCCAGCAGGAGGATGGCCGCCAGCAGCATTTCCCGCCGTGCGAGCACGCTCCGCAGCTTTTCCATACCCCTTTCCATGGTTTCCCTCCTCTCTCCGGTTTCGCGCATATGGTATCATGCCCCAAAGGGAAAAACAAGAAATTGTGGTTCCGGACGGGGAACATTTTTCGCAATTTAGCGTCAAAACTCATTGACGAAAGAGAGCAAACAGCGTATTATTATGCTGAGTAGGATCAATAAACCGTGGGTCAGACCCACTGATGATAAGAATGGAGGACGGATATGGCGCTTTTTAAAGAAGTCAAGTGCGGGCGCTGCGACCGGCGCTACAGCGCACTGCGAAGCAGATGCCCCCATTGCGGCGCCCGGAAGAACCGGGACGGCAAAGCCTCGACAGTCGAAAACAACACCCGCTGGCAGGTGATTGTCGGCGCCGTGGTGCTGCTGGCCATCATCGCTGCCGCCGTCATCCTCATCACCACTTCTCTGAAGAATCGGGAACCCGAGCCCAGCAACACTTCCCGCCCCACGCCCCCCACCGCTTCCAGCGGCGTGAACGTCGTGGATGGGACGGATCCCACGCCCACCGCTCTGCCCGGGGACGAACCCACACCCACGCCCACCGCGCCGCCTACGCCGACGCCCACCCCCGAGCCGGTGGTGAATTCCATCACCCTGAGCAGTTCCGATTTCACCCTTTTCAGGATAGGCGAGCAGTATACCATCCAGGCCACCATCTCCCCCGCGGGCACCAAGGCCACCATCGTCTGGATCTCCGAGGATCCCGACGTGGCCACCGTGGATGAAAACGGCACCGTCACCGCCGTGGATCGCGGCGACACGAAGGTGTCCGCTACCGCCGGCGGCGTCATCCAGGAGTGCATCGTGCGTGTGCGGGCCGACGCTCCCAAGAATCCGGAAGGCTCCGGCAGCAGCAGCGGCAGCGGCTCCGTCAGCCTCAGCCATGTGGACGTCACCATCCATTCCGCCAAGAGCGAGACCTTCAAGCTCAGCGTGAAGGGCGCCGGGGACAGCGCGGTGATCAGCTATTCCAGCGGCAATTCCTCCGTGGCCTCCGTCACCTCGGACGGCACGGTGAAGGCCGTGGGCAACGGCAACACCGACATCACCGTCACCGTCACCGAGAACGGCGAGACTTCGACCCTGAAGTGCAAGGTCTACGTGGTGAACTGATTTGAAAACCAAGGGGGGCCGTCCGACGGGGCGGCCCCCCTTTTCATCCTCCGGGAAAGGAGAAGCAAATGACGCCACAATACCGACTGACCCTTCGCAAGCATTACGGCCGCCTGAGCCTGGCCCTCTTAGTCTATTATGTCGTCACCGCCGCGGCCCAGTTCGCCGCCCAGTATGCGGTGCTGGCCTGGGCGCCCCAATGGGCGGAGGCGGGCTGGTTCGCGCCCGCCCTGGCTTTCCTGCCCATGTACGGCATCGGATTCCCCCTTTTCCTCTGGCTGCTGCCCAAGGCCCCGCCCAAAGAGCTCCTGCCGGAGAAGCGGAGCGTGCCCGCACGGGAATTGCTGCCAATCCTGCTCATGTGCCTGGGCGTCCTCTATCCCGGCAACCTGATCGGCCAGGGGCTGGACTGGCTGCTGCGCAGCCTCTTCCGCTCCCCCTCCGGCGGGAATGCCCTGGGCGCCATGATGGATTCCTCCAGCACCTGGGCCTTCTTTCTGGTGGCGGTGGTGCTGGCCCCCATCATGGAGGAGCTCACCTTCCGCAAGCTGCTGCTGGACCGGATGCGCACCATCGACAAGCCCTCCGCCCTCTTTTTCACAGCCCTGGCCTTCGGGCTGTTCCACTCCAATGTGGTGCAGTTCTTCTATGCCTTCGGCGTGGGGCTCATTTTCGGCTGCATCTATCTCCGCACGGGGAAGATCGTCTATTCCATGGTGCTGCATGTCGTGGTGAATTTCCTGGGCAGCGCGGCGGTGCTGTTCCTGATGGGGGACCTGGACCTCACGAATCTCGACCCGGCCGCCCTGATGGAGCATATGCTGCCGCTGCTGGGGCTGGGCATCTATGTGATGGTGCTGATGGCCGGGTGCATCGCCGGCATCGTGCTCCTGATCCGCCACCGGCACAGCCTCCGGGTGGCGGACGAAGGGGATCAGCTCCGCCCCAGCAGCCGCTTCGCCATGGTGTTCTGCCGCCCCGGCTGGCTGCTCTATTGCCTGGCGGTGCTGGTGATGATCCTGTTTTCTTACCTTGTATGAAATTTGGGATTGATTCCGGGGCAAGAATATAGTATAAATGAAGAGGTCCGTCCCGTGCTTCGGCGCGGGGCAGGGTCGCACTAGTCGGGGAGTTAGCGGTGCCCTGTACCTGCAAACCGCTACAGCAGGGATGAATCCCCGCCCCCGGTCCTCTGGCGTGTTGTCTGCCCAGTGTAAGCAGCGATGACGAACCGGTCTTGCGCAATGCGGTCCCGTGAACCATGTCAGGCGGGAGACCGAGCAGCATTAAGCGGTGTGCCGTGTGTGCCGCGAGGGTGCCGATTCTGAGCCGGCTGCATTGGTAACGAACGGGCCGGGGCGATCAAAGGCGGGTGTGCGGTCCTGCCCTGCGCCGAAGTCTGTCCAAAGGACAGCCTTTCGCGGCGCAAAGGAGCAAAGATGTATCAGGCTTTATACAGAAAATGGCGGCCCAAGACCTTTGACGAGGTAGTGGGCCAGGAGCATATCACGGAGATCCTGAAAAAACAGGTGCTGACGGATCGGCCCAGCCATGCCTATCTGTTCACCGGCACCCGGGGCACCGGCAAGACCACCTGCGCCAAGCTCTTGGCCAAGGCGGTGAACTGCCTGAACCCGGTGGGGGGCAGCCCCTGCGGTCAGTGTGAGATCTGCCGGGGCATCGAATCCGGCTCCATCCTGGACGTGACGGAGATGGACGCCGCCTCCAACAACGGCGTGGACGACGTGCGCACCATCCGGGACGAGGCGGTCTATGCGCCAGTGGCCGCCCGGCGGCGGGTGTATATCATCGACGAAGTGCACATGCTCTCCAAGCCCGCCTTCAACGCCCTGCTGAAGATCATGGAGGAGCCGCCGGAGCATCTCATCTTCATCCTGGCCACCACGGAGCTGTATAAGGTCCCGGCCACGATCCTGAGCCGCTGCCAGCGCTATTCCTTCCGCCGGGTCCCCGCCGACCTCATCCGGCAGCGCCTGCTGCAGGTGGCCGCGGCGGAGGAAATGGAGCTGACGGAGGATGCCGCCGGGCTTCTGAGCCGCCTGGCGGACGGGGCTCTGCGGGATGCGCTGAGCCTGCTGGACCAGTGCTCCGGCGCGAGGATCGACAGGGAACGGGTCCTCTCCGCCATCGGTCTGGCGGAGAATGAGGAGATACTCCGGATGGCCGAAGCGCTCCTGCACGGGGATGCGGACACGGCCCTGGAGCTGCTGGATGGGCTCTATCGGGGCGGGAAGGATGTTTCCGCCATCCTGAATCAGCTTTCCGCCCTCTATCGGGATATCCTGCTGGGCAGGGTCGCCCCCAAAAACGGCGTGAGCCTCATGAGCGGCGGCTTCTCCGAGGAAGCCCTGGCGCGCCTGTCCGCTTCGGCGGATACCGGCGTCCTTCTGCGGGGTCTGGAAGCGGTGCAGGATGCGTCTTCCCGGCTGGACCGTTCCGGAAACCGGCGGCTGACCGCCGAGCTCTGCCTTCTGACCCTGGCTTCCCCGGCGCTGCCTTCGGCCCCGGTCCCGGTCCCGGAGGTGAGGACTTCGGCTCCCCAGCGCCCAGCAGCCGTGCCTTCCCAGCCGGCGGAGCCGCCTGCAGCGAAAGCGCCTCCCCCTCCGAAGGAGGAGTCCCCGAAGCCGCCGCAGCCGGACAAGCTCTCGGAGGGCTGGCTGGCAAAGCCGGAGGACATGCCTTCGGAAAAGGCTCCGCCCCCGGAGACCGGCAGCGTCAGCTGGGAGCAGGTGCTCGCCGCCCTGGAAAATCAGCTGGATTTCCCGGAATACATGATGCTCTCCAACCCGGAGAGCCTCAGCGGCACGCTGGAGGAGGGGACGCTGACCCTCTCTCCGAAAAACGATACCGTCAAGACGATCCTGAACGCGGACCGGCTGGCGCTGATCCGCCGGGCGGCGGAAAAGCTGACGGGGAGCAATACCCCGGTGGTGCTGGACGATCCCCATCCCCAGGGGGGAGGGCGGTTCAGCGAGCTGGACACACTGTTCGGCAAATTTCCATTCAAATAAGAAATCAAAGATCGGGAGGTTTTCGATATGGCAAAAGGTGCTTTTCGCGGCGGCAGCTACGGTGGCGGCGGCGGTTTCGGCGGCGGCGTCAACATGAACATGATCAAGCAGGCCCAGAAGATGCAGCAGGACATGCTGAAAATGCAGGAGGAGCTGGAGCAGGCGACCTACGAAGCCTCCGCCGGCGGCGTGGTGAAGGCCGTGGTCTCCGGCAAGGGCGAACTGGTCAGCCTCACCATCGACCCCGAGGCGGTGGACCCGGAGGATGTGGAAATGCTGCAGGACACCGTTATCGCGGCGGTGAACGAGGCCATCCGCAAGGCGGAGGAGGCCAAGGCCGAAGGCATGGGCAAGCTCACCGGCGGCCTGAATCTGGGCGGCCTGGGCTTCTGATTCAGGGCAAAGCCACTTTTCCCGATTAGGGACAGAATATTCAAAGACACTCTCTGGATACAGAGAGTGTCTTTGTGCGTTTCACCTGAACAACTTGACGCAAGAAGCGTATTAGATATATAATAAACTGTTTTTATCCAAAGAGGAATCGAGTTGATTTGATGTTGAAACGATTGCTGGCGCCGGTCTCGGCGCTCCTTATGGCGGCGCTCCTCAGCGGCTGCTTCCTCCTGCCCAAGGAGGCGGATCCGCCGGAGCTGCCCTTGGTGACGCCCTTCAGCGGCGCGGAATACACCACCGCCGTGGTGACCAGGGGCGACCTGGTCAGCGCCGTGAAGATCAACTTCACATTCAGCCCCACCCGGCGGGAGGACCTGCGTTTCAGCGTGCTGGGCCGCAGCTACGGCGCCATTTATGTGACCGCCGGCGCCCAGGTGGAGGCGGGGCAGCTGCTGGCGGAGCTGGAGAGCAGCGCCGAGCAGGCGGCCATCCACGAGACGGAGACGGAGCTGAAAAAGCTGAATATCCGCCTGGACACGGCCCGCAGCGCCCTGGACCTGGCCCTGGAGGAGGAACAGCTCCGGGGGTCTTACGGCACCGTCGTTTCCGACGCCCGCCGCGCGGACATCTCCTATTATGAGGCGGCTATCGCCATCCAGGAGCAGAAGCTGGCCGAGCAGCGCGCCGAGCTGGAAGCCCTGCGCCTCTACGCCCCCATCGACGGGACCGTGACCTATGTCAAGACCATCGACCAGAACAGCCGCAGCGGAAAAACCGACACGGTAGTCACCGTCACGGATACCGGCTCCGGCGTTTTCACCACCATGACGGACCGCTGGGACCTTTTCCCGGAGGGGGAGCAGTTTGTGGTGGATACGGATATGGGCCAGTTCCTCTGCGTCGCCCGGGACCCCGCTGTTTACGGCATCGACGCCTCGGTGAAGGGGGAGGGGCAGAAGAACGTCTGCCTGGAGATCCTGGACGAGCAGGTGCCCCAGTCCAGCCTGCGGGGCGAGGTGCGGATCGTGCTGGAGGTCCGGGAGAATGTGATCATGCTGCCTGCCCGGGCCGTCTTCTCCGTAGGGGACAAGTATTATGTCTACCATGAGGATGCCAACGGGCTCAAGAATGCCCTGGAGATCGGCTGCGGCCTCACCGACGGCAGCTACATAGAGATCACGGAAGGCCTGGAGGAGGGAGAGCATGTCATCGTCAGTTAAGAAGGCCCTGGCCGGGGCTCTGGCGGCGGCGCTGCTCCTGCTGCCTCTGTCCGGCTGCGGCGGCAAAAAAACGCAGGCTGCGCCGGAGCTGTTGGAGCCCAAGGGCGTCACCCTGGACACGGCGGCGGTCCGCCGGGGCACCATCCAGACCGTCGCCGCATACGAAGGGCTGGTGCTGCCCGCCGTGCGGGAGCTGAGCTTTTCCGTTTCCGGTGTCATGACGGGCGTGGAGGTCTGCGCGGGCAGCCGCGTGAAGGAGGGCCAGGAGCTGGCAAGGCTGGACGTGGGCCCTTATGAAGCGGCCCTGGAATCCATGGAAAGCTATCTGGCCTATGCGGATGAAAACGAGGCCATCATCGAGCGGGAACAGGAGATCCAGATCGAGCTGGCGAAGCTGGCCCTGGCGGAACAGCGCAGCGCCGGCGCCGGGTGGAGCACCCTGCGCCTGGCGGAGCTGAAGATCGAGGAGCAGGAAAACAGCCTGGCGGAGACCCGGGCCCTCTGGGAGATCGACCGGGCCGAGCAGGTCAGAAGCATCGAGGAGATGCGCACCATCGTGGACAGCAGCCGCCTCCTGGCCCCCTGCGACGGCACCATCGTCAGCTGCACCGCCGCGGACGGCGCTTATGCCATGGAGAACATGGGCGTCATCTGGCTGGCGGAGGATGCGGAGCTCTATCTCTCCGTGGCGCCCGTTTCCGCCGCCGCCCTCAGCGAAGCGGACGAGGTCTACGCCACCCTGGCCGGGAAGCGGGTGGAGGTAGCCCCCCGCAGCGGCGATGACGTCCACCTCCTGCGCAGCGGCATGAGCGCCTTTGACGTGGTGGATGCCGGGGAAACGGCAGTGGAGAGCGGGATGACCGCCGTGCTGTTCGTCATTTCCGACCGGGTGGAGGACGCCCTGATCGTGCCCTCCTCCGCCGTGCATTTTGATTACAGCTATTATGTCTACAAGATCGTGGACGGGGTCCAGGTCCGCCAGAATGTGCAGAAGGGCGTCGGGAATGACGCCGAGGTGCAGATCCTGTCCGGCCTGCAGGAAGGAGATGTGGTGTATGCGGGCACGTAAGCTGCTTTTGCCGCTGCTGCTGGCCTTCGGCCTCCTGCTGGGCTGCTCTTGTGCCGCAGAGACCGCCGCCCCTGCCAAGGAGGCCCTGATCCGGAATACCGCCGGGCTGGGCAAGACCACCACCTATCGGCTGCAGGAGATCGCCCCGGCGGAGATCAGCCATACCGGCACCCTCACCGTCAGCGAGAGCTGGCAGCTCATCAAGAGCGTGCGCAGCGGCCCCGAAGAATACCGGCTCAAGGAGATCTGCGTCTCCCGGGGCCAGCAGGTGGAGGCGGGGGACCCCATCGCCGTCCTGCAGGGCCTGGGCTCTGCCGCCGACATCGAGCTGAAAAAGCTGGAGATCGACTCCTATCAGGCCCGGTCTTCGGAAATGCTGGCCATGTATGAAGCGCAGATCGCTGCTGCGGAGGCGCTGCCCTCCGGCACGTCCTCCCAGCGCTCCCGGAAAGAACTCCAGCTGGAATATGCCCAGCTGGAATACCGGAAATATGAACTCCAGTCCGCCTACACCCTGTCCACCATGGAGACGCAGCTGGCGGCTCTGGAGGCCGCGGCAGGGGAGATCACCGTCACCGCCCCGGTGAGCGGCAGCATCCACAGCCTCACCTCCCGCTACGCCCCCGGGGACCTGCTCCCGGCGAATACGGAGCTCTGCGCCGTCTACGGCAGCGAGGGCCTGCGTTTCTATGGCAGCAGCGGCACCGGCGCTTTCGTCTACGGGCGGGAGGTCAGCATCAGCATGGGGAAGGGCGGCCGCAGCATGACCATCGTGGGCCGCGTGGTCAGCTCGCCGGAGGTCGTCAGCGGCATATTCCCCGGCAGCGTGATCCTGATGGAGGTGGACGCTTCCGAGGAGGAGCTGAGCGCCTCTGAGGGCGACGCCACCGTCACCTATACCATCCTCAGCGACGGTTACGCCGTGCCCAAGAGCTGCATCAGGACCCGGGACGGCGTCAGCTGCGTGGACCTGCTGATCGGGGATACGGTGTGCACCCGCAATGTGACGCGGGGCCCCGGCGGGGGCGGCATGGTCGCCATTCTGAACGGCCTGCGGGAGGGCGACCAGGTGGTCGTCAGCTCCTACCGCAGCTGAAAGGGGGCGGCAGCATGTTAAGATTCGTTCTTCGGAAAATGCTCCACAAGAAGTGGCTGATGGCCGCCCTGCTGATCGGCAATATCCTGCTGATCGCCATCGCCGCGGGCAGCCCCATGTATACGGACGCCGCCCTGCAGCGCATGCTCACGGACACCATGACGGACTATGTGGTGCAAAGCGGGCGCTATCCCACCACCGCCTATCTCCTCAGCACCCTGAACCCCAATATGAAGGCGGACAGCACGGCGCTGAACGCCTTTTGGGAAGAGGATGAGCTGGCCGCGAAGCTGCCGAAGCAGCTGGGCCTGCGCAGCCGCTGGCTGGTGCGCAACATCTTCCTCACGGACACGATGATCCGCCCGGAGGTGGAGCGGTCCAATTTCCGCAGCAAGAGCGTGCGCCTTGGCTTCCTCTCCGGTCTGGAGGAGCATGCCGAGATCCTTTCCGGCCGCCTGTATGAGGATCGGGAGGATGGGATCGCGGAAGTGCTGGTGAGCCAGAAGGCCCTGATCGGCATGAACCTGATGCTGGACGAGACCTATACGGTGGACAAGCTGACCTGGCCGGACGGGAAGCCCCTCCGCGTCAAGGTGGTGGGCGTCTTCGACGCCGCTGACAGCGCCGATCATTATTGGTACAAGTCCCCCAGCTCTTACGGGGATCAGCTCCTGATGTCGGAAAAGTCCTTCCGCGCCCTCACCGGCGATCTCAGCGGCCTTCCCAGCAAGGTCATGGGCCTCTGGTTCGTCATCATGGACTATGAGGGCATCTCCATCGACCGGGTGCCGGAGCTGTACGAGGCCTCCCAGGCCCTTCGCGCCCAGCACAAGCAGGTCAACGGCATCAGTTACAGCGATTATTTTGCCGACATCCTGGAAGCCTACATGAAGTCCGAGACCAAGATCACCGTCACCCTGCGCATCCTGCAGGTGCCGATCTACGCCCTGCTGGTGGCCTTCATCTTCATGGTGGCGGGGCAGATCCTCAGCATGGAGCAGAGCGAAATCAGCGTCATCAAGAGCCGCGGCGCGGGGAAGCACCAGATTTTGAGCATCTATCTCCTGCAAAGCCTGCTGGTGGCTGCCGCCAGCCTGGCCGTGGGGCTGCCGCTGGCCGCCCTTATATGCCAGGTGCTGGGGAGCGCCAACGCCTTCCTGGAATTCGTCTCCCGCCGGGCCCTGGCCGTGCGCTACACCGGCACGGTGCTGCTCTATGCCCTGGCGGCGGCGGTCCTCAGCATCTGCGCCATGGTGCTGCCCGCCCTGCGCTATGCCAAGCTCACCATCGTGGCCCAGAAGCAGAAAAAGCGCAAGTCCAATGCGCCCTGGTTCCAGCGCTTCTTCGTGGATATCCTCCTGCTGGCTGTGTCCCTCTACGCCCTCTATTCCTTCAATGCCCAGAAGGCCGACCTGGCCCGGCGGGTGCTGGAAGGGCAGGGGCTGGACCCGCTGCTGTTCCTGGCCTCCTCGCTCTTCATCGTGAGCCTGGGCCTCCTGGCCCTGCGCATCGTCCCGGCGATCAGCTGGCTGGTCTATACCATCGGCAAAAAGCACTGGTCCCCGGCTCTCTATTCCTCCTTCCTCTGGGTGCTGCGCACCCGCAGCCAGCAGGGTTATATCGTGGCCTTCCTGGTCATCACTCTGGCCATCGGCATCTTCAATGCCCAGACGGCCCGGACCGTGAACACCGCCGAGGAGGAGCGGATCGCCTATATGTCCGGGGCGGACATCGTGCTGCAGGAGGCCTGGACGGATAACCGGGAGGAATCCGTGGGCCTCAACCCCAGCCTCACCTTCAAGCTCCACTATTTCGAGCCGGATTTCGGGAAGTATCTGGCCCTGGATGGGGCGGAAGTGGTGACGAAGGTCATCAACGACCGGGAAGCCAGCTGCAATACTAAGCAGGACACTACGACTTATGTAAACTGCCAGCTCATGGGCATCAACACCAAGGAATTCGGCCAGTGCGTGGATTTCAAGACAGAGCTGCTGCCGGTCCACTGGTATGAATACCTGAATGCCATGGCCCCCGACCCCACGGCGGTGCTGGCTTCCGGCAATATGCATACCCAGCTGGGCTATGAGCTGGGGGACACCATCACCTACCGTTCCCGGGACGGGTTCACCGCTCAGGGCGTCATCTGCGGCTTCGTGGATTACTGGCCCTCTTACAATCCCAAGACCACCATCCTCAACGAGGACGGCACCACCACGGAGATGAGCAATTACCTGGTGGTGGGGCACTTCGGCTATATGATGAGCGTGTGGGACGCGGTGCCCTATCAGGTCTGGATGAAGGCCAGGGACACGACGGATTTCATCTATGATTTCGCCGCGGCCTCCGGCACCCGTTTCACCTATTTCACGGATGTCTCCGCCCAGATGGTGGCGCTGAAGAACGACCCCATCTTCCAGGGCACCAACGGCATCCTGACCCTCTGCTTCGTGGTGGCCCTGACCCTCTGCGCCGTGGGCTTCCTCATCTACTGGATCCTCTCCATCCGCAGCCGTACTCTGCTGCTGGGCATCTTCCGGGCCATGGGCATGACCATGCGGGAGATCATCGGCATGCTCATAAACGAGCAGGTGTTCATTTCCCTGACCTCCATCGCCCTGGGGGTGGGGGCGGGCCTCCTCACCAGCCGCCTCTATATCCCGCTGGTGCAGATCGCCTATGCCTCCGCCGACACGGTGATCCCGCTGGAGATCGTGGCGGAGGGCTCCGACATGGCCAGGCTGCTTGTGGTGGTGGCGGTCATGGTGGCCCTCTGCATGGCGGTGCTGGGCGTCCTCATTTCCCGCATCCGCATTTCCCAGGCGCTGAAGCTGGGCGAAGATTAAGGCTAGGGGAGAGACATGGATATGGATAAAGCAGAAGCGATCCTCAGCGCGCAGCATATCACGAAAGCCTATCCGCTGCCGGATGGGGGCAAGCTCCTGGCCCTGAACGACGTGAGCGTGGAGGTCCCCCGGGGGAAGCTCACCATCCTCAAGGGGCGCAGCGGCAGCGGCAAGACCACCCTCATGAACATCCTCTGCGGCCTGGACCAGCCTACGGAGGGCAAGGTGCAGATGGACGGGAAGGAGATCACCGAAATGGGGGATCTGGACCTGACCCGCCTCCGCAGGCAGGACATCGGCTTTGTGTTCCAGAGCGTGGCCCTGATCCCCATCATGACCGCGGCGGAGAACGTGGAATATGCCCTCCGGCTGGCTGCCTGGAAGGGGGACCGGCAGGCCCGGGTCAAGGAATGCCTGGAAATGGTGGGCCTGGGCAAGCGCATGAGCCACCTCCCCAACGAGATGTCCGGCGGCGAACAGCAGCGGGTGGCCATCGCCCGGGCCATCGCCCACGGGCCCAAGATGGTCTTTGCCGACGAGCCCACCGGCGAGCTGGACACCAATACCGCCCTCCAGGTGGTAAAGATATTCAAGGAACTGAACAGGACCCAGGGCGTCACCATCCTCATGACCACCCACGACAAGGGCTTCATGGAGATCGGAGACCGGGTCTATTCGCTGGAAAACGGGGTGCTGCAGGAATGACGGACACGGAATACATCATCGAGTGCGACAACCTGGTAAAGATCTATAAGACCGACGAGACCGAGGTCATGGCCCTCCAGGGCATGGACTGCAAGGTGGCCCGGGGAGAGCTCATGGCCATCATCGGCAATTCCGGCAGCGGCAAGAGCACCTTCCTGAATATGATCGGCGGCCTGGACCGGCCCACCGCCGGCAGGCTGTATGTGGACGGGCTGGACCTGTTCCGCCTCAACGAGAAGGAGCTGGTGGAGTACAAGCGGTCCAAGGTGGGCTTCGTCTGGCAGAACAACGCCCGGAACCTGATCCCCTATCTCCCCGCCTGGCAGAATGTGCAGATGCCCATGCTGCTGAAACGGTGGCCCAACGGGAAACAGCGGGCGGAAGAGCTGCTGGACCTGGTGGGCATGGGACATAAGAAGCACGCGAAGCTCAGCGAGCTTTCCGGCGGCGAGCAGCAGCGCATCGCCATCGCCATCGCCCTGGCCAACGACCCGGATATCCTCCTGGCCGACGAACCCACCGGCTCCGTGGACCCCCAGACCGCCTCCTATATCTTCGGCACCTTCCAGCGCCTCAACCGGGAGCTGGGCCTCACCATCGTCATCGTCACCCATGACCTGAGCGTGGCGGACAAGGTCTCCCGGGTGGTCTCCATCCGGGACGGCAAGATCAGCTCCGAGCGGATCATGAAGACGGACTACGCCGGGCGCATGGAGAGCGTGGGCACCTTGGATACCTCGGGAGAGGCCCACTTCACCAGCCACGAGGAATTTGCCATCCTGGACCGGAACGGCCGGGTGCAGATACCCCCGGAATTCCTCAGCGCCCTGGAGCTGGAGGGCAACCGGGTGAAGCTGGCCATGGAGGACGGCAAGGTCGTCATCCAGGCCCCGGCGAGGGAATCAAATCAAAGCTGACGCTTCGATTTGAAGAGGAATCGCGCTGCGCTACCCGCACTCGCTTCGCTCGCACAGTCCGCTCCGCGAGAAGTATTTTTCGCGAGGCGCATGTCCCCGCGAAAAATGAGTCCAATTCCTTCGCGCCTGCGGGCGCGAACTCTGCGAGGCTTGACGAAAAGATACAGTTATTGCATGCAGGCGGCGCGGATGGGCTTTGCCCGTCAGCGCCGCTGTCTCTTTGAAGGACAAGGAGAAACCAAAATGGAAGTCATACGCGCGACGGAGGAGTTTCAGCGGGCCGGGGCCTATTACGTCCGCATCCAGGCCATGGCCCGGCAGCACCATATCCCCCTGCGGGAGGAATTCGACGAAATCGACGGCCCCGGCTGCCGCTATATCGTGATCCTGGACGAGGGCTTCCCCGTGGCCACCTGCCGCTGGTTCGAGACCGGGGAGGGAACCGTGGAGATCGGCCGGGTGGTGGTCCTGCCGGAATACCGGGGAAAGCATCTGGGCGTGCTGGTGATGGAGGAAGCGGAGAAGTGGATAAGAGAGTGCGGCTATCAAAAGATCGAGCTGTCCAGCCGGGTGGAGGTCACGGGGCTCTATGAAAAGCTGGGCTACCGCTATAATACGGATTTCCAAGCCCACAGCGGCACCTTCGACTGTGTGTATATGGAAAAGCTGCTGTAATACCGAAACAAAAAGGCGCGAGTCAGGCTGACTCGCGCCTTGATATTATTCCTCTGCGCTTTCCGCCACACGGGAGCGGATGACGTAGTCCCGCGTTTCGATCAGACGGCCCTCCCCGTCATAAAGGCGGATCGTAGCGGGGATCTCCACCCTTGTCTTGGAATACCGCTGATTGGTCCGGACGATTGCATGCTGTATGTCGTCGCCGTCCAGGTCATTCCAGTTCTCCGGGCGGATCGGCAGGCGGAACAGGAAATACTTCTCCCGCTTCCAGCCCTCTGTTTCCCCGGCGCCGCCCTTGCCCCGCACCTGACTGTAGGTGATTTCGACGTCGCTCAGCAGCTTCAGGCTGACCTTGGCCTGCACTGCCGCGGGGTCGTCCACAAAGAGGAACAGGGGGATGATCAGTGGGTCCGGACTGCCGTAGACCGGTTCGTCGAGACCCCCGGGCAGGGGCGTCAGCAGGATCCCGTCCGTCTTTTCCCGGCGGATCAGAGCGCCGTCCATGTCAGTGCTGCCCCTTCCGTTCACCGTGGTATAAAACAGGATCTCGTCCCCGGTGTCCCCGATGAGCAGGCGCTGATAGTGGGTGGGGATCCAGTCTCCCTGCACATACATCTTGTCCAGGATCACCGAGGGACCCACCAGGTTTGCCTTTTCCGCCTGGCGGAACCGGGCCACCTCCCCGAAGCGGGGGCCGCCCCTGGCGGCATAGCTGACGAGGAACAGCAGAGCCGCCAGCAGAAGATCAGCGAGGATGCGCACCCATTTCGGAATGCGGTGAAGCATACGCCGGATGCCCGTCATTCTGCCCCGCCTCCTTTCCGGTCGACCCGCAGGCGCACCGCCCTGCCTGCCTTGTCGTAGCGCAGCTCGATCCACTCAGCTTCATGGGAACAGTAGCCGTCCAGCTGGATCTCCCAGGTATAGGTGAAGAAGTCGGAGTGCCGGGGATTCATGCGCAGGCAGGGGCTTTCCGTTCCGCTGTCGGAAAGGTTGGCAGCCTGATAGCGGTTCCCCAGGGAATCCACCGCGTAGAATTCCCGAAGGGCCCCGCAGGATTCGCCCCATAAGCCGGGCCGGTAGACCTCCACCGACATGAAGAATACGAAGGCATCCGCACTGTCCTTCCAGGTTAGGTGTCGTTCCGCGGCCCGGGTCAGGGTGAAGCGGTATCCGTCGGATTCATCCCGGCTCATGGGCTCGGCATAGAAGGTGCGCTGACTGTAGTTTTCATCCCGGTATTCGCTGCGCAGGATGGGCTCGTCAAAAAACTCGTCCATCAGTGACGGCTGTATATTGAGATTCTGCAGATACCCGGGGAGGGTGAGCAGGAGCATCAGAAAAGCCTGTAGCAGCACCAGCCGCGCCGCCAGCAGGAGATGGTGCCAGATGGGGGGATAGAGCTTTCGTAGCTGCCTGGCGGTATCCGCAGCATCCCCCATGGCGGCGACCACCGCCTTTTCCGCCTTCTGTTCCTCCACCCTCTGGGCGATCAGCTCGTCGTACTGATCCTCCATGTGGGCGTAAAGCTCCCTATACACCCGCTCCCGGTCCGCCCGGTCCCGGATGTCGGAGACTGCGTTCCTGCACCAGCTTTCAAATCGGAGGATGCCCATAGCCTTACCCTGCGGAAGGGGAGAAGCTCAGCACCGTATTCACGCTGTCGGAAAAGACCCGCCACTCCGTAACCTTTTCTTCCAGCCTTCCCGCGCCCTTCTCCGTCAGCCGGTAATAGCGCCGCTCCCGCCCGGTGGGGGCGGTTTTGTCGTAGGACTGCACTTCCCCGGCTTTTTCCAGGGCGTGGAGCAGGGGATAGAGGGTCCCTTCCTTCATTTCAAAGGCGTTTTTGCTGCGCCGTTTCAGCTCCTGCACCATCTCGTAGCCGTATTTGTCCCCATCCTTCAGCAGGCTGAGGATCAGCATGGCGTTGGAGCCGCTGATGAGGGCCTTGTCGAATTTCATGCCACGGCCTCCTATGCATTGATGATCTAGGCATATTATACCTTGATAGTCGATGCATGTCAAGGGTAAAAACGGAGGCAGCCGGACGGCTGCCTCCGAGATCCGTTTTGCCCTCAGTGATTCCCCAGGGTGATGAACACGATGGGCTTGTCCACCTTGTCGAAGTGGAGGGGAAGGTGCCAGGCGTCCTTCTGCATGGCCATGACGGTGGCCTTGGTCAGCTTGTAATGCTCCTGCTCCTCCTCGGGGCCGCCGCAGCAGAAGTCCACTTCGCCGTGGAGCTCCGTCAGATTGTCCAGGTCCATGCTCAGGAAGATCAGGGCTTCCTCATAGTCCTTGTGGGCGTGGGGCATGTGCTTCCCGTCGGGACCCCAGGGGCCCAGGAAGCCGGGATTGCAGACGGTGCTCCAGGCCATGGTGAGGTTGATCTGAGAACTAGAGCCGCTGAAGAAGGTGGAGTAGCCGCCCAGGTCCTGGGCGTGCTCGGCCCCGTAGTGGTAGGGGTCGGTGGCGCCGTAATTGAGGGCGTGGACATTCATGGAGTATTTGCCGAAGAAGCGGGCCCAGTCGCCGGTCTCCGGCTTAGCGTTTTCATCGGCTATGCCGGCCGCCATCTTCCCGGCGCAGTTGACGGAGAGGAAGAAGAAGGGCCGCTTGACGCCCTTCACGATGGGGGAGAAGTGGGGCGTGCCCTTGGGGATGGTGATGGTGTGGGGGGTGGCGAAGCGGTGGCGGATGTTCTCCTCCCCCAGGTCGATCTCCACCTCTGCGCCCAGATGCAGCATGTCATTGGGGTCGGCGCTGAGGAACCACAGCACCTGGTCATAGTCATGGGTATGCTGCTTCGGCGTCTCCTCGGGGATCATGCCGGTGCCGTCCACCAGGCAGTAGCGCACGCTGAAGCTGTCCCAGTCGAAGAAGTCCTGCTCCAGCACCGCGCCCAGCTTCACGATGCCCTCTCTGCCGTGGATGGGGATCTCTTTTTTCATGGATTCATACTTGCCGCTCATGGTTCGACCTCCGTTCCATTGTTATTCTTATTTCGTTTCTTTTTCATGGTCAGGCTGAAGCTCAGATCCAGCAGCTCCCGGATGTCGCTTTCCGACGCCGTCCCGTCCAGCAAGGCGCCCAGCCAGTGGGTCTTGTTCATATGCCAGGCGGGGAGAATGCCCTCCTTGCCCGCGAAGGAGCCGCCCAGCAGGGGCCCGCATTTCATGTTCATGATATCCACACTGCCGCCGCCGGGCAGACCCAGCTTGGCGCGGTCCACATTCATGATGATGGCGAACCACTTCCGGTTACTCCTGTGGCGGAAAATGCAGGCGTCGGGGCTGTCGCTCCAGAGATATTCCGGCTGTGCGCCGTAGGTCCCGGCGATATAGCGGATGACTTCCTCACGGTCCATGGGTATCAGCCTCCCCGCTCCATGCGGAAGGTCTCCTTGCCGGAGGCGTCCGCCGCCGTGACGGTGAAGGAAGCGTCGGCCAGGTCCGCCGCCAGCGCCGCCCGGCCCGCCGTGTTTTCCCAGGTGATGGCGAGTTTGCTCCCCGCCGTGTCGAAGCGGATCTCCGCGTCCTCCGCGAAGACGGGGCAGGAATTGCGCAGCCGAAGCAGGGAAAGCTGGTCCTTCACCACGTCCCGCCGCAGTCCGGCCTCCACCATCCCGGCAGTGAGGTTGGTGCGGTTTATTTCCTTGTGGCCGCCCGCCCCCGCCCGGCGCATGGCCTCGTAGTCGTTCACCCCGGCGAAAAGGTCCAGATACCAGACCTGGGGCTTCCCCGGCATGAAAAGCTGGATGGCCCGGGCCAGCTTCAGCCGCCCCTCGTCCTCCCCGAGGGCGCTGAAATAGGTGGCGTTCACCTGGTAATAGACGTTCTTGGCTCCGTGAAGGTCCTTCACGAAGCCGCCCCGGGCCACCACCGTGTCGATGAGCCGCTGGATGTCCTCCTCCGGCAGAAGGCCCTTCAGATCCAGCAGGGGGATACCGTCGTGGCAG
Organism: Oscillospiraceae bacterium; assembly: GCA_902795345.1. Classification (GTDB taxonomy): domain Bacteria; phylum Bacillota; class Clostridia; order Oscillospirales; family Oscillospiraceae; genus UBA1774. The sequence goes on from CADBKO010000008.1 coordinate 22,567, forward strand.
CCCAGCATGTTCACCGTGGCGATACCCTTGGCGACGATCTCCTCGCCCCACCTGCGCAGCATCTCCCCGCTGCGGCGCTCAAAGGCGTCGATCACCAGACCGGGGAGAAAGAAATCGTAGACCGGGTAGCCCTTTTCCGCCAGCAGGGCATAGGTGCCCTCGCCGTAGCTGGCGTGGATCTCCGGCAGCAGGGTGAGGCCCAGGGGCGCGGCCATGGCCTCCACCTGGGCCAGCAGGTCCCAGGTCTCCGGCTCGTTGAGGAAATTGTGCCGCCCCGGTTCCTTGGAGGCATAGGCAAAGGCGTCCAGACGCACCACGCTCACCCCGTAGTCCGCCAGCTTTTTCAGGGTCTCCCGGTAGTATTCCAGCACCTTGGGGCTTTTCACATTCAGATCCATCTGGCCCAGGTAGCCGCGGTGGGCTTCCAGGTATCCCGTGACCGCCTCCCGCTTTTCCTCCCAGGCGCCGAAGTCCAGCTGAGCGGGGCTGCGGCCCGATTCCAGCTGGGGCCTCAGTTTTTCCGCCAGGGCGCAGGCGGTGGCGTACTGCATCCCCAACTCCCGCACCAGGTCCAGGGGTTCCGGAGGGGTATAGCGCACCTCCTGATAGAAGGTGTTCCAATAGGGCACGTCCCGCCCGTCGGGGAAGCGCACCATCAGCAGGGGCAGCCCCGCCTTGCGGAAGAACATGCCCCGGATCAGCTCCTCGTCGGGCTGGAGCCAGCCGCCGGGGGTCATTTCCCCGTGCCCGGCCCAGAAACGGTTCCAGTCGATGAAAAAGTCCCGGTATTCCGAGTTTTCTCCCTTTTTCAGCAGGTCCTGGAATTGGGGGGAGAGGACGGAGATGTGATTCAGGATCAGGTCCGCCTTCAGGTCGATGCCCAGAGCCCGGAGGTTTTCGATGTCCTCCGGGGAAGCCAGGACCTCGCTCAGCTCATAGTCGATGATGGAAAAGCCCCTGTCCAGATCCGTGTTGAAGACGCTGGGGAGGATATAGAAGGAGCGGAAAGCGCCTCGCAGCTCCCGCCTCTGCAACAGGGTCACGATATCCCCCAGGCGGCCGCCCACGCTGTCGGGGTAGGCGTTGAGCATGGGGCCCAGGTTCCACTTTTTTGCCGTCATGGAAGCCCCTCCTTTCAAATCTCCTCCGGGCGGAGGAACTGCCCGGACTTGGAGAGGATGAAGCGGGCGGATGGCGCAGCGCGGCGCAGCTCCTCCTGTTCGATCTCCAGCACCATGGTGGTGAAGGCGCTGTCGGTCTTGCCGTCCCGGGCCCGAAGGCGGCGGTGCTCCCGGGTCTCCTCCGGCGTGCTGTTGAGGAAGATGGGCACGTCGATGCCCCGGAGAGCGGGGTTCCCGCCGTGGGTCCATTCCAGGATCAGCACCTGCGTTTCCCGGAAGTCCACCGGGTCATACCAGCGTTCCTCCTCGGTCCGCCCCATGCGCTTGAGCCATACGGGGCTTTCCCCCCGGCGGAAGGCGGCGAGGATGGCGTTGAGCTCCTCGTAATCCTGCTCCTTCTCCGTGCCCAGATATTCGCTGAGGGCCTTCCGCCCCGCCGCCTGATAGGTTTGCAGCCAGGGCCTATCCACGGCCTCCTTCGGCTCCGCGTCCAGGCTGTCGGGCCAGAGGGCGTCCAGCTCCTTCTGCGCTTCCCTGCTGTACCTTCCCGCCGCCAGCAGGCCCCGCAGACCGCCGACCCGGAAGATGCTCAGCCGCTCCGCGTCGTTATACAGAGGGATGCGCCGGGGATAGTTGTCCCCGGAGATCACATAGCTGCCCACGCCGATGCTTTGGAGATACCAGCCCAGCAGGGAGGCGATCTCGCTTTTGCCCACGCCGGAGCCGCCGAAGACGCTGACCACGGCCTTGCCGCCCTCCAGCTCCTTCAGGGTTTCCAGCAGCTTCGGAAAGAGCAGCTGCGCCTTGCGGATGTGGTCCTCCCCGATGCGGATCTTGTCCCCGGGCATATCCCCGTGGGGGATGCTTTCCGGCAGCGCCGGGGGCGTCCAGGGTCCCTGTTCCGCCAGATGCTCACGCAGCCTTATTTGGTTCATTTTCCTGATCTCCTTATGGGAACACCGCATCCGTGGGAAACGGATGCGGTGCCGAGTTATTTATGCTGCTTACTTGTTCAGCGCGGCGATGATGTCGGGCAGCTGGGCGTCCACCTTATCGTTGTCCAGCTGGCAGGTGCCCGCGTTCCTGTGGCCGCCGCCGCCGTATTTCAGGCAGATGGCGCCGATGTCCGCGTCGGAAGCCTTGTTGATGATGGATTTGCCGATCATGACGGCGGTGTTCTGCTTCTGGAAGCCCCAGGTCACATGGATGGAGATCTGGGTCTCGGGATAGAGGGCATAGATCATGAAGCGGTTGCCCGCGTGGATGATCTCCTCGTTCCGCAGGTCCAGGACCACCACCTTGCCCTCCACCTTGGCCACCCGGCGGAGCTGGGCGGTGAACTGCTCGGTCTGCTCGAAGTAGAGGTCCACCCGCTCCTTCACGTCCGGCAGCTCCAGGATCTCGTCGATGGTGTGGTCCATGCAGTAGGTGATGAGCTTCATCATCAGGTCATAGTTGGAGATGCGGAAATTGCGGAAGCGTCCCAGGCCGGTGCGGGGATCCATCAGATAATGGAGGAGCACCCAGCCCTTGGGGTTCAGGATCTCGTCGATGGTGAAGTCGGCGCTGTCGCCCTTGTCCACCGCCGCCAGCAGGTCCTCGCTGATACGCTTGAACTTCTCTTTTCCGCCGTAGTAATCATAGAGCACCCGGGCTGCGCTGCGGGCCTTGGGGTCGATGATGAGCTTCGTGCCGGTCTCCGTGGCTTTCAGACGGTCCACCTCGGACTCGTGGTGATCGAAGGCCAGGCCCACCCGGGGGTCGAAGGGGAGATTGGTGGTAATATCGTTTTTGCTGAGTTCGATCTTTCCATCCTGCACGTCCTTGGGATGGACGAATTTGATATCCTCGATGATGTCCAGCTCTTTGAGCATCATGGCGCAGGCCAGCCCGTCAAAGTCGCTTCTGGTCACAAGACGCATCTTCTGCTGTTCCATAGTTACCTCCCGCATGGAAAATTCTGATACAAGTATTATAACACAGCGCTTTTCTCCTTTTCAATACAGCCGAGTTCTTTTTTGCGCCGCGGATTCCTGTTGACAAGGGGAGGAGCGGAAAATAAAATGGTAAAAAACGCAAGTGAGGGATAAGCATGGACGCAAAGGAATTCCACCGGCAGCTGGACGCCTTTTACGAGGCGGGGGACATCCCCGGCGCCTACCGTTTCCTCCATGAGCAGGAGGCAACGGCCCGGCAGCGGGGGGACGCTGCCATGAGCCTGACGGTATCCAACGCCCTCATCGGCCACTGCCGGGAAAACTGCATCTTTGATGAGCTGGAGGGCCACTATGAGGAGGCCCTGCGCTGCCTGGACGTATTGGAGATGCGGGGGAGCCTGGAAGAAGCCGCCACCCTGCTGAACGCCGCCACCGGCTTCTGCGTCATGGGGCGGATCGAGGAATCGGAGCAGCTGTTCGAGGCGGCGGAGGCCCTGTATCTGGCCCTGCTGCCCCCGGGGGACCTGACCCTGGCGGCGGTCTACAACAACCACGGCCTCCTTTACCGGGCCAGGAACGAGCGGAAGACGGCCCTGGCCTCCTTCCGGAAAGCCCTGGCGATCCTGGAAGCCGGAAACGGCGCGCCGGACGAGCTGGCCTCCTCAAGGCTGAACCTGGCCTCCGTCTGCGACGACCTCAGCGAGGCGGAGAAGGCCGTGGAGCTGGCGGCGGCCTATTACGAGACCCCCGACGGGCAGACGGACATCCACCGTTTCACCGCCCTGGCCCTCCAGGCGGAGATGGCCTTCCGCCGGGGAGACTATGGCAAGGCGGGGGCGCGCTTCGAGACCATCGCGGAGGAATGGCGGCGCTACGGCGGGGCGGAGCAGCGCCGGGGCGTGCTGCTGCGCAACGCCCGGTACAGCTATGAGAAGGCGGGGGACGAGGAAGCCTTGGCGCGCATCGACGCCCTGCTGGCCGAGGTGGGGAAATGAAGGGCCTCGACCTGGCCCGGCAGCTGTATGAGGAGACGGTCCGGCCCGTGCTGGCGGCGGAATTTCCCATGCAGGAGGGGCGGATCGCCGTGGGCCTGGCAGGCCCCGGCTCCGAGTGTTACGGGTTCGACGACGAGATCTCCCGGGACCATGATTTTGCGCCCCGCCTCTGCCTGTGGATCCCGGCGGAGGACGCGGAGGAATACGGGGCAAGGCTGCAAAAGCGCTATGAGGAGCTGACTGCCCATCTTCCCGGCGTTTCCGCCCAGGCCCGGGACCGCTCCGGGGTGATCCCCATCCCGGAATTCTACCGCCGCTTCACCGGCTGCCCCGGCGCGCCGGAAGGGCCTCTCTATTGGCTGCGTGTCTCGGACCACCATCTGGCCGCCGCCACCAACGGGGAGGTGTTCCGGGATGATCTGGGGGCCTTCACCGCCATCCGGCGGACCCTGCTGCGGGGCTATCCCATCGACGTGATGCGGAAAAAGCTGGCCGCCCGGCTCTTCACCATGGGCCAGGCGGGGCAGTATAATTATCCCCGCTGCGCCCGCCGGGGGGACACGGTGGCCATGACCCTGGCCCTGGATGAATTCCTTCGGGCGGCCCTCCAGGCGATCTACCTGCTCAACGGGCGCTACGCCCCCTTCTATAAGTGGCTCTATCGGGGGGCGGAGGAGCTGCCCCGGCTCCGGGGCACGGTCCTGGCGCTGAAGGAGCTTCTGCTGCAGCCGCCGGAGGAGCGGCAGGCGGGCATCGAAGCCGTCTGCGCCGACATCCAGGAGGAGCTTTGGCTCCGGGGCCTCAGCGGCTCGGAGGATGATTTCATGGTGAATCAGGCATTTTCCGTGGCTTCGGAGATCCGGGACCCGCAGCTGGCGGGGCTGGACATCTCCGTGGGCTGACGGAAGGGGAGGAAGAAAAATGGAAAAAGAGAAGCTGATCGACAGCATCATCGAATTGGAATGGCCCATGTTCCGGGATGTGAACGGGGACACCCGGGCCGATTGCCAGGAGAATTATCCCATGTTCGTGAATATGCGCACGTCCCAGTTCTCCGCCTGGAACGAGGAGGCCCTTTCCGCCTATCGGGAGGATCTTCGCTCGGCGGAGGGGGAGGGCCGCAACCTCCTTCGGGACAAGTATATCCACATGATGGCCAGCACGGACCCGGCAGGGTATCTCCACTTCCTGCCGGAGCTGCCCCCCGTGAGCGAGGAGAAGAAGGCTCTGGTGGAGGAGATCTGGCAGATCATGCTGCCCCAGACCATCGAGCTGCGGCGGAAATACCCCAATGTGGGGAAGCTGGGGCGGCCCCTGCTGTCCGCCGACGAGCGGAATGGATACGCCTCCGTGGAGACCTATGAAAAGGGGGAGCTGATGACCTACGGCGAAAAGACCCTGCGGGCCCTTCTGGCCTGGCTCCGCTCCCAGGCGGAAGCCGGGGTCTCCATCGCGGCGAAGATACAGGAAAACGGCATCCTCAGCGTGGGCTACGCCTCCATGGAGGAGGCGGAGGAGGACGCCAAAAGACAGCTGGGACTCCGGTAAAACCGGATGACAGGAACGCGGCCCCCGGAAGGATCCGGGGGCCGCGCATTTCTTTGTTTGTCAGGGGATCAGCCCAAGCCCACGGGCAGGGCGATGAAGTCCTCGGTCCTGATGATCTCCTCATAGGTTTCATTATCGTAAACGACGATCATGATCTCCAGGGAATCCAGCGTGTCGGAGCCGGTATCCGCCAGGGACTCGTCATCGACGCTGAGCGAGCCGACAGCCATGGTGCCGGGATACACCGTCTGATAGAACCAGGGGTAGCTTTCCGTCCCGTTAATCAGCATGTTGGAGAAGTCCACGTCCATCGCCCGGTCGCTCGTGTTTTCAAGCACGAAGGTGTAATCGGTGCTGGGCCAGTATTCGCCCCGGGTCACGCTGACGAGCTTCAGAGTGAGGCCTTCCTCGGAGAAAATGACGTCGCCGTCGATGGTCCGGTACCAATCCTTGTCGTAGTCGCTGGTCCGGATGGTGACGATGTCGCCGGTGGCGATGCGGTCGTAGTTCTCGTCGTTGACGATGATCTGCAGCTCCAGTTCGCCGATGTATTCGGTCCCCAGCAGGTCCATGGAGGCGTCGTAGATGGAAAGCTCAGCCTCCGCCTCGCTGCCGGCCTCCACCTCGGTATAGAGGTAGCCGGAGGCGGCATAGCCGTTGATGACGAAGCGGCTGCAATCAACATAGACCATCTTGTCGGTGCTGTTGTCGATGTGGAGGTTCATCACGGGGGAGAAGTACCCGTCGCTGAAGCCGGTGGCGGTCACGGTGACGCCGGCTTCATCCAGCAGGACCACGGGGCTGTCCAGCTCGGGGAGCTGGATGGGGCTTTCAATTTCCCAATCGCCTTCGCCCCAGTTGGAGAAGCTGTCCATGAGGTCCAGCCAATCCTGGTAGGAGGCGGTGTCGTAGACTTCGCCGGTCTCGACGTCCTTGAGCTCCACCACGCTGTTGGGCTCGAAAGCGCCGCTGTAAGCCTGGTAATAGGCGCCGTAGAAGGCAAGGGCAAGGGCGTTGAAGGCTTCGGAGCCGTCCTCCTGGCTGCGGTCCACTTCGATCTGGAAGGTGGAGTAGTCCTCATTGTGGGTGATGCTGCGGAAGCAGGAAACGGCGTTCTCGCCCTCGATCAGTTCTCCGAGGGCCTCATCGATCTGGCTGGACAGGTCCGTCAGGAACTGCTGATGGGCCGCCTCCGTCAAAACGAAGACCACGCCGCCGTCCTCCTGGGGATAGTATTCCTGGGCGCCCATCTCTTCGCACATTCCCTGCAGGTCCTCGTCGGTGACGTCGCCGACGAAGTCATAGGGGACGTACAGGTTCAGGAGACCCACGCCGGGATCAGGGGCTTCCGTGGGCTTGGGGGCCTCGGTACTGGGCGCAGGCGCGTCGGTAGGCGCGGGGGCTTCGGTACTGGGCGCAGGCGCGTCGGTAGGCGCGGGGGCCTCGGTACTGGGCGCAGGTGCGTCGGTAGGCGCGGGGGTCTCGGTGGGGGCAGGCGCCTCCGTGGGAGCAGGCGCCTCCGTGGGGGCGGGGGCTTCCGTGGGAGCTGCCGTCGGCGCCGCCGTGGGCGCAGGGGGCTCTTTGGTGCCGTTGCAGGCCGTCATAGCCAGGACCAGCATCAGCGCCAGCAAAAGGGCAATCGCTTTTTTCATTCTTTCACATACCTCTTTCTCATGATTGTCGCTTGGGATTTGCTTCTATCGGTTCGGCCAAAGCCTGGCCGCAGCCGTCTTAAATGGTCCTCGCCACTTCAAAGGCCTGGAATACCGCATCCCGGATCTCGCCGGATCTCACGGCGTCTCCGATGATGTAAAAGCCGGTCTCGGGGCAGAGGTGGGCGAATGTCAGGGCTTCGGCCCGCCGGGGCTTCATGCCCACCGCCATCAGCACCGTGTCCGCCGGAAGGTATTTTTCTTCCCCGGTCCTACCGTTTTGGATGCGCACGCCGTCGTCGTTGATCTCGCAGAGCTTCCAGCCCAGGAGCCGGGTCACATGACTGGCCTCGCTGAGGGCCAGCAGATCGGAGGCGGCGCCGGTGCGGAACAGGTCCACCTGCTCGGCCATCTCCACCACCGTCACCTCCTTGCCCTTCTGGGCAAGGCTGATGGAGGCTTCCGTGCCCACGGAGGAGCCGCCCACAATGACCACCCGCTGCCCGCAGGGAACCTTGCCGTTCTCCGCATCCGGCGCCCAGTGGACATGGGGCTTGTCGGCCCCGGGGACGCCCGGCAGGATGGGGTCGGAGCCCAGGGCGGCGATCACCGCGTCGTAGTGCTCTTTCGCCAGCTCTTCCGGCGTGGCCGCCGTGTTCAGCAGCACCCGTGCACCGCAGTGCTCCGCGAAGTCCTCCATGTATTTCAGGTAGTCCCGCAGGTCGTTCTTGAAGTCCGCCGCCACCGCGTCCCGCACATGGCCGCCCACCTGACTGCCCTTTTCGTAGAGGGTCACGTCATGGCCCCGCTGCAGCAGCCATTTCATGGCCTCGATGCCCGCCGGCCCGCCGCCGATGACGGCCACCTTCTTCTTCTCGGCTGCCAGGGGCAGCCGCCCCTCCGGATACTCCTTGAAGCGGCCCCACATGGGGTTCACGCTGCACAGCTTGGCGGTATGGGGGCTGGCCAGGCGGAAGCAGGAGCAGCGCAGGCAGGGCATATGCTGCCATTCCTTGCCCTCGGCGTATTTCCGGGGCATGTCATAGTCCGCGTGGAGCGCCCGGTTCATGGCCACCAGGTCCGCCTTGCCCGAGGCGATGATCTCCTCCGCCTGGCCGGGGTCCTTGATGGCCCCCACCACCGCCACCGTCAGCTGGGGATAGGTCCGCTTTACCGCCTCGGAGAAGTGGACGTTGAGCTGCTGGGGCATGGTGTAGTTGCTCATGAGATAGCGGAGATACCAGGGTTCGCCGTAGAGGTCGTGGAGACCGGCGGAAACATGGAGGATGTCCGTCTTGTCCTGGATGTACTTGATGAATTCCAAAGTCTCCGGGAAGCGCATCTGCTCCGGGTGGTGTTCGTCGGCGCTGAGCCGGTATTCGATGACGAAGTTTTCGCCCACCGCGCCCCGCACCGCCTCCAGCACCTCGCAGGCGAAGCGGGCCCGGTTTTGCAGGCTCCCGCCGTATTCGTCGGTGCGCCGGTTGTAGTAGGGACTGGCGAACTGGGCGATGAGGTTCCCGTGAGCCCCGTGGATCATGCAGATCTGCATCCCCGCTTCCTTGCAGAAGCGGGCGGCCCGGGCGTATTTCTCCACCGTCTCCCGGATCTTCTCCTTACTCATTTCGATGGTGGCAACGGGCTCCCGCCCCAGCATCTTCGCCCGGCGCTCCTCCGCCTTGGTGATGAAGGAGGAGGCGCTGTAAGGGGCATGGCCGATGTTTTCAAAGGCGGTGTCCTTGCCGTTGTGGGTCAGTTCCAGGCTTCCCTGGGCCCCGTAGACGGCGCACATTTCCGCGAATTTTCTAAGAGGCATGACACATTCCGGGTCCGACAGCTGCAGCTGCCGGGCTTCGTCGGAGCTCTCCGTGATGTCGATAGAGCAGTTGCCCACGTTGCAGACGGCCACGCCGCCCCGGGCATACTGCCGGAAATAGGAAACGAAGTCGTCCGTCACAAAGCCCCGGTCGTCCCCGGAGAAGAAACACCCCGGCGGTGCCTGCTCCAGGTGGTTCTTGAAGAGGACGCCGCGGATCTCGAAGGGGTCGAACACATGGGGATATTTGCACGCCATTGCAGTTCCTCCTTCGGTTTCATTGAATTGATAAACCGTATAATAGCATAAATATGCAGCCGGTTCAATCATTTTGAAAGAAAAGGCAGGGCTGCCCGGTGAGGTCCGCTCTGCCTGTATCCATTCGATTTGTCTCAGAACGTGATGGCCACCTTGATGTTGCCGTATTTGCCGGTGGCGTAGTCGAAGGCGGTCTCCCACTGCTCCAGGGGGAAGGTCCTGGTCACCACCCCTGCCGTTTTCAGCACGCCCCTGGCCATGTTCTCGATGACATAGGGGTAGCAGTCGGGGCTGAGGTGGCTCCCCAGCACGTCCAGCTCCTTCTTGTCCCCGATGATGGACCAGTCCAGAGTGGTGGGCTGCCCGAAGACGGAGAACTCCACGAAGCGGCCCAGCTTGCGGATCATGTTCATGCCCTGCACCACGCTGGAGGGGTGGCCGGAGCACTCGATGTAGATGTCGCAGCCGTAGCCCTCCGTCATGTCCATGATGCTTTTCACCACGTCCTCCTTGGCGGGGTTCCAGGCCAGGTCCGCCCCAAAGTCCAGGGCCTTTGCCAGCCGGTTTTCCTGCAGGTCCAGCACGATCAGCTTTTTGGGCTTCTTGGTGGCGGCGTAGGTGATCATGCCCAGGCCCAGGGTGCCCGCGCCGGATATGACCACGATGTCGTCCTTCGTGATCTGGGCACGGTCTACGCAGTGCTTGGAGCAGCCGTAGGGCTCGATCAGCAGGGCGCTGCGCAGGGGCAGCTTTTTGGGTACCCGGTGGATGCGGGCGTGCTTCGTGGGGATGCGCACGTATTCCGCCATGGCCCCGCAGTAGTCGGTGAAGTAGCCATAAATATAATGGGGCTGGCACATCCAGTATTTTCCGCTTTTGCAGAAGCGGCATTCCCCGCAGGGGGCGATCTGCTCCACGGTGAGGCGGTCTCCCACGGCCCACTCCTTCACATTGGCGCCCACCTCGCTGACCACGCCCAGAAATTCATGGCCGGGGATGAAGGGGGTGCGCACCCAGGGCGCCTTTTCCCCGTTGCCCCAGTAGCTCTCCGCTCCGTGCCAGCACTTCACGTCGCTGGCGCAGACGCCGCAGCCCTCGGTCTTCAGCAGGATGTCGTCCGGCCCGCATTCGGGGATGGGGTATTCCGGCTCGAAGCGGTAATCGTCCTTCCCGTAGACGACCAGCGCCTTCATGGTCTTCTTCTCCATGCTCATGCCCTCCTTGTTGCTTTTTTTATAAACTGATGCTAGTACGCCCGGGGAAAAAAGTCAAGGGCGGCGGGAAAAAGTGACGATTGATGTGGCACAAGCGGGGAAAGCATGATATAATCTCTTAATAAATATAACTTGATGGGAGGATCGTTATGCTTAGAAAGGTCACGGTGGAAAACGGAGTGGTGGAAGGACTGCCCGCAGCGGACCCGAGGATCACCTCCTTCAAGGGCATCCCCTATGCCGCGCCTCCGGTGGGGGAGAACCGCTGGCGGGCCCCGCAGCCTGCCAAAAACTGGGAGGGCGTCCTGAAAGCCTATAAGTTCGCCCCCATCTCCATGCAGCATGTGCCCGGGGAGGACCCGGACAACCTCTATTCCCGGGAGTGGAACGTGGACACCTCCATCGAGATGAGCGAAGACTGCCTGATGCTCAACGTGTGGACCCCCGCCAGAAAGGCGGATGAAAAGCTGCCGGTATTCGTCTGGTATTTCGGCGGCGGCCTGCGGGAGGGGAACACCGCCGAGATGGAGTTCGACGGGGAGCGCATCGCCCGCCGGGGCATCGTGGTGGTCACGGTGAACTACCGGCTGAATGTATTCGGCTTCTTCGCCCATCCGGAGATCACGGCGGAAGCGCCGGATTTCCCGGCTAACTTCGGTTATCTGGATCAGCGCTTCGCTACCCTGTGGGTCAAGCGCAACATCGCCGCCTTTGGCGGCGACCCGGACAACATCACCATCGGCGGCCAGTCCGCCGGCGGCGGCAGCGTCATGGCCCAGGTGGCCTCCCCCCTGAACAAGGGCCTGTTCCAGAAGGCCATCGTGGACAGCGGCCTGGAGCTCTGCCCCTATGAGCCCAATATGTTCGGCCCCAACCTGACCCTGGCGGAGGCAGAGCAGATCGGCGTGAAGTTCTTCGAGGAGCTGGGGGTCAGGACCCTGGCGGAGGCGAGGGCGCTGGACGCCGTCTATGTGCGGGACAAGGCCATCGCCTCCAAGCTGCGCTTCGGCGTGACGGAGGACGGGCATATGATCACCGGCCTCAGCAACCAGCTGTTCATGAAGAACCAGGTGAACCTGGTGCCCATGCTCTTTGGCCATACCTCCACGGAGTTCCCCTCCACGCCCCCCGCGAAGACGGTGGAGGAATTCCGGGAGTATGCCCGCAGCCACTTCGGAGAGGACGCGCCTGAATTCCTGGCGCTATGCTCTTCCTACAACGACTCCCTGACGGAGATGAAGGCCAAATCCCAGGCCCAGCACCTGGAATTCTCCATCCGGCGGCTGGCCCATATGAAGGCCGTCACCGGGGATAAGCACCCCATGTGGTACTGGGTATTCGACCCCGAGATCCCCGGCTGGGATAATCCCGGCACCTTCCATTCCTGCGATTTGTGGTTCTTCTTCGAGACCCTGGCCAAGTGCTGGCGGCCCTTCAAGGGCAAGCACTATGACCTGAGCCGGATGATGTGCAACTATTGGAGCAATTTCATCCGCTCCGGCGACCCCAACGGCCAGGATGCCGACGGGGAGGATATGCCCGAATGGAAGCCCTACACGGAGGCGGAGCCCACCCGCATCTGGTTCGGCGACACCGTGTATACCGAAGCCAAGGGCCCCCGGCCCCTGATGGCCTTCCTGCTGCGTCAGGCGGCGAAGAAGGACAAGTGATAACCGCGCCGGCGGGGAGGCGCCTGCCTCTCCGCCGGTATCCCGAACAGTGACGGCTGAACAAATCGCAGCGCGCGGTGGGCGTCTCTTTCCACTGCGGGCGCTTCGCTTTGTTCAGCGGTTACGGCAAAGGAGGAAACGGCATGACAGAGAAGAAAAGACCGATCCAGCGCAGCATCATCGTGGGCTGCGCGGTGTTCATCCTGATCCTTTGCCTGATGCTGTCGGCACAATCCTATCTGCAATTCTCCAACGCCCTGTACCGGCAGTGCCAGCTGCGGCTGAGCGAGGTCATCTCCTATGTGGAGGAGCATATCGACGAGGAAGATCTGAACCGTTGCATCATCATGCGGCAGACCTCGGAGAAGTATGACGAGCTTCAGGAGCTACTCAACGGCATGGTGGACACCTTTGACCTCTCTTATCTCTATATCTGCTTCCCCTCCGGAAACGAGATGGTCAACGTGGTATCCGCCACCAGCCAGGCTGAACGGGACCGCGGGGAGCAGGATATGGCCCTTTGGGAAGTGGAGCAGGGCTATCCCAATGAGGTGGTGGCCCTCTATCAGAAGGCATGGAAACTGGGCGAGCTCACCTTTTTCCAGTCGGAATCCGATTACGGCACCTGCTATACCGGCTGCACCAGCCTCCGGACCCACAGCGGCAGCACCTTCGCCCTCCTTTGCGCAGATGTGTATGTCAACGATCTGAAGAATTCGGTCCACAGATTCTTTTTCCTCAACGCGGGCATCACCATCCTGCTGGGCCTGATCTTCGGCGTCCTTCTGGTGAACTGGCTGCGGCGAAACGTCACCGAGCCGGTGGCCGCCCTGGAAAAGAGCACTCGCCAGTTCGCGGAGAAGAGCCACGGCACTGCGGAGCTGCGGCGGCTGCGCTTTGAAAAGCCTGAGCTGGAATCCTGGAACGAGGTGTCCTCCCTGGCCGATGCGATCGCCAAAATGACGGAGGACATCAAGAAGCATGTGGAGAGCCTTTATTCCGCGGAGGTCCGGGCCAAATCGGCGAAGATCGAGGCAGAGGATATGAGCCGCATCGCCTATCAGGATGCCCTGACCCACGTGAAGAACAAATCGGCCTACAACGTCAAGGCAAAGGAGCTGGCCGGGCAGATCGAGAAATTCAGCGCGGAATTCGCCATCGTCATGGTGGATGTGAATTTCCTCAAGCGCGTCAACGATACTTATGGCCATGAATACGGGGACAAATATCTGATCGGCGCCTGCGAGATCATCTGCGAAGTGTTCAAGCACTCCCCGGTCTACCGCGTCGGCGGCGATGAATTCCTGGCGGTCCTCCAGGGCCATGACTATGAACAGCGGGACGCCCTCATGCTCCAGCTGAAAGAGCGCTTCCGGGGCTCTGACGACAAGAGCCTCCAGCCGTGGGAGAATTTCAGCGCAGCCTGCGGCATCGGGGTGTATCAGCTGGGAGACAGCGTGGAACAGGTATTCCAAAACGCCGATGAGGAAATGTACCGGAATAAGGTGGAAATGAAGGGCGGAAGGGACTGAGCTTCGGACCGGCGAAGGAAAGTCCAGTACGACATCGAGGAGCTTGCAGCATGTCAAAACTGCGAATCGACGACGATTTCCTGCGGGATTTCTTCGGGATCAAGGCGGACGCGGAGGGCAAGCGGGAGCTGGCGGACATCCGGAAACAGTTGGAGCGGGTACAGTTCGACCATAACCAGGATATCTGCACCATCGACCAGGAAGCGGACGGCATGTATTTCCTGGAATCCGGCACCGCCGTGGTGTTGGACCGGGATGGGGAGCAGATCAACGTCATGCGCGCCGGGAGCTATTTCGGGGAATACGCGGTGCTCTCCGGCGGAAGAAGGCTCTCCACGGTGCGCTCCGTGGGGAAGACCGTGACCTGGCGGCTGTCCAACGAGGACATCATGGCCATCCTCCGCCGGCACCCCAGCGTCTACGGCGACCTGATGAAGCGGGTCTACGGCCAGGTATCCCGGAAACATTCCCAGCTGCTGACCCTGTCTCGCCTGCGGCGGGGCATCCTGCAGCATCCCAGCAATCAGTCGCCCATGACGCCCCGGCGGATGCTGATCCAATACGGCGTCCTGGCGGTGATCTTCCTCCTGGCTGTGCTGCTGGTCCCCCGGGAGAGCCCCGGGCCGGTGTTCCTCCTGCCGCTGGTGCTGATGACCGTCTATGTGCTCGTCACCCGGAGGACCCTGGAATCCCTGGTGGTGGGCGGCCTGCTGGCCGCCGTGCTCTGCTACCGCAGCGGCCTGGTGTGCAGCTACACCGACGCTTTGATCGATACCATGGGAGATGTGGAGAACGCCTTCACCGTGCTGGTCATGGGACTCATGGGCAGCCTGGTGACCCTGATCGAGGCCAGCGGCGCGGTGACGGCCTTCAAAAAGCTGGCGGACCGCAAGGTGCACAGCGCCCGCGGCGTGCGCTTCGCCCTGCTGGGGATCATGGCGGTCACCGCCATCGACGACGGGCTGAATATGCTCTGCGGGGCCACGGGCGTCGCCTCCGCGGCGGACGAGCAGCGTGTTCCCCGGGAGGAAACGGGGCTGATGCTCAGCTTCCTGCCCATCCCTCTATGCGCCTTCCTGCCCATCTCCTTCTGGGGCATCTTCGTGATCGGTACCATCACCGGCGCCTATTCCGGCAGCAGCGTGGCCCTGTTCTGCCGGGCCATCCCCTTCAATTTCTTCGCCATCGTCGCCGTGCTGGCGATGCTGCTTTTCTGCCTGGGCTGGCTGCCCCGCACCCGGCGGCTGAAGGAAGCCCGCCGGCGGGTACAAGAGGGCGGGAACCTCTGGCCCGACGGCTCGGAGCGCTATCTGACCCAGGAGGAAGGGGAGATCTGGGGCAGGATCGCCAATCTGGTGCTGCCGGTGGCGGTGCTGGTCGTCACCGCCCTGACCATCCGGAGCGTCTGGGGCCAGGGCTTCCTGCTGGACAGCGCCTGCGGCCTGGTCGCCACGCTGATCTTCCTGTTTTTCCTCTACTGCGCCCAGGGGCTCATGTCCCCGGAGCAGTTCGCGGAGCATGTGATCACCGGCATCCAGAGCATGGCCCTGCCCATCATCCTCTATCTGATGACGACCTGCTTCGCCGTCCTGCTGGATCAGCAGGCCATGGGCGTGTATTTCGACGCGCTGGTGGAGCAGCTGATCCCCATGCGGGCGCTCCTGCCCGCCGCGCTGTTTCTGGTGTCCACCCTGTTCACCATCCTCCTGGGATCCTCCTGGGCGATGTACGCCATCGCTTTTCCCGTGGCGATCCATGTGGCCGCGGTGACCGGCATGAGCCTGCCCCTGTTTGCGGGAGCGGTCATCGGCGCGGGCGTCGCGGGGGAGATGATCTGCGTGTTCACCAGCGACAGCCTTTCCATCGGCAACGCCATCGGCTGCGATCCAAAGGCCATCGTGAAGGTGCGCATGCCTTACAGCCTGGCTTTTACCGGCATCTCTCTGCTGCTGTATCTGGCTGCGGGCTTCCTGTTCTGAATATGCGTCCTGCCCTCCGGACCACCCCGGTCCCGGAGGGCGTTTTCTTTTTTGCCGACGGAAAGCGCCAAAAACCTATTGAATCGCTATGCGGAAAGGGCTATAATCGAACATTATTTCCGTAGTGAAAAAAGGGGGGCGGGGAAGTGGATGTCGCGGAGCTGCTGAGCGGCGTTTCCACATCGGCGGCAGTCGTCATTTCCGTGGCCGTCATGCTCTTCTCGGGCTTTCTGATGACCCGCCTCACCAAGCTGCTGCGCCTGCCCAATGTGACGGCCTATATCCTGACGGGCATCCTCCTGGGCCCCTTTGCGCTGAACCTGATCCCGCCGCGGGTGGTGGAGGGGATGGACTTCCTCTCCGACATCGCCCTGGCTTTCATCGCCTTCGGTTCCGGCCAGTTTTTCAGCCTCCCGGCCCTGCGGCGCAACGGGCCGAAGGTGCTGATCGTCACCCTGCTGGAATCTCTGGCGGCCAGCGCCCTTGTCTTTCTCCTGAGCCGCTGCCTCCTGGGCCTGCCTCTGGCCTTTTCCGCCCTTCTCAGCGCCCTGGCCGCCGCCACCGCCCCGGCCTCCACCCTCATGACCATCCGGCAGACCGGCGCCCACGGGGAATTTGTGGACACCCTGCTGCAGGTGGTCGCCCTGGACGATGTGGTGGGGCTGCTGGCATACAGCGCGGCCATCGCCGTGGCCGTCGGCAGCCTGGAAGGGCAGGCGTTCCGCATCGGAAGTGTGCTGGAGCCTGTGCTGGTCAATCTGGGCGTGCTGCTGCTGGGCGGCGTTTTCGGCCTCTTTCTGAAGCTGCTGATCCGAAAAAAACGTACCACGGACAACCGGCTCATCATCGCCCTGTCCATGCTTTTTGCCTTTTGCGGCATATGCGGGCTGCTGGATATTTCGCCGCTGTTGGGCTGCATGTCCATGGGCATGGTCTACCGCAATCTGGCGGAGGACGAGGGCCTTTTCAAGCAGATGAACTATTTCAGCCCGCCGATCCTGCTGCTGTTCTTCACCCGCAGCGGCATCCTTTTCGACCTGGGAGCTCTGGTCCGGCCCATGGGCGAGCTGGGCGGCGTGCCCCTGATCGCCGTGGGCGTCCTCTATTTCCTCGTACGCATCCTGGGCAAATACGGCGGCGCCTGGTTGGGCTGCCTGGCGGTGAAAAAGGAAAAGCGGACCCGGCGCTGGCTGGGCCTGGCCCTGATCCCCCAGGCGGGCGTGGCAATCGGGCTGGCCGCCCTGGGAGCCCGGACCCTGGGCCCGGAGCTGGGCGGGCCTTTGCAGACCATCATCCTGGCCTCCAGCGTGCTCTATGAGCTGGTAGGCCCCGGCTGCGCCAAGCTGGCCCTCTATCTTTCCGGCTCCTATTCCAATAAGCTGGAGGAGCTGGTGGAGGTGCCGGAGACCGGGAGCGACGGAGAAAAAAAGACCGAAGTGGAGCTGCTCATCGAGCGCATCCGGGAGATACAGAAGCAGATCCCCGCCCACAGCGAGCGGGAGGACGAGCGGGAATTCGAGCGGGCCGCGGAGGAATTCTACGAAGCCTGGCACAGCCGCCGCAGGCGCGGAATGTGGCGTTAGCGCCAATCTGCATCGAGCAAAGGAGAATAGCCCATGACGATACACGATCCCATTGCCGTTTTGCTGGGGCCCTGGTCCTGGGGCCTGGGCATCGGCAGCATCCTGCTGCGCCTGGCCCTGGCGGCCCTTTTGGCCACCGTCGTGGGCTGGGAGCGTTCCAGCAAGCGCCACAGCGCGGGCCTGCGCACCTTCATCCTCATCACGGCGGGCTCCACCGCCGCCATGCTGCTGGACTGCTGCCTTTCTCCCGACGGCAGCAAAGCCTTCCATCTGCTGCCCGCCGCCGTGGTGATCGGCGTTTCCACCATTTGCGTCAACTCCCTGCTTTTCAGCGCCAAGAACCGCATCCGGGGCCTGACCACGGCGGCGGCCCTCTGGTGCTGCGGCATCATCGGCCTGGCGCTGGGCGCGGGCTTTTACACCGTGGGCCTCCTGGTCTTTCTGGTGCTGCTGCCCGCACTGGCCCTGCTGCCCGGCTTCGAGAATTATCTGAAGGACCGGTCCAACCACTTTGAGATCCATCTGGAGCTGAAAAGCGCCCCCTATCTCCAGGATTTCATCACCGTGATCCGGGCTCTGGGGCTCACCATCGACGAGATCGAGCTGAACACCGCCTACGTCAATTCCGGCCTCAGCGTCTACACCGTGTCCCTGTCCATCAAAGAAGCGCAATTGCAGAAATACAAGACCCACGGGGAGATCATCGAAGCCCTGCGCAGCCTGGAATACATCTCCTACATCGAGGAGAGCCACGGCTAGAACGCACAGCGAACAGGAGAGAGAACCAAATCGAACCGGCCGGTCCGCCGGGGAAAGGGCAGAAGCAATGAAAGAGAAGACCCGAGAGGGACCGCTGGAGCTGGCGGTCTACGGCAAGGGCGGCATCGGCAAATCCACCGTCAGCGCCAATCTCTCCGCGGCCCTGGCCATGGCGGGGAAGAAGGTGCTACAGATCGGCTGCGACCCGAAGCACGATTCCACCCGCCTGCTGACCCACGGGGAGCTGATCCCCACAGTGCTGGACTATCTCCGCACCGTTCCCGCCGCGGAAGCGGAGGTCAGCGCGGTGCTGCGCAGCGGCATCTGCGGCATCGGCTGCATCGAAGCGGGCGGGCCCCAGCCCGGCGTGGGCTGCGCGGGCCGGGGCATCATCACCGCCTTTGAGTTTCTGGAAAAGCACCGGGTCAAGGCCCCCTATGACCTGGTGGTCTACGATGTGCTGGGGGATGTGGTCTGCGGCGGCTTCGCCGTTCCCGTGCGTCGGGAATATGCCGACGCCATCCTGCTGGTCACCAGCGGGGAATACATGGCCATCTACGCCGCCAACAACATCCTCCGTGGCATCCGCAATTTCGACGGGGAGGAGCACCGCCGGGTGGCGGGCATCCTTTTCAACCGGCGGAACCTGGCGGACGAGGAGGGGAGAGTGGCCCGCTTCGCCGAGGCCGTGGGCCTGCCCATCGTGGCGGAACTGCCCCGCAGCCCTGGCTTTGCCCATGCGGAGGAGCAGCGAAGAACCCTCATGGAGCTGGAGGGCTACGAGGAAGAAAAAGAAGTCTTCCGCAGCCTGGCCCGGCGGATCACCGGCGATCTGCCCCTCTCCCCGGCAAGGCCTCTCACGGACGAGGAGCTGGAGCAGACGGTGCTGGGAACGGTGTCCCTGCGGGAGAAGATCGCTTCTCCGGCAAGTAAAGCCGAGCCGGAGAAAGAGAAGGCTGCCCCCTCCGCGCCTGCGAAAAAGCCGAAGCTGGACCGCCCGCCTCTTTACGGCTGCGCCTTCAACGGGGCGGCTACCACGGCGGTGCATCTCACCGACGCCCTGGTCATCGCCCATTCCCCCCGGGCCTGCGCCTTCTATACCTGGCAGAATATCTCCTCGCCGGGGCGGAAAAACCTCTTTAACCGGGGCATCCTGATGCCCTCCGCCATCAGCCCCCATTTCGAGAGCAGTGAAATGGACCACGCCTCCGCGGTATTCGGCGGCCTGGACAAGCTGCGCCGTCAGGTGTTGGCCGCCCTGGAGCGGAAGCCCGGGGCCGTCATCGTCATCTCCTCCTGCGTCAGCGGCATCATCGGGGACGACATCCGCGCTTTGGAAGCCCTGTCCACCCCCGAGACCCCGGTCATCGCCATCCCCGCCGACGGGGATATATCCGGCGACTATGTGACCGGCATCCGGGACTGCCTCCACATCCTGGCGGAAAAGCTCATCGACCGCACCGCGCAGCCGGAGCAGGACTGTGTGAACCTGGTGGGGGAGATGGCCATTTCCTACAACAACGAGCCCAATGTCCGCGCCCTGCGCGGCCTGCTGGCGGGGCTGGGCCTCCGGCTCAACTGCCGTTTTCTGGGGGACGCTGAGACTTCGGAGCTGCGGGGCTTCCTGAAAGCGCCGCTGAACATCCTGGACAGCGAAAGCGCGGACAACCTGGAGCTGAAGGACTTTTTGCAGCGGGAATTCGGCTGCCGTTTCCTGCCCGGGCATCTGCCCGTGGGCATGGAGGCCACCGCCGCCTGGATCACGGAGCTGGGGGATTTCTTCGGCTGTCCGGAAAAGGCGGAAGCCCTGAACCGCCGGGAGCGGGAGAGCTGCGAAGAAGCCCTCCGGGCCCTCCGGCCCGCCCTGGCGGGAAAGACCCTGGTCCTCACCACCATCAACGACGACATGGATTGGATCATCCGCGCCGCGGAAGGGGCGGGGATGAAGGTGGCCTGGATCGGCGTGATGAACTATCTGCGCACGCCCCTGCGGGTCAGCAAAGAAAAGCACATCCTGGAGGTGACGGAGGAGGTCAGCTCCGCCCGGCGCATCCGGGAGCAGCTGGAAAAGTTGCAGCCGGACCTGGTGCTCACCAACTACGCGGGGGGCGAGGCCGCCCGGGGCAGCTGGCTCACCGACACGGTGCCCTCCTCGCCCCTGGCCTTCTTCCGCTCCGCCATGCCGGTGCTGCAGCGCTGGGAGACCATGTTCCGGGAAAAGGAGCGGGGCAGTGTGATCCGGGAGAAAGGAGGCGCCTGGAAGAATGACGGCATATTCTACGAAAAGTATTTCGCCTGACAGCATCACCGGCATGATCTTCGCCATGGAGGGCATCCGCAATGCCATCGTGCTGCTCAACGGGCCCATGGGCTGCAAATTCTATCACAGCACCACCTCCGCCCATCTGACGAAGCACCCGCCCCTCCGCGCCGCCGACGGGCGTCCCGCGGAGAGGGGACAGGTGGAATATGACATCCTCAACAGCTATTTCTTCCGTCAGAGCCGGGTGCCCTGCACCTATCTGGACGGCGCGGATTTCGTCTACGGCACCGCCGAGAAGGTGGAGGCGGCTCTCCGCTATTTCGGGGAGAAATTCCGCTTCGACCTGCTGGTGATCGTGGATTCCCCCGGGGCCTCCCTGATCGGGGACGAGCTGAAGGAGCTGGCCGCCCGGGTGCTGCCTCAAAAGCCGGTGGCGGTGCTGGAATCCCCCGGTTACAGCGAGTTTTTCTCCGACGGCTATGACCGGGCCGTCTCCACGCTGCTGCGGCAGCTGCCCGCCTTCGCACCCCGGAAGCCCCGGGGCCAAAAGCCGCGGGTGAACCTTCTGGGTGTCTCCATCTGGCACCGCTATTGGGAGGGAGACCTGGAGGAAATGCGGCGGCTGCTGGGGCTCTGCGGCATCGAGGTGAACTGCTGCCTCTGCGCGGGCTGCACCATGGCGGAAGTCCGCGCCCTGCCGGACGCGGACCTGAACCTGCTCCTTTACCCCGAGATGGGGCGGGACACGGCGGCCTTCCTGGAGGAACGCTTCGGCACGCCCTGCTATGTGTTCGACGGCCCGCCCGTGGGCTTCCGCGCCACGGAGGAGGCTTTTCGGGAGATATGCGCCCGTTTGGGGACCGACGCCGCGCCGCTTCTGACGGAGAGCGAGCGGAGCCGGGCGGAAGCCTGGTTCCAGCTCAACGACCTGGACCAGATGAACTATCTTTCCTCCGGCAGCACCTTCGCCGTGGAGGGCATGGACAGCGTGGCCCTGGCCTATACGTCCTTCCTGACGGAATATCTGGGGCTGACGCCGGAGTGCGTCTCCCTCACCGGCAGTCCGGACGGCGGGATCCGGGAAAAGCTGCGGGAGCTGCTGCGTTCCTGCCGCGCCGAGGACGCGGAGCTGCGGGACATCCTGGACAGCCGGGCGGAGCTGGTTTTTGCCGACGCCAACACCATCGCCGCCCTCCACACCCGGCAGGATGCCTTCAGCGGCATCGAGATCAGTTTGCCGGGCATGGGCTATGTGGATTTCGTGAAAAAGACCCACCTGGGCCTCCGGGGCGCCCTGTTCCTGACGGAGCAGGCCGTCAACGGCCTCATGTCAAGGATATAAGAAGGATATAAGGATAATACAGCATAGGGGCTGCCTCGGTCGAGGCAGCCCCTATGCTGTAGGATGGGATGAAAAAGCCCCACCGACGCGTGTAGAATGTAGGCACCAAGAAAAAGTGAGGTGCTTGAATTGAATCCCTTTGACAGAATCGTGGGCTATGAGACGATCCGCAAGGAACTGGAACGGACGGCAGACGTGCTGAAAAACACCGAATATTATACCCGTCTGGGTTCTGAGGTTCCGAGAGGGCTCCTTCTTTACGGTCGGCCCGGCGTGGGGAAGACCACCATGGCAAGTGCGATGATCGACGCAAGTGGGCGTAAGGTGTTCCTTTGCCGCAGAGACAGGCCGGACGGGGACTTCGTGTGGACGATCAACCGTACCTTTTCAGAAGCTGCCGAGGCGGGCCCTTCTGTCGTTTTCCTGGATGATCTGGATAAGTTCAGCAAATCCGAAGAAGGCTGTTCCAATGAAGAAGAATTTGTAGCAGTACAGGCGGGAATCGACAGCCTGCAGGGAAAAGACGTTTTTGTCCTTGCAACGGCAAACGAGATCGAGCGTCTCCCGGATTCGCTGCTTCGTCCGGGAAGATTCGACAAGACGATCGGCGTCAAGAATCCGACGGGCGAGGAAGCCAGGTCGATCACCGGGTACTATCTCTCCGGTAAAGTGCTGGCTTCTGATGTAGAAGCCGATGTGGTCGCGGATATACTGAGTGGCAATTCCTGCGCAGTATTGGAGGCCGCAGTGAACGCGGCGGGGATCCTGGCTGGATTCGAGAGAGCCGAAGCGATTACAATGAAGCATTTGATCCTGGGCTGCATAGAGGTCGTTCATCAGGTCCCGCCCGATTTGATCGTCGCGGGAAGGAAGGGTTCCCTGGAGAATGTCGAGGATGAAATGACCCGTACCGCATGGCATGAAGCCGGACATGCCGTCGTTTCCGAACTGCTGCGTCCGGGCAGCGTTACCCTGGTCTGCATCCATGAACGGCGGAACGATTCCCAAGGGTTCACCGCTTATGCTGCTTCCCGACAGGATAGCTTTGCGGAAATGAAGTACAGGTTGATCTGCGGATTGGCGGGCAATGCGGCTTTGGAGCAGCGCTTCGGATTGGCGGAGACTGGCGCGGCGAGCGATCTGGAACAAGTGGTCGAGCAATTGAGGGAAGCCATCGAAAACGATGCGTATTGCGGATTTCCAATGCTGCGCTCCCATTACATGGTTTCAGATGGATGGCTGTTTGCGACCGAAACTGCCGTTTCCCTCCAGCTGCAGCAGCTTTATTCCGAAGCAAAGCGGCTTCTGTCGTCCAACATGCTTTTTTTGAGCGTGGTGACGGAGGAACTGCTTGATAAGAGCCTCCTGACGGCAAAAGATATCCGGAGGATCAAGGCTGCGTGCGGTTTTATCGTTTGATACCGGCAGCCAGTCAACGGCAGCAGTGGATTCTATACAGAAAACGGTTGCGATTTGCTCAAATATGTTGTATAATAAACCAAAAAAGAAGCATCAGACGCACAGAGGAGATTGAAATGCCTGTTTCCGGGAAGAAGACCTTGATCCTGAATATTCTCGATATCCTTCGCCGCTACAGCGATGAAGAACATCGCCTGAGCCAAAAGGACATCGTGGATATCCTGCGAAGAGAATACGATATGATCGTTGAGCGGAAAAGCATACGGCGGAATATCCTCAGCCTGCGGGAGTACGGGTATGAGATCGAATACAGCGAGACTGTCCGCATGGTCCCGAACCGCAGGACAGGGGAAATGGAGGAAAGCTATCTGTGGTCCGATTTCTATCTGGTCCGGGACTTTACGGACAGCGAGCTGCGCCTGCTGATCGACGGGCTTCTGTTCTCCAAACACATTCCCTACAGCCAATGCAGAGAGCTGGTGGAGAAGCTGGAAGGATTGTCGAATACATATTTCAGATCACGCGTCCGGCATATACGCACGATGCCAGACACCATGCCGCCCAACAAGCAGCTGTTTTATACCATTGAGGTCCTGGATGATGCGATCAGCCAGATGAAGCAGGCGGCTTTTTGCTATAATTCCTATGGCGTTGATAAAAAGCTGCACCCGCGGCTGAATGAGGACGGAAGCGTAAAGGAATACATAGTCAGCCCATATCAGATCGCTGCCGCAAACGGGCGCTACTATCTGATATGCAATACGCAGCCACATGACAATGTTTCCCACTACCGCCTGGACCGGATCACGGATATACGGCTGCTGGATACTGCCATGAGACCGGCAAAAACCGTGCAGGGTTTAGAGCACGGTTTCGACCTGCCGAAGCATATGGCGGAGCATCTTTACATGTTTTCCGGGGAGAGCAGGCCGGTGCGTTTCCGCGCGAAAAAGAGCATCCTGAACGATGTGATCGACTGGTTCGGAACGGATATCCGCTTTTCCGACGAGAGTTCCGATGAAGTCACGGCAAGCGTGAGCGTGAATCTGAAGGCCATGCGTCTCTGGGCGATCCAGTACGGCCCGTATGTGAAGGTGCTGTCGCCCCAGTCTTTGGCGGAAGAAGTGAAGCAAGATATGCAACAGGCGCTTAGTCAGTATTGAATCAAAGGAGGAATCGTCATGGTCGATGCAAAGCGTTTTTTTGAGGACTATATTTCAGTAATCACAAAAGATTATTGGGACGAGTATCATAACAATACCCTCTGGACAGACGTGGTTACAAAACTGATTAGGGAACAGATTGAGAATTACGGTTTAGAATCTCAAACAGAATACTACCGTATTGATGTCACTGGATGGAAAAGCCATTGGAATGATGTTAAAGCTCAGGCGAAGGAAGTGGGCATGAAACCCCATTTGTGGGATCTGGAGATTGCCGTTGAACACGAAAACAACAGTTCGGATTGGTCAGACGAGCTCATAAAGCTTGCTCATATCCGCTGCCCACTTAAAGTAATCATTGGGTACACTCCATGTGACTTGCGCGGTGTAGGGGGAATTGAAGAAGCACGTCTAGCATTCGCATCAAGGATCCTTCAAAAGGTAAAGGCTTTTGATCCTGCATCTAAGGAACAGATTCTTGTTATCCTAGGGAATTCTGCCCCGAAAGAATCCGCTCACCCTACATACACGGATTATGGCTATCGGGGATACTATTTCGATTATGTGAGCCATCAGTTTCAGCCAGTAAACGGAATGAACTGAGTTTGCATTCATGCGCATCACATCATCAGAATCGAACTACAGCTCAACGGGCGCATGAACAGAGTTGAAATCCAAACGAGTAGTTGAGAATAAAATGAGAGGATGAAAGATGAGAACTAAACTGCCCGGAAACCGTTGCGCTCAACGGTTTCCGGGCAGCTTTTCCTCAAAATACAGTTTTGATCTCACACCCCGGCCAGGATGTGCATATTCCGCAGTTCTCCGTCCCCGATGCGGTCGTTGATCGCGTAGGCGTGGGCTTCCAGCTCCCCGCCGGGAAGGCTGCTCAGCCCTTCCTCCCGGAGAAGCGACGCCACCGCCAGGGCGGTCTCCTCGATGATGCGCTCCTTTGCCGGGATGTCCTCCGGCCCGTTGGGGGTGCTGATGAGCGTTTCCAGGGGCGGAGCCAGATTTCCCAGCTTCGGCAGCGCGCGCAGGGCCCGGAAGCTCCACTTGTAATAGGGCTGGTAGCGGCGGTTCAGCAGGAAGATCGCGGAGAGGGCGCTTTTCACGAATTCGTGCGCCGCCAGCTGGGCCGCGGCGGTCTCCCCGTGGCGCAGGCAGCGGCCATAGTTGTACTGCCCCGCCTGGCCCATGAGCAGCAGCTGCCCCGCCAGGCGTTTCAAGCGGATGTCCGCCGGGTATTCCGCCAGGGAAGCGCGGATGAGCGTCACTTCGCCCAGATTATCGAAATAGAGTTCCCCGTTAACGGCCTCCGCCAGAGCTTCCTCCGGGATGGTGAGCCACTGGGCCGCCGTCAGATTCCCGTCGGGAGCGCCCACCATGGCCTGGAAGAATTCACCGGTGCGCAGCACCCCATGGCGGGCGCCGCCCACCGGCAGCAGGGTCTGGCGCCGGAAGCCCCGGAATTCCTTCGGCAGCTTGGCATAGGCCCGTTCCAGCAGAAAGGCGCTGCGCCGGTCCACCGCGTCCTCCCCCGGTAGAAAGATGCAGAAGCCGGGCTCGAAATCGTGGTCCCGGGATATTTCGTCGTCGTAGCCGAAGCATTCGGAACCGCTGCCGAAAAGACCCGCTGCCAGCTTCGGCAGCAGGTGGGGGAACTGGGCTTCCAGCATGGGCTTCCCATAAGCATCGAAAAACTCCCGGGAAAGCTCAAGCCCGCCCATAGATCTCCTCCGCGATGCGCTGCAGCTCGGCACTTTCCGCCGTCATGCCGTAGTCGGCAAAGCCGGGGGCGCATTTCTCGCAGACAAAGGCATAATAGCCATCCCGGGGGGCTTCCTCATCCCGCAGCAGCTCCAGCGCCCGGTCCAGCAGGGCCCGGATGCGCGCCGCGCCTGCCTCCGTCCCCTCCTGCTGGGCCACGGCATCCGCCATGTTCAGGCAGGTGATGGCCTGCTCCGGCTTCGAGCCCGGCACCCGGCTCATGGTCTCCATGGCCTGCTCGTACAGCTTGAAAGCCTCCTCAAACCGGCCCAGGTCCTTACAGGCCAGGGCCATGTTGTTGCACAGGCCCCCCAGCAGCTCCGGGTCTGTTCGGGGGTCGGCGGTGTAATCCTCCCTGGCCTTTTCAAAGAGGGCCAGGGCTTTTTCGCTCTCCCCGAAGGCGCTGTAAGCCGTGGCCGCGTTCACCCGCGTGGTCCCGCCGGTGACGCTGCCCTCGTAGTCCAGCTCCCGCACCAGGTCCAGGGCCGCCTCCGCATAGCGGAAGGCTTCCTCCCGCTTGCCGTTTTTCCGGTAATGGCCCACCAGCTCGTTGCAGATCAGGAGCTTGCCCCGGGCGTCGTGACCCTGCTCCGCTTCTTCCAGCCAATAGAGCAGGTGCTTTTCCGCGCTTTCATAGTCCCGGCGGCTCAGGTATTCGTCCAGCTTTTCGATGATCCGCCCCTGGGGTACGGGGATCACCGCCGAGGCGGAGCCGAAGCGTTCGTCTCCCAGCAGGCAGCGGGGCTCCGCATAGTCCTCCGGGGTCAGTGGATTAGCCATATTATCTCCTCAAAACTCCATGGTTTTCAGCTGCGGCGCGATCTTCGGGCGGAAGGGCATCTGGTCCAGGATGTCCCGCTGCAGATCCACCCCTTCTGCGATCTCCGTCAGCTCCAGCCCGTCCTCCGTCAGCGTGAATACGCAGCGCTCCGTGACGTACATGACCTCCTGGCCGATGGCGTAGGCGTTCTCCACGGCGAAGCTGCGGGTGGGGATGGTCTGCTGGAATTTCTGGATCCGGCCCTCCTTGGTGATGGTCACCCGATGCCCGTCGAACTGACCTTCCAGACCGCCGGAGGTGAAGGTCATGCAGAAGACCACCTTCTTGGTCGTCTGGCTGATGTTGGCGAAGCCGCCGATGCCGCTGAGCTTGCCCGGGGCCTGGTGGCCGTTGACATTGCCCTTGGCGTCCACCTGCAGGGTGCCGATGAAGCAGATGTCCAGGCCGCCGCCCTCATAGAAGTCGAACTGGCGGGCCATGTCCATCATGGTGTCCGGCCCGATGGAGACGCCGAAGCCCTTGCCTCCCAGAGGCAGACCTCCGGTGTGGCCGGATTCCACGGAGAGGTGCACCTTGTCCAGCATGTCCTTGTCCAGCACCTCCTGGGCGATGAGCTCCGGGATGCCGATGCCGATGTTGGCGATCTGCCCCTCCTTCAGCTCGTGGAAGGCCCGCTTGGCAATGGCATGGTGGAGGGCGGTGCGGTGGCTGGTTTCGCCGATCTTGCTGACGATCTCGTCCCGGCAGGCCTTGAGGATATTCCCCGTGGGCACATATTTCCCGCAGATATAGTCGTAGAAGCCGTCCATGGCGGTGAGCTGCTTCTGATCCGGCACCACCACCACCGCGTCCACCAGGGCGGAGGGCACGTTGACGCTCCTGGGCAGCATGTGGTTGTTGACGATGCGGCAGACCTGCACGATGACCTTGCCGCCGTTGCGGTGGGTGGCCTGGGCCACGCTGAGGCAGTCCACGCTGGCAGCCTCGTTTTCAAAGGTGATGTTGCCCCGCTCGTCGGCGTAGGTTGCCTTCAGCAGGGCGATGTCCACATTGGGGCTGTCGTACACAAGGCCCAGATCGTCTCCCTCGCCGGCCAAGTGCACCAGGGTGCGCTTACTGCGCTCGTTGAGCCGGTACTGCCCGACGCGGGGATCCACGAAAAGGTTCAGGCCGATCTTGGTGAACAGACCCTTCTGACCGCAGGCCGCGGCCCGGATCATGTGGCTCATGACGCCGCCGGGCAGGTTATAGCCCTCCAGCCGGTTTTCCTGGATGGCCTTGGCAGTCCCGTAGAGGCTGCCGAAGAAGCCGATCACGACGCAGTCCGCGCCGCCCTCGCAGATATATCCCTCCACGTCGCTGTCCTCCCGCCACTCTGCGAAGCTGAAGGAGGAATAGACCGTCAGATGCTTCGGGTGGCCGGTGGCCCGGTATCGGTAGGTGATGGCCTTGTTCAGATCGATGGGAGAGGCGCAGCCGCCGAAGGAGTTGACCCATATGGTGTCCCCGTCCTTGATGAGGTCCATGGCTTCCTCCATGGTGTAGATCTTCTTTTTCATGTTCCGCCCTCCGTTTTCCGCCCCCCGCAGCCCAAAATGTGCAGGGAATGTCGTGATTATTTTGTTATTATATCATGCCTCCGAGGATTTTCAAGGTTATGTTGCAAAGGATATTTTATGTTGCAAAGGACATGTTTCAGTGGTACACTGAAAAAAAAGAAAATGGATATAAACGGAGTTGGTGATTCTTGAAACAGTACAAGTGGGCCTTCAACTGGCTGGGGAAGCAGAAATACCTGCTGATCCTGGCCATCATCTTCGATATCGCGGGCGTAGGGCTCATGACCTGGGAGCCCTACATCTTCAAGGATATCGTGGACGACGTTCTTATGCCCCAGCAGTTCGAGCGGCTGCTCCCCATGCTGGGCCTCTCCCTGCTGGTGGGCCTGGCCTTTTCCGTCTGCCGTTATCTGACCAGCGTCCTGGCGGAGATGGCGGCGGAGACGGCGGTGGTGCGCCTCAAGGGTGCGCTGTTCCGCAAGCTGATGGCCCTGGGCACCGATTACTATCGGGAAAATAAGGCCGGCGACATCATCAACAAGTGCTCCGGCGACGTGGAGGTCATCAGCCGCAGCCTCAGCTTCGTGATCCCCCGGGCGGTGGAATTCGTGCTGATGCTCGTTGTGGCCATTGTGGTCTTCATGCGCATCAACTGGAAATACACCCTGATCCTGCTGCTGGTCTCTCCCTTCACCGCCATCGCCGCCAACAAGCTGGGCAAGAAGATCCACCCCGCCTTCAAGAAGGCAAGAAAGCAGCTGTCTAACCTCAACGCTGTGGTGGCGGAGAACATCGCGGGCAACCGGGTGGTCAAGGCCTTCGTCCGGGAGGACTTCGAGATGAAGAAGTTCCAGACGGAGAACCAGGCCTACAAGGCCCGGAACATCGAGGCCGTGATGATCTGGCTGCGCTACGGCCCCATCATCGACTCTCTGGCCAGCATCATCACCG
This sequence comes from Oscillospiraceae bacterium, assembly GCA_902795345.1. GTDB lineage: Bacteria > Bacillota > Clostridia > Oscillospirales > Oscillospiraceae > UBA1774. The sequence continues at coordinate 51,879 of CADBKO010000008.1, forward strand.
TCATCAACCTGGCGGTGGGCTCCATCCTGGTCATCATCGGCGTGGATCACGGCGGCATCACCATGGGCCAGCTGACCCTGTTCCTCACCTTTGCCTGGACCCTCAACGAGCCCCTGATGATGATGGGCATGCTCGTGAACGACGTGCAGCGCTTCCGCGCCTCCACCGAGAAGGTGCAGGAGCTGTATTACATGGATGAGAGCATCAAGGAGCCGGAGAAGGACGAGAGCCCCGCTTCTGTCGAGGGCAGGCTGGATCTGGAGCATGTGACCCTGACCTACGGTTCTACCAAGGTGCTGGACGACGTGAACATGCACATAGAGCCCGGCCAGGTCATCGGCATCATGGGACCCACCGGCTGCGGCAAAAGCACCCTGGTGAACGTCATCGACCGCTTTGCGGACGTGACGGAGGGCAGCGTGAAGCTGGACGGGGTGGATGTGCGCCGTTGGTCTCTGAAAAAGCTCCGCCGCAGCATCGGCCTCACCATGCAGGATGTGTTCCTCTTCTCCGATACGGTGGAATCCAACATCGCCTACGGCGTGCCGGATACGGATATGGACAATATCCTGGCCTCCGCCGTCATTGCCGATGCGGATGAATTCGTCTCCGGCATGCCGGAGAAATACGACACCATCGTGGGCGAGCGGGGCACCGGCCTTTCCGGCGGCCAGAAGCAGCGCATCTCCCTGGCCCGGGCCCTGGCCAAGCATGCGCCGGTGCTGATCCTGGACGACACCACCTCCGCCGTGGATATGGAGACGGAGGAATATATCCAGCAGCAGCTGAAGGCCATGCCCGACAAATGCACCACCATCATCATCGCTCAGCGGGTGAGCTCGGTGAAGCACGCCGACTACATCTACATCCTGGATAAAGGCCGGATCATCGAGGAAGGCAGCCACCGGGAGCTGATGAAGAAGGGCGGCTATTACTACAAGACCTGCGTCATGCAGCACGGCCTGGACGAGGCGGAGGCGGACGGGACCCTTCGCGGCGTCATGGGCAGCGCCCTGGAAGGGGGTGCCGTGTAATGGCGAGAAACAAGTACAACATCGACGAAGAGCTGGACGCGCCGTTCAATTGGCACCAGTTCAAGCGCAGCCTCGTTTACGTCAAGAAATACCGCAAGCAGATCATTCTGATGTTCGCCCTGGCCATCCTGTCCAGCCTTCTGGCACTGCTGACCCCCCGCATCCAGGCCTACATCATCGACAGGCTGATCCCCCAGGGCCACAAGGCCATCGGCACCATCATCGTGCTGGGGGTGGGCTATTTCCTCATCAACGTCGGCACCATCTTCATCAACCGGCGTAAGAGCATCATCAGCACCGACACCAGCCAGAGCATGACCACGGATATGCGCACCGACGTGTATGTCCATTTGCAGAAGCTGGGCTTTGATTACTATGACAGCCGTCCCCACGGGAAGATCCTGACCAGGGTCATCAACTATGTGAACAACGTGTCGGACTTCCTCACAAACGGCCTGGTCAACGCCATCCTGGCCCTTATAAACCTGGTCATCATCTTCGTTTTCATGCTGACCCTCAGCCCCAAGATGACCCTGGTGGTGCTGGCGGGCCTGCCCATCTTCGCCGTCTATGTGGCCCTCACGAAGCCCATGCAGCGCCGCTTCCGGCAGAAGGCGGCCAACAAGCAGTCTAACGTCACCGCTTACCTCTCGGAGAATATCAACGGCGTGAAAGTCACCCAGGCCTTCGCCCGGGAAGAGATGAACAGCGGCATCTTCGACGGGCTGCTGAAGGAGAACAAACTCTACAAGCTGCGCGCCGCCTATGTGGCCCACGGCATGTACCCCATCGCCGCCACCCTCATGCGCATCGTGAAGTGCGCCATCTATGTGGCCGCCATCTACTGGTTCCGCAAGGACTTCATCCTGGAGGGCGTGGTGCAGATCGGCGCCATCACCGCCATGGTCAGCTATTCCAACCGCTTCTGGGCCCCCATCATGACTATCGGCAATATCTATAACCAGCTGATGGACGCCATGAGCTATCTGGAGCGCATTTTCCAGGTGCTGGACGAGCCGGTGAGCGTGGAGGACGACGCTGCCGCCAAGGATCTGCCGCCCATCGACGGGCATGTGCAGTTCGACGACGTGGTCTTTGAGTATGAAAAGGGCATCCCCGTCATCAAGCATGTCTCCTTCGATGTGAAGGCCGGGGAATCCATCGCCCTGGTGGGTCCCACCGGCGCGGGCAAAAGCACCATCGTGAATCTGATCTCCCGCTTCTACAATGTGACGGAGGGGGCCGTGAAGATCGACGGCCACGATCTCCGCAGCGTGACCCTCAATTCCCTGCGGCAGCAAATGGGCGTCATGCAGCAGGATACCTTCATCTTTTCCGGCACCATCATGGACAACATCCGCTACGGGCGCCTGAACGCCACGGACGAGGAATGTATCGCGGCGGCCAAGGCCGTCCATGCCGACGACTTCATCCGGGGCATGGAGGACGGGTATGAGACCGAGACCAAGGAGCGGGGGGAGGGCCTGTCCGCGGGCCAGAAGCAGCTCATCTCCTTTGCCAGGACCCTGCTGAGCGACCCCCGCATCCTCATCCTGGACGAGGCCACCTCCTGCGTGGACACCAATACGGAACGCCTGGTGCAGGAGGGCATCTCCACCCTGCTGAAGGGGCGGACCTCCTTTATCGTGGCCCACCGCCTCAGCACCATCCGCAACTGCGACCGCATCTTCTATATCCAGGGCGGCGTCATCGCGGAGGAGGGCAGCCACGACGAGCTGATGGCGAAGAAGGGCCTCTATTACGAGCTCTACACCAGCCAGATCAGGGAACTGCTGGCCCTGGACTGACGTCCTTATCCGCCGGAATGGCGGGTATCCCCGCTGGCAAATGGAACGCACGCGTCCCTGGGGGCCCCTCGCGCGCGGGAATACCCGCAGATTCCGACGAAACGTCCTCCTCAAAACGGAGGGCCTTGCTGAAAGAACCGCCCGTGCCGAAAGTCCGGCACGGGTGGTTCATCATAAATCTCTCTTGATCTGTGCGATCGCGTTCTTTTCCAGGCGGGACACCTGGGCCTGGCTGATGCCGATCTCGGCGGATACCTCCATCTGGGTCCTTCCCTCGCAGAAGCGCAGGGAGAGGATGTGCTTTTCCCGGGGGCTGAGGCGGGCGATGGCCTCGTTGAGGGCAATCTGCTCCAGCCAGCTCTCGTCGGTGTTCTGCTCGTCGGAGATCTGGTCCATCACATAGATGGCGTCCCCGGCGGCGTTGTAGACCGGCTCAAAGAGGCTCACCGGTTCGGCAATGGCGTCCAGGGCCATCACCACGTCCTCCCGGCGGATGTCCAGCTTTGCGGCGATCTCCTCCACCGTGGGTTCCGTCTGCTTCTCGGCGGTGAGGGCCTCCCGCGCCTGCAGCACCCGATAGGCCGTGTCCCGCATGCTGCGGCTGACCCTAACGGCGCTGTTGTCCCGCAGGTAGCGGCGTATCTCCCCGATGATCATGGGCACCCCGTAGGTGGAAAAGCGCACGTTCTGTTCCACGTCGAAGTTGTCGATGGCCTTGATGAGGCCGATGCAGCCCACCTGAAACAGGTCGTCGCAGCTTTCGCCCTTCTGACTGCGCCGGGCGGCAAAGCGCTGGATGACGGAGAGCACCAGGCGCAGATTCCCCTCGATCAGGCGGCTGCGAGCCTCCCGGTCGCCCGCCCGGACGCGGCGAAGCAGAGCGTCGGTCTCTTCCTGGGTCAGGGTAGGCAGACTGGCCGTGTTGACGCCGCAGATCTCGACCTTTCCCAGCATGTTGGTTTCCTCCCGCGGAATATCTCCGCAGAAGGAAGTATGCCCGCAGCCGCCGGGATTTATGATGGAAGGAATTGTCGAAAGTGGATCATGCTCCGCCGGGATCCTCCGCCAGGTATTCTTCCAGCGTGACGCCCAGCTCGTAGATCTCCCGGGCGGCCTCCGGCCCTACATAGCGGTAGTGCCACTGCTCGCCGCTGATGCCGGTGACGCCGGTCTTGTCCGGGGGATAGCGGAGAATGAAGCCATATTCCCAGCTGTGCTCCGCCAGCCAGTCGAAGATCTCATACACCGCCCCGGCGATGTCCACCGCGATGCCCAGCTGGTGCTCGCTGGTGCCCGGCGGGGCGACCCATTTTTCCGCTTCGGCTATCGCGTCGGCTTCGGACCAACCTTGGGAGAGGTAATCCTGCACATATTCGTCGAAGACCTCCTGCTGGCGTTCCGGGGAGCGATAGCCGGAATACACGACGGGGAGAATGCCGGCGTTGGCTTCGGTCGCCGCCTCGAACATCTCCATGAGCGGTTCGTAGATGCGCGCGTCGATGATCTTCCCGTTGGGCATCTCCATGGGCTGCAGCTCCCAATCCTCCGGAACCGGGTGATCCCGGTTCACCAGCACCAGGTTCCAGGGCGTGGGGGTGGGCTCCGGCGTGGGCTCGGGCGTAGGTTCCGGCGTCGGCTCCGGCGTGGGATCCGGTGTCGGTTCCGGCGTAGGCTCCGGTGTCGGTCTGTTTGTCGGTGCGGGCTCCGCTGTCCGGGGGACGGACACCGTCTCTTCCCGGCCCCGTACCTCCAGCCTCCGGAACAGCAGGAGAAGCCCGATCACGATCAGCACCAGCGCCAGAAAGGAGATCACCACTCTGCGCCGTTCCCTTGTTCCCATACTGTTCACCCCTTTTTGCCGTCCTGCCTGTTCCCGATCGGATCGCTGCTGCGATCCGGGGAGCCGCCGGATCGGCAGGTCCCGTCGTGCTCTGGGCAGGCTATGCCGTCCGACGACGGCATAGTGCATTATAGTACACGCCTGACCGCCTTGCAATCCGAAACTGCCGGTTTTCCGGCAGTGCTGCGGCGGGAAAAACCGCTTTCCAAAGCATAGGGATTGTGGTACAATTAAAATATATAATAATTTGATTAGCGCGGGAAAACGAAAAGAGGACTCGGAAATGGGAAAAAAGGAAAAAAACGGGGATCAGAATAGTGTCAGGGATGAGGTGAAGGCTCTGAAGGAGACCCTGGCCGGGCAGCAAATGGAGCTGCGCACCAAGGGCCTGCCGGTGATCGTCCTGGTGGAGGGCTGGGCCGCTGCGGGCAAAGGCAGCCTCATCGGGGACCTCATCTCCGAGCTGGATCCCCGGTTTTACAACGTGGTTTCTCCCGCGGTGGGCCCGGAGAAGGCGGACCGTTATCCCTTCCTCTGGCCCTATGCCAAGGAGATCCCGGAGAACGGGCAGATCATGTTCTACGATTCCGGCTGGATGGAATCCGTGGTGCGGCGCTACCTCCGCCGGGAGATCACCGCCGGGCAGTATCGGGAGCGGGTCCGCAGCGTGAAGGAATTTGAGCGCCAGCTTCGGGATGGCGGCTATATCCTGCTGAAGCTCTTCCTGGATATCGACCGCCAGGAGCAGGAAAAGCGGCTCCGTGCCCTGCGGGCGGACTACGCCACGGAATGGCGGGTGACGGAGGACGACCTCTGGCAGCAGCGGGAATTCAAGCGTTTCCGGGAGGCCTATGAGGAATTCATGGAGGCCACGGGGGTCCTCCCCTGGCATGTGCTGGAGGGGGACAACAAGCGCGTCGCCGTCCGGGATGCGCTGAGGCTCCTGACAGAGGCCATCCGCGACGGGCTGGAGAAGGAACGCTATGTGGGCGAACCCTTTGAGGAGGAATTCCCCCTGGTGAAGATGCCCAGGCTCCGGGATGTGGACCTGAGCCCCGCCCTGGAGGACGCGGAATATGAAACGGAGCTGAAAAAGCTCCAGAAAAGGCTGGGCGAGCTGCACAACGTCGTCTATCGGAAGCGCATCCCCGTGGTCATCTGCTACGAGGGTTGGGACGCCGCGGGCAAGGGGGGAAATATCCGCCGCCTGGCCCGGACCCTGGATCCCCGGGGCTTCGATGTGATCCCCATTGCCTCTCCCGAGCCCCATGAGCTGCACCGGCAGTATCTCTGGCGCTTCTGGACCCAGCTGCCCCGGACCGGCCATATCGCCATCTTTGACCGCACCTGGTACGGGCGGGTCATGGTGGAGCGGCTGGAGGGCTTCTGCACGGAGAAGGACTGGCTTCGGGCCTACAACGAGATCAACGAATTTGAGCGGCAGCTGACGGAATGGGGCGCCGTGGTGCTGAAATTCTGGATCCAGATCGACCAGGATACCCAGCTGGAACGCTTCAACGCCCGGCAGAACACGCCGGAGAAGCAGTGGAAGCTGACGGAGGAGGACTGGCGCAACCGGGAGAAATGGCCCCAGTATGAGGAGGCCATCGACGAGATGCTGGAAAAGACCAGCACGGTCAGCGCCCCCTGGCATATCATCGAATCCAACGACAAGAAATACGCCCGGATCAAGACCCTGCGCCTGACGGTCGCGGCGCTGGAAAAGGCCTGCGAGGAAAAGATTTAGGAGAGAGCTATGGCGGAGAAGCAGAAGAAGAGCGAAGCCGGGGATACCTGTTATCTGAACCGGGAGCTGAGCTGGCTCGCCTTCAACGAGCGGGTGCTGCTGGAAGCGGCGGACAGCGCCGTTCCCCTGCTGGAACGGCTGAAATTCCTGTCCATCTACCAATCCAACCTGGATGAATTCTACCGGGTGCGCATCGGCATCCTCACCCATCGGGCCATCCTTACGCCGGATAAGCGGGATGAGCTCTCCGGCCTTCTGCCGGACGAGCAGATCCGGGAAGCCCTGCTGGTCACGTCGGAGCAGCAGGCTCTGGCGGAAAGCGTGTGGAAGCTCATCCGCACCCAGCTCAAGGAGCATGGGGTGGACCTGCTGGACTTCAAGAAGATCAGCAAGGTGGATGAGCTCATGAGCAAGAAGCTCTTCGGGGACCTGAAGGATAAGCTGTTCCCCAAGGTGATCGACCAGACCCAGAACCTGCCCTTCCTCTGGGGCGAGGTGGCCTATGTGATCGCCTTCCTGGGGCAGAACCGGCTGGCCGTCATCCCCCTGGACCGGGTGCCCGCTTACCAGAGCTTTGAGATCGAGGGCCAGCAGAAGATCGTCCTCACCGCCCAGATGGTGCGCCATTTCCTGCCCCTGCTGCTGAAAAAGGAGACCATCCTTCAGTCCGCCGTGGTGAAGGTCACCCGGAATGCGGACGTGTTCCTGTCGGATATGGCTGCGGGGGGCAGCGAGGACCTGCGGGCCAAGATGTCCACCATGCTCACGAAGCGCAAGCGGGAACAGCCCGTGCGGGTGCAGATATGCGGGAAGCTTACGGATTCCGCCAGGGCCCAGCTGCTGAAAAAGCTGCGGGTGCCCGAGCGGGCGGTATTCAATGTCACCGTGCCCTTCGACCTTTCCTTCCGCTCCTGCATCGGCGGGGCGGAGGGGCTGCGTTATCCGGAACGGAAGCCCGTCCGGGAGATCGGCCTGAAAAAGGGCGAATACTTCCGCTATATCGAGAAGCACGACCTGCTGCTGAGCTTCCCCTTCCAGAGCATGCTGCCCTTCGTGGACCTGATCTACGAGGCGGCGGACGATCCGGAGGTCATCTCCATCAAGATCACCCTTTACCGCATGTCTGCCAGCAGCAAGATCGCCGCCGCCCTGGCCTATGCGGCGGACCGGGGGAAGGATGTGCTCTGCCTGCTGGAGCTGCGGGCAAGGTTCGACGAACAGAACAACATCGACTATTCCGAGCTGCTGGAGGACGCGGGCTGCCGGGTGATCTACGGCCTGCCCCAGTTCAAGGTCCATTCCAAGCTCTGCGTCATCACCCGGCAGCGGGGCGGCAATCTGAGCTACATCACCCAGGTGGGCACCGGCAACTACAACGAGGTCACCGGGGAGCAGTACACCGACCTGTCCCTCATCACGGCGGACAACGCCGCCGGACTGGACGGGGAGGCGGCTTTTGCCTCCATGTCCGCCGGGCTCCTGCCCGAGACCGCCCAGACCCTGTGGATCGCCCCCCTGCATTTCAAGGACCGGGTCCTGGAGCTGCTGGAGCGGGAGCGCCTCAAGGGCAGCGCAGGCCGGGTGGCCATCAAGGTCAATTCCATGAACAACCCGGAGATCATGGAAGAGCTGATCCGCTGCTCCCAGGCGGGGGTCCGGGTGGAGCTGTTCATCCGGGGCATCTGCTGCCTGCGTCCCGGCATCCCGGGAAAAACGGAGAACATCAGCGTCAAAAGCGTGGTGGGCCGCTGGCTGGAACATTCCCGCATCTACCGCTTCGGAGAAGGGGAGGAGGAGCGCCTGTTCATCGGCTCCGGCGACCTGCTCACCCGGAATCTGGACCATCGGGTGGAGGCGTTCATCGAGCTGAGGACCCCGGACACCCGGGAACAGGTGGATATGATCCTGGACTGCCTGCGCCGGGACCGGGAGAAATCCCGCACCATGCAGCCCGACGGGCGCTATGTCCGGGAGGAGGACGGCGAGGGCACTTCCTCCCAGGAGGCCCTCTATCAGTATTTCAGCAAACGCCGCCTGACCCTGGAGGAGGAGCCCCGGGAGGAGGCTGAGCCCGCGCCCGGGGAAGATTCCGGGAAGAAGCAGCCCTTCTGGGAGCGGCTGCGGCGGGGGTTCCGCACCCATAGCAAATAAAGGAGGCCCGAAATGGCAGAAACTTACCGCATCGGCCTGGACGTGGGAGGCACCAAGGTCCTGGGCGCGATCTTTGACGGGGAGCGGAATATCGTCCACCGCCTGAAGAAAAAGTCCACGGAGCAGGGCGCGGAGGCCGAGAACGTGGAACAGGTGATCATAAACGTGGTGGAGGAGCTGCTGGATTCCTCCGGCATCCCCCTGGATCAGATCACCGCCATCGCCTCCAGCATCCCCGGCGTCATCGACCAGAATGCCGGCGTGGTGCTCTTTACCCCCAATCTGCCCTGGCGGAATTACGACATCGGCAGCGCCATGCTTCGGCGTTTCGGCGTGCCCTTCTTCATCGGCAACGATGTGAACCTGGGGGTCCTGGGAGAATACCGCTTCGGCGCCGCCCGGGGCTTCCGGAACGTGGTGGGCCTGTTCGTGGGCACCGGCGTGGGCGGCGGCCTCATCCTGAATGGGGAGCTGTATACGGGCAACAAGTTCAAGGCCGGGGAGCTGGGCCATATGACCCTGGATCCGGAAGGCCCCCTCTGCGGCTGCGGGAAGCGGGGCTGCCTGGAGGCCTTTTCCAGCAAGCAGGGCATGAGCGCTTACATCCGGAAGCAGGTCTCCCGGGGCCGGGGCAGCCTTCTGGCCAAGGCGGTGCAGGAGGGCGTTTTCAAGAGCAAAAAGCTGAAAAAGGCGCTGCTGGCGGGAGACGCGGTGGCTATGGAGGCGGTGGACCGCGCCTGCCATTACCTGGCGGTGGCCACGGGCAGCCTCATCAATATTTTCAGCCCGGACCTGGTGCTTTACGGCGGCGGCGTCGTCGAAGCGGTGGGCGATACGTTCCTGGAGAAGATCCTCCGGGAGGTGGACGACTACTGCATGGCGGAGATCCGCAGCACCGTGGAGCTGAAAAACGCCTCTCTTGGGGACGACAGCGTCCTCTACGGCGCCCTGGCCCTGATGGAAGAACAGGCCTGATAAGATACAAAATGCCCCGTTCCCGAACAGGGAACGGGGCATCGCTGTGCTTTGGATTATTTCAGGAAGCCCAGCTTGCTGACGATGGCGGGTTCCTTGGCCTGGCCCTTGCAGATCTGGAAGAAGCAGATCACCCGGACCACCAGCAGAATGATGACGCAGATGCCGCCGGCGATAGGCACGAGGAAGGTCCAGCAGAGGACCGCGCTGCAAATGGCGATGATGGCCTCGCAGACGCAGATCTTCAGATACTGGCGGATGTGGAACTTGGCATAGGGGGAATCGCTGCGGGCCAGCAGGGCGATGATGAGCCCGACCACGCCCATCAGATAGGGCAGCATGGCGACGACCTTGTTGTCGGAAATGTCAGCGGCTTCGAATTCGCCCGTGTGATCCGCGGGGTCCGCATAGGGGACAGGCGCGGCCTGGACGCTCAGGGGTTCGCCGCACTTGGCGCAGGTGACGGCGCCTTCTTCCAGAGGAGAGCCGCAGTTGGGACAAAACTTCATATTGATTTCTCCTTTCGATGGCTTCTATATATTCCGGGCTATGGCGTCCGCCATAGCAGTGGCCTGCATGATGTTCTTCGGATTCACGCAGTCGCCCAGGGTGTAGAACTCCGGGGCGCAGAAGCGCAGGGCGTCCGCTTCCTCCCACAGGGCTTTCTGCCCCATAGCACATATGACGGAATCGGCGGGGAAAAGTTCCTCTTTTCCGCCCTTTTCTCCGGTGACGCCGCTGCCGTCGATTTTCATGACCCGGGTGCCCAGGGCAAGCCGGATGCCCCTGGCCTTGATCTCCACGTCCAGGGCGTTCTGATGGAGCACGTTGCCGCCGTTGTTGAGCATGGGCAGCATCTCCACCACCGTGACCTCCCGGCCAAGCCCGGCCAGGTAAATGGCAAGCTCGACGCCCACCAGACCGCCGCCCAGCACCGCGATCTTCTGCCCCAGCTTTTCCGGGTGCTGATAGGCTTCCTCCGCAGCCAGCACGTTAGAACCGTCGATGCCGGGGATGGGGGGCACGCTGGGTCTTGCGCCCAGGGCCGCCAGCAGCACGTCCGGCCCGATCTCCGCCGCCAGAGCGGGCGTGACGGGGGTGTTCAGCCGCACCTCGATGGGCCTGCGGGCGATCTGACGCTGCTGGTATTCCAGATAGGCCTTGATCTTCTTCTTGAAGGGCACGTCCTCCTCGCAGCGCAGAGCGCCGCCCAGCTTGTCCGTCTTTTCGCAGAGGATGACCTTGTGGCCCCGGTCCGCGCAGCTGATGGCCGCCTGCATGCCGCCGATGCCGCCCCCGGCGATGAGCACCGTCTTGGGCTCCTTAGCGGGGGCAGTATAGCGATGCTCCAATTCCCGCCCGATGCGGGGATTCACGGCGCAGTAGATCTGCCCGTTGGTGATGAGGTGGGAGAAGCAGGTGAGGCAGCGCAGGCAGGGGCGGATCTCCTCCCGCAGGCCGGCTCTGGCCTTGTTGGGAAGCTCCGGGTCCGCCAGCAGCGCCCGGGCGATCTCCACCACGTCCGCCCTCCCGGAGGCGATGATCTCCTCCAGGATCTCCGGGTCCCCGTGGGCGCCCACGGTAGCCACCGGCACCTCCACATGGGGCTTGATGGCCGCGGCATAGCCCACGTTGCAGCTGTCCTCGGAGAAGATGGAGGGATGGGTCACGCAGAAGACCTCCGAGTGCTCATGGTGCCCGGCGGAAACGTGAAGCAGGTCGCAGTGCCCGTCCAGCTGCTTGGCGATGGCGATGCCCTCGTCCAGGTCATAGCCCTGGGGCGTGACCTCGCTGCCGGAGATGCGCACTTCGATGGGGAAGGCAGGGCCGACCCGCTTGCGGATGGCGTCCAGCACCGCGACGGGCATGCGGCAGCGGTTCTCCAGGCTGCCGCCCCAGCGGTCGGTGCGGGTGTTCACCTTGCTGCTGAGGAATTGGCTCAGGCCCCAGCCATGGCCCATGTGTACCGTGACCATGCCGAAGCCGCAGGATTTGAAGAAGGCCGCCGCCTCGGCAAAACGGGCGATGGTGGCTTCGATCAGCTCCTCCGGCATCTCCCGGTATTCCCCTCCGGCGGCGGTGACGCCGTCCACGGGGCCATAGACGGTGCGCCCCGCGGCGCGGGTGGCGTAGGCGTAAAGCCCGGCGTGGCTCAGCTCTGCCGAGGCCACGCAGCCGTAGCGGCTGATGCCGTTGGAAAACATGTTGAAAGCATGGTGGTTGCCCGGGTCGTCCGCCCGGACCATGTTCTCCCCGAACAGGCCGTTCACGCTGTCCACACAGCAGTCGCCCAGACAGACGGAAGCGGCGCCGCCCCGGGCCTTTTCTTCATAAAAGGCCACACACTCGGCGGTGGGGCGGTTTTCGGAATCCAGGCTCCGCCCGGACATGGGGGAGGCAAAAATGCGGTTGCGGAACCATTGTTTACCCAACCGGATGGGAGTGAACAGATGGGGATAGGGACACTGATACATGGCCGTCTCCTTTGTCCAGTAATGATTTCGTACATAATACTATATCGCGGCGGGGAGGGTTTGTAAAGAAAAACCGTGCGCCGGGTATCCCCAATGCACGGTCTCCTAATCTTATCCGCCCGCCGCCCCGCGGAGAGGCTGGAGGACGATATTGCCCTTGATGCCGATGCTCTCTCCGGCGATGACCAGGGCCCCTTCCACGCCGGGGATCGCGCAGATCTCGTCCAGCGGCCCGTCCAGCGCCGCCGGGTCCCGGATCAGATTGCCCAGCCGGGTGGCTGCCGCGTCCGCCAGGGCGCAGTCCCTCGCCACCACCATGGCCGCGTCCGCCTTGCCCAGGGAGAGAGAATGTCCCACGGTGCCGGAGGAGGTGCAGACCCCGCAGCCGCTGCCCGGTTCCACGGAGATGGCCAGCAGGCCGCTCAGAGGACTGTCTCCGGCGACGACAGCTACGCTGCGTTTCTTCCCGCCGCAGAGGAACACGTCGCCTCCGTTCTCCACGATGACCTCCCGGCTCAGCTTCATAAGGCTGCGGCCCACATATTCCGCGATGGCCCCGGCTACGGCGGCCATGGGGCCCACCCCGGCCCGGGAGCCGGCCTCCAGCATCTGCCGGATGAGGGGGCTCTCCGTCCCGTGGGGACGCAGGGGTTCCAGGGAAGTGCGGAAACGGGGCCGGTCTTCGATCTGGGCCGTCACCTGCCGCCGGGCTTCCAATACCGCGGCCAGGGCTTCCCGGCTCAGGTCCCGGCGCGCGCCGATGCTCAGGTCCGTTTCATCCACGCTGACGCGGAAATAAGTAAGGTCTCCCGCTTCCTGAAGGACGCGGTAGCTGCTCCGGTCCGCGTAGGGGTCCGGGATCACGGGCTCAGCTCCACCGTCAGGGCGCCGGTGGGGCAGGCCTTCACGCACATCTCGCAGACCAAACAGCGGTCGTTGTCGAAGGAGAGCATGGCCGTATCGTGGTCCAGCTTCAGGGCCCTGGTGCGGCAGACGGCGGTGCAGCTGCCGCAGTGGACGCAGACCTTGTCGTCCCAGCGGACGACCCGGGAGAGGATCTGCACGTCCACGCCCTGTTCAATGGTGAATTTCAGCGCGTCCTCGATGGCGGCTTCCTCGCCGCTCAGGTCCAGCACCATCCGCCCGCCCTTGTCGGGGCTGATGTCCGCCTGGAGGATGGAGAACACCAGGCCGAAGCGGGTGGCCAGCAGGTGGACGAAGGGGCGCTCCGTGTCCGAAGGGGTAAAGCGGAGCCGGATCTTCACAGATTTTTCCATTTTCCTGTCCTCCTTACTGCGGATCGTCCAGCGCTTGCAGAACGTGCTTGGTGGTGTCCAGGGGCAGCTTCGCCACCGGTTCCGTCAGAAGGAACTGGCCCGCAAGCACCTGCTTTTTCAGCTCCAGGGCGATGTCCCTGGATTTTTTCAGGCTGGTCATGGGAGCGGTGGGGATCTTCTTACCGCAGACCTCCACGGTGCCGCTGCGGAGCTCCGCATAGCTCACCCGCGTCCGCAGGACCGGGCGGCTGCGCAGAGGCACGGAATAGTCGCTGACCTCGGTGAACAGCTCGTCGTTGCCCTTGCTCAGCTGGGCGCAGAGGTCCTCGTCCAGCACGGGGAAGGGGATGCCCACCCCCACGAACATGCTCACGCCGTACTGATAGATGCGGGCGGCGCGGATATAGTCGGTGCTCATCTTCTTCATATCGCCTATGAGGGCCAGGGTAGCCCCGGAGTAAGAACGGACCCCGTCCTCATATTCCGTGTAGCCCGGGAAGCACTGGGTTCCCTCCCAGGCCACATAGCCCTGGGCCCCGCAGAAGAAGACCCTGGTGCCGATGCCGATGGTCCGCAGCTCCGGGTCCTTCAGAAGAGGGCTCAGTTCCCCCGCGGTGGCATAGGTGGCGTTGGCCATATGGGGCAGCAGCGTGCCCATATAGGTATGGATGATGCGGTCGGAGGTGTTGACGCTGCAATTATAGTTCTGATAGGCGTTGCGGGGGTTGAACAGGAAGCACTGGTTCATGTCGCTGAGGCCCACTTCCGCCTCCAGGCTCTTGCGGGGATAGCAGTCCGTCCCGTAGCTCCGGGCGCTGAGGTGCACCTTTTTCCCGGCGATCAGGTCCTCGATGACATGGGCCCCGCCGTATTCCATGCCGCGGGTCTCGCTCAGCTCTGTGGCGCCCAGATAGCAGTCCACCGCCGCCAGGCCCGCGCAGGCGGGCACGTCGTTGAGCTTGACGCCGGACATGCGGATCAGGGGCTCCCCGTGGCCGAAATTCAGAAAAGCGCCGGAGGAACACATGGGGCTGAAGGTGCCGGTGGTGACCACGTCCACCCGCTTTGCCGTCTCCTTCACGCCCTGCTCCCGGGCCATGCGCACTACTTCCTCCGCCGTCAGCACCACAGCGGTGCCGGAGCGGATCTTTTCGTTGATCTCACTGATGGTTTTCAAATCGACGCCTCCCGACGTGACGTAGTTTTTTGCGGAAAACATGCTTTTGTATGATTTCTAATCGTATCATTGCGGAAAAAACGTGTCAACTGTTTTCTGCTTTCGGTGGAAATCCGGCAAATGAAATAAGCGGGGCCGGTCTGGACCGGCCCCGCTCAGACTGTAGACAAACCCTTTTGGCAGAGTTTCGATAAGCATGGGGGATTTGTGAAGGGGGACGGGAATCCCCCTTCACGTTATATCCTTGCGAAATC
>CADBKO010000009.1 GCA_902795345.1 Oscillospiraceae bacterium
CGCGTCGGCGGCATAGGCCATGCCGCCCTCGCTGTGGTCCACGTCCGCCGTTATCACGACGGTATCGCCGTCATAGCTGGGGGCGATCTCCGAAGAGATACTGCCGGAGCTGCCGCCTCCGCCGCCTGCCTGCGCGCCTTCGCCCAGGCCGCCGCCATAACCGCCCACGCGGTCCGGGGCCTTGAGCCAGCGGTTGTAGTAGCGCCCGTCGCCCAGGGAGGGCCAGCGGGAATCATCCTCGAACCAGTCTGCGACCTCGTAGGAATAGTCGTTGACATAGTGCCAGATCACCCGGTCGCCGTCATGAAGCTCCTGCTCCTTGAGGCCGAAGCCGGGATGCCGACCATTGATGGTATACATCCAGCCGGAGCGCTTTCCGTTGGTAAACTCGCTGAGGGCATATTCGTCGCCGGGCGCGTAGACCGTTTTCACATAGTTCTGCTCCGCGCCGATGCTGCGGATGCCCGCGTCGCCGGTAGCCTTGACCCAAAGGTCATATACCGACGAGCCTTCTTCCATGTTATAGGTCGTGGTGGCGATCCAGGTCACGTAGTCGGGCATGTATTCCTCTTTGCCCAGATCCACGTCCTTGTCCGCTTTCCGAGCGCCGATGAGACGGAAGGAAACCTTGATCTTGCCTTCATCGTCGCTGCTGCCGGAGCCGCCTCCGCCGCCGGAGCTGCTGGATTTCCACTGTGCGTAGAGGTCGGCGGGCAGACCGGCGGACACGCTCTTATACTCCGTGCCGCCGTTGGCCTTGTCGAACCAGCCGACAAAGCTGTAATTATCCCGCGTGGGCTTGGGCAGGGGCTTGCCATCTTCTCCCTTGGTATAGGTTTTCGCTTCGCCGTCCGTGATCCCATCGGCCTTGCCGCCCTCCAGATGGAAGACGACGGTCACCAGGTCTTCGTTCGAGTCTTCCTGGCTCTGGGCGAAGCGCACGTCCGACATGTCATAAAGGGTGTTCTTTTTGTTTACGAAGCGGTCATAGGCCACGAGGCCGTAAGCCGCTTCCTCCGTCGCCATCTCGTCCACGCCGCCGCTCATCAGGTGGCGGAATCCGCCGGTCTTTTCATCCCGATAGCGCAGCAGATCAGCGAGAAGGCTGTTGCCGTTCTTCACGAAATCCGGGTCCGTGTCCGCGTCGCGTTTCAGACTGCTGAGGGCGATCACGACCCAGGAATCCGCTTCCACGCTGCCGAAGCCGCCGTTGCCGTCCTGAGACTTGGAGAGGAAGGCCAGCGCATCGTCCACCATGGTCTTCACCTGGGCATAGGTCACGCTGCCGCCCAGGGCGCTCAGCTTGGAGGAATCCAGGTAGTAAGGCGCCAGAGCATAGATGGCTGCGGCGGTCACGTCGTAATCTCCGAAGCCGTCGGGAAGGCCTCCGGCGTCGTCGCCGCTGATGGGCCAGGCCCCATTGGCCTGCTGGTTAGCCAGCAGGGAGGCGATCAGGCCCGCCCGGAGCGCTTTGCCCTCGGCGTTGTCCAGATAATCATGGGAATCTACCGCCAGGAGGGCGAAGGCGGTGCCGTTGTTGCCCTGCCACTCGGCCTGATATGCGCCGTCTGCCTGCTTGTCCAAAAGGGGCTTCACCAGGTCATAGGTCCCCTTCTCCGTCTCAAAGGCGGAGGCGTCCACGCCCATGCTGGTCAGGGCCAGGATCACGCGGGAATACTCCGTATAATTCCTCTCCGCCAGCACGCCCTTTGTGTCGTCCACATACTTCTTCAGATTTTCCAGATAAGTGTCGTTCCAGCCGGGCTTGGCGACGCCGCCCCGGTTCAGGGCAAAGACCGCCCATTCGCCGAAGGTGGAGCCTACCGCCGGATTCGTCACTTTGGAGGCCAGGTAAGCCTCCGCGCCGTTCATGGCGATAACGTAATCCGGGGTCTTCTCCTGGTTGGGGAGGATGGTGAGGGCGGCATAAGCGGAGCCACCCTCCATCCAGTTGTCGTCGTCATTCTCGTCGGCTGTCGCCAGCTGAATCTCCCTGACGCCGAGCTTGTAATCGCCCGCCGCCGTCTTTGCGGGGACCGTGACCGTCAGGGTCACCAGGTCCGTCACGGTCGTATTCTTGCTGTCGAACCAGCTGACGATGCCGGTGTCCAGGGAATAATGCTTGTCCTTTTCGAGGGTGATCCCGGAGGAGGCGCTTTTCATCCCCGTCAGGGTCCAGCCTTCGGGCAGGTCCGCCTCCAGGTGGAGGCTGTAGATCTCCACAGCCTCCGAGAGGGAGACGGTGAGGGTCACCGTCTGATCATTTGTCCCGTCGTAGGTTAGTTCTTCCGGGTCCAGCGCGGCGGTGACGGTGGGTTTTCCACTGTCCGCCGCAGCCAGCGCGGGAAGGGCGAAGCCCAGGCAGAGGACGAGGCAAAGGAGCAAAGAAATCCATTTTTTCATCTTCGTCATCCTCCTTTACCACTCCACATCGTTTCTTGCGAGATGCAGGAACAGCTTCGCAAGATCGACGGTCCGCAGCTTTCCGTCCTTCGCCCCCATGATGAATGCACTCAGGGGCTCAAGGTCCACGTCACCAATGATGGTCAGGTTCGCGGCGGTCAGGTCAGCAGGTTCCAGCACGCCGTTTTCGTCGTAGTCGCCCAGGGCAGCAACATAGAACACCATATCCGCGTCGTAGTCCTCCTGGACGAAGCTGCAACTGCCATCCCCATTATCGAAGGCCTCCAGGCGCTCAAAGCTCCCATCGGGCTTTTCCACGATCACCGCGCAGGGCTTCTTGGACTCCACCGTAATAGTGGCGACGTCGCCCTGGACGATGGCGCTGACTTCCACCCGGTCCTCAATGTCCCCCACTTCCTCGGTCTTGACGCCGTAGGACCACAGGGGATAAAGGTCCGTGGGAAGCGTAGCGGAAACGGTGGTGAACTTGTCGCCGGTGCAGTCCGCCTTGGCGTACCAGCCCTTGAAGGCTGCGCCGCTCTTTGACGCTGCGGGGAGGTCGTTGCCCGCGTCTCCTCGGTAGAAGACGATCTGACGGTTATTGGTTCCGTCGAACTCATGGAAGGTCACGATGGCGATATGGGCGTCGGGAATCAGGGTATAGTCCCCTGCCGCAGCCATGTCAAAGGTAATGCCGCTACTGCTCCCCTTGGCATCGAGATATGCACTGTCATAGAGGACCTTGGCATATTCCGTCCCAGCCAGAGGCACGGTCAAGGTCAGCTCCACGTTCTTCAGTACGTCGTCGGGGATCTTGTCGGCTTCCTTGTCGTCTGCCGCGTACCATGCGGTGACGGCCAGGGTCAGTTCATCGCTGCTTTGTGCTTTGATCTTCAGCATCAGCCAGACGGAGGCTTCCTTCGTGCCCTCCGGCAAATCCAGGTCGTCCGCGACGATTGCATCGAGACCGCTGACGGCCACGGGGCTGAGGGCAGTCACGACGGTATCGTCAGACACGTCGTATATATTAGAATCCAGGACCGTCAATTCCACTTCACTGACGCTGAGTTTGACCGTGTAATCCTTCTTTGTACCATCCTCGGCGGTGACGGTGAAGGTCCATTCAGAGCCGTCCGTCTTCGCCATTACCGGAGCGGAGGGTGTTGCCTTCTCTGCGGCGGTGATGGCGAAGGTCGCCTTTGTCGGGTCGCTGCCGTAGGGCAGCGTCGCGGTCCAGCTGGTGCCGGAACCGGAGGCGGTGGTCTTGCCGTTTATGACGATTTTGCTCACCCCGGCATCACTGCTGCGCTTGATCGTGCCGCTGATGGCCTTTTTCTGCGTAGCCGCCTGTGAGCCGCTCCCAAGAGTGAAGGAAACGGTGGCGGTATAGCTACCGTCGCGGCTGCTGTTGGCGTCGGTGAAGCCGGTGATGTTGATAATGACGTCTTCATCCTTCGCGCTGGTCTTGCCCGTGAGCCATGTCCGCAGGGCCGCCATTACATCAGCCTCCGTGTTGGCCTCCGTGGAAACGAAATCCTTGGTCGCGCCGATGGCTTTCAGCTCATCGATCAGCGTCAGGGTGTTCACGGCCTTCAGGAGCTTATTGGTCTCTGCCACGGTAAGGAGGTTTTGCTGTGCGGCGGCGAGGGCGTCGTAATGGGCCTTCGCGGTGTTCACCTCAGACCGGTCCACCTCGGTGATGTTCTTGGGCAGGTTGGCGATTTCGGTCTTTAATTTGTCCAAAGCCTTGAAGCCATCGATCAACTCCCGCAGCTCTGTCAGTTTCGCCGCATTGGTCACGGCGCTCTTGTCCGACAGCGCTTCGTAATCCTCTGCAATCTTCTCAATCGTCGCAGCATACTCCGTATAGTTGTCGTAATTTATCTTCTGGATATCCTTGTATACAGCGTCGATGCGCGCCACGATACCGCCAGCGCCTTCGGCATAGACGGTGATCGTGTACTTCGTACCAGCATAGCTTCCTGCTTCCGCGCCTTGGCTATTCATGGTCGGCCAACCCTGCTCGCCGACGCCAACGTAGATCACATCGCCGGGCCGAATCCTTGTTGTAGGCGTTGAGGAAGGTCTTGACCATGAAATTCTTGTTTACGGCGCTGGGCGTGACCAAGAGGGTTGCATATTCGCCGGGAATGATCAGGTCATAATTCAGCACGCCGCTCTCAAAACCCGGAGACAGGGTGCCCACGCTGAATTGCAGATCGCTCAAACTGGTGTCGGAGTTGCTCCAGGTGCCGCCTACGTCGATGCCGAGATTCTGCGTGTAAACCACCTTGATCTCGTCGCCGTGCTCCACCACATAGGGGCTGACCCCGCCCACAGAGAAATCGGAAAAGCCGCTGTTGACGAAGAAGTCGTTGAGCGTTCCCATCCAGCCGGAGCCGTTCTCGCCGTCAAACTGGCCGAGCCTTGGCTCTCCGACATCATACCTTCCGCTGTTGTCAGCGTCGTAGTAGATGCGGGACAGATAGGTGATCCCGTATGCGTCCCCGCCACCGCCCGTGCCCTCCCAGGAGAGGCCCTCGGTCTTCAAGGCTTTCAGGATGGCAGTCATCATGGTATCCCGCTCACACAGGTCATACCACCCAGAGAGGAACTCGCCCCGGAACTGTTCATAGGGGCAATCCGGGAAGGTGGTGTTTTCTATGGAGATATGCACCTGTCCCACCACACGCCCGAAGTCCGGGAGCCCGGCCACGCTGCCGGAAAGTTTTTCGATGGAAGCCATATCCGCCAGGGCGTTCTTTCGGATGGTCCGCACGTCGTCCAGGGATGCGGCGGTTTCCAGTGCAGTCAGGGCTGCGTCCTTCACTGCCGTCAGAGCCGTCCAGTTGGCTTCGGAATAATCGGGCTGCTGATAACTGGCATATACGCTGCGGATCGTTTCGGCGGCAGATTCCCGCGCCGCAGCGATTTCGTCCGTCGTACCGGAGACCGGCCCCCAGGCCACCGTAACGGTGACGTCGCTATAGGGCATCGTGAAGCGGCGGAACGCGCCGGGGAAATTCATATTGATGTATTGGACCCCGTTCTTGCCCTTGTAATCGCTGGAATCATAGTAAGTGTAGGTGCGTTCCGCGAACTGATCCTCGTCCATGCCGGATACCGTGATGTTCTGCACCTCATACTGCGTTCCGTTGACCGTGAAGGTCTCGCCGGTAGTCACATAGACCACGTTCACATCGTCGAAGGTGAATTCCAGGCTTTGGTCCGAGATGGTCCAGGAGCCATCGGCGGCACTCAGCGTCCCGCCCGCGTCCCGCACAAGGAGATATGCGGCATAGTCCGGGCTGACGCAGACGGCCACCGTCTGCATCGCGGCGGACGTCGTGATCTCTGCAAAGGTCGTTCCGACGTAAGCCATGGTGTCCGCCGTGTTGAAGGTAAACAGCCCGGCGATTTTAGTCCCGCCCACCTGACTGTAGGTATCACAGGTCGCGGTATTCTCCTGAAGATATTGGATCATTGCTGCCAGGGCCTCCCGGTCCGCAGCGGCGACCTTGGAATCGTCCATCACCACCGTCAGCTCAAAAAGCGTTGCTGGCGCGAAACCGCTTTCGTACTTGGCCTTGATGCTCTGGTATCTGGCCTCTTCTGCGGGCGTCAGCTGCCCATACTGATACTCGGTCATGGCCCCATAACAGGAAATCAGGCTCTGGATCGTCGGCTCGGAGGAGGCGTCCAGCTTTTCCACATCCTCCGGCAGGCTGTCCATTAAGCGGCGGAAAGCGCTCAGATTGGAGCTGTTATAATTATCGGCGGCGGTCTGGATACTTCTGATAGTCTGCAAGGCCGCCAGCTCTGCCTCCCGTGCGTCGCCGGAGGCATTCGCATCGGTGATACCCGTTATACCAGTGTTGTACGCGGTCTCAATCTTTCCCCAGTCAGTGTCGGAGAAGAAGGTTTCCGGGTAGTTCTCGTTTTCATAGGCAGCTGTCAGTTCTTCCCGTAGAGCGGCTTTGACGGCTTCCAGATCGTCCGTCGGTTCCACATAGATGAGGACGGAGGGGCCGTTGCACAGTCCGCCAGCGTCAGACTCCGTAGAAAAAGCGTTGATCACACACCAGCCCTCTGCATAGAGGGTGACCGTCGCTTTTCCATCGCTTCCCGTAACCACGTCGGTGAATTCTGTGACCGCCGCAGTCTCGGCATCAGTCTTGTTCGGATAGGCTGCGCTTGCATAGATCGCCGCTCCCTCCCAAGGCGCAACGGTCCCGGTATGATTCTCCGGCATGGCGCCGTCCGCTGTTACAGAAAGGGAGAAGGATTCACCGGCCTTTACCGTCTCTGGCGCGGAAATGGTCTGATAACGGACGTCGTCCTTATATTCTCCCAGGGCCTTTGCGACCCGATAGGAGCCGTCGTTGCTCCACTCCCAGGGGATCTCGTAATAGGAGATTGTCAGGCAGTCGCCGTCCCTCAAGCCGACCTGCCTGTAATTACCGACGCCGCCGAAAACGGAAGCTTGCTCCGGGATATAGAAAAGGCCGTTGAGATAGACAGCGATCTCCTGGAAGGTGTCGCTGCGGCCCAGGGAAATGGCCGCAGCGGAAAGCGCGTCATTGACCGTCGCGCCGGCGGGGAGCGAAAGCTCCTTAACCGTGACAGCCATTGGACGGGGATTCGTCTGCCTGGGCGCGAAGCTGTCCGACACGGAGAGATAGACGGTGATGGGGCCCTCCTTTTCAGTCAGCCCGTAACAGGCGGCGCGGAGGGCGTCCATGGCGGCGGCCTGCTCCTCGAACTGCGGCTCGCTCAATTCCGTGATCGTCTCGCTCTGCGCCAGAACGGAAAGAGCGTCAGTCCGCGCGGAAACAAGAGCCGCCCAGCTGTCGATCGTATACTTGTTTGAATCCAGCTTGGCCGGATCATACAGCTCGGCCAGCAGCTCGATCTCCTTGAGCGCGACGCCCGAACGGATGACCTGATAACGGTCAGCTCGCTTGACCAGGGCCGCCTTAGCCTCGGTCAGCGCATTTGCTGCACCGTCCGCTTTGCCTTGGTTCTCAGGGGTATTGGTGTTCGTCGGCGTCCCGCCGCTGAAATAGGAAGCCAGAAGGGACTGCGCATCTGACAGCGCCTTTGCGTACAGGGTCCAGGAGGCCGAGGTATAGGTGTTGTCGTCATTGCTTTCCCCGCCGCAGTCCTGGATCGCCTCATATAGCTTTGTCGCGTTGAGCCGTGGGGTGAGGGTCGTGGAATCTTCGTTCGGGATCAGCTTGGCGATGGCTACGGACAGTGCGCTGGTGGCATCAGACTGGTCCAGCGTTGCCGCTGCCGAGTTTACTTCCTCCTGGGTGGCCTCTTCGTCATCATATACCGCCTGAGCCGCGTCAACGATGGCCTGCATGTCTGCCCAGAAGCTGCCGCCTGGGTCATCAATGGTATCCGCGACCTTGCCGTTATAACGGTCTCCGCTTGTGTAGTACCCCGTCGTCGGCACAGCGTCTAATGCTGTTTGCAAGATAGTTTTATCAATTTGTAGACCAGCAGTTTCATTCTCCCATTCGAACAGGACTAGCGCTTTAGCTTTCGCTACTTGGAATGACCTATCCTCGTTGTAGACGTATTCTTCAACGTCGGCGTAAATTGCCAGCAAGTATGTTGCATTGCTATTCGTTGTATATGCTGTCAATTTGTCTTTTTCTTCATTGTACAATTCATCTGTAGAACAATAGTTTGTTCTTGTGATTATTCCTCCGTTTTGCCAGTCAATTATCCCGGATGTTTCCCACACAGGCAGGATGTTCTCTCCATTTACCCTTGACAGTTGCTTTTTGGAAAACATTTGCGGTGAATAATCAGAATTGATGTCATAATCTATCTTGATCTCTGTGTAACTGCTACCAACCGTCACCTTATACAATGGTAGTGTCATTGTCTGTTGTGCAGCTTGAGTGGCGTTACTCGCATAATCTGTACCATAGTAACTGTGATCTATGATTCCAGTTATACTCACATTATCGAGTATCCCATTGAAGTTGGATAGGTTCGGGACTATGGTGAATGTTTCATCTTCTGCTGAGACTGATACGTTTAGAAATGACATGAGGAACACAAGAATTAGCAAGACAGATAGCGTACGTTTCGTGGATTTTCCCTCCCTTCTTTATGGAGAAGGGGAGAAGTTTCCTTCTCCCCTTCTCCGGAATCCTATTTATGAAACTTTCAGGAGTACAATGTAAGGCGATTCATTATTTCGTTGCGTGATTATCTGGTACACATCTCCTGAAGACACAGAGGTGATATTATAAACATTTGATGTGCGAGTAACAGGCGAACCGTTGACATAAAGATAAGTGTCACTGGACGTCAGTTTGATTGTCATTCCCGAAGAATAAGGAATGGTAATGGTGCTGAGATTCGGAGTATTGGAACCGGGAGTAAAAGGATCTCCTTGAGCATCAACGTACGTCGTACTACCTACTTTTACTGTCAAGTTACTACTAATCGAATTACTGCCGGTATCCGTAGCTCGATACACCCCGGTGATTTCAGTAGAGTTTTCACCGAAAGGCGGGGTGATAACCTGCAGCCCCGTATACACCCGGACATAGCGGATAGCGCTCAGGTAATGGGGCTTACCCGCATCCGGATTCGCAGTCGCGTTCCCATCGCTGTCATAAGTATACATGGGTTCCACGGCCCAGGAGATATCGATGGGGTCGCCGCCGCTGGTGGTGGATCTGTCAGGGTCATAGGGATTGACCTGCGAGTGGGAATAAGATCCATTCGCGTGGACGTCCGCATAACCGAAAAGGTAGTCGGAGGCGGTGATCGACACCGAGCCCGACGACGTTGCTCTCGGGATCAGGTGGACGCCGCGCAGCGTTACGGTAGAAGGCGTAGTACCGGAGGTGGGGGTATAGGCCGTACCGAAATACTTGCTCGTAGCCAGATTCGCAAGCGCTTTGCCCCGCATATCCTCCGGAGTATTGCTCGTCGTGCGGTTCACGAAATAGTTGTTATACAGCGGGAACCAGCTGTGACGGTGGAATGTATTATAGGTGACAGTGCCGTTGCCGGTTGTGGCCGTCGAGTTGGGACGCAGCATGGCGGTGTAGTTATAAGTCGTGTTGGAAGGATAGTGTCCGGCAGAGCCGGCGGCAAGGGCATCGTCCGAGTAGTCAGGATTGGTATAAACGGCAGAATAGTACCATTCGCTGCCCGGTGTGGTGCCATTTGCGTCGGTCGTCGACGTTTGATAGTACAAGCTGCCCGCAATGTCGTACCAGTTGGTGCCGTCCAAAGAGACCTGGACGCAGCCCGGCTCCGGCGTGGTGCCAGTCATATTCCCGTAGAGGATGAAGTCGATGCCATATTTGTTTCCGGGGTCGTTATAGATACCGCCATCCACGACACCGTTCGTCTTATGGGGGACGCCGAAATCAAGGATGACATAGCCACCGAAAGCACCCAGGGAGACGCCGGTGGAAGAATTGCCATCGACCATGGCCTTGAGTGTACCGTTGTTGGCAGAGGTGAAAGCATCGCCCCAACCGCCGGTGGTGACGCCTTCATTGGTGAACTGGCCGGGCGCGGGCAGATAACCCCAGATACCGCTGCCGGAGGAACTGCTTCCGGCAGGCGCCGGGCAGAGGATCGTGCAGCTGGCATTGCCCTTGGTCACCGTGATCGTGCAGCTGATGTTGCTAAGATTTACGACGCCATAGCCGCCGTCAGCGTCATAGAACTCAAAGTATGCGTTGGTATCGCTGAGGGACACGGTGACGCCCGTCGCATCGCTGAAGATCAGGGAAAAGCTCTGGGGGAAGTAGCCGCTCACCGTGCTGCTGAGCGCATAGGTTGTGGTGCCGCCGGTGGCTGCGCCGATCTCCAGCTTTTCAACAGCCTTGGAAACAGAGATGCGGAGCCCCGTGGAGGTGTCGTCCACATAGGAGTAGGTGTCATCAAGTGCGAAGGTCGGAAGGACCATCACAGACAACATTAGGACTAGTGCTAACACTACGGACAGGATTTTGCGCGTTTTCATAGTTGTCTCTCCTTTTCTTAAGGTTTGTGTGTTTGCCTCTTGGGATTCGCCGCAGTTCGGCAGGGCTGCGGTATAGCAAGGAGCCGATATGCATCCCGTCGGTTCCCTGAACTCGACAACGCAATAGCCGCACAGATGATCAACAACATGTCATAAATATGGAACGATCCCTTTCTTTCCGTTTTTGCGTAAACGCACGGTCGGATCGCTCGATTCTTTTGCCGCTTACGTATCGGTCCTGACTGTCCCGCAAGCAATGTTTCCGGCGTAGGACCAAATCCGTACTGGCGCCGATCACGACAGCTAAGCTCGTCAAATTTAACAGGGGCCGAATGGACGCATACGCCCTGCTATGAAAAGGATGGGCAGCGGCGCATCGCTCAAGCTCGCAAATGCCTTGCATTTTGCCGCATTGCCGGAGCCGAGCTTCGCCGCCTGCCCGAACCTGTTTCGTACAACAAAAAAGGATACGCCTTGCCTTGACAAAGCGTATCCGGGTGCTATAATGAAGATACAAAAGGGCGCTGTTGATTTGACGGTCAGCCCTATAGAACGGAAAACAGAATGTTAGCCGCTCGGTGGCAGCCGGGCGGCTAACGCGCTTCTGGGGATATGTACATCAAGATCAAAAAGATCAAGATGAAGCATACCAGGAAGCGAAGGGCTTTCGCCCCACGACCTTTTCCCATAAGCCTCACCTCCCTTCGCAGGGAAGTGGCTAACCGCCATATACAACAGCGCACACTTTCGCCGGGTTACCCCGGTAACCTCTTTCGAGGTCTGCCCGCATTATAGGCTTTGCGCCGCGTTTTGTCAATTCTTCGCCCATCTATATAGATGGGCGCTTTGTTATTCATTCACAACGGCAACCGATACCCGTTCCAACGCTCCCGCCCGCCGCGACGAAGACCGCGTTATCCGTCCCTTGGTATGCTGTCGTCAATGCAGGCTGTTTTCACCCGCTCTGCCCGATCACGGCATACTTCCCCAGGGCAATATCATCTTTCGGTGCCGGTATTCAATTGTCGGCGTCGATTCGCCATATAGAACGGGCAGCGCCCGCGAACAATCGTCCTTATAGGGTTTGTTGCTCGACTGCGATGCTCCCCCTCATGATCCGGGCTGCGATCCAGGCAGCCCGAATCACGAAGAACAGAAGTCGGGGTATAACTTCCCTCCCCGTCCTGGGGGCGGCCGCCACCCAGGACGAAGCTCGTGGGAGAGAAGCGTATTTCAACGGGCGCAGCGCACCCGATGAAAGCATAGGATCATCTGCCGCAAACGGGAATTTTATTGGTCCTGCGGCGCTTTCTGTGCCGCTGTCATTATTTACCGTTCACCCTTTTCCCTGGCTGCCTGTAAGCGGTTCTTCTCCTTGTCCCTGGCGATCTTCTCCAGTTTCTTCGCCGCCTTCAGCTCACGACGCTCCCGGAGAAAATCCTCCTCCGTCTGCTCTTTGATGCGCTTATATGCGGCTATTCCCTTCTTTTGGCTCACTGGTGTATAGCCAAGGCTCAGTGCCAGCGCGCTCCAATCTCCCAAGCGCCTCATGAGGTATCTGCCCCCAGGAAGCTCAAGCGGATCCGGCATCCGGCCAAGCTGCCTGGCCTTTTGGAGAACATATTTCGTCAGATCCTCTCTTGAGTCCCCGCCATGTGCCAGGATGAAGTCACGCTCCTCGCGTTCCTGCTGCGCCGCGAGCCGCTTGCACACCTGCCGATCACGCCAATTATCTATGTCCATATTGCGGGCGTAATTCAGATTCTGCTTCTTTTTTGCTGACATAACGATGACCTCCACTGCGCAAACAGATTGGGGCAAAGACAAAGGGACCGCATTGGCACAATAACGCCAATGCGGCCCGCATTTTCCGCACCCCTTCTGCCTCGCCATCCCCTCCAGAGAGGACAGCTACAGCAGCTCAGATCATCGTCGGTCTTCTGACTTGTACGTTTGGGCGCTATTTGCGCCTGCGGATATTGCTCAGCCTTCTCAGGTTTCCCCAATGACCGGATCGCTCCACGAGCAACACCCTCCCGCACTTACAGCTACGGGGGTCGTATTCCGGACTCTAACCGGATTTCCTAATTGCCGCGCCTGTTCCCATGAGACAGTCTTCAACGGGCAACACGATGATTCTATTCAATTTTTGCCTGTTCTATGTTTTCCGCTGCTCCTCCAGCAGCTCTTCCCGCGGAACAACGGGAACACAAACCGAGTTTTCGCCGTCTAAGTAATACTCATAAGGAATCCGCGTATCGTCCACTTCATAGTCTGAGGCAGGTATCCATTGCTTCAGTGCATAAAACCAGGTGACCTGAACATTCTCACAGAGGACGGTGGAATCCGCTGGATTCTTCGGCTTCGGCACGGGGAATACTGCGAACTGCCCTCCGGGCACATAAAAGGTGTCCAAGCCCTCCGGGATGAATCGGACCTCCTTGACTCCGGGACCGAAGATATAATAATGGGTATCGTTCTTTACCATCCAGGTGCCGACCATATCGGCTCCGCCGCCGATCCGCGCCCAATCCCGCGGTGAAACCTGTGGGAAATCCTGGGTAATGTAATATGCGCCGCTGTCTTCCCAATCGATAAGCTCCGTTCCCTTGAAAATGTACCCGACGATATTGAATTCTGGTCGGCCCATGATCCTGGGTTCTTTCATCAGCTCCATTCCCCTGGTCTTTTTGAACTGCCAGGGACTGATCCCGTAGTATTCCGTAAAAGAATCCACGAAGTGGGTCTTCGAACGGAAGAAGCTGGATTCCATCGCGTCGTTCACGGTTTTTCCATGAAGCAGGGCGCGTGCAGCCAAGTGCACCTTTCGCAAACGGATATACTCAGCAACGGAGTATCCGCCGATATTATTGAAATATCGCCACAGATTCCGGCTGGGCACGTCGTATCGCTCGGCCAAGGATTCCAGCGTGATATTCTCGCCCAGGTGAGTTTCTATGTATCTTTTGCAGGCTTTTACAATGGCTTTTTGTGCGGCCTTGCTCTTCCTGGTCGTCCCTTCCATAGATGATTCCCCAATCGTTGCTATATATTATAATGCACCATTTAAGAGTGAATTACAATATGTATATGTTGTATATACTACACTTTTTACCGCCGCTATTTTGTTCCCGATTACGCCTATAATAAGTGCCCGAACTCGCCACTAACACGATTTCCTACCGTTACTCAGTTTCCAGATTTGTTTATTATTTGCAACAATTAACACTAATCATTACTCTATCTTGACGGATTCTCCGCAATTTGATGTAAAAATCAAACCGGGCTTGTCTCTTTGCATAAAGCAAAGCTACATGCCCGATTTTATGTATAATTATGCGCAGGCAAACACCTGCACATTCCAAATCATATCAATCCACATTCGGGTGGTAAGTCTTCTGACTCGCATTATGGAGACTGACCATCTCCTGCGTCCGGTTCCTACCTTCCCAGGAAGCATCCCAGTGGCTGGCTTTCGCCCAGGCAAACCGCCTTCGGACCGGCCTCACGCTTACAGCGTCGGGCACGCGGGGCTTTTCACCCCATTCCGTCTACGCCCGGCCCTGACCGATGGCCTTTGCGGACCGGGCGACCTTTCCCTAATGTGTTGTATTCAGTTTTCGTTTCTGATGCGGCCTCTATTATCTTCATTGCGCGGGATAAGAGGAAAGGGACAAAGAGTGCAAAAACTCTTTTGGAATCCGCAGGAACAAAGCCCTATCTCAGTACTCCATGAATAATCGCACACGAAAGAGGAATCATAGAGAGAGAACAAGCTATGAAAGGGATCGTTCCCATCCGAAAGCATCCAGCTTTGGGCTCAGTTCCGCGTCGATTAGCGTATCCCATGGGTTTCCGGTGTTTTTATTGACGATACTTTTGAC
The DNA here is from genome assembly GCA_902795345.1 of Oscillospiraceae bacterium. Taxonomy (GTDB): domain Bacteria; phylum Bacillota; class Clostridia; order Oscillospirales; family Oscillospiraceae; genus UBA1774. Next base: position 14,299 of record CADBKO010000009.1, read on the forward strand.
GGCGCAAATCCATTACATTGCCTTCGGAAGCATCGCAACAGCTTCGACGACTTCCCGTTTATGGAGCATCGAAGGGTGAACATACAACTGCAGGGTGATTTTGACGTCTTGATGTCCAAGCAGCTCGGACAGCGTTTTGGCGTCATATCCGTGTTCAATACATCTTGTGGCAAACGTATGTCGAAGGGAATGAAAACGCATACTTCTCATGCCGTGGTCTTTCAGATACCGCTTGAACTTCTCCCGGAGGGTACGAGGTTCCTGCGGTATGGTTTTACTTCCGGTTAGGATAAATGCATCAGGTGAGTGAGTGGTTTTCAGTTTAAGGAGCAGGGAAACCAATTCACCGGGGATCGGGATATCCCGTGAAGCACTTTCCGTTTTCGGGGTCTGAACTGTCAAACGTGTATGGGTTCCACTTCTGATTCGAATCGCTGTGCGGTTGACATGCAGCAGCTTCTCTGTGAAATTGATATCCGACCACTTCAAACCGCAGACCTCGCCAAGACGCAATCCGAGATTCAGCGCCAGCAGGTACGCTAAACCGTAGATATCGGGATCTGCCATGATACTGTGCGTCAAAACCTCATATTCGGCTTCTCCGAGGGTATCCACTCGCTTTTGTCTTGCCACGGGAGCCTTTACATCGAATAGTTCTTCAATCACTGCGTTGTTCCTTCCAGCAAGACGGAGCGCAGAGCGCAGGACACATAAGATATCACTCACTGACTTTTCAGATAGGCCGCCTTGACCGTCAGAGCGTCCCTCCTTTTGCAGATTGCGAATGAAGTCAGACAGCATTTCCGCAGTAAGTCGGCTTATGCGGATGCTGCCAAGTCGCGGCAGGATATGACAGTTGATGAGCGTTTCATATCGTTGATATGAGGATTCCTTCACCATCGTGACGCGAGTGTTCAACCACGCATACATGACGTTCTTCACCGTAAGAGAACCGGAAGAAACAGGTTTGGTTTTGTCCCCTTTTCGCTTTTCCAGCAATGTTTTGACCTCACGATAGCTTTTGCCGTATATCGACGTGTACTTTGCGCTTCCATCTGGTTTCCTGCCGGAGATATATCTTCCTTCCCAACGGCCATCTTTCCGCTTGTAAATGTTTTCGCCTCTTTTAGACATGACAGCTCAACCTCCTTGCCGTGACCACGATTCTGACGCCTGATCGGTGTGAATCATTCGTCGAACCATGATTTGTTGTCGAATAAGGGGAAATTCAAAGCATAAGTGTTGAGAAAAAGCGACATAGTTCCCGCTGTTTCACCAAAGGTAGGAACAAAATCGGTTGACATTGCCCCTTGTTCTGTTATACTTAACTTGGCTTTTTGTTTCTCCTTGCGATTCCCAAAGCTGGATGCTTTCGGATGGCAGCTTGCTTGCCATCCTTGTGTTCCTGTGTAGATTTTTCCTCAAAGAGCCTTACCCGTATCGCAAAAAAGCCCCATGGGAGGTGTGCCGTTTGGAAAAACCTGAGAACCCTTCAGCTGCTGAACTCCGGCAGCTGGTGGACTCACTATACAGGGAACAGTTCAAGAAACTCGTCGAGAAAGCGCGGCGCAGCGGCTGCAGCCTGGATTATGCAGAGGATATCGTTCAGGAGGTATTCCAGATCGCCGTGGAAAAGTCCGCGGACCTGTATGCTTCCGAAAACCGGATCGGCTGGCTGGTGAATACGCTGCGCAACCGAATAGGTCAGAACTTCCGTGCCATGCAGTACGCGCAGAGACTGAAAGCAGAAATGGAGAAGCTGCACAGTGACCGTTACGAGGATCACCTTGACCCAAAGGACATATACCACGGGCTGGTCAGCGACGAGGACCTGGATATCCTCGTCCGGTTCTATGTCGAAGGCCGCCCCATACAGTCCATCGCCGATCACTATGGGATCAAATATGAAACCTGTAAAAAGAGGCTCCAGCGCGCCAAAGCCCGCTTTTTCAGCAATTACAAAGATCTGATCGAGGGTATCTGAGAATCTACATATCCCTGTAAATATTAGTTATGAACCGATGTCCCTTTTCGCCTTTCCCACGCAATGAATAAGGTGAAGGGGGTGATATTGTGCCTGAAGAAAAGGATGCCGAAATTATGACGCCCTATGAGGATTATTCCGTAGACGAGCTGAGGGAAACCTTCAGAAAGATTTTCTTTTTATCTGATCTCACCGATGCGGATTTGGAGGAGATGGATCAAATCCTCGCAATCCTGCGGGAGAAGGACCCGCTTCCCCCCGGCCGCAGCGTCGAAGAGCTGTGGGAAGAATTCCAAACCGTCTATATGAACAAAGAACTTGCGGACCTCGGCATCCCGGACGATTTGGAGGAGGTGAACAACGCAGAGCCGGCGCCTGACGTGGTCTCGCCGCTTCCTTCCAAGGGCGACACCCATCCTGTTCGTCCGAAGCGGTATCGCAAGCTGATCCGTGTCGCTCTGGTCGCCGCAGTCGTTGTTGCACTCATGACAGCCATCAGTGTCACCGCCGCCGCGATGGGGTATAACCTGTGGGGCTGGCTGCCGATTTGGGGAGACGAAGACATGCGGTTTGTGTCGGAGACACCTACTGCGGAACCAAGGGAGGACGATACGCACGGTATTCCTTCGGTATTGGCTTCCTTGGGAATCACTGAGCCGCTGTATCCAAGTTGGCTGCCAGAGGATTTGAAACGGACAGAGACAAAATCTTTTGAAGAACCTTTGTTCTTATTGGAGAACTATCAAGGCAATGACCGTGAGCTTACCATTACCATCTCGTCAATAGCCGATTTTGGGTCAAAAGTCTACCAGAAGGAAGACGAACCACCTATTGAGTATACAGTTGATAGTGTCATACATTATCTGATAGAAAACACAGATGAGCTAAGTGCTGTATGGCATACCGAGGACTATACTGTGCTTATTGTGGGAAATGTTACCGAGAACGAGATGAAGAAAATCATCGATTCAGTATATGAGGTGAATTCATGAAAAAGAGAACCTTCCGCGTTTTAGCGTTGTTTGTTATTTTGTCTATGCTTCTGGCTACTTGTGCTTTTGCTGCAATGTATGCAAGTGAGTATATTGCAGCGACCAGCACATGGATCACCAGAACCGGAAATACAGTTAAAGTAAACTTTACGATTGTAGGCACAAAGACAATGGACAAAATCGGCGTAAAGTACGTTTATCTGTACGAAAAAAACGGGAATTCCTGGAACCTGGTTGAAACCTTTGACTATACCGATTCTGATTATGACGATATCATGATGGATTCCTCTTCAAGTGGTCACGCCGGGTATCTTCCGTATAGCGGTTACGCAAATAAGAATTACTATGCCGATGTCCGTTTCTATGCGGAGAAGAACGGCGGCAGCGATACCATCCAGCAGGATACGCCCACCTCTTACGGAACTCCTTAACCAACATGTAACAACTATCCCCGACCAGGCAAGAAGCTTGGCCGGGGATAGTTCTTTATAGAGCTTGTTCCCACTTTTTCCTCTGCCTTGCCCGGATTGCGGATCTCCTTAATCCAACAGAGTGAAAAGCCCGGCGCTCGAATCTATGAGAGCAGGAGGTCTGCCAGATGGGCTATGGAGGTTTGGAGGTGTCTTTGGCGGGAAATCCGTCGAGATTCAGGCAATCCTGCGGAAAGGAACCACAGGATGGAATATCCGAGTGGGAGATCCAATCTATTAAAACCGATCCAGGAAAAGGTAAAAGACAACGAGGTTTCAGAGGAAAAGGTCTCTGCGCACAAGCAAGCGAGAAATCATCGTTTTTCCCTTGACCATGTAAGAATCATCCCGCTCCGCTGGGCCACGATGGTTTTGAAAGCTGTCTTTGACTTCACTCCATATCGGCTGCCTATGCGAGTTACCGAATACAGTCTCCACCGTGACACTTTCCAAATGGAAAGTGCTTACTTTTTTTGTCCCCGCTGCGATGTTACCTTGGAGCGTGACTATCAGGCTTACTGTGATCGTTGTGGCCAGTGTTTGAATTGGGAACACATCGCCAAGGCTAAATGCCGTCCATTTGAAGGTAGAAGTATCAAATAATGTCGATTCCTGTCCCTTTTTTCCGATTTCACGCAATAAACACTTTAAAGGCAGTAAAGGGGACTCTAGCATTCGATGAGAAAGGCGCTCGTTGTTGGACTTAACCAGTATCCAAAACACAATCTTAGTTGGTGTAGTAATGATGCAGAAAGCATTGCCAGGTTACTAGAAAAGAACGAAGACGAATCTCGTAATTTTGACGTCCTCAAGATCGTTGACTCTTGCGATGCAGGAAGTCTCAGGAACGCAATCCAGCGTCTGTTCTCGGATACCACAGAAATCACACTATTGTATTTTTCTAGACACGGGGCAGAACAGGACGGTGGTTATTTGGTCACGTCGGATTTCACGCCGTCTAATTTGGGTGTTCGCATGACGGATATACTCGCTTGGGCTAACGAATCAAAAAGCACAAATAGAGTTATTATCCTGGATTGTTGCTTTTCTGGAATGATGGGAGAATCATTGCTTTTGAATAATAACACCATTTTGGGCAATGGCGTCACGATAATTGCGTCAAGTCTTCCCTTGCAAGAATCACAAGAATACGATCATTTACAACACGGCGTGGTTACTGACTTACTTGTCCAGGGGTTAAGCGGCGGGGCTGCTGATATTCGTGGGAACATTACGCCCGCTTCTCTATACTCTTATGTTGATCAATCGCTCGGAGGGTGGGAACAACGACCGGTATTTAAAACGAACATTTCACGGTTTTTGCCGATCCGTACAACAAACGCCAAAGTGCCCCAAGATAAACTTCGGAAGCTTAGTCAATACTTCAAAAGTCCGAATGAACTGTTACAACTCGATCCTTCCTATGAAGACACAAACGATCCAAGTGTAATCCACGAATATGTTGAACCATACGCAAACAAGACCCATATCGCAGTTTTTAAGGATCTACAGCTCTTTGCCAGCGTTGGCCTTGTTGAACCGGTCGATGCAGCCTATATGTATTTTGCTGCGATGGAAAGCAAGTCGTGCAGGCTTACTGCGCTAGGCCAGCATTATTGGAGACTATCAAAAGATACGCGTTTCTGAGAAGAAACTAAAACCAACTAAAAGAGAGGTGCTATCATGAGCAAGACCTATAACCTTTTTATCAGTCATTCCTGGGCATACTCAGATACCTATGATGGGCTTTTGAGGCTTTTGAACAAAGACTATACTTTCAATTATGCGAATTATTCGGTGCCGAAAAATGATCCGGTCCACACAAACGGAACCGACAAACAACTCTATGCTGCGATAAAAGAACAGATATCTCACGCGAGCGTGGTTCTGATTCTTGCTGGGGTTTATGCGACCTACAGCAAATGGATCAATAAGGAGATCACCATTGCTCAGACGGAGTTCATCAATCCGAAACCTATCATTGCTGTTGAGTACTGGGGCTCAGAAAAGACTTCTACTATCGTTAAAGATGCTGCGGATCTTATCGTTAAATGGCAAAGCAACTCTATCATCGACGCTGTCAAGAAACTCGGATAACATGAGAGGTAAACCATGAACCTTTCACAAAACACGCTCAAGAACGCTGCGCAAGAGGCTCGGAGCCGATTCAAATACAATTCCATTAACGAATCCCTTACTCATTTTGATTCGTCAGCTATTTATGATTTGTTTATCTCTCACAGTTTTCAGGACAAAGACCTTGTCATTGGACTCAAGTATTTATTCGAAAATATCGGTTACAAAGTCTACATCGACTGGATCAATGACAGTACACTTGATCGGCAGAATGTGACTCCAAATACAGCAACGCTTATTAAGCAGCGGATTAGACAGAGCAGAGGCACATCTTACATTGCGACCTCGAACAGCAGCCATTCGAAATGGTGCCCATGGGAACTAGGCGTTTCTGATGGTATGAAAGGAAGAGTTTGCATATTGCCGGTCATGGATTCATCATTCAAAGGCCAAGAGTATTTGGGGCTGTATCCCTATCTGGAATATGGTTTGCCGAATGGGGCAGCAAATGAATTCTACGTTGTTAATCAGTAGTACAGTTTGAAGAGTGTTAGTCTACGCAAATGGTTGATCGGTATTGATCCCCGATAACGGAGAAACCGGCAAGCAGGGCAAGTGAGCGTTCACTTGCCGAAACCGTCCGATCACCGCCTTCGCATGACCAGACGGTTTCTTGGCTTGTTGGGGAATTTCCCAATCCCCCTGAACGCGCCTATGACGTAGCTGCGCGATTTCTGCGAAATCGCTTTTTCGTGCAGCTTACCGCTGCTCCGATGGGCGTTCTTTCTGAATGGTTTGCGCCGAGGCGTCCATTCCCAAAATGCGGTCGATGTTGGCCTTGGCTACCAGTAGTTCCTTCCAATCCTCGCGAGTCTGGCGATAATCTCCATAGGCTGCTTTCTTCTCCACTAGCAGCTTAGCGTACTCTTCGTTCAGTGTTTTTATCGTTGGGAGCTTCTTCAAGCCCAGCGAGTCAAAGTGCTTTTTCGCCGCCTGGTGCAGGAGGATGTCTGCCTCATGCTCAGCCTTGAACCTTTTAGAGTAACCGGCCTTGTGGTAGGCGACGTAGGTCTCGCGGGTTTTCGCGTAATTCTTGATCTGCGTCCGCAGCACGGCAATCTCCGCCATGCGGGTTTCCGCCACCTTGATCCTGTCGGACAATTCGTGATATTTCGCAGAGACGTTGGCGACTTTTTCCGTCAGCTCGGCGTAGTCCAAGAGATCGTGATCCTGGAGATAGGCAACGGTTTTTGCCATCTGCTTCAGATTGAACTTCCTGGCCCAATTCGCGTACCCGGCCCCTTTGCCTTGGGCGAGTTTTTCCTGAATGTCGATTAGGAGCTGATTGGTGCATTGAGGCCTTTTCTGCACTTTTGGCCTTTGCTTCTTTGGGATATGCTGCCGTTCTCCGGCAATCACCGCTTTCAGCTCAGCGGCAGAGTATCTAGGGCCGAGGGTGTCCATGCGGATAAAGCGTTTTTGCGCTCCGCCCCGCAGGGAGGGATTGACCGGATTGCCCCTGATCTCACATCCGGCCTGCCGCAGTAACTCAAGCAGTGCGTCGAAGCTCTCCGGATGGTGTTTCAGCGCTTCGTCTATGGCAAGGCACATACGCTCCCGGTGGGAGAGGCCCGCCCTGCCGCCCAGCCACTTGTTGTAGCTTTGCCCGTGCTGCCGGGGATTCTCCACGACGGAGTATCCGTTCTCAATGCAGAGAATGTCGTTGATTCGCCGCAGGGCACATCCGCTTTGATGGAAGTCGCGGAATTTGCGGTCACAGTCCAGATTGACGGCATTGACGATGATGTGGTTGTGGACGTGGGCCTTGTCAATGTGGGTACAGACGACAAAGGCATTTTTGCCCTTGGTGAAGCGCATAGCCAGTTCCCGGCCCAGCCGGTTTGCCTCCTCTGGACTGATCTCGCCGGGAACAAAGGATTGGCGTAAATGGTAGGCAATCACATCGTCCGCACCGCGCGTTCTGCCGGTTTTCTGAATGTAGAGTTTCTTCGACAGGAGGAACTCCCTTTCCGCGAGCTTCGGGCTACATTGATAGCTGGTGACGAACTGGCCCTTGCCTGTCTTTTCGGGATTCTCAACGTAGTCTATGATGTCGCGAATGGCCGAACCGGCGCTCCGAGCCTGCCCGACATGCAGCGCCATCAGGCGCGTGGTGGACACAGGTTCATCAGCTCCTTTTGGACTTGTTAATGCGAAAAAGCATCTTACAAGAAAACCGAATATCAATTAGAATCTCAGAATGAAGAACATTATGTTGTCGAAGGGATTTGTATATGAAAATAGATTTACATTGTCATACTATGAGTACCAAAAAAGGTGACGGTTCCGGAAGGAATGTCACGCCTGAGGTCTTTCGATCAAAAATCGAAATGGCTGATGTAAAGATTGTTGCCATTACGAACCATAATCATTTCGATATTAAGCAGTTCAACGAGTTGAAATCTACAGTTGAAGACATTTGTTTAGTATGGCCAGGTATTGAAATTGATGTTAAAGGAAGCGTCGAAAGATTCCATTTGATTGTTATATGTAATCCAGATGATGTCAAAAAATTTTACGAAAGCAGCACGCAATTATTCGAAGGTAAAGATATAAATAGTAGCCTTCACTCTTTGGAAGATATTTGGTCGACCTATAGCGATTGTGATGTGGTTTTTATACCGCATTTTCATAACAAAAGACCGGCCATTTCAGATGAGGACCGCGAAAAACTGGTAACGCTAGTAAAAGACCCAGCACGGGTATTTATAGAGCCTCGCGACCATAGAACCCTAGGAGTTTTAATCAACAACAGTCTTAATGCCATCATTGGTAGTGATGTAAAAGAATGGACACAATATGAAAAAAGCACTTTTGCAGAATTGAGATTGCCTGTTGCCAGTTTCTCTGAGTTCCTCCTGTTGTCAAGGCGTGATACTGGCGTTGTAAAAACCCTATTATCTCAAAAGCCTCCGGTTGTTTTAATCGGGAAACCGCATACATCTGTTAATTTAAGTCTTGAAATCTATCCTGATGTGAATATTATTTTCGGACAGAAAGGTACCGGAAAAACGGAAATCCTGAAATCCCTATATGAAGCAATGATAAAGGAGGGCCATTCGTGCAAGAAGTATATTGCATCTGAAAACAGCGATGATTTTTCCTCGTTGCTATCGATTAGAGAAATGCATGCAGATCCAAATAAACTTAAAGCGGATTTGTGTGAGGATGAATTCCGATATCTCAAAACTTGGTCAGATTGTAATCCGGTTTCAATTTTCACTTATACGAATTGGATTAAAACAAAAGCAAACAGTGGTAATAAAGCTCGGATGAAAATAACAGAGTCAGTACATGAGGTTTTCAGTGCTGATGCACAGTATAATAAGCACAAACAAGACAGGGAGAGTATTGAAGAAGCATTAAAGAGCATTAAATCCATAGAAATAGAACACTATATTTGTGCTGCTGAAAGTGTGGAGTTACAAAGATTGCTCTCTATTCTCGAATCAAGTATTTGGGAAAAGCGTAAAGAAGATGTAGTAAACAAAGAGGCAGTCAAGCTTGTAAACTTTACTATCGACAGGATTAAAAGCCTTGCAGATCGAAACTCTGATACTGTCTCAAGACCTTCAACTGCGGGCTTAGTAGCTTTTACTGAATGTAGAATCAGACTGTATATTGCTATATGCAAGATACTACATTCTCTTGCCCAGCCAGAGTGTAATGAACGGGAACTGTTAGGAACGTTAGAGGATAAAGGAAATGTATATATAAACCGCAAGTATCGTATGCTATGCCCATTGTCTCGAACAGATGAGTTCCCATCATTTGGTATAAGAAAGCTTCGAGAGATTCAAGATCTTCTTTTGAAGATCTCTCAAGATGTATTTTCACAAGATATTGCTTCTTCCGTCGATAAGCTAAATGAATTCTGCAATGAAAACAATATCACATCAATTAAACCATTTCTCGGTCTTTCAAAACAGGTTATTACTGAAGACGGTAAAGAGTATCTTCCCTCAAATGGGGAGAAAGGAATTCTGCTTCTACAACAGACTCTGAAAGAAGAAGCAGAGGCATATTTCTTGGATGAACCGGAGTTGGGAATGGGTAACTCGTATATTGATACAGATATCCGACCACTAATATCAAGTCTTGCAAAGCAGAGGAAATATGTAGTTATTGCTACGCATAATGCCAACATCGCCGTGAGAACATTGCCGTATACTTCTATTTTTCGGACTCATGAAAACGGAGAATATAAGACTTACGTAGGTAATCCATTTGATGATAAGTTGACGAATTTGGCAGACAAAGATGATATTCGCAGTTGGACAGACGAGAGTATGCATTCTCTAGAAGGGAGTAAGGAGGCTTTCTATGAGCGGAGAGATATCTATGAATCAAAAAGCAATTGAGGTAGTATTATTGGCTGGAGACGAGGCAACAGATTTACTCAGGTTCAAGTTTGAAGGTAATCCACTGGACGTTAATCTGAATAGTCCATTATGTCAAAACGAATTGAAGGCTGTATTTGTTTGTTTGCTTCAGATGATAATTGAAAACGATGTATCTTTAGTGTTTAACTGTGCGGATGATTATGGAAGGCAAATGTACATTGAAGTGTGCGAAGAGTATATAAAGGATCTTAACAGAGAATTGGCATCGTCAAAAGAAATAATCCGTAAAGAAATGGGATAACTCCGCTAAATACCGACAATGTAATGACAACATCTCATTAGATAGCCTCTGTTTATAAGCTGTTCAGAACACTAAGAAAACTGTGGTCAATATGACTAACCATATATGCTTCTCTGATATAGCAAGGCATAGAAGGGGTGGTAGTAGAAAACTGCCACCCCTGAGTCATTGAATCGTCGCTAATGTGGACAAAAAGCTTTCAGCTACATCTAATAACTTATCGAACTCCATAGGTAAGGTACAATAAGTTGCGCAAATACAGGTAGATAAAAAGAGACATAGTTTGCAGCCTCTGGTAGAATGGAGTTGCGACACAACACTCTGAAAGGAGAAAGCAAACTATGTCGGAAAAGATTGTACAGCTTAACGAGGAAGTAATCAAGGGGCAGCTCAAGGAATTGGTACGCGGCAGCGTCGAGGAAACGCACAACGAACTGCTGGAGAAAGAAGCAGATCAGTTGACGCAGGCTGCCCGTTATGAGCGAAACGAGGCCCGCCAGGGCTACAGAAGCGGACATTATGACCGAAACCTCACAACGACCAGCGGCGACGTCACGCTGCACATGCCACGGCTGAAAGGCGTGACCTTTGAAACCGCCATCATAGAACGCTACCGTCGGAGAGAAAGTAGCGTAGAAGAAGCACTCATTGAGATGTACCTGGCCGGCGTCTCTGTTCGGCGGGTTGAAGATATTACCGAGGCCCTATGGGGCAGTAAGGTGTCACCGTCCACGATCAGTGAACTGAACAAGAAAGCCTATGTCCACATCGAAGATTGGCGGAACCGCCCGCTGCAGGGTGGCAGATACCCCTATGTCTACGTTGACGGTATCTATCTGCGGCGGAACTGGGGCGGCGAATATGAAAACGTCTCGGTTCTGGTGGCGATTGCCGTCAATGAGGACGGCTACCGGGAAGTCCTGGGAGCCGCGGAAGGGATGAAGGAGGACAAAGTCAGCTGGCTCAGCTTCTTCCAATGGCTGAAAGGACGGGGCCTTGATGGGGTAAAGCTCATCATTGGCGACAAGTGTCTGGGAATGCTGGAAGCGGTGGGTGAAGTCTTTCCCGACGCCAAATACCAGCGCTGCGTTGTCCATTTTTACCGGAACGTATTCAGTGTTATCCCCAAATCCAAGGTGAAACAGGTAGCCAAAATGCTCAAAGCCATCCACGCACAGGAGAGCAAGAAAGCGTCACGGGAGAAGGCAAGGGCCGTTGCTGCCGAGCTGAAATCCATGAAGCTGCCGGAGGCCGCCAAGAAGGTTGAGGACAGCATAGAGGAAACCTTGACTTACTGCGACTTCCCGTCCGAGCACTGGACGAAGATCCGGACGAACAACGCGATTGAGCGGCTCAACCGGGAGATTCGGCGACGTACACGGGTGGTCGGCTGCTTTACGGACGGAAACTCGGCCCTGATGCTCGTGTGCGCCCGGCTGCGTCATGTAGCCGGAACACAGTGGGGCAACAAAAAGTACATGAACATGAAGCATCTGGAAACGATGGAGACAGTCTCCCTCGCAGGATAGCTTCCATTCCTCAGGACTGCAAACTAAATTTGCGCAATTATCTTGACACTACCGGTGTCGGACGTGCAATCCTGAAAAACCCCAAGTGGCCTGTTGTTGAAAACTGAAAGAAGTATCGGGAGTAAAACCGCCCCATAATTGGAGCGGCTTTCTTCATTTCTGCTTACTAATACTAAGCATCACTTTCAGAAGGGCTATTATTTCAGATGTCGATTAAGTGTGTCATACTTTAGTTTCCCATTCTTTTACTGTCTCGTAACACTTTTTGAGTGTGTCTATGCGGCAGACAAAGCTGAAGTCATACCGACTGCCTGCTTCCCAATCCGTGATCTGATTCACATGATTCCTGATATAATCTGGAACGATCAGAGTTAATCCTTCCGCTTCAGCATAATCCAGCAGTCGGCTCAAATCGTGCGTATACATTCGATGATTGTCTGTCGACTTGAGCCCCTGATAAATCTGATATTTGATCAGTTTCTCTGCCGCCTGCTGCAAATGGTAAGCAGCAATATTCTTGATTTCTTTGGTGCCCTTTTGATCAAAATACTCAATCGCCTGCTTTGCCGCAATGATATCTGCCCTGATGATGCTCTTTGTCAGTTCCATTCAGGCACCCTCCTAAATATCTCGATGCCTTGACTTATATCTTTCATGATGGCGTCTTTGCATTCTTCATCGTCCTTGAAATATAGAACATCATAATCCTGATCCCAGTCGAAACGGAACAGTCCACTTTTAAATGCTCTGAACTCCTTTGAGTCAATATAACTCCCTTTCGACTTAGAACCGAAAACAGCAATATCAATGTCAGATCGTTCAGAACATCTTTCTTCCAAAGCGGAACCGAAAAGCATGATCCTGCGGATGTTTTTTGCATCTATTGCCTGTTTCGTAATATTGTCGATGTGGGGGACCTTTATATCGGCTACGCATCGCCCATCCTTATAGGGGACCATTTTACACATTTTCATCAACTCCTCTTGAAGAAAGAAATGGATCCAATGCTAATTGAGGAGGAAGCGGTCTTAAGGCAATCACTGCCATTTCGACCGAAGAACCCTTTACAATCAAAAGCTCGGTTGTGCTCTTTGGAATAAGCGCGATACGCCCAGTTCCTATAACCACTATGTAAGTCTAACATACAAGCAACTTGTTTTCAAGATGCGGTCATAACGGCAGTACGGCGGTGCCAGCGGCCGCCCAGCGGTGACCAACGGCCGCCCAGCGGTCTAACAGTGGCCGGTTTAACCGGACGCTTTTGGCTTGATTATTACTGTATCTTACCATTTACAGAAATCATAGAGCGTTGAGAAACTCCTCAACATTCAGATAGACAATCCCATTATCGAGTTTTTGGCTTTTCCCTCTGTAAATCACACATTTCTTGGTAATCCTTCCGTACTGATGCTCAACGAAAGCACATTGCTCTTCGTCTTCCAGTACATGATATTGGTGCTGGACAATCTCTGAACTGTGCTTGACCTCATAAGCTTCGCAGGTGTTTTCACCAGATGTGTAGATCACCATGTCAAACTCGCTTCGGCTCAAAATCAGCTTGAACGCGCTCCGATTCTTGGGCAAAGCACGAACGGTTTCAAGAAGAACGATGTCCTCCATCATCTTTCCACGTACATCTTCAAGGATCTTTTCAGTGGCAAGATCCCGCTCGTCCTGCGAAAAAGAATTGAATGCCTCATCCTTCATCAGCACATGCACAAGTGCCTGAGCCTGGCAGTACCGCATTCCCGGTTGAGTGAAGAGGACGTATTCATCTGGCTCTGCGACCAGGTTCCTTCTGGGACAGTCAACGATCAGATCCAAGGCTTTCAAATACTCCTTGATTTCAGCTACATGCGCCTGTGTGATACCGATCTGCGCATCTTCCTGATTCCTGATTTTGAGCATTTCCATCAGCTTTTCGGTAATCACGTTCTGGTCAATTTGATCCAGGATCCTGGAACGCTTCGCTGGATCAGGCTGCTTTCTCAATAACTCGGCCGCAGAGCCAAGATCGTGGGATTTGAATGCTTTCGTCAGCGTCGAAAGAAGGAACTGATGGTTCATGCTCTCAATGATCCGGTTGATCGCGCTGGTCAGTTCATCCGCTTCATACAGTTCCCTGAGATGGCGCAGATAATTGCCTCTCTTGCAGCAGAGCAGCGAGTGCTGGATGTTTCCGCAGATAGCGGTATCAATATATCGCCTGGTCGTCTCGTCGTCCCGAAAGGCGGCATCCAAAGCCGTAGCGTCAGGATCGTCAAATGCAAGTTCTCCGGGTAAAAGCGTTCCTCCATAACGGATATATTCGTCTATATCGTTGATTCCAAGCAGGCGGGAGTATTCGTGGAAGGGGATAAATGTCGTGTGGATCGTAAAAGCCCGATCATACAGTTCTTGCGTAAGGGCAAACCAGAACCCCAGGGAATCCGTACCCGAAAGGACGATTTTCAACCCCATCATTGCGTAAATGTCCGAAAACAAGGAGGCTGAGTCAATGAAGTCCTCCAGCAAAGTGACCTCATCCAGGAAGATATACCGGTAACCTCGCTTCCAAAGCGCATCCAAATCCGCATCCAGATCTGCCATTTTGTCCGTGGTGCGAGCCTTGATATAGACCGCGTGCGCCCGTTCTTCTTCGGGCATTTCGTTGATCGCCTGGAACAGCAGAGTTGTCTTTCCAGTCCTGCGCAAGCCGTAGAGAAGGCACACTCTGCCGGAAAGATTGCTTTTCAAATATTTATCAAGGAGATGATAACAGTCTCTTTTTTCAAATCCGCGAACTTGGGCAATTTGAGCGTTGAGCATCTCACCGTATACAACATTCGTGCGGTATGAAGGGGCAGCAGAAGGAACTCCCGTGACGGGAAGTGAGGCTTTCAGCTCCTTCAATTCTGCCGACAGTTTCTTCCTCAATTCAGCACCCTTGATCGTCTCTTCCCGGTTGGCGACTTTGATATATTTTGAATGAGATTTGCCGTTCTCACTCCACTGCAGATACGGCTGCTTGTTCCCTTTGATCGTTTTATAGACCACATTCCCAGGAGGGAGCTGCGCAAGCTGCTCCTCGATTTCTCTGATGCGGCGTACAACTGCTTCATAGTCCATACTCTCACCTCAGCAGCCATGATAACATTAGATAACCATCATGTCAAGGTTATCCCGTGGTATTTGCTGTTGGTGCGAACTTCCACAGGCTCAAATCGGTTACAGCAAACAGAAAAGCCTGCATGGTCGTCCCACGCAGGCTTGAAAGGGTTACCTTACCGGGAAGCGCCGACACAACATTGTCATGCGCCTCGACTGCGGTTGCTCTTGGGATCGTGCCGCGAGCGTTCATCTGATAAAACCGCTGCACGGTACTTATCAGAGAGAGGATCGGTCTTGTAGCAATCACCGCCATCTCGACGGTATATCCTTTTGCCGTCAATAGCTCGGATGTTCTCTTCGGGACTTCCACGGTTCGCCCGGTGCCTTCAACCACCATGTTGTAGTGCAGATCGGAAAACCGTTGGATCAGTGTTTCGGTAACTGAATTGGAGAAAGGCGATGTCTTGGCAACGGCGTCTGATCCGAATTCTTCATACAGAGCTTTATAATTCGGATGGTATCGCCTGTAATCGTCCCCATTTGATCAGGGCAGCATCATTACCAGGCTGGGGAGCATCAAGGTAGACAGAACGGTTTTCCCTGCGCCGGGCTGCCCGGCAAGCAAAACTGCTTTGGGGGTTGCCTGAGCATGGATGTTTTTCTCGGCCCACTTCAATTCACGATCAACTGTTCGATCAGCAGCGTGAACTTCAGCCGATGTCAATTCGCCCATTAAGCGATCCCCTTTGCCTGTGCCATTTCAAGGCCAGAAAGGAAATTGCGGGCAAGGCAGAACTGACCTTCGATTTGCTCCAATTCCTCCTCGGTTTGGAAAGAATGATGTTTTGCTTTGCAGTCCGAATCAGATTATAGAGAATGTTGACCGGATCGGCATCATTCTCAATTTCGTTCTCTTCGCTGTAACGGAACAAATCGCCTAAGATAGACGCTCCGACCTCCATCAGAACCTCTTGGCGGAGTGAGAATTCATATTTGCTCATGGTCACACCTCTCTTTACAGTTTAACTGAGAATTTAGCATATTGGCAACATCCTTGCAAGTGCTGGCTGATCCTTATCCAGTTTTCAAAGCGTCAGTAAAGAACCTCAGAAAAAGCGTCCTTCACTTATCACTTAATACTTCTTGCGAATATCCGGTAATATCTGTCGAACCCGAAAATGTCTTCTCACCTTTTTAAGCGCCAAGGAAACACATTCAGAAATTCTGCTTTGAGAGGTTTTTTCTTTCTCTGCAATCTCTTGTTGCGTCAAACCCTCAACACAATGCATATGAAAGCACCAGCCAAGTCCTTTTCGGACCCAACTGGTGCTTTTGTTATTGCGCGCTATTTTGCAACGCGCCCTCATTTTATTTCTCCAGTTCCTTCAACCGGTCCAGCACCGCCAGGGCCGCCGCCTCCTTGCTCAGAAGGGGAAGCTCCCGGGTGTCCTCCGCCGTGATGAGGGTGAGGACGTTGGTGTCCACCTGAAAGCCCGCCCCCGCCTGCCGCAGGTCGTTCGCGCAGATCAAGTCCACGTTTTTCTTCGTGAGCTTGGCCCGGCTGTTTGCCAGCATGTTTTCACTCTCCATGGAGAAGCCCGCCAGGAGCTGGCCGGGAGCGCGGTGCTGCCCCAGCCAGCCGAGGATGTCCTGGGTGCGTTTCAGGGGGATGGAAAGGTCTCCGTCCTTCTTCTTGATCTTGTTTTCCGCCACCTCGGTGGGGGTGTAATCCGCAACGGCGGCGGCCTTGATGATCCAATCCATGTCCCCGGCGCGCGCCGAGACTTCCCGGAACATATCCTCCGCCGTTACCACCGGCACCGTCTCCACGAAGGGGGGCGGCTCCAGGGCGGTGGGGCCGCTGACCAGCGTGACCGCCGCGCCCCGCAGCATGGCCATGCGGGCGATGGCGTAGCCCATCTTTCCCGAGGAGTGGTTGGAAACATAGCGCACCGGGTCCAAGGGCTCCTGGGTGGGTCCGGCGGTGACCAGGATGCGCTTGCTCTTGAGGTCATGGTTCAGGCCGATCTCCCGGAGAATGTATTGGAGGATAGCCTCCGGCTCCGGCAGCTTGCCGGGCCCCACGTCGCCGCAGGCCAGCCGCCCCGTGGCGGGGGGTATCACGGTCCAGCCGTATTTCTCCAGCAGGGCCAGATTGTCCTGGGTGACGGGGTTCAGCAGCATATTGGTGTTCATGGCCGGGGCGATGAGCCGGGGGCAGCGGCAGGCCAGCAGGGTGGTGCTGAGCATGTCGTCCGCCAGGCCGTGGGCGATCTTGGCGCAGATGTTGGCCGTTGCCGGAGCCACGATCACCAGGTCCGCCCGCTCCGCCAGGGCGATATGCTCCACCTCGTTTGCGGTGAAGCGGTCGAAGGTCTCCGTATAGGCCTTCCGCGCGGTGAGGTGCTCGAAGGTGAGGGGGGTGATGAACTCGGCGGCGTTCTTCGTCATCACCACGTCCACCGCGGCGTGCTGCTTCGTGAGGGCGGAAGCCAGATAAGCCGCCTTATAAGCGGCGATGCCCCCCGTGACCCCCAGCAGTACGGTCTTTCCTTTCAGCATCTGCGTTACCTCCCGTTGGATGGAATCGAACAGATTATACCCCCCGCCGGCGAAAATGGCAACCGGAGGTGAAAGAATCGCTCTTGCATTCTCCTAAACACATGATATAATGGCCCTGCGGTCCACCCGGGCCGCAGCGGGGCGCGCTTCCGCCGCCTCCGGGCATCCCCTTCGGAGCCTGAGAGACACAAGCCGGGAACCTTCGCCCCGTTAAATACAATTGCGCCGCATCTTCCGTGACGGGGAGCGGCAGCAGGAGGTAATGAAAAATGAACAAGAAGTTGGATGTACGGGCCTTGGCGATTCTGGGCCTGATGACGGCGCTGCTGATCCTCTTTTCTTTCACGCCCATCGGGACCATCCCCATCGGCCCGCTTTCTATCACCCTGAACGTGATCCCCATCGCCATGGCGGCCATCGCCCTGGGTCCTGTGGGGGGCCTGGCCATGGGCTGCGTCTTCGGGCTGCTGAGCTTCCTCCAGTGCATCGGCGTGGGCATCCCCAGCGGCATGGGGGCCGTCCTGTTCAGCATCGACCCCTTCCTGGCCTTCATCCAGCGCTTCATCCCCCGCGCCCTGGACGGCTTCCTGGTGGGGTTGATCTTCCGGGCTTTGGCGAAGAAGCCGGGCCCCCGCCCTGCCTGCTTCATCGCGGGCTTCTGCTCCGCCTTCCTCAACACCGCCTTTTTCATGAGCGCCCTGGTGCTGCTCTTCGGGCAAACGGAATATGTGCAGGGCCTGATGAAGGGCCGCAGCTTCCTGGTTTTCGTCTGCGCCTTCGTGGGCGTCAACGCCGTGGTGGAGATGGTGGTCTGCACCATCATTTCCGGCTTCGTGGGCGTCGCCCTTTACCACGCGAAGATCCTGCCGCTGAAAAATTAAGGCAACACCGCATAATCCGCGGCACGCATCGAGCTAGCATAATATTCCGTCATATTGCCCGAAAATCTTGGCCAATACAGGAAGTATTCCCCGCGATTTTCAGACAATCTGACGAGAATTCTGACTGCGCAATCTGCGCACCAGAATTATGCGGTATTGCCTAAAAAGTAAGGAGACTGCCCCATGCTGCTCGCCATCGACATCGGCAACTCCAATATCTCCATCGGCTGCCTCCGGGAGGACGAGATCCTCTTCGAGGTGCGGATCGCCACGGACCGCGCCCGCACCTCCGACCAGTACGGGGTGGAGATCCAGAACATGCTGGAGGCCAACGGGGTCCATCGGGAGGATATCCACGACAGCATCATCTCCTCCGTGGTGCCCCCGGTGTTCAATTCCGTCTGGGCCGGGGTCTACAAGATGACCGGCCGCCGCCCCTTGGTGGTGGAAGCGGATATGGACACGGGCCTGGAGATCTGCCTGGATATGCCCTCCCAGGTGGGGGCGGACCGGATCGTCATGGCTGTGGCGGCCCTGGAGCGTTACAGCGCCCCCCTGATCCTCATCGACATGGGAACCGCCACCACCATCGAGGTGGTGGAGCCCGGCGGACGCTACATGGGCGGCGTGATCATACCCGGCGTCCGGGTCGCTCTGGATGCCCTCACCAGCCGCACCGCCCAGCTCCCCGCCATCAGCCTTGGACGCCCCGGCAAGGTGGTGGCAACAAACACGGCGGACTGCATGCGCAGCGGCATCATGTATGGCAACGCCTGCATGCTGGACGGGATGATCGACCGGATGGAGGAAGAACTGGGCCACGGAGCCACCCTGGTGGCCACCGGCGGTCTCGCCCCCTTCATCACCCCCCTCTGCCGCCACGAAATCATCCTGGAGCCGGAGCTGCTGCTGCGGGGCCTCAACGCCCTGTATAAGCGGAACCGGGACCGGGAGCCGACCTGACGAAAGGAGCGCCCTATGAAACGTGCTTCCCGCCTCGCCCTGCTGGCTGTCCTGATCCTCCTGCCCTGCCTCCTGGCGGGCTGCTCCGGCAAAAAGCCCAAGGAGATCCGGGACATCCGGAAATTCCGCTTCACCTATTCCTGCGGCATGCAGATGACCGACCAGGTGGCCTACACGCTGGAAAAGACCGGGGAGGGCTATACGGCCACGGTCAAGCCCCAGGGCATCGACCCGGAGCAGCCTCTCTGCGTGGCGGTGGACGAGGCCTTCGTGCAGGAGGTGGAGGAGCTGCTGCGCAAAAACCGGGTGGAGAAGTGGTACGGCTTCAACAAGCGGGCCCGGAACATCATGGACGGCATCGGCTTCACCCTCTATATGACGATGGAAAACGGCACGGAGGTGGACGCCGTGGGCTATATGCGCTGGCCGGAGCACTACGGTGCGGTGGAAGGCGGCCTGGATTCCCTGTTCATGGGGCTGTGGGAGGCCTCCGGGCGGGAAATGCCGCCGGGTTACTGAAATAAAACGAATCCCCTCGCTGCGGCGAGGGGATTTTTCTGTGCTATCCCTTGATCTTCAGGCTTTTCAGGTATTCCTTCTGCTCCGGCGGGATGCGGTAGCTCTCCAAAGCCTTCTGAATGGCCTTGTTGTGGGTCCAGGGGTCCAGCCGCCGGTCCTCCAGGTAGGGAAGGACCACCCGGTAGTGCTTTGCCAGGGCCGTCGCAAAATACCAGGCGACCATCATGTTGACATAATATTCCTCTGAACGGATCGCGGCGACCATGGTGGGATACGTGGGTTCAAACCCCTTGTCCATGAAGTGCTGCATGAGCATGCCCACGGCGAAGCGGATCGTATAGGTCTTATCGGAGCGGATCCATTTCCAGATTTCCGGCAGCAGCGCCCAGAGATACTTCCGGAAAACCTTCGGTGAAAGCTGGTCGCAGGTGGCCCAGTTGTCCACATAAGGGAGGAAGCGGTTCACTTCCCGGATGCAGCGCTCCATGTCCTTCTCTTCGGAAATGAGGAAGGCATGGAGCTGGTTTTCCTCGAAATACCGGTGGGGAAGCTCCTGCAAAAACGCCTCTGCCTCTCCCCTCGCCGCCAGCTGCTTTGCCAGCTTCCGAAGCTCCGGCGTGCGCACGCCGATGATCGCTTCCGGGTCCACGGTGGGGATCAGCTTGCACTGGAATTCCCGGTATTTCGGGTCCCGGAGAGCCCGCAGCCTTTCCGGGATGGTCCCGACCGGGAAAGCCGCCTGCGCGGGCGGCTTCCCCTGCTCCTCTTTTTCCGCCAGGCTCCGGTAAAATTCCTGAAGCACATAGAAGGCGGGCTTGCGGTATTCCTTCCCCTCGTCCAGCAGGCCCTTGCGGTTATAGTAGCGCTGGAGGTGGCTGGTGCGCCGGGGGCAGCGGAAATCATAGAGGATCCAGGGGCTCATGCCCCGCACATAGGGGATGGAGCCCAGAACGGTTACCTGCTGCCGGTAGATCGCCTCCTGACATTCCTCCGTGCCCTTGTCCTCCGCCGTGCCGTGGGCGCCCCGCAGGGCGTCCGCCCCGAATTCGGTGATGATCACCGGCTTGTCCGGGTCGCTGTTTTCAAAAAGCCGGGGCAGGCGGCTGAAATCCGGGTCATACCAGCCGTAGTATTCGTTGATGCCGATCACGTCCAGCTTTTCCGCCAGCCGGTCCGCGATGCGGTTGAGGCCCCCGTCCACCAGGCAGGCGGCGGAAATGAGGCGGGTATCGTCCTCCCGGCGGGCCAGGTCCGCCAGGCGGCCCATGAAGCGGAGGCGCTCGTCCGTGTCGGCGTTCTCGTTGCCCACGGACCAGACGATCACGCTGGCGCGGTTATAGTCCCGCCGGATCAGCTCCGTGAGCTGGTTAGAGGCGTCGCCATAGGCTTCCTCGCTGCCGAAGGCGATGCCCCAGTATACCGGCACCTCCTCCCACAGCAGCAGCCCGATCTCGTCCGCCAGGCGTGCGGTCTCCTCGTGGTGGGGGTAGTGGGCCAGGCGCATGTAGTTGCAGCCCAGCTCCTTGGCCAGTCGCAGGTTTTCCAGCCGTTCCTCCCGAGAGAGGCCCCTGCCGTGCTCCACGCTCTCCTCGTGGCAGCTGATGCCCCGCAGAAAGAGGGGCTCACCGTTCAGCAGGATCTCCCGGCCCCGCACGCGGACCTCCCGGAAGCCCACCCGGTCCCGCACCTCGTCCTCCCCGAGGCGGAGAGACACGTCGTAAAGCCTCGGCGTCTCCGGGCTCCAGAGCTGGGGGGCGCAGTCGAATACCGCCTCGCCCCTGCCGTTCGTCAGGGGAAGCATTTCCTCCAGCCCCAGCTCCGGGATCTCAAAGACGGCGCTGCCGGAGACCTTCTCCGACGCTTCCGCCGTGACCCGGATCCGGCGGAAGCTCCCGTCCGGCACCAGGCCGACCCGGAAGGACCGGAGGAACACCCGGGGGACGCAGATCAGGCTCATTTCCCGGAAGACGCCTCCGTAGTTGAACCAGTCCGTATTCCGGGCGGGCACCTGGAGGGGCCGCCGGGTGCTGTCCACGCAGAGGAGGATGCGGTTGTCCTCCCGCAGCAGCTCCGTGATCTCCAGGAAGAAGGGGGTGGAAGCCCCCTTGTGGCACCCCAGATAGGTCCCGTTGAGGAAGACCCGGCAGGCATAGGCCGCCGCGCCGATGCGCAGAAAGACCCGCCGGTCCCCCCCGGGGCGGCAGACAAAGCGCCGGGTGAAGACCATCGTGCCCTCGTAAAGCAGGTATTCCCTGGCAAAGGTGTTCCAGCATCGGGGCAGGTCCATCACCGGCCACTCCTCGAAGGAAAAGTCCACCGGCAGGGACCGTCCCAGGGCGTCCCGGTCAACCGCCTGAAACCAGCGCTGCCGCAGGCACGTGTCGTACTGGTCCACGCAGTAATGCCAGGGCCCGTCCAGGGAAAAGCAGGGGCGGCCGTCGCTGAAAAGCATGCCTGCCGCCGTGATGTCCCGGCCCTCGTAGTCCTCCAGATAGTCCTCGGAGAGGAAGGTGGAGCGTTCCTCCTTCATGGTCTCGCCTCCCGGAAATGTGATGCTGCCAGTATACCACGGCGGCCCTCCCGCCGCAACGGATGGGGAAAATACCCGCCCCGTTCGGAAGGAACGGGGCGGGTATCCATAACTGTGCTTTATAATGCTTACTGCGCGCTCAGCACGTCGCCCAGCTGCATGGCGTAGGCCAGGGCGCGGCCATAGCTGTTGCCGTTGAGCAGCAGGGGATAGTCCACGGCGTACATGCCGCCGGCCACGTTGCCCACGGCGTAGAGGCCGGGGATGTTCTTGGCGTCGGCGCCGATGACATTCAGATTGGTGTCGATCTGGGCGCCGCCGAAGACGTCCAGCAGCTGCGGGCCCCACTTGAAGGCATAGAAGGGGGCCTTCTCCACGCTGGTGAGGAGGCGGCTGCGCTTGCCGAAGTCCACGTCGTCCCCCATGGCCACGATCTCATTGTAGCGCTTGACGGTGGCGAGAAGGTTGTCCGCCGGGACCTCCATCTTCTCAGCCAGCTCCTCCAGGGTATCGGCCACGAAAGCGGTGCCCTGCTTGATGTACCGCTCCACGGTCTTTTCCATCTGCTCCCGGTTGAAGCTGTCGCCCACCACGCTGAGGGGCATCATGCCCTGGCCGCCCAGCTCGCTGAAGCGCTCGTCCATCTCGTCCAGATACTTGCTATCCAGCACGCTGTATGCGTAGTCGCCGCCGGGCTGCATGAGGCAGCGGACGGATTTGGCCTGCATCCAGGTGTCCTCGTTCATAAAGCGCTTGCCCAGCCGGTTGACATGGAGGAAGAAGCCCTGATAGCCGCAGCCGCCCAGGGCGTGGAGGGTGGCGGCCCATTCGGGGTTGTCGATGGCGGCGCCCACCCAGTAGAGCATCTTCTGCCCGTCGCCGGTGTTGCCGGGGCGGCGGAAATGGTTGGGGGGACGGGTGCCGATGGGGCAGAAGGCCTCCAGCATCTCCCGGTCCTCGCTGCAGTCGCCGGTGGCCAGGACCACGGCCTTGGTGCCCTGGTAGCGGCGGTATTTCTCGTCGGGGCACTTGGCGATGCAGCCGGTGACCCGGCCTTCGCCGTTCTTCTCCAGGTACAGGGCGGGGGTGAGGCGCAGGAGGGTGCCGCCCTTTTCGATCAGGGCCTTCTCCAGGATCTCGCAGGCCAGCGGGCCGCCGCCCCAGGCCTTATACTTGGTGCTGCCCTTCTTCTGGAAGATGTGGTGGGTGCCGGGATATTCGCTGAACATGGGGCCCTTGTAGGCTTCGTACACGCCCACGTCCAGGCAGTCCCCCGCCAGGTCCAGCATCCAGTGGAAGCCCTCGGCGCTGCGGTTGAGGAAGATCCACAGAAGGTCCTCCTGCACGCGGCTGCCGCTCATTTTCAGCCAGTCGGCGGCCAGCACCTTCTTGTCGATGGTGATGCCCTTTTCCGCCATGATGCGGCTGTTGACCGCGGCGATCTGCCCGGCCAGGGCCAGGGTCTTCTCATTCTTGTCCAGGGTGATGACCTTCAGCCCCTTGTCCGCGCAGCGGGCGGAGGCCGCCAGGCCGCTGATGCCGCCGCCGATGACCAGCACCTCGGTGGTGACGGTCTCGGCGATCTGATCCTCGGGGATGGGCTGGGGGGGAGTCTCCCAGCTGTAACCCTTCTTCGGGGAACGGTTGGAATAGAACTTCATTTCCAGTTCCTGCATGTGTTCGGCTCCTTTCGTTTATCTTTATTTGCTTTCATTTCGTTATTCTCCAAAGATAACAATATAAAAAATGAAGGCGCAAGTCAAGGAAAACTTGTGCGGAGGCAAAAACCGCGTTTTCATAAATACTTTGGCAGGAATTGACAAGCTATAACGGAAGAATTATAATATTATTTGTATATATTGACCGTGTAATTTAAATCCGAAAGGAAGGAAATAGCATGAGCGAAATCTATCGGGAAACACCCAATGAACTGCCGGTCTACGGGAAATGCGACATCCTGATCGTGGGCGGCGGCGCGGCGGGCCACAGCGCGGCCATCGCGGCAGCCCGGGCCAACCGGGATGCGAAGATCATCCTCATGGAGCGCTACGGATACTTCGGCGGCGACGTCACCGGGGGCTATGTGCTGGTAGTGCCCTCCCTCAGCTGGAAGAATTACTCCGTAATCCGGGGCATCCAGGAGGAGTGGTTCACCCGCCTGGACAAGTCCGCGCCGGAGGCCTATCTCAGCCCCCGGCTGGACGACATCGGCAAAAACGATCCCATCCTCATCGGCAAGTGGGAGAAGATCCCCTTCTGCACCTCCGGCTTCGGCCCGGAAAAGGTGCTGGCCCGCGCCCCCTCCTATGACCCGCAGCAGCTGAAGATCGAGATGGACCTGATGGTCCAGGAGGAGCCCAATATCGAAGTGCTGCTCCACTGCTGGGGCACCAAGCCCATCATGGAGGGCAAGGAGATCAAGGGGGTCATCTTCGAGAGCAAGGCCGGGCGCCAGGCGATCTTCTCCAAGATCGTCATCGACGCCACCGGCGACGGCGACATCTATGCCCAGGCCGGCGCCCCCTTCCACGGCAAGAGCGGCATCCCCGGCGAGATGGAGCGGGACGACCAGACCGCCCTGGTGTGGCGGGCCGCGGGCGTGGACTACATGGCCTATGCCGAGTGGCAGCGCACCAATCCCGAGGAGGCCCGGGCCTTCAGCAGCGAGCTGATGAAGGTGGCGGGCTACCGCACCATGTTCTTCCCCGCGGGCAACACCGACGTGGTCTGGTTCAACAACTGGCTCTCCGGCCGCCTCTGCATCGACCTGAAGGACATCAAGGAGACGGAGTTCATCGTCCGCAATTCCATCCGGAAGATCCTGGACTTCTGCAAGGCCAAGTGCCCGGCCTTCAAAAACGCCTATCTGCTGGACATCGCGCCCCAGCTGGGCGTCCGCTGCTCCCGCCGTCTGGACGGCAGGGTCTATATGACCATGAAGCACATGGCCGCCAACGTGGCCTTCGACGACGTGATCGCCTGGTCCACCACCACCGGCTCCTCCGTGCCCGTGGAGATCCCCTATGGCTGCATCGTGCCCAAGGAGATCGACAACCTGCTGGCCCCGGGCCGCCACCTCTCCGCCGATCCCGACGCCATCGGCCCCCTGCAGCTGATCCCCCAGTGCGTGCAGACCGGCCAGGCCGCCGGCGTGGCCGCTGCCGTCGCCATCAAGGACGGCACCACCACCGCCAATGTGGACATCAAAAAGGTGCAGTATATCCTCTCCCATGAGCAGGATGTGCCCCTGCCCCGGCAGGACAACACCAACCAGGATATGGTCAGGGATATGGAAGCCTGCAACTACGGCCGCGACAGCGAGCGCGCCAAGCGCATCCTGGCGAAGTAAGAAATGACGGAATATCGAAAGCCCGGTCTTCGGACCGGGCTTTCGTGCTGAAATCCGAGGCCCGCCGTCCTGAAAAACCCCTTGACAAGCAAGGTCGATTGTTATAGACTACATCCAAAGGTCGATAATCATAGACTAAGGAGGGCGCTTATGGCTTATCATCGTCTTTGCGAGAGCGACTATCGCTTTCTGTCCCTGATCTGGGACCATGAGCCCGTCAATTCCACGGAGCTGGTGCGCATCTGCGCCAGCGAGCTGGGCTGGAAGAAATCCACCGTCTACACCATGGTGAAGAAGCTCTCGGAAAAGGGCCTGGCGGTAAGCGAGGATGCGGTGGTGCGCAGCCTGGTCCCCCGGGAGGAGATCCAGCGGCAGGAGAGCCGCAGCTTTGTGGACCAGACCTTTTCCGGCTCCCTGCCCGGTTTCCTGGTCTCCTTCTATGGGGGCAAGGGCATCTCCGAGGAGGAAGCGGCGGAGCTGGAAAAGCTGATCCGAGAGATGAAGCGGGAATAAGGATATGGAAAGGATCTTCCTTTGCGTCCTGCGCATGAGCCTGGCCGCCGGAGTGGTGATCCTGGGGGTGTTGTTCCTGCGCCTCATGCTGCGCCCCGCACCGAAGAAGTATTCCTATTTCCTCTGGGTCGCAGCGGCCTACCGCCTCTGCGCTCCCGCCGGTCTGGTCGCTCCCTTCAGTCTTTTTCGGCTGCTGCGCCGGCCCGTGACCGCCGTAGCCGTCCGTGCGCCCTTCGAGCTGCGCTCCGGGCTGGAAGCGGTGATCCCCGATCCGGCGGGGGTGGCCCATCCCGCCGCACAGACTACGCGGGCGGCGGTCACCGCCGCAGCGGCTTCCTTCCCCTGGCTGCGCCTCCTGGCCTGGGTCTGGCTGGCTGGCGTCGCGGTCATGGCGCTTTACAGTCTCTTATCCGGGCTGCTCCTCCGTCGGAACCTCCGCACGGCCATCCGCCAGGAGGAAGGGGTCTGGCGGGCTTCGGGTATCTCCGCCCCCTTTCTGCTGGGCTTTCCCCGTCCCCGCATTTATCTCCCCTGGGGGCTGGAGGGCGCGGACCTGGAAAACGTGCTGGCCCATGAGCGGGCCCACATCCGCCGGGGGGATCCCTGGTGGCGCTTCCTCGGCTGGACCCTCCTTTGCCTCCATTGGTTCAACCCCCTCTGCTGGCTGGCCTACTTCCTCATGGGCCGGGATATGGAGCTGAGCTGCGACGAGGCGGTGCTGGCCCATTGGGAGGAAAAGCGGGAGGACTATGCCCGCAGCCTTCTGCATATCGCCGCCCGGGTAGGTCCCCATTCCCCGGCCCCCCTGGCCTTCGGGGAGATCGGGGTGAAGCAGCGGGTGGCGAACATAATGCGCTGGCGTCGTCTCCGGGGCTGGACCAGGGTCCTTGCGGTGGTGCTCTGCGGCCTCTTCTTCCTTGCCGCCGCCACCGACGCCCAGGCGCTGGCCCTGCCGCCCCGGACCCTGACCCTGAATGCCGACGGCACCGTCGGCGCTCTCCGCTGGGGCATGACCGTGGAGGAAGCCCGGGCGGCCTGCCCGGAGCTGACCTTCGTCGAGTCCGACGGAGGCGTGAGGCCCTGGGCGGTCTACGCCTCCCTGTCGGAGGTGCGTTTTCAGGGCTACCCGGCGGAGGTGACGTTCTGCTTCATGCAATATGAGGTGGACGAGGGAATTTACAGCGCTTCGGAGGGCCTGCCCCTCCTGTTTAGCTATGAGATCGTCATCCCCGGCTATGCCCAGGACCTCACAGAAAAGCTGGAAGCGATCCTTGGGCCCCGGGAAACGCACCAGCGGGATCTGAGCGGCCAGCAGCCCGTTACCTATGTGGAAGGCGCGCCCCGGCCTCCCTACGAGGAGCGGGTGCTGCCGGAGGAGGAATGGTACTGGCATTCCGGCGAGTCTGCAGCGGATCTGGTGCGCGCGGAAGACCTGCGCCGGACGGTCCCCGCCTGGCGGGGAATGACAGACCGGGAACTGCTGGAAGTCTGGTGCTATACCTATGGTTGGGACGCCCGCATCCGGCTCCGTCATAGCTGGGATGGAGTAGACACGGCCTTCGTCGCTGCCGGGGAGGGCTATGCCTATCAGCGCCTGCTGACGGAAAAAGCAGAATAAGGAGTGTGGATCATGCGCGAGATTCCGGAAAGCGTCGTCGCCCTGCTGGGAGAAGACGCACTGAAAAGAGCTTTGGCGGAGGCCACGCCGGGGACGGCGCTGTGCACCGGCGTGGATATCCCCTTCTACCCCCGACTGAGCATCCGCTCTAATGCCCGTGCCCTTTGCATGCTGCTGCAAACGGAGGAGCAGGCCCATTTCTGGGAGCTGCTGAAGCTGTCCGGCCTGCGGCAAAGCGGCTGGAATGTTCGCCGGTTCAAGGGAGATACCGGCGCCCAGCGGCTCTGGGGGATCGTGCTGGGGCTGATGGAGCGTCCCCCGGCCCTGCTGGCCCTGGAGCCCATGAGCGGCATGAACGAGCGGGAGCGGGAGGGCTTCGCGGCCCTGCTCCGCCGCTGCGGGGAGGAGGGGATCCCCTTCACCTATACGGCGGCGCGGCTCAAGGACGTGATGGATCTGGGGCTGCCCCAGCGCCTCCGCCTCGCCCTGCCCGGCGGCTGGCGGGAGACGGATACGGCGCAGGCGGAGGAGGCCCTGGCCGGGGAAGAAGAAAAGAACTGGAACAAGCTCCAGCTCCGCTGGGAGGAGGGAGAAGATGGGAAAGCATCTGAGGCATGAAGTCTATGTGCTCCTTCGCCGCTGGCCGGCGCTCCTGCTGATCCTGGCGGCCCTGATCGGCAATTACTGGCTGGGGGGCGTCAAAGTCGCCGGTACGGAACGGTACAATCGACGGATCGACGCAAAGTGCTACTGGCTCATAAGCGGATCTGAGTTTCAGAGTACCTTGGAGTCTGATCGGTATTATATGAAATACACCCATCGTACAGAGGAAGATATTCTGAAAAGGTACGGGCTGGAAGAGGCGGAAGTTACGGAATTGGAGGATATTTTTCCGCTCCTGGCCGGAGCCCAGTACCGGCGGTGCCTCTGGTTTTTGGGAGGCCTACTCTTCCTGTGCATGATCCTGCCCCCGGTCCTGATCCGCGATCCGCTGAATTCCGGCGTTCCGGCGCTGGCCGCCAGGCTGACCCGATCCCGCCGGACGCCCGCTCTGGCAAAGATCATGGTTTATGATCTCTGCGTCCTGCTTATCAGCCTGATCTCCACCCTGATACAGATCGGGGTCTACGCCGGGAGCATCGTTTCCCAGGCGGGCTTTGCCTATGTGCTGGGCACCACGCTGCTGCGGCTGCTCATGGACCTGGCGGTGCTGTCCGTACCCCTGTATCTGGCCTTCCTCATCCGGCGCATCCCGGGACTGGTCGCCGTGGAAGCCGCCTACGGCGTCGTCTGCTATATCCTGAATGTGGCTGCCTGCAATTCCGACAAGCTGCTGCCCATCCCCATCCCGGCATACCTCCACGGCCTCCGTCCCCTTTGGCAGCAGGGCGGACCGGCAGGCTGGATCGTCCTTGCCGCCGCCGTCTCCGTCGTTTGGATCGTCCTCTTTACCGCCCTCTCCCTCCGGCGCTTCCATCGGGAAGGAGAAAAGCGCCTCGGCGTCCGGGAAGCGGCGGAGAGCCTGAAAGCGGCAAATTGACCGCCGCAGCGCCCTGCGTTCCCCTGGGGGAAGGCGCCGGAAGGACGGATGAGGGGACCCCCGTCCCCCCGCGGGGAGATTCCCGGAAACCCTCTTGACAAAATAGGTCTATAATTATAGACTTATTACGTAAGACTATGGATATAGACCCACGACACTGCCATAGTGGCAAGGAGGTCTGAAATGAAAAAGATTTGGAAATCGGCGCTGCTGTCTTTGATTCTGCTCCTTCTGCTTTCCGCCTGCGGGAAGCCGGAGCCGCCCCAGCCCACGGCGGGGCCTTCCGCCGCCCCAGTCGAGACCCCTATCCCAGTGTCAGATACGCGCTATCTGCGCTACGACGTGACGGAGGAAGCCCAATTCGACCTCAGCTATGAGGACCATTTCTTCACGGAGACCGAGCTGATCCTCCTGGGGAAGCGGAAGGGCGCGACTCTCCTCCTGCGCGTCCCCCTGGCGGGGGGCGACGCCGCGGAGCTGCCCCTGGACAAGGCGTATAAACAGGCTGCAGCCGGACCCGACTGCCTCTGGCTGGGGGACCGGATGGAGCTGGTCCGCCTGGACGCCGCCGGGCAGCAGACCCTGTCCCTGACCTTCCCGGAGCTGATCGAGGACCTTTTCTGCGACGAAACGGGCCGCCTCTATGTGGCCCACCGCAATTCCCTGACCCTGGTCAGCGATTCGGGGGAGAAGGAGAGCATCTCCTTGCCCAAGGACTACACCGGAGGCAGTCTCTGCCGCCTGGGCTCCAGGGAGATCGCGGTCTTTGCCTCCCGCATCAAAGGCCCTGTGGCACGGCTGCAGCGCGTCAGCAGCGGCGCACTCGTCCCACTGGACGTCGGAGACGCCAATATCGGGGTGCTGGCGTCGGGGGACGCTGGGGCGGACTTCTATTATCTGGAATCGAACTATATGGATCTCCTCAGCGAGGCCGGCCGGGTTTTCCGCTTTTCCGGCGGCGCGTCCACACCCATCTTCGACCTGGCCGGGACGAGCCGGGAGGGAAAGGTCCGGGGCTTCTGCCCCCAGGGGGCGGATTTCCTCCTGGTGTATGGGGGAGACGAAGGAACGGGCCTCCTGCGCTTTACTCCCACGGAGGCGGAAAAGAAAATCCTCACCGTGGCCCGGCTGAACAACAACCATTATATCACGGAGCTGATCTCCCGCTTCAACCGGGAAAACCCGGAGTACTATCTGATCAACCGCTTTTATCTCGGCCTGGATACCGACCTGATGACGGA
Organism: Oscillospiraceae bacterium; assembly: GCA_902795345.1. Classification (GTDB taxonomy): domain Bacteria; phylum Bacillota; class Clostridia; order Oscillospirales; family Oscillospiraceae; genus UBA1774. Next base: position 44,860 of record CADBKO010000009.1, read on the forward strand.
GATGCTGGAGCTGGACATCCTGGCGGGGGATCGGCCCGACCTGCTGGACACCATGCTTACGAATCTGGAGGTCTATGGGACCAAGGGCCTGCTGCGGGACCTCTATCCCATGATCGACGCGGACCCGACGATCTCCCGGGAGGACTTCGTGCCCTCCGTCCTCCGTGCCATGGAGACGGAAAACGGCGCGCTCTACCGCATGTGGCCGACATTCGAGCTTTACACCTGCATTGAACCGGCGGCGTATGTAGGAGATGCGGAGGGCTGGACCCCGGAGGATATGTACCGCATCATGGAGGAAAACTCGGAGCTGATCCTTTTCGGAAGGTCCAACGACGGCGCCCGCGCCTTGCTGAATTGGACGCTCACCGGCGTGATGGATCGTTTTGCGGATTTTGAAACGGGAGAACTGCGCTTCGACACACCAGAGTTTGTCGAATACCTGGCCTTCCTCCGGGAGATGGTCGAGAGGGCCAGAAACTATGACGGCGGGGATGCTCTGCTGGGTATTTTAGCTGTTGGTTCAACTTCCGGCTTCTCCCGGGGCGTTACGAATGCCGAGCTGGCGGATTTGCGCATCATCGGCTTCCCCACCTGGGAGGGGACGGGCCTCCGCTGCACCGGGCTTTACAGCTTCTCCGTCTTCGACGGCACCGGAAATGAAGAGGATGCCTGGGCCTTTATCCGCTGGCTCCTCAGCGAAGAACTGCAGGAGGAAGCCGGCGGCCTGCCCATGCGCCGGAGTGTGCTGGAAGCGCAGCTGGAGGAGATCCGGAACGGCGCGCCGGAGACCACCGTCACCCAATTCGTTGACCCCATCGCTGCGGCCTCGGGCACGAACACGGAAACTGTGACCTACACCCTCCCGGCGGTGCCGCCCCTCACGGAGGAACAGCTTTCCACCATCCGGCGCTTGCTGGACGGCATCGACGGCGTTTATGAGGATACCATTCGCCATCCCTGCTACTTTATCATCTGGGAGGAGTGCGTCAATCTCTTTAAGGACGCAAAGACCCCGGAGGAGACCGCCAGGGCCATCCAGGACCGGCTGACCATCTATCTGGCGGAGCGGGCGTCATGAAGCCGAAATATAGAAGCCGCCGCAATAGCGGCGGCTTCCTTTTCCTCCTGCCCAGCCTTCTGGGGATCGGCTGCTTCTATCTCCTGCCCTTCCTCCTGATCGTGGGCTGGTCCTTTCTGGAGGACCCCTTCAAAAAGACCTTCGTGGGCTTTCAGAACTATACGAATCTTCTGTATAACGCGGCCTTCCGCCTGGCCATGAAGAATACCCTGGCCTTCCTGGGCTCGGCGGTGGTGAGCGCCCTGGTCCTCTCCCTGGCCCTGGCCCTGGCGCTCCGGGCCCTGGTCCCCCGCTCGAGGCTTCTGCGTGCCGTGCTGCTCTTTCCCCTCACCGTCCCCGTGGTGACGGTGGTGCTGCTCTCTGCCCTCCTGCTGGACTGGTACGGGGTGGTGAATGGGTTGCGGGGACTGCTCCGGCTGGCCTCGGTGGACTGGCTGGATGGGATCCATGCCCGCCGGAGCATGCTGCTCCTCTATCTGTGGAAGCACTGCGGCCTCTATGCACTCCTGTTCCTCTCCGCCCTGGAGACCGTACCGGTGGAGGAGCGGGAGGCGGCGGCCCTGGATGGTGCGGGGAAAGCGCGTACCTTCCTCCATATCGAGCTGCCCCATCTGCTGCCCAGCTTCCTCTTTGTTTCCCTGGTGTGCCTCTTTTTCGGCTTCCGCTTCTTCCGGGAGATCGTCCTTCTGGAGGGGCGCTATCCCACCCCCTCCCTCTATATGCTCCAGCATTTCATGCGCAATGTCTTCGCCGTGCTGGATTACCAAAAGCTCTGCGCAGCGGCGGTGCTGCTCTTTGGCCTGGCGGCCCTGGCTCTGGGCCTGCCCGCCGCGCTGCTGCGCAGGCGTTCCGGCGGAGTGGAGTTCCTCTCCCTCACCGCCGGAGGCATAGGCGCGGGAAATGGGAAGCATCCGGCCCTGGCCGCCGTTTTCATCGTCCTTTTGCTGCTCCCCGGCCTGGTGCCCACCTTGGTGACCCTGGTCCACTCCCTGGCCCCGGAGGCGGAGCTGGGCGCAAGGTATACCCGCATCCTCAAGCAGATCGGCTTTCAGGATGGGCCGGTGAAGCTGCTGCTGGTTCCCCAGGGGTTAACCCTTGCCCCTTACCGGGAACTGCTGGCGGGCAGTCCGCTCCTCGCCTCCTTCGGGCGCAGCCTCCTGTATACCCTGCCTGCCCTCATGGTGCAGCTGCCAGTGGCGGTGTGCGCAGCCTGGGGCTTCAGCCGCCTCCGGGGCAAGGGACGGGACGCCCTGCTCCTTCTGTATCTGGTGCTGCTCCTCCTGCCCTGGGAGGTGACCCTGGTGCCCAATTTCCTGGTGGCCCGCTTTCTGGGCTTCCTGGAGACCCCCTGGGCCGTGTGGCTGCCCTCCGTGTTCTCGCCCCTGCCGGTGTATTTGCTGACGAAGGAGCTTCAGCGCCTCCCCGCCGAGCTGCGGGAGGCGGCGGCTTTGGATGGGGCGGGGTCCCTGCGGACTCTGACGCAGGTGCTGCTGCCCAATCTGGGGCCCGCCTTGGCTGCCGTGTTGCTCCTGGATTTCATCGACCTGTGGAATGCGGTGGAGCTGCCCCGGACCCTTCTGCGCAGGCCGGAGCTGCAGCCCCTCTCCGTCACCCTGGCGTCGATCTCCCCGGAGGACCCTCTGGGCCCCATCTTCGCCGCTTCCTTTTTGTATATGCTCCCGCCCCTCCTGCTCTTTGCGCTGCTGTTCGGCAGAAAGGCGAAAAGATGAACGAAACAGCGGAGGCAGCCGAATGGCCGTCTCCGCTGTTTTCAATCTTATGGCTCCTCACCATAGCTCCCGTACTGCTCTATGCGCTCGTTGACGGCGTCCACGGCATCCTGGGCCTGTGCCACCGGGTCCGGGGTCTGGGCCGTCGGGCTGCCCCCGCTGTTCCCTATGCCGAATGCGCCCATCTGGGCAGCGAAAAGCAGGGCGACGATGACGATCACCAGCAAAATGACCACCAGCATCAGGCCGGAGCTGCGGCCCTGGTCGTTCCGGTGCATGGCCGGTCCCCCTTTCCGAAGAAATCTGACGTCCCTATTCTACCACGTTCCCACCGTCTTGTCACGGCTCGGGTTTCCGCCCGCTTGACAGACCGCCCCGCCTTGCCTTAAGATGGGACCATATTTTCATGGGAGGGGAGGATGGGCATATGGAGCGGACGAAGGAATTCCTGCGGGCTTTCACACCCCGGCGGCGGGTCATTTATCTCCTGGGCACCCTGCTTTTAGGCTGCGGCATCGCCATGAACACCAAGACCCAGCTGGGCATCGCCCCCATCCTCTCCGTGGCCTGGAACCTGAGCGAACTGTTCGGCATCCCGTTCAGCCTCATGAGCTTTTTCTACTACTGCTTCCTGATCCTTCTTCAATGGCTCCTCCTGGGCCGGGCCTTCGAGCCCATCCAGGCGCTGCAGCTCGTCGCCAGCTTCCTCACCAGCTTTTTCATCGGCATCTTCGGGCGTTTTCTGCCCCAGGCGGTCTCCCCGGTGGGGCGCGGCGCCATGCTCCTGGGGGCCATCGTCCTGACGGGCTGCGGCATCATCCTCTCCGTGGGGGCCCGCTTCGTGCCCAATCCGGGGGACGGTATGGCGTCCGCCATCGCCCGGCGCACGGGAAAGAGCCTGGGCCTCAGCAAGAATATCCTGGATATCTCCAGCTTCCTTCTGGCCGCGGCCCTGGGCTTCGTGTTTCGGGGCAGGCTCATGGGCGTCGGCGTGGGCACGGTAGTGACCATGCTCCTCACGGGGCGGGTGGTGGCCCTGCTGCAAAAGCCCCTCCTGCGCCTGGCAGGTCTCAGCGGAGAATAAGCAACGGCCCGGAACCTGAAAAGGTTCCGGGCCGAAAACACAGCTTCGCTTTGATATTTTTCAGCTGGTGGGGGAGACCTTGGAGTCCACGTGCATGCCCATGCCGGCGGTATGGGCGGAGACCTCGGAGGCCAGGTACAGGGCGGCGTTGGCCACTTCCTCGGGCTTGGCGTAGCGCTTGTCCATGGCGTAGTTGGAGGCCAGCATGGCCATGGCTTCCTCGTGGGTCATGCTGTCGCCGAAGAAGTCCTTCTCGATGCGCAGCATCATGGGGGTGTCCACGGGGCCGGGGCAGATATAGTTCACATGCACGCCCACGGGGCCCAGCTCCAGGGCGACGCACTTCGTAAGGCCGGCCACGGCGTACTTGGAGGAGACGTAGGCGCTGTTGGAGGCGGTGGGCTCGTAGGCGGCGGCGGAAGCGACGACCACCACGGAGCCGGACTGCTTCTCGATCAGGGTGGGAGCGGCGTACTTCAGGGTGAGCATGACGGCGAAGACATTGAGCATATAGGTCTGCTCAAAGAGCTCCAGGGTCATGTCCTGCACGGGATGGGCCTTGCCCTCGTAGCCCGCGTTGGGGATGATGACGTCCAGAGTGCCGAAGCGGGCCTTGGCCTGCTCCACGAAATTCTTGATGTCCTCTTCCTTGTTCAGGTCGGCCACGAAGCCGGCCACCTGGCCGGGGGCTGCGCCCAGGGTGGGGATGAGATCGTCGATCTTCTTCTGGCTGGTGGAGGAGAAGGCGACCTTCGCGCCTTCACCGAGGAACGCCTTGACGATGGCGGTCCCGATGCCGCCGGTGCCGCCGGTGACCAGAACGACTTTGTCCTTTAACTTGAGATCCATGTCTGTTCCTTCCTTTTGTGCGTCATATTACCAGCTGATGTTCAGCCACGCAACATCCTAGCACCTTATGTCCCATCTTGTCAAGGCAGCACCGCATAATTCTGACAGCGCAAGGTATACCCCGCGAATCGTGCGTCGTTGCCTCAAGCCTGACCGCCTGTTTGACCGCCTGTTTGCAGACAGCTGCCCGCAGCGCAGAACTGCGGGCGGCAAATGCTTCTTTATGCGCCCCGGTCCTCTCCGAAATAATGCCAGACCCGGAGTCCCAGTTCCGCCCCGGCCCGGATGTTGGCCTCCGCGTCGTCGATATACAGGGCCCCGGCAGGGTCGATGCCGTAGCGGTCCAGCAGCAGGCGGTAAAAGCTCTTGTCCGGCTTGCAGACCTTCTCCCGTGAGGACACCGCTTCCCCGTCCAGCTCCTTCAAGGCCGGGAAGGCCTCTTTGGTGAAAGTGAAGGAGGGCTCGGCATAGTTGGTGAGGGCGTAGAGCTTTTTCCCCATCTCTTTCAGCGGGGCGATGCAGGCATACAGGGGCAGGGGTTCCATGGTCTCGGGAAAGCGGTAAAGGGCTTCCAGCACCATCTTCGCCCCGCCGGGCACCCCCGCGGCCAGGGCGATCTCCTGGGCGATCTGCTCGTTGGGCTTCCGCCCCAGGTCGAATTCGCTCCAGCGGTGGACGGGACCGAACATGGCCTCCTTCAGGGCCTGGCGGTGCTCCCCGGGCAGCAGCAACGCCACCCGTTCCGGCTCGAAGGTCAGCAGCACCTTGCCCACGTCGAAAATGACCGTTCCGGCCTCCAGCAGTCTCTTGTCCATCAGGGCCTGCCCCCGGCGCCCAAGCGCGCCGCGTCCTTTCTGCGTTCCGTTTTCATGTCCGGCTGCTCCTTTGCGGCAGCCCTCTCCCCGCAGGGGGGAGGGCTGCGCCGAAATATGGGACCATCATAGCAGAAGGGCGCGCCCCTGTCGATACTTTCCGGGAAACGGTTCAGACATTCCCGCCGCGGCTCGGACGTCTGTGCTGCACCCGCAGCCGGAAGAGCCCATGGTGGTTGCAGCAGGCATAGAGGTCCTTCACCCCTCCGAGCTTGAACCGCGCCTCCGCGCCGCCCTCCGGATAGAGCTTCCTGAGCTGCATATCCTGGCCGGAAACAGCGGCCAGGAAGGAGATGTGATGCGTCCGGGTCATGGGGTGGAGGAGATAAACGTAGTATTCGTCCTCCACGACTTCGACCTTGATCTCGTGCTCCCCCTCCGCCGCTTCCGGCTCCAGGGGCGGCAGCATGATGCCGCAGCAGCTGACCACCGCCTCTCCGATGGTCCGGATCACGTTTCCGCAGACCGGGCAGACATAGAATTTGCTTTTCAGCATATTGGCGGAGCGGTTCCCGTTCCGGATCGCGTCGCCGGACACCAGCTCGATCAGGGAAATGTCCAGGGCCCTGGCCAGAGGCTCCAGCAGGCTGATATCGGGGTAGCCCTTGCCGGTCTCCCATTTGCTCACCGTTTTGCTGCTGACGTAGAGCTTTTCCGCCAGCTCCTCCTGGGTCAGCTTTTTCCCTTCCCGCAGATTGCGGATCACCGCACCGGTGACATAGCTGTTCATGGCCTTCGCCTCCTTACGGCGCTACTCTACCACAGGCATGGTCCGTTAGCTACCTACGCTGCGTAGGGTCAAAAGCGGGCGGAGGCAGCCGGAAAGGCTGCCTCCGCGGAATATCTCAGTCCTTTTTGGGAGGGGGCATGAAGAAGGCGGGGGCGGGCACGCTGTTGTCCTCCTTGAAGAGGAAGCGGACGGCCTCCTGGAAATACTTGCCCCAGGAGGTGCCCCAGTGGGATTCCCGGCTGTCGATGAGCAGACAGAGCTGCCTGTTGTTCAGCTTGAGGGAATCCTTCATACGGCGGTAGACGGTGATGGTGGAGGTGAATATGGTGACGTCCACTCCCTGGTCCCCGCTGTACATGTAGAAGCGGGCGTTTTCCAGCTTCTTGGGGTCGTAGCTGTCGATCAGGCTGAGACAGCTTTCGTCCAGGATGTCCATGCCGGGGGAGAGGTCCAGGCTCCGCCCGAACACGTCCGGGTCCCTCATGGTCATGTAATAGGATTGCAGGCCGCCCATGCTTGCGCCGCCGATGCCGGTGTGGGCCGCGTCAGGCAGGGTCAGAAAATTCGCGTCAATGACGGGTTTCAGCGTGTCCCGCACGAAGTCGGCGTAGTAGCCGCCCAGGGCCGTGTATTCCGGCTGGCCGGGACGGCGGGGGATCTGGTGCCCGGGGTTGCGCTTGTAGGGCGGCAGCAGCTCGCTGCCCCGGTCGTCCGAGGAGTCGATGGCCACGATCATGCACTGCGCTTCCGGCTCCAGCTCGCAGATGCGTCTTTCACATTCCCAGCTGCCGAAGCCCGCCGGAGCGTTCTTGCCGTTGAACATCTGCTGCCCGTCGTGCATGTAGAGCACGGGGAAGCGCCGGACGCCGTCGTAGCTTTCCGGCATCCAGACGCGGATGGTGCGCATGCGCCTGTCCGGAATGGGGTCCATGGCGATCTCAAAAGTGACCAGTTTGCCCCGCTCCGCCAGCTCGGAATGGTCTTCAAATACGATTGCCATAGGGGATCCGCTCCTTTCACATTTGATTCCTGCCCCTATCTTACATCCCGGAGACCGGGATTTGAAGCCCCTGCCGGAGATTATTCCATGAAACGCCGGAATCGGTTGACTTTTCCCCCTTTTGAATATACTCTGTATACATAGAAAAACAAACAAAAGGAGGAGTAACCATGCAGAACTATTGGAACCGACAGGACAACAAGGCGACCTTTGAAACGCTGGAAGAGGTGCGCAGGCATGCCGTGGCCGCGACCGGAAAGCTCCCCGCAAACGAGCGTTTCCCCCAGATCCTGAACCCCGCGCTGGAGGATTTCCCCAAGGGAATGGTGTATGTCTACCGCTCCCCGGACCTTTACGGCGGCGAGACGGCAGCCCGGAACAACACCTCCTTCATCGTATTCCCGGACCAGCGCTTCGCGGAGAAGCGGGAAGCCAAAGCCTATCTGAAGAAGCTGGGGCTCCTGAAGCTCATCGACGAGGCCGTCGGCACCATCATCCTCATCCAGCCGGAAAAGGAAGAGTATGGGGAAAGCGACCTGCAGCACTGCTATACCCTGGTGAACGCCCTGTTCAGCCAGAAAGCCTTCGTGGAGGTGGACGGGAAGCGGGCCGTGCCCGCGGAAGCCGAATACTGCGGCGGCTACGGCAAGACCTATATGTTCGGCGTAGGCAAGGGCGCCACCTTCATGAACAACTATGTGGCCCCCTCCCGGGATGAGCTGATCGGCCGCGTGGCCGGGTACTTCACCTACGGAGGCGAGATGTGCGACGCGGCCCGGGTGAGCCAGTATGTCCCCGCTTTCCTGGTCAATGCCTGCGGCGTGGCCGTGCAGAAATTCCGCCGGGCCAACAAGACAAACGCCTATTCCGTCTGCGGCGGCGTCTCCCGCTTCTACAACCAGTCCGTCCCCCTGCGCCAGGTGCGCACCGCGAAGGACGCCAAGGGCGATATCGCCGGCTGGATGGAGAAGGCTTACCGCAGCATGTTCATCTTCCTGCAGCGTTCTTCCAATGTGATGACCAAGTTCCTGGAGCCCCGGGTCACCGACAGCTATCTGGGCTATGTGCCCGCCCCGCCCATCACCCGTTTCGCCCTCTCTCCCCGGAACCCCATCATAAACGGGCGCGCTCTGGTGGGCGACCTGGAAGTGATCCTCCGCCACGATTCCGAGAAGTTCAGCGACGTCAAGAGCGACGCCAGCGCCATGCCCTTCGCCAGCCCCGGCGCTTACCTGGACTGCTGGTATGAGGTGCTGCCCCAGGAGGTGCTGCACAACACCGCCCCGGAGCACAGCGTCCCCCTGCTCCTGGCCAACCACGGCGGCGGCGACGACCATCTGATGTTCCTGGACGAGACCGGCCTGCTGCTCACCGCCGGTGAGCAGGGCTTCGCCATCGTGGCCCCCATGCACAGCGGCCTCACCTTCATCGCCGGGCAGGTATTCCCCCGCCTGGTGCAGTATATGCTGGATACCTACCCCGCCCTGGACCCGGAGCGGGTCTGGGTCACGGGCTATTCCATGGGCGGCATGGCCACCTACAACTGCATCGGCGCTCATCCGGAGGTGTTTGCAGCAGCCGCGCCCATGGCCATGCCCTTGCAGCAGCTTTCGGACGAAACGAAGGAGCTTTACAAGAAACTGGACCTGCCCGCCATGCTCATCACCTCCACCTATGACTTCGCCGCCTGGGACACCCAGAATAATCACCTGAACGACGGCGGCAACTTCTTCATGCAGACCTACTGCGGCTTCAATGGCATCGCCCCCGTGAAGGCCTTCGACTATGAGGCCTATCCCGTGATCGGGCGGCCCTTCGATTCCTTCCAGCTGAAGACCGTCAACGGGGAGTGGCGCAATGGGGAATGGCTCATCAACAACAAGCAGGGCGTGCCCATGATCGGCCTGAACGTGACGGAATACCTGCAGCATTCCCTCTGGCCGGGCTATGGCGACATCGTTTATAACTTTGTGAAGCACTACCGCCGCTCTAAGGAGACCGGGGAGATCATCTACACGGAGTAATATTCCGGATTGTCAAATACGGGGGAGGTTCCGCGGAACCTCCCCCGTTGCTTTTATCCCCGTACCCCCAGCAGTGTCGGCACCAAACCATACACCGCGCTGGCCACGGTGCCGGAGACGATCACAGACCCCGCGATCGTGAACATTTTCACCATCGTGCCCGTGATAAGCCCCTCTGCTTGAGTCAAGTAAAACACAAATATCTCGTAAATCGATGCCTGTCAGGAAAACAGGATGGCAATGTTGAGTTCGCCGCCCAATGCGGCGGCAATGCGTTCCAAAGTGGCTATTGAGGGATTGGCAGTACCCCGCTCGATTTTGGAGATGTCGGATTGATCGATTCCCGTCCGCTGTGCCAGTTCCTTCTGTGTCAATCCTGCCATGGCTCTGGCAGCGGCGACAGCATGAGCGGCCTCCGGATGCAGAGAGATCTTTTCCGTCCGCACCGTCTTGCCGTCTTCATATATCGTTTCGGTCTCAATGTCCAGTTCATCCGTCCAAATGATCCCATAGGCCCCCATCAATCGCCCGGAGAGAAAGAGCGCTCGATCCTCCAGGGCTTTCAACTGGGGGTATTTGGGGAACAGTGTGCGCATATCATATTGTTTGACTATTCCATCCTGGAAAGTCACGCATAGTGCCGTGCCCTCCAGAAATTGCAGGTCGATTGCTTTGTGGAACACGGGGATTCACCTCCTTGTCCGTTTTTGCCGGGTATTATTTGAGCGGCGGCAGCTTGATATACTTCTCCGTTTCCCACATTTCCAAGAGTTCATTCTGATACTGCATAATGAATTCTTTTACCAGGGCTTGTGCTTTGGGTGGAAACTCCCCCTCCATCAGTTCCCCGGTGGAAACCAGAAACGGCGCGTCAAAATCCTGCGTGATCGCGTGGATATGCGGCGGATTATGCTCCTTGTTGCGAAGGTACATAACAATGATGATACCATAGAAATAGCTGATGGTCGGCATGGTGCACTACCTCTCTTTCACTGCAAGTATAGGGGATATATCCCCTAATGTCAAGATAGAACAGCAATGCGCCCGTTGACAAATTGAACTTTGCCGTGATATCTTTTGCGTGAAAGGAGGACCCTGTGCAAGGAACGATATCGCCAGTTATGAACGAACCAAGAAGACATAGGAACCGCCGCAAAATGCGCGCGATTCGGTGTGTTTTTCTTGGCTTTTTCTTTTTGCTTCTCTCCTTGCACTTCCCGTAAACGGGATTTGATTCAAAACCCTTGCAATCAAAACTGATTTACGGAGGTTCTTATGAACAATAGAGAATATACTATTTTGCATGCAAATCCGGAGCAGCGCGACCGAATCATTAGCCTTTTCAAATTCAACGAAAAGAAAAAGCGTGAAAAGGTAATTATCTATATTGCTGAAGATTCTCATAGCACGCCACTCGGAAGAATTGTTGTTATTGAAAGAGAAGTTCCTTCGCCTCTGGGTGGAAAGTGCTGGTATGTTTATGATTTGTTTGTCAGCCCGGCGCACAGGAGAAACGGGATCGCAGCCGCACTGGTCGCAAAAACCATGGAAGAAGCCGAAAGAGCGGGCGTTCTGTTTATTTACGGTTCCGCAAATGCTACGGTTGAAGCAAGTTGCTTCTGGCTGAAACAAGGGTTTTCTATGAACGCATACGGCAGGAAGCAAAATGATCCGGCTATGCCCCTTTTCTATGGGAATTACTTTCATATGTTCAGCCGCTGCATTACGAGAAAACCACTGCCGGCTCATCAGCGAAATGACTCTGTTAGGAAGCTTTCAAATGCGGAAATCGTCCAGTTGATTGGCGATTATCTGACGGACCCAGAAAAGAAAGCGTTTTATATGAGCAGAGCTGATACGCTTTCTGCGTTTGCCTTTTGCGGGAGGCGTGGGGAGATCATAGGAGCGATCATCGCGTGTCCGGACAGTATGCAGGCACCACTGGAAAGCATCCGGTTGTTCATTGAAGTGTTTGTAAAAGAGGAGCATAGAACACAAGGAATCGGGAAAGCGCTTGTATGCGAGGTTTATCGCCTTGCAAAAGAGAGCGGAGCGATTCAATTAACAAGCTTCTCACAAACTGCAGAACATATCGGGTTCTGGTATGAAATCGGGTTTGATGTTTTCTTTTGGGATGTCAATCCTAAAACCGGCGAGTACAGCACAACGGCAATGCTGAGAATCGAGTAAAAAGCGAACTCCACCGCGGCCTTCTCACAAATCCTCGGAGGAGGCCGTTTGGCCGCCTCCGAAGCATATTATCCCCCGTACCCCAGCAGCACCAGCACCAAACCATACACCGCGCTGGCCGCGGTACCGGAGACGATCACCGGGCCCGCGATGGTGAACATCTTCACCATGGTCCCTGTGATGAGCCCCTCGCTTTTGAATTCCAGAGCGGGGGAGGCGACGGCGTTAGAGAAGCCGGTGATGGGCACCAGAGTCCCCGCCCCGCCGAACTTCGCCAGCTTGTCGTAGACGCCCAGACCCGTCAGAAGCGCGCCGAGAAAAATGAGGCTGACGCTGACGGCAGTCCCCGCGGCTTCCTCCTCCAGCCCGAAGGCCAGCCAGCCCTGCCGCAGTAGCTGCCCCAGGGCGCAGATCAGCCCGCCCGTGAGGAAAGCCCGCAGGGCGTCCTTCCACAGGGGAGACGTGGGGGAGAGGGAGCGGACATAAGCCCGGTATTCCTGATTTGTCATTGTGACCATAAAAACACCTCCCGGTGCAGTATCTGCATCCGGGAGGCGTCGTATTCCGCCGGAAAATCTTCGCTTATACGGCAAATATGACCTCATTGCAGGCTGCGCAGCGGAAGTTGCGTCAGGACCTCCAGCCCCAGGCGCTCCGCCATCCGGAGCGCTTTTTCCTCGCTCGCCGGGTCCGTGATGGGTAATGCCGTCCGTCCCGGATGCCCAGGAGATTGATCTCCAGGGGCGTTCCCGTCTCTCCGGCGGTGCGGCAGAGCTTCCGCATCTCCCGGTCATAGACCGCCTCATCGCCGGTGAAGCGGAACAGATCCGGATGGGCAAAATAGGTATACAGGCCGGTCTCCATGGCCTCCCTGCTCTGGGAAACATACCGTTCCAGGGCCGCTGCCTCCGGAGAGGGGGTGCCGCAGTATTGCCCATCCACCTCATTGTTCAGGAAGTGCTGCCCCAGGATGATGTATTGGATGCCCGCGTCCCGCAGCAGCTCCAGCAGGCGGGGGAAATACTTAGGATAGTATTCCGCTTCCAAACCCAGGAGGATGTCCAGCTTCCCCCGGTATTCCTCCGCCAGCGCCCGGACGGAGTCCGCGTATTCCGGCAGCTCCTCCGGCTTCATCCGCATGGGCCGGTCCCGGGGCCCCGCGTCGAAGAAATCGTAGGGCGTATGGTCCGAGATGCCCAGGGTGCGCAGCCCGGCCTGAACGGCCTTCTCCGCATAATCCCTTTCATTTCCCTCGGCGTGGCCGCAGCGATAGGTATGGGCGTGATAATTGGCGATCATCGGCGTTTCCTTTTCTCTTATCTGCCGTATTTGGTCAGGGCCGCCCCGCGGATGGCCTTGGTCATCCAAGGGCGCTGTCCGTGGATGCCCTCCGCGATCCCGGCGGTGGAGCCGGTGGAGGTGTAATAAAGCTGCGTCTGGCCGGAGCCGGAGCCGGAGACAAGGACCATGAGATGCTCCGGCTTGCTGAAGGGCTCCCTGTGCAGGCCGGGCTTCACGTCCTCGGGGCGCATGGCGCCCCGCCCCAGCAGGCTTTCCAGCCGCAGCTCCTCCCGCAGCGCTTCCCTCTGCTCCTCCGTCATGCGGTCATAGTCGATCACGTTCCGGTCGTAGAGGTATTGGATGAGGCTCTGCTTGGTGAAGCCCCGGGCGGCCAGCTGCCGCGCCAGGGTGGGGTGCATCACCAGCATGAGGCGGACGCCCGCGGCGAAGGGAGGCAGGCCGGAAGCAAAGGCGCCGCCCTTCCGGCCGAACATCTTGGTGAGGGCCGCCAGCTTCGCGTCGAAATCCGGGTAGCCCACGATCTCGGCGGGTCCGCCGTATTCTCCCAGAAATTCGCAGGCGGTGACCACGCTCTCCTCCGGACCGAAGCCGTTCTGCTCCGCCCAGGATTCCCAGGGGCTTTCCTCCTGGTTCTCCGCCACGAAAATGTTGGCGTAAGCCGCCGGGCGGCCCGCGCCGCCGGGGGAAGCGTAGATGGTCATATCCCGCCAGCCGATGGTGATCATGCACATCAGCACAGCCCGCCCGATGGCACTGTTGGCCCGGGTGCCGGGGGCGAGGTAGCCCACCTTGTTGTTGAGGCCCAGCTCCTTCACGATGGGGCCGGAGACGAAGATGGCCGGGAGGATCTCATTGACGATGTGGAACTGATTGAAGCCCGGGTCGGTGAGGACCTCCATAATGGCGATGATAACGGGGAGCCACTCCGGTTTTGCCCCCGCCATGACGGCGGCGATGGCGATCTTCTCCACCGTGGCCTTGCCCAGCTTCGGCTCCACCAGGCCGATCACCCTGTCCCGGGGGTAGGAAGTGCCGCTGAGCATCCATTCCACGGCCTCCTTCGTGGGCGGCGCCAAGGCCAGCCCGTCCCCCAGGTGGTTCGTCATGCAGTATTCCATGAATTTCTCATAGGCTTCGCTGTAACACCCGCCGGTGAAAGTCTTGGGCCCTTCGTCAAAGGTGAGGTCGAAGGAACGCTTTTCCTCCTCCGTCAGAGGCTTCGTCAGCCCTTCGATGATGGCGTCGATGCACCCGTCCACCACCCGCTCCATGAGCCCGGGGTCGTCCTTGGCGGCGTTGTAGTCCGTGGCGGGCACGGTGACGATGCGCACCCCGGGCATGCCGTAAAGGTCCTGCCCGGCTTCCTTTGCGCGGCGCAGCACGTCCACGCAGATGCTCACCCCGGGCCTTCCCGCCCGTTCCATGCAGACCCCCGCGTCGTGCCTGCCCTGGGTGTGCGCGTCCTTCACGCCCTCCAGCCAGGCGTCGCACTTGGCCGCCACCTCATAGGCCTTCTCCGGCGGGTCGATGGGCGTGCCGAAGGAATTCATGCGGAGGATGTTCACCTTTGGATAGCGCTCCCGCAGCCTTCTCTCCACCACCTCGAAGAAGGGCTCGCTGCTGGTGTGGAAGACCGGGATGTTGATGCCCATCAGGGCGATGGTCCTGCCGTTTAGATCGCTGAGCCGCGGGGCGAACAGCCCTTCCCGCTTCGGGTCGCTGAGAACGCCCCTCGGCTCCAGGATCTCCAGGGAAACCTGCTGACTCATTCGGGCGACCTCCCTTTCTCAGAGTTGTTTATTATATGCGGATTATATCACTTCGCCGCTCCGCGGACAAGGACCGGGGCATACGGAAAACCTCCCGGAAGCGGCTGCTTCCGGGAGGCGGCTGATAGGGCTCACTCTTTGTTCACGCTGACGTTGTTGAGGCCGTTTTCCTCGAATTCCTCCATATACTCGTCGATCCGGCGGCTCAGCTCGCCGTCGTTGGAATTGTCGATGGGGGCGAAGTCCATGTCCCGCCGGGCCAGCTCCTCCGCCAGGATGTCGTAGAAAATGGCGTCCTCATAGTCCATGATGGCTTCCTGGATGCCGCCGTCCTCAAAGCTGGCCGAGGGGATGACCTCCCCGTCCATCATCTCGAAGAGGGAGTACATCCCGGTTTTCAGGCAGTAGGAGAAGCATTTGGATTCCACGTCGTCATAATCCTTGATGCGCTGGCTGCCCCGCAGGGAATTCATTACCCAGTTTCCCACATAGACCAGGTCCAGCAGCCGCCGGAATTCCTTATCTGAAAGTTCCATCGTCATGATCGACGCACCACCCTTCCTGTGCCGGATTTTGTGTTGTTCATTATAGCCCCTTCCCTCCGAAATATCTACTGTGAAATTGCGTATTTTTCGTGAATTTCCCGGGCGCTGACCGGGACCTCCGCCGAGCCGCGAAATTCCCCTTGCCGCGGCATGGTTTTTCCTGTATACTATCATTTTGTAATGACAGGGGAAGGACTAAGAGGAATGGATGAGCGACCCATCGGCGTCTTTGATTCCGGGCTGGGCGGCCTGACTGCCGTCCGGCGGCTCCGGCAGGTGCTTCCGGAGGAGGATCTGGTCTTCCTGGGGGACACGGGCCGGGTGCCTTACGGGTCCAGGAGCGCCGCCACTATCCGGCGCTACGCTGCCGAGGACATGGATTTTCTCCTCCGGCAGGGGGTGAAGGCCGTGGTGGTGGCCTGCGGCACCGTCAGCAGCATCGCCCTCCATACCCTGACGGACCGGGGGATCCCCGTGGTGGGCGTCGTGGACCCCGCCGCGCGGAAGGCCGCCGCGCTGACGAAAAACGGACGTATCGGCATCACCGGCACCGCCGCCGCCATCCGGGCGGGGGCCTATGCCGCGGCGCTGAAGAAGCGCAGCCCCCACAGCGAGAGCCTGGCCGTGGCCTGCCCCCTGTTCGTGCCCCTCATCGAGGGGGGCGACACGGAGAAAGGCAGCCGCATGCTGGAGACCGCCCTGGAGGAATACCTGACCCCCATCCGGGATTTCGGGGCCGACACCCTGATCCTGGGCTGCACCCACTACCCCCTGATCGCGCCGGCCATCGCCGCCCACGTGGGGCCCGGGGTGCAGATGGTGGACGTGGCCGCCGAGGCCGTGGACGAGATGAAAACGATACTGGCGGAGCGGAACGCTCTGGCCAAAAGGGGCAGGCGCGGCATCCTTTGCTGCCACGTCACCGACAGCCCCGGCCGTTTTGCCGCGCTGGCGGGCCGCTTCCTGCCGGATACGGACACGCTCATGGTCCGGCAGACGACCCTGGGCAAGACGTGCGCAGTGGTTTGATCAGCGGTTACTGAACAGGAGAAAGAGATATGAAAGACGTCGTCATTTCCATCCGGGGCATCCAGCGCTCCTTCCATCCGGGGGAGGAGGAACAAGGCCCCGAATCCGTGGAGCTCGTCACCGACGGGCGCTATGAATATGGCCGGGACGCCAGCTGGTTTACATACCAGGAGAGCGAGATCACCGGCATGGAGGGCACCGTCACCACCTTCCGGGTGGAGGACGGCATGGTGACCCTGACCCGGGAGGGGGCTGTGAACAGCCAGATGCTCTTCCAGAAGGGGAGAAAGCATGTGTTCCTCTACGACACCCCCTTCGGAGCCATGACCATGGGGGTGGACACCCAGCAGCTGCGCACCGAGACGGACGAGCACGGCGGGCAGCTGGACATCGTATACAGCGTGGATGTGGACAATGTCCTTCTGGGCAGGAACACCTTCCGCATCGACTGGAAAGAAAAAGGAGGCAGCAGGCAATGAATATGATCGAAGAGGCCAAAAAGCAGATCGACGCCCTGGTGCGGGGGGCCTATGCCGCCGCCGCCGGCAAGGGGCTGCTGCCCGCCGGCGCGGAGCTGAAGGGCACCACGGAGATACCCAAGGACCCGGGCCACGGGGACTATGCCTGCTCCTATGCCATGAGCGCCGCCAAGGCCATGCATATGGCCCCGCGGAAGATCGCGGAGACCCTGGCCGGGGAGATCGACTTTGCCGGCAGCTGGTTCGACAGCGTGGAGGTGGCCGGCGCGGGCTTCCTCAATTTCCGCCTGGGGGACGCCTGGTATGCCCAGGTGCTCAGGACCGTGGAAGCCGAGGGGCAGGACTACGGCAGCGTGGACGAGGGCCACGGGAAAAAGGTGATGGTGGAATTCGTCTCCGCCAACCCCACCGGCACCATGACCATCGGCAACGCCCGGGGCGGCGTCTTGGGGGACGCCATGGCCTCCATCCTGGCAAAAGCGGGCTGGCAGGTCTGGCGGGAGTTCTATGTCAACGACGCGGGCAACCAGGTGGAGCTTTTCGCCCGGAGCGTGGAGGCCCGCTATATCCAGCTGCTGAAGGGGGAGGACGCCGTGGAATTCCCCGAGGACGGCTACCATGGGGACGACATCCGGGAGATCGCCCGCCTCTTCCGGGAAAAATACGGCGACGGCTGGCTGGATAAGAGCCCCGAGGAGCGGCGGCAGAAGATGCAGGTCTTCGGCATCGAATACAACATCGCCAAGATGCAGCGGGACCTGGAGCGCTACGGCATCATCTACGACCAGTGGTTCCGGGAATCCAGCCTCCATGAGAGCGGCTATGTGAAGGAGACGGTGGACCTGCTGGAAAAGCAGGGCTACACCTATGAGAAGGACGGGGCCCTCTGGTTCAAGCTCACGGACCTGGGCGCGGAGAAGGACGAGGTACTGCGCCGCTCCAACGGCTTCTACACCTATTTCGCCGTGGATATGGCCTACCACCGCAACAAGTTCATCGAGCGGGGCTTCGACAGTGTCATCAACGTCTGGGGCGCGGACCACCACGGCCACGCCATCCGCTTTGCCAAGAGCCTGCCTGCCCTGGGGATCGAACCGGAGCGGCTCCATTTCCTGCTGATGCAGCTGGTGAACCTGATGCGGGACGGGCAGACCGTCCGCATCTCCAAGCGCACCGGCCGGGCCATCGCCCTGGCGGATCTGCTGGACGAGATCCCCCGGGACGCCGTCCGCTTCTTCTTCAATGCCAAGCCCGACACCCATCTGGATTTCGATATGGACCTGGCCATCCGCCGGGACAGCGAGAACCCGGTCTATTATGTGCAGTATGCCCACGCCCGCATCTGCTCCCTGGTCGCTGCCCTGGCCGAGGAAGGGCATCCGGTGCCCAAGGCCGCCGAGGTGGATTTCACCCTCCTCACCGACGAGACGGAGAAGGCCCTCATCAAGCAGCTGAGCCTCCTGCCGGAGGAGGTGCGCCTGGCCGCGCTGAACTACGACCCCAGCCGCATCAACCGCTATCTCATCGAGCTGGCGGGCCGCTTCCACCGCTTCTATACCGCCTGCCGCATCAAGGGCGCCCCGGCGGGCGTGCTGGAAGCCCGGCTGAAGCTGGCCGACAGCGTCCGGGCCGTGCTGGCCCTGGCCCTGGGCATCATCGGCGTCTCCGCCCCGGAAAAGATGTAATTCAGGAACCAAAAAACAATCTGACGAAGATCCCCGCGCACAGGAAACCGACCAGATCGGCCGCCAGTGCAGCGGGGATCGCGTGTTTTGTGCGGCGGACGCCCGCCGCAGCGAAATAGACCGAGACGGTGTAGAAGGTGGTCTCCGTGCTGCCCAGCATCACCGCCGCCGTCCGCCCCGCAGGGGAGTCGGGCCCCAGCTTTTCCATGATCTCCGCCCCCACCGCCAGGGCGCCGCTTCCGCTGAGGGGCCGCAGCAGCATGAGGGGGGCCGTCTCCGGAGGTATGCCCAGGGCTTGCAGCGCCGGGGCCAGAAGGCCTGTCAGGGCATCCAGCCCCCCGGAAGCGCGGAACATGGCCGCCGCCGTCAGCGTGACCGCCACCGGGGGGAAGATGCGCAGGAGGGTCCCCAGCCCCTCCCGGAAGCCCTCCGTCAGCGGGCCGTAGAGGGGCCTGCCCCGCAAAAGGACGGAGAGGGCCGCCAGGAGCAGGATGCCCGGCAGCAGCAGCGCCGTCACCGCCCCGGCCTCCGCAGCAGCTTTTCCGCCAGAAGCCCCGCCCCCGCGGAACAGAGGCTGCTCAGCCAGACGGCGGGGAGGATGTCGAAGGGGCTGCCTGCCCCCAGGGAGGCGCGCAGCGCGCAGACCGTGGCGGGGATGAGCTGGATGGAGGCACTGTTGAGGACGACCAACCGGCAGAGACTGTCCGTGGCCGTCTCCCCCCGCCCCAGGGCCCGGGCCGCCCGGATGCCCGCTGGCGTGGCGGCGTTGCCCAGGCCCAGCAGATTGGCGCTCATGTTTTCCGCCAGGGCGGCCAGGGCTTCCGGGACCATGCGGGCCTCCGGATAGAGCCGGGTCAGCAATGGCCGCAGGAGCCGCCCCAGGGCCGCGGAGGCCCCGCCTGCCTCCAGCAGCTTCAGGATGCCGCTCCACAGGCAGAGCCCGGCGCAGAGGCCCAGGCAGGTCTTCACCGCCGTTTCCGCCCCCTCCAGAGCTCCCGCCGACACCTCTGCCAGTCGTCCGTTCAGCGCGCCGAAAAGGATAGACGCCGCTACCAGGCCGGTCCAGATCCAGTCCATCATGCTACTCACCTCCCTCCCATTCTATGCCTGTCCCCATCCGGGAAGAACCTCACGGAATATTCGCCAAAATTCGAGCAATTTCTGCTTGACTTTACAAAAATAGCCGGGTATAATGTCGGCACTTGTCGTGATATGGATAAATATGCGGAGGTTGCAAATATATGAAAACGACCGGAATCGTGAGGCAGATGGACAGCCTGGGCCGCATCGTGCTTCCCATCGAGCTGCGGCGGACCCTGGATATTGCCCAGAAGGACAGCCTGGAGATCTATGTGGAGGGCAATCAGATCATCCTGAAAAAGTATGAGCCCACCTGCATCTTCTGCGAGAACAGCAGGGATATCGTCTCCTTCAAGGGGAAGAACGTATGCCCCGCCTGCCTGAAGGAATTGAAGGGCATCAAAGGCTAATAGCAAACGGAAAGGCCCGCGAGCATTTTGCTCGCGGGCCTTTTGCGTCCTTCTGCGCTATACGTCCAGCCCTGCGTGGTAACCCTGGAAAATGGCCTCCCGCAGGGTGGAAGCCTTGAGGCAGTCTCCCAGCAGCCGCACCTCCGGCGCGGTGTTCCTCAGGGCGTCCGCCGCGGCCCGGTTGGGCTTTTGTCCCACCGCCAGCACGATGGCGTCCGCCTCGATCAGCTCCTCCCGTCCGTCGGCGTCGGCGCAGACGAGGCCCTCCGGCGCGGCCCGCAGTCCCCGAAGGCCGCAGCGCACCGTGGTCCGCTCCAATTCCTTCAGCAGGGCGGGGCGCTGCCGGGCATTGGCGTCCCGGGCTACCTCCGCCGCCATCTCCACCACGGTCACCTCCGCGCCCTGCATGGCGCAGTACACCGCCGTCTCGCAGCCCACCAGGCCCCCGCCCAGCACGGCGATCCGCTTTCCGGGGAGCTTTCCCTTCAGATCGGAGGCGAGGAAGACGTTGGGCCCGGTGAAGGGCACGATGGGGCTTCCCCCCACCGCCACGATGAGGCAGTCCGGCTCCCAGGCGCGGACGAACTGAGGGGTCACCTCCGTGTTCAGGCGCACCTCCACCCCCGCCAGGGCCATGCGCCTAGCCAAGGTCCGGGCGGCGGCGTAAGCGTCATGCTTGAAGGGGATGTACTTGTCCCCCAGGATGGCGCCGCCCAGCTCCCCGCTCTTTTCGCAGAGAAGCACCTGATGGCCCCGCTGGGCGGCGGTGATGGCGGCCTCCATGCCGCCCACGCCCCCGCCGGCCACCAGCACCCGCTTCTTCGTCGTGGCCGGGCGCTGGAACATGCTCTCGTATTCCCGCCCGATCAGGGGGTTCAGGGCGCAGATGCGGGTCTGGGTCTGCATCCGCTCCGCCAGGCAGGTGAAGCAGCGCATGCAGCGCAGGATCTCGTCGGTGCGGTTCTGGATCACCTTCCGGGGCAGCTCCGGGTCCGCCAGCAGAGCCCGGCCCATGGTCACCACGTCCGCCTTCCCGCTTTCGATGATCTCCTCCAGCATATCCGGCTCGTTCAGGGCCCCGATGGTCGCCACGGGGATGCGGACGTGCTTCTTGATCTCCGCGGCGAAGCGGACGTTGCAGCCCCGTTCCATATACATGGAGGGGTGGGTCTCGTAAAAGCTGTCCTCGTTGGACCCGGCGGATACGTGGAGCAGGTCGATCTTGTCCTCCACCAGCTTCGCCAGCTCGATGGCCTCCCGGAGGTCGTAGCCGCCGGGGAAGCTCTCCTCGGCGCTGATGCGCAGCTCGATGGGGAAGTCCGGCCCCACGGCGGCGCGGATGGCGTCCAGCACCTCCAGCATGAGCCGGGCCCGGTTGGGGCGGCTGCCCCCGTATTCGTCCGTGCGGGTGTTGGTGGCGGGCGAGTAGAACTGTTCCAGCAGCCAGCCGTGGCCGGCGTGGACCAGGAGCATGTCGAAGCCCGCCCGCTTCACCAGGGCCGCCGCCTTGCCGTAGGACTCCACGATCTCGGCGATCATCTCCTTCGGCATGGCGATCACCCGGCTCCCGTCGGGCATCACCTCGTCCACGGGGCCGTATTTCACCTTGTCCCGGTGCCGTTCCCCGGGGAGGGAATCCACGGCGCTGAATTTGCCCCCGTGGGCCAGCTCGATGCTGGCGGCGGCCCCGTGGCGGCGGATGGCCCGGGCCAGTTGGGTGAGCCCGGCCAGCACGTCGGGGTGGCTCAGGTTGATGCTGCGTCCGTGGCTGCGGCCGGTGGCATAGTGTACCACCGCCTCCCCCACGGTGATGAGGGCCGCGCCCCCCTTGGCCCGCAGCTCGTAGAAGGCGATGGCGTCCTGGGTGAGCAGGCCCTCCGCCGTCAGCTCCGGGTAGCCCATGGGGGCGGCGGCCATGCGGTTAGAGAGAGTCAGCCCCCGCAGCCGCAGCGGCTGGCAGAGGGCGGGAAAGGCTGGCGTATACATTTCCTGTTCTCCTTTTGTGCGGTTTGCGCCACCATTATATAATGTGTCCCCGGCGATTGCAATTCCCGCCGCTTTCTGATATGCTTAGTTGATTTCATACGCTGTAAAGGAACTGGAAATGTCGGACGGAAGATACATCGTTGCCCTGGATATGGAGTGGAACCAGCCCCTGCCCTGGAAGCAGTATCCCCGGGTGCCAAAGGCCATGCTCCCCGGTGAGATTATCCAGATCGGCGCCGTGAAGGTGGACCCGGCGGGGGAGGCGGTGGACGAACTGCGCCTCAGCGTGCGTCCCCGCTATTTCAAGCAGGTGCACTGGAAGGTCAAGAAACTGACCCGCCTCAGCGAGGAGGAGATGATGAACGGCATTCCCTTCCCGGAGGCGGCGGAAAAGCTGGGCGCGTGGCTCTGCGCCACGGGGCCGGATTATGATATTTTCGCCTGGGGGGGCGAGGATGAACGCATCCTCACCGCCAACCTGGAAGCCTGGGGCCTGGACCCGGACTGGTTGCCCCGGGACATCTATGACGCCCGCTTTATCTACGACAGCTTCCTGGGGCGGGACGGCGTGAGCACCTCCCTGACGGATGCCGCCGCCGAGCTGGGGGCGGAGCTGGAGCTGGACCAGCATGACAGCCTCAACGACGCCCGCTATCTGGCCGCCATCTGCCGGAAGACGGATCTGCGGCGGGGCATGGCGGAATACGAGGAGCTGGGGCCCGCCCCCGCGCCGGGGGAGCCCCTCCAGCGCCTGCGCTTGGCGGACCTGGCCGACCAGACGGAGGTCCTGAAGGAGCGGCAGCTGCGTTCCTTCGCCTGCCCCCGCTGCGGGAAAGAGCTCTTCTGCCGGGAATGGGTGCCCCAGAACAAGGACCGGCAGATCGCCCTTGTGGCCTGCCCCTGCGGAGCAAAGAGCCTCAGCCGCATCCACTGGAAGCCCCGCCCCAACGGCACCCTCAGCGTGGTGCGCACCGTCTATGAGGCGGACGGGGAGGCGGAGGAATTCTACAAAAAGCGCCTCCAGCGCTATCTCAGCGCCCAGAAGCACGCCAAAAAGGCCAAGGAAAAAGAAGCCGCCGAAAAGAACGGCGGCGAAGGGAAAACGAAGGAATGAACAAGGAACAAAGCGGCAGAGGAGACCTCCTCTGCCGCTCAACCTGTAGAGAAACCCTTTTGGCGGAGTTTCGATAAGCATGGGGGATTTGTGAAGGGGGACGGGAATCCCCCTTCACGTTATATCCTTGCAAAATCAGAATTGTATTCTGATTTTGCTGCTCAAGCTGTCGACACTTTGTCGACAGCTTGAGCGGCAGAGGAGACCTCCTCTGCCGCTTGCTTCATCTTTTATACTCAAATTCCCAGTTATACATGGAGATGGTGTCCCCCTCCTGCACACCCAGGTCCTCCAGCCGGTCGAAGACCCCGCTGGAGCGGAGGACGCGGTCGAAGTACATCCTTCCCTCGCTGTCGGAGAGGTTCACCCGGTTCAGCAGCCTTTCCAGCCAGGGGCCTTCCACGCTCCAGAGGTCCGCATCCTGCCGCGTGATCGTCAGCTCCTCCGGCATGGGCGGGGCTTCCTCCGGCTCGATGAATTCCTCCTCAAAGACGGGGATGGGGGGCAGCTTCTGCAGGGCTGCGGCGGCAGCCAGGGTCAGGGGCCGCAGACCCTCTCCCGTGGCGGCGGAGATCTCATACAGGGGCAGTCCCTTTTCCGCGATATAGTCCCGGAAGCGGCGGAGGGCCTCTCCGTCGGGGTCCAGGTCCGTCTTGTTGGCGGCCACCAGCTGGGGCCGCTCCGCCAGGGCGGGGGAATACTGCTTCAGCTCCGCGTTGATGGCCTCGTAGTCCTCGATGGGGTCCCGCCCCTCGCTGCCGGAGGCGTCCACCACATGGATCAGCAGGCGGCAGCGCTCGATGTGCCGCAGGAAGTCGTGGCCCAGGCCCGCCCCTTCGGCGGCCCCCTCGATGATGCCGGGTATGTCCGCCATGACGAAGCTCTCCCCCTCGGCGGCCCAGACCACCCCCAGGTTGGGGTAGAGGGTGGTGAAGTGGTAGTCCGCGATCTTGGGATGGGCCCGGGAGACGGCGGCCAGCAGGGTGCTCTTGCCCACGTTGGGGAAGCCAACCAGGCCCACGTCCGCCAGCAGCTTCAGCTCCAGCACCACTTCCCGCTTCTGGCCCTCCATGCCGGGCTTGGCGAAGCGGGGCACCTGCCGGGTGGGGGTGGCGAAGTGCTTGTTGCCCCAGCCGCCCCGGCCTCCCTTGGCCAGCACATAGGGCACCGGGTCCGACATGTCGTGGATGACCGCGCCGGTAGCCCTGTCCCGAATGACGGTGCCCCGGGGCACCCGGATCACCAGATCGGCCCCGTCCTTGCCGCTTTTCAGCCCTCCCTGGCCGTCCATGCCGTTGGGGGCCGTGTATTTGCGCTTGTAGCGGAAATCCATGAGGGTGGACATGTTGTCGTCCGCCTGCATCACGATATTGCCGCCCTTCCCGCCGTCGCCCCCGTCGGGACCGCCGGCGGCCACATATTTTTCCCGGTGGAAGGCCACCGCCCCGTTGCCGCCCTTTCCGGCTGCCACGGTGATGACCGCTTTGTCCACAAACATAGCCATAGCTCTATCCTTTCACAGAAAAAGGACTGTCTCCGGCGGAGACAGTCCTTGATGCTGGCTGGTTTACTCGTCCAGCGCGGGGACCTCGTAAACGGAGACCTGCTTGCGGTCCCGGCCGAGGCGCTCATAGCGGACGATGCCATCCTTCAGGGCGAAGAGGTTGTAGTTGCTGCCCAGGCCCACATTGGTGCCGGGATGGATCTTCGTGCCGCACTGGGTATAGAGAATGTTGCCGGCGAGAACGAACTGACCGTCGGCCCGCTTGGCACCAAGACGCTTGGACTTGCTGTCGCGCCCGTTCTTGGTGGAGCCCATACCTTTTTTATGTGCCATGGTTTCTCCTCCTTCTCAGCCGACCGTAATGGCGTCGATCTGGACCTGCGTATAGGGCTGACGATGGCCCTGACGCCGCCGGTAATTCTTCTTGGCCTTGTACTTGAAAACGCGGATCTTCTTGCCTTTGCCGTTCTTGATGACCTTGGCGGTCACCACGGCGCCGGCCACGGTGGGGGTGCCGATGATGGGATCGGCTTCGCTGTTCACCACGGCCAGGACCTGGTCGAAGGTGACGGTCTCGCCGGACTCGACAGGCAGCTTTTCGATGAACAGAATGTCGCCCTCTGCCACCCGATACTGCTTGCCGCCGGTCACGATGATTGCATGCTGCAAGGTGATTTCTCCTTGTCTGAAGTCTCGCTCTTGTAGGTGCGGGACCTGTCCCGTCTTGATACCCATTCGAAGCGGCTTAGAGACTATATCATCATCCGGCTATCCTGTCAAGGCTTTTTTTCTTCCGTGTGCTTCTCGACTTCTGTGTGCTTCTCCCCGGGAGCTTTTTCCCCTTTTTTGCGGAAACGGTAGACCACCTTGCCGGGCTTATCCTCCTTCGGCTCGGGAACGGAGAACAGGTTGATGGGAACGTCGGGGTCGTTGTTGAGGTTCACAAGGATGGCCGCGCCGATGGGCAGACCGAAGAGGCCCCATGCGCCGAAGAGACTGGTGCCCACGAACATGCAGGCCAGCGTGACCAGGGGCGGCAGCCCCACCTGCTTGCCCACCACCTTGGGTTCCAGGAACTGGCGCACCACCAGGATGACCACATAGAGGATCAGGAGGCCCAGAGCCTGGAGGGTTTTCCCCTGGATAAGGGAGATCACAGCCCAGGGCAGCAGGATCGCCCCGGCTCCCACCACGGGGAAGATGTCAAAGATGGCGATGAGGGCGGCCAGGAGGATCGCCCTCCGGACGCCGATAATGAGGAGGCCCAGGGTCAGCTCCCCGAAGGTGATGAGCATCACCAGCAGATAGCTCTTGCCGTACTGCCGGATGATGTTGCGGAAGCTGCGGATGGCGTAGCCCGCCGTTTCCGTGAATTTGGCGGGGAGGTTCCGCTGAAGGAAGGCCTTCATGCCGTCATAGGAGACGGCGGTGAAAAAGCTGGCGATGACCGCGATCAGGGCGGAGATGAGGACGGAAGGCAGGGCGGTGACCAGGCCGGTCAGCTTCCCCACGGCGGTGACGGAGAAATTGGTGACGGCGCCGCCCACGGAGGAGATCACCTGGGGCAGGACCATGTTCACCACGTCCGCCACGCTGGGGTCGAAGCGGGCGGCCAGGTCCTGCGCGTTGGCATAGAGATTGCGGAGGCCCGGTTCGATGGTCTGGGTGTAGAGCTCAGGCAGCTTGCCCAGGTATTGGGCAAGGCCGGTGAGCAGGTCCACCAGCAGCAGCATGGCCAGGACGCCCAGCAGCAGGTAGAACAGCAGCACCGTCACCACGATCAGGGCGGAGGCCAGCTTCGGAGCCCGCTGCCGGTAAAGGCGGCCGAGAGGCCGCAGCAGCCAGGCCACCAGCAGAGCGATGACGAAGGGCAGCAGCAGATTCAGCAGGTAGCGAAAGATCAGGTAGGTGATGCCGGCGATGATGGCCCAATAGGCGACGTTGACGATAAATTTTCGACGCTTGTCCGTTTTTTCCAAATCCGCGCCTCCTTTCTCCCGGCGGCTATGTTCAGAAATTGATGACGCCCAGGTGCTCCAGCAGGATCTTCAGACCCAGCAGGATGAGGATCACGCCCCCGGCGATCTGGGCGCCCTTGCGCCAGCGCTCACCGAAGATGCTGCCGATCTTCACTCCCGCGGCGCTGAGCAGGAAGGTGACGACGCCGATGAAGCAGACGGCGGGCACGATGCGCACCCGGAGGAAGCCGAAGGTGACCCCCACGGCCAGGGCGTCGATGCTGGTGGCCAGAGCCATGGGCAGCATGACCTTCCAGGCCAGGGAGCCGTCCTCCCCGCTGTCGTCGTTTTTCCAGGCCTCCCGCAGCATGTTGGCGCCGATGCCCGCCAGCAGCACGAAGGCGATCCAGTGGTCCACGCTGACGATGTATTTCTCGAAGCGGGAGCCCAGGAAAAAGCCGATCAGGGGCATGATCGCCTGAAATGCGCCGAACCAGGCCCCGGGGATCAGCATGTGGCGGGCACGCACCTTCCCGGCGGCCAGCCCCTTGCAGACCGCCACGGCAAAGGCGTCCATGCTCAAGCCCACCGCCACCAGAAACAGCTCGAATATGCTCAAATATGTTTTCCCTCCATGACCGGCATCTGCTTCCAGACGCCGGCGTACAGTATGCTGCGCTGGATTTCCGCGTCCCGCAGCAGGGGCAGCTTTTCCCAGGCGGCCGTCGCGTCGCCCATCAGGTCCAGCAGGATATCCCGCAGCTCCTCCGCCGTCGCCCCTTCCCGGACCATGGCGGAGACCGGGTTATACAGGCCCCGGCGCTCGTCTCTTTTCCGGTCCGTCACCGCATCCAGCAGGTAGATGAAGCGGCCCAGGTTCTGCCCCAGGGCGCGGAGATCCCTCTCCCAGCGGTCCGCCCGCAGCACGAATACCTCCCCCAGCAGACGGCCGAAGGCATTGGCCCCCGGGTCGGGGCCGGGTTCGCGCCGCTGCTCTATGTCCTTCAGCTCCGCCATGCTCTCCCGGATGACGGCCCACTGCCGGGGATTGCGCTCCGCAGCCTCGGCGGCGGCTCTTTCCAGCAGCTTCGCCTCCGCCCATTTCCAGGGCAGGCGCTCGTCCGCCCAGTCGTCCAGAGCGTTGAGCCTGGCCAGCAGCACATTCAGGTCCGCGGCGTAGTCCGTTATCTCGCTGTGCCAGCTGTGGCGCTTCGTCAGGGGGTGGATGGGGCAGGGCCCCTGCTCCGCCGTCTCCTCCGGCTCATAGAGAGCGTTCAGCGTCAGGGTGAGAAAAACCATGTCGTAGGTGAGGCAGCAGCGGCTCAGAGTGCCGCAGCGCCGCCCGATCCGGCGGCAGAGGCCGCAGTAGCAGCCCCGGTAGCGTTTTTTCCCTTCCTCCGACAGGGCGGGGATGTCCGCGATCATAGTACCAAACATATGCGTTATACCGTGTCAGATGAACGATTTTCCGTGATTCTTCCGTAAATCTAAAGTATTATATCACTCCTGTCAAGCAGATGGAAAAAGAGAGAGACAAACCGCAGTTGACAACGCCCGGAGGGGGCTATATTATTTCAGTAAGGAAACCGAAAACCTGGAGGAAACAGCATGCTTACACCTCGAGAAAACGCTATGGCGATCTACAACGGGCAGCAGCCGGATTACTACGGCGACCTGATGGACGCCATCCAATTGCTGCCGGACCCCATCCTCACTGCCTCCCGCACCCCCCAGGACGGGCTGGAGCATAAGGACCTTTGGGGCACTACCTATATTTTCAAGCCCGGCTCCCCCGGCGCCCACCCCCACGTCACCGATGAAAACGCGGTCATCAAGGACATCGAGCATTGGCAGGAGGACCTGGTGGTCCCGCCCTGGGAGGGCTGGGACTGGAGCATGGCAAAGAAGGTCGCGGAGGAGACGGACCGCCGGGAAAAGCTGGTGGGGATCATGTTCAGCGGCGGCCTTTTTGAGCGCTCCCACCACCTCATGGGCATGGTGAACGCCCTGTGCGCCTATCTGGAATACCCGGAGGAGATGGCCGGGATGCTCCGGGCCATCGCGGACCATAAGATCGGCTATATCCGGGAAATGGGGAAGCAGGTCCACCCGGACATCATCTTCTATCATGACGACTGGGGCAGCAAGCAGAATGTGTTCCTGCCGCCGGATGTGTGGCGGGAGATCATCAAGCCCCTGCAGCAGGAGATTTCCGACGCCATCCACGAGGCAGGCATGATCTACATGCACCATGCCGACTGCATCTGCCAGCCCATTGTGGAGGACATGGTGGAGATCGGCATCGACATCTGGCAGGGGGTCATCCCCCAGAACGACATCGTGGAGATCCAGCGCATCACCAAGGGAAAGCTGGCCATGGTGGGCGGCGTGGACGGCCCGAAGATCGACGTGGAGAACATCACCGACGACGACATCCGCGCCGAGGTGCGCCGGGCCATCGACACCTATTGCCCCGGCGGGCGCTTCTATCCCTCCATCCCCAACGGGGTCTGCTTCCTCCAGCACAACAATGCCGTTTATCGGGACGAGCTGGAAAAGTACGGGCGGGAATTTGCCCGAAAACATCCAATAAAATAAACACGACTATTTCGCCGGAATGTCCTTCGCAAAATGGAAGCGGCCGCTTCCCTTTTGAAGAGGAGGAGCAGCGAAGCGAGTGAACTTCGGTTCTCTGAACCGAAGCCAGCGATACGGAGCTTGCGACGACGAAAGGAGAAATATGAAAACTGAAGTCCTCATCATCGGCGCCGGGCCCGCCGGCATCTTCACCGCCATCGAGATGCGCCGCCTGGGCAGCCGCCGGAAGATCACCATCGTGGAGAAGGGCAAAGCGGTGGAAAACCGCCATTGTCCCAAGGAACAGACCCAGAAATGCGTCAACTGCAAGCCGAATTGCAACATCACCACCGGCTTTTCCGGGGCCGGGGCTTTTTCCGACGGGAAGCTGAGCCTCAGCTATGAGGTGGGAGGCGAGCTGCCCAGCCTCATCGGGGAAGGGAAGGCCCAGGACCTGATCGACTATACCGACACCATCTATCTGGATTTCGGGGCGGATACCCATGTGGAAGGGGCCGACGAGACGGAGGAAGTGAAGGACATCCGCCGCCGGGCCATCTCCGCCGGGCTGAAGCTGGTGCTCTGCCCCATCCGCCACCTGGGCACGGAAAAGGCTCAGAAGCTCTATCTGGACATCGAAAACTGGCTCCGGGAGCAGGATGTGGAGCTGCTGCTGGAGACGGAATGCCGCAATCTCATCATTGAGGACGACGTGTGCCTGGGGGCTGAGATCCTGCAAAACGGACGGGAGGAGACCGTATATGCCGACGAGGTGGTGGTGGCCACGGGCCGCCGGGGGGCCGAGTGGCTGGAGGAGCTCTGCGAGAAGCACGGCATCGCCCACAGTCCCGGCACCGTGGATATTGGCGTCCGGGTGGAGTGCCGCAACGAGATCATGGAGACCATCAACCGGGTCCTCTATGAGGGGAAGCTCATCGGCTACCCCAAGCCCTATAAGAACAAGGTCCGCACCTTCTGCCAGAATCCCGGCGGCTTCGTCAGCCAGGAGAATTACGACGGGGGCCTGGCGGTGGTCAACGGCCACAGCTACAAGACCCGGAAATCCGAGAATACCAATGTGGCCATCCTCTGCTCCCATAATTTCAGCGTCCCCTTCAACCAGCCCATCGAATATGCCCGGAAGGTGGGGGAGCTGACCAACATGCTGGCCGACGGGCGGCTGCTGGTGCAGCGCTACGGGGACATCCTGGACGGGAAGCGCACCTGGGAAAAGGAGCTGGTCCGCAGTAATGTCCGGCCCACCATCCCGGATGCGGTGGCGGGGGACATCACCGCCGCCATGCCCTACCGGGCCATGGCAAACATCATCGGCTTCATCCAGGCCATGGACCAGGTGGTCCCCGGCTTCGCCGCCAACGAGACCCTGCTCTATGCCCCGGAGCTGAAATTCTATTCCAACCGGGTGAAGATGGATGAAGAGCTGAATACCAATGTGAAGCGCCTCCACTGCCTGGGGGATTCCAGCGGCTGGACCAGAGGGCTCATGATGGCTTCCAGCATGGGCGTGCTGATGGGGAGGATGCTGGCGGGATGCTGATCACGAAGTACACGGTGGAGACTCGCTATCCCGACTGCGACGCCATGGGGGTGGTCCATCATGCCGTATGGCCCATCTGGTACGAAGCGGCCCGGATCGACTGGCTGGAAAGGGCGGGCTTCCCCTTCGCCCTCAGCCGGGAAAAGCATGTGAACCCCGCCATGGTGGACCTGCACATGCAGTATAAGGGCGCGCTGGGCTTCCCGGAGACCGTGACGGTCACCGTCACGCCGGAGCTCCTGGCTCCCAAGAAGCTGGCCCTTACCTATGAACTCCGCAAGGCCGACGGGACCCTGGCCGGGACGGGGCGTTCCTTCCATATCTGGACCGGGCCGGACAACCGCTCCTATGACCTGGAGGCAGGCCTGCCGGAGGTCTATGCACGGCTGAAAGAAGCCGTGGAGGGATAGAGAATACAGCTAAAGGCGGCTGCCGCAATCAGCGGCAGCCGCCTTTTATCGATGATGCGCTACTCAGGAGACCTGCTCGAACTGGCTGTTATACAGCTGTGCGTAGAAGCCGTTCATTGCCATGAGCTGGTCGTGGTTGCCCTGCTCCACGATGTCGCCGTCCTTCATGCAGAGGATCAGGTCCGCGTTGCGGATGGTGCTCAGCCGGTGGGCGATGATGAAGCTGGTGCGGCCCTTCATGAGGTTGTCCATGGCCCGCTGGATCAGGATCTCGGTGCGGGTGTCCACGGAGGAGGTGGCCTCGTCCAGGACCAGGATGCGGTTGTCGGCCAGGATGGCCCGGGCGATGGTCAGCAGCTGCTTCTGCCCGGCGGAGATGTTGCTGGTCTCTTCGTTGAGGACCATGTCGTAGCCCTCCGCCTGGGTGCGGATGAAGAAGTCCACCTGGGCGGCCTTGGCCGCTTCCACCACCTGTTCGTCCGTGGCGTCCAGCTTGCCGTAGCGGATGTTCTCCATGACGGTGCCGTTGAAGAGCCAGGTGTCCTGGAGCACCATGCCGATCTCCGTGCGGAGGTCCTGCCTGGTGAACTCCCGGGTGTCGTGGCCGTCCAGATAGATGGCCCCGCCCTGGAGGTCGTGGAAGCGCATGAGCAGCTTCACCATGGTGGTCTTGCCCGCGCCGGTGGGACCGACGATGGCGATCTTCTGGCCGGCCTTCACGTCGGCGGAGAAGTCGTGGATGACGGGTTCGTCTTCCTCATAGCCGAAACGGACATGCTCGAACTTGACGTCGCCCTTGATGTCCATATCGGCCACCTTCAGGTGGGCCTGGGGATCCTGCTCCTCCGCCTCGTCCAGGAACTGGAACACACGTTCCGCGGCGGCGGCGGTGGACTGGAGCTGGCTGGAGATGTTGGCCACCTGGGTGATGGGCTGGTTGAAGCTCTTGACATAGGTGATGAAGGCCTGGATGGAGCCGATGTCCAGGGTGCCCCGGGCGCACATGCTGGCCCCCAGCACGCAGACGGCCACATAGCCCAGGTTGCCGATGAAGTTCATGATGGGCATCATCATGCCGGTCAGGAACTCCGCCTTCCAGGTGGCGTAGTAGAGCCGGTCGTTTTCAAAGTCGAATTCGTTGACGGCCCGTTCCTCGGCACAGAAGGCCTTCAGCAGAGTCTGGCCCGCGTACATCTCCTCCACATAGCCGTTGACGGTGCCCAGCAGCTTCTGCCGGTTGCGGAAGTGCTTCTGGGAGATACCCACCATCACGGCGGTGAAGATGCCGCTGGCGGGGAGCATGCACAGGGCGACGAGGGTGAGCTTCCAGCTGATGGAGAGCATCATCCACAGTACGCCGATCAGGGTCACCAGTGCGGAAATGACCTGGGTGATGCAGGCGTTGAGGGAGTGGGAAACGGTGTCCACGTCGTTGGTGATGCGGCTCATCACTTCGCCGTTGGAATACTTGTGGAAGAAGTTGATGGGCAGCTTGTTGATCTTGACGATGATGGCGTTGCGCAGGTTGTAGGAGACCTTGTTGGAGACATAGGCCAGGGTGAAGCCCTGGGCATAGGAGAAGAGCATGCTCAGCACATAGAGCCCCAGCAGGATCAGGATGACCTGGCCTACATAATGGAAGTCCACGCCGTTGGTGCCGCCGGCGGTCACCGCCGCCACGCCGCGCACGATCTCGTTGGTGATCCGGGCGAGGATCTTGGGGTTGATGGTGCTCAGCAGCGTGGAGCAGACGGAGCAGATGGAGACCAGCAGGATCAGCCACTTGTATACCATCATGTACTTCATGAGCTGCTTCATGCTGCCCTTGAAGTCCTTGGCCTTCTCGCCGCCCCGCATGCCCGGAGGACCTCCGCCGCCGGGACGCCCGCCCCGGCGCTGGTTCTTCATCTTGCTGGTGTCCGGGCGGACCAGGGGCCGGTAGCCGGGAGGATAGGCGTTCAGGTCGGCTTTATCCAGCTCGCTGGGATCGGGGAATTTGGGCATCAGGAGCTTCATGATGCCCTTGGGCTTGGGCATGCCTTCGGGGAATTCGCCCTTCTCTATCATTTCCTTCATCTTCTCGGGGTCGAAATCCTCGGGCGGCTGGAATCCGCCGGGGCCCTTCTTCCCGCCGGGTTTGCCCGGCATCTTGGAGGGATCGAAACCCTTGGGCATCTTGGAAGGATCGAAGTCTTTCGGCATCTTGGAGGGGTCAAAATCCTTGGGCATTTTGGAGGGGTCAAAGCCCTTCATCGGCTGCTGGGAATCGGCCGGGAAGGCGTTTTTCTTTTCTTCGCTCATGCCAATTCCTCCTTTGAAAGCTGGCTCTCGGCGATCTCGCGGTAGGCCTCGCAGCTCTCCAGGAGCTCGCGGTGGGTGCCGTGGCCCACGATCTTGCCTTCCTCCAGCACGAATATCTGGTCTGCGTTCATGATGGTGCTGACCCGCTGGGCGACCATCAGCACCGTGGCGTTCTCCGTGGTGGCGTAGAGAGCCTTGCGGAGGGCCGCGTCGGTGCGGAAGTCCAGAGCGGAGAAGCTGTCGTCAAAGATGAAGATGGGCGGATTCTTGATGAGGGCCCGGGCGATGCTGAGACGCTGCTTCTGGCCGCCGGACACGTTCTCGCCGCCCTGGGCGATGGCGATGCTGAGGCCGTTGTTTTCCTCGTTGATGAAATCGCCCGCCTGGGCCGTCTGAATGGCGCGGTACATCTCTTCGTCCGTGGCGTCCTCTTTACCCAGGGACATGTTGGTGGCTACGTCGCCGGAGAAAAGCACGCCCTTCTGGGGCACATAGCCGATGTTATTGCGCAGCTCGTGGAAATCCAGATCCCGGATGTCCACGCCGTCCAGCCGGATGCAGCCCTCGGTCACGTCGTAGAAGCGGGGCACCAGGTTGATAAGGGTGCTCTTGCCGGAGCCGGTGGAGCCGATGAAGGCCACCGTCTGGCCCGGCTGGATGTCCAGATTGATGTCCTCCAGCACATTGGATTCCGCGTCCCCGTATTTAAAGGAGACGTGGTCGAATTCGATGTGGCCCTTGGCCCGCCCGGGGAGCTTCTTGAGGTTGTCCCGGTTGCGGATGGTGGGCTCACGCTGCAAGACTTCCTCCACACGGCCGGCCGCCACCAGGGCGCGGGGCAGCATGATGAACATCTGAGCGATCATCAGGAAGGCCATGATGATCTGCATGACGTACTGCATGTAGGCCATCATGTCGCCGACGGGCATGTAGAACTTTGCCACCAGATGGCCGCCCACCCAAATGATGAGCAGGGTCACGGCGGAGAGCATGAAGTTCTCGATGGGGTTCAGGGTTGCCATGGTGCGCTGCACGAACAGGCCCGTTTCCGTGATGTCCTTGTTGGCGATGTCGAAGCGCTCCTCCTCCAGCTTTTCGTTGCCGAAGGCCCGGATGACCAGCATACCGGTGAGGCTCTCCCGGGCCACCAGGTTCAGGCGGTCCGTCAGTTTCTGCATGATCTTGAACTTGGGCACCACCAGCTTGAAGGTGACCACCTGGAGCGCCAGGAGCAGCACCACGGCGATGGCCACGATCCAGCTCATGTTGGCGCATTTCCGCAGGGCCATGACGATGCCGCCCACGGCGTAGAGGGGCGCCATGAACACCATGCGGATGCCCATCATGGCCACCATCTGCACCTGCTGTACGTCGTTGGTGCTGCGGGTGATGAGGGTGGCGGTGCTGAAAGCGTCCACGTCCTCGCTGGAGAAGCTGGTGACCTTGGTGTAAATGTCGTGCCGCAGCTTCTTGCCGATGCCCGCGCTGACCCGGGCGCCGCAGAAGCCGTTGCCCACGGTGCAGAGGCCGCTCATCAGGCTGAACAGCAGCATGATGCCGCCGATCTTCAGGATGTAGCCCTGCTGCGATTTCGGCACGTTGCCGCCCATGGCGGTATGGATGCCCTTGGTGAGAGTGATGGCCACGCTGCTCATGAAGCTGGGGACTGCCTCCTCCGCCATGGCGCGTGCGCCTGCGATGGCGTCCTCGCTCACCGTGGCTGCCTGGGCCAGCACTTCATCCGAGGTCATTTTGCTGAAGTCGGCGCCGCCCAGGCTCATGTTGAGGATGAAGTACGCCTTGCTGACGGCGGTGTTGAGGGCCGCCAGCGATTCCTTGTCCGTCTTGTTTCTGACGTAAGCGCCCTGTGTGGCAAGGACGGGGTAGGTTTTCAGCGTTTTGCCTGCCGCCTTGCCTGCATCCACCCAGGTGTACGCATTTTTCACCGACGCCTCCTCCGCTCCGTCCACGAAGCGGAGAGTCATGTCCATCATGTCCGCGTCCATCACTTCGGGAGCGGCGTTGGAGATGCCGCTCTGCACGATGCCCACGTTCACGATGCTGCTCATGTAGTTCGGCAGATTGAGTTCCAGGATCGTCTGCGCGAACAGCAGGAGCAGGGCGAGTGCCACCAGGGGGATGAAAGGCTTTACGTATCTCAGGATCAGTTTCAAGCCTCTTTTCTCCCTTTCTTTTTTATTTTATTTTATTTTTTACTTGTTTAAGGCAACACCGCACAATTCTGGTGCGCAGATTGCGCAGTCAGAATTTTCGTCAGATTAGCCAAAAACCACAGGCAATACTTTCTGTATTACCGAGGATTTTTGGGCGATATGACGGAATATTATGCAAGCAAGATGCGTGCAGTGAATTGCGCGGTGTTGCCTTTAATCAGGCCTCCAGGCCCTTGCGGAAGGCGGCCAGGTTCATGGCCACCGTTTTGGGAGGCACCATCTGGGAGATGAGGCCTTCCCAATCGAACTGCGGCAGGTCCAGCGCCTTTACAAGGGCCCCCAGCAGGCAGATGTTCTGGCTCTTGGCGCTGCCCAGGCTCTCGGCGATCTCCCCGGCGGGGATCACCTTGGCCCCCACCAGCTTTTCCAGCTCCTTGTCGGCCTCATGGGGGTATTCCGCCGCCCCGGTGAGGACGCTGAGGGGCATGATCTCCTTGCGGTCCATGAGGATGGCGCCGCCCTTTTTCAGATAGGGCAGGGCCCGGAGGGCCTCCGTCTTCTCAAAAGCGACGATCAGGTCCGCTTCCCCTTCGCCGATGTTGGGGGCATAGACCTTGTCGCCGAATTTCAGCTGGGTGTTCACGGTGCCGCCCCGCTGGCTCATGCCGTGGATCTCGCTCATTTTCACGTCGTAGCCCATCCGGGCCAGGCCGGCGGAAAGGATCTTGGTGGTCAGGATGGTGCCCTGGCCGCCCACGCCGGTGAGCAGGATGCTGGTGATCATGCCTTTCCACCTACCTTTCGGATCGCGTCGAAGCGGCATTGCTGCATGCACAGGCCGCAGCCGGTGCAGCTGGCCGGATCGGAAATGACGGCTTTCTTTGTCTTTGCATCGAAGGTGAGGGAGGGACAGACCACCTTGGTGCAGGCTTTGCAGCCCTTGCAGGCGTCGGGGTCGATCTCGCAGCGGAGGTCGCCCCGGGCCTTGATGACTTCCTTGAGCAGGGCGCAGGGCCTCCGGCTCAGGATGACCCAGGTCTCCTTGTCCCCCAGGGCCTTCTGGATGGCGGCGTTCATGGCCGCCTGGTCGATGGGATCCACCTCCAGGACGCGCTCCTCCGGCAGGCCGGTGGCCAGCACCATGCTGCGGATGCTGATGGCGGGCACCTGGTAGCCCATCAGGTTTATCTCGGTCCCGGCGTTCTGCTGGTGGCCGGTCATGGCGGTGATGGAGTTGTCCAGCACCACCAGGCATACGTTTGCTTTCGCGTGCACCGCGTCCACCAGGCTGTTGAAGCCGGAGTGGAAGAAGGTGCTGTCCCCCAGAATGCCGAATACCTTGCGGCTGTCCCCCTGCTTTTCCAGGGCCTTACTAAGGCCGATGGGGATGGAGAAGCCGGAGCCCATGCAGATGGCGGTGTCGAAGCCGTTGAAGGGGGCTCCGACGCCCAGGGAATAGCAGCCGATGTCGCCCACGGCCACCAGCCGCTGGTGATAGCTCTGCATGGCGAAGTAGAAGCCCCGGTGGGGGCAGCCCGCGCACAGCGCGGGGGGACGGGGCGGCGCGGTGAGGCTGCTGCTCACGGTCTCCGCTGACTCGCCCAGGCCGAAGGCGGCCCGGAGCCGGGCGGCGCTCAGCTCGCCCTGGCGGGTGGTGTAGATCTTGCCCTCGCAGGATATGCCCAGGGCCTTCACGGCCTCCTCCAGATAAGGCTCGCCCTCCTCGATGACGATGACCTTCTCCACCTGGCCGCAGAAATCCCGGATGAGTTTTTCCGGCAGGGGATGGGTGATGCCCAGCTTCAGATAGCTGGCGCTTTCCCCGAAGGCTTCCCGGGCATGCTGATAGCTGATGCCGGAGGAAATGATGCCGATCTTCCGATCATTCATTTCCATGCGGTTGAGGGGACTCGTCTCGGCATATTCCTTCAAGGCCGCCAGCCCTTCCTCCACCGCCACATGGCGTTTCCGGGCGTTGGCGGGCAGCATGGCGTATTTCGCCGGGTTAGCGGTATATTTGCCCATGTGCTCCTGCCGCTGCCCCTGTTCCACCAGGCTCTTGGAGTGGCAGACGCGGGTGGTCATGCGCAGCAGCATCAGCAGGTCGAATTTTTCGCTCAGATCAAAGGCCGCCTTGGTGAAATCCAGACATTCCTGGCTGTCGGAGGGCTCCAGCATGCCAAGGCGGGCATGGGGCGCATAGAGCCGGTTGTCCTGCTCGTTCTGGCTGCTCCAGCAGCCGGGGTCGTCGGCGCTCACCAGGACCATGCCCCCGTTTACGCCGGTATAAGCGGCGGAGAAGATGGGGTCCGCCGCGGCGTTCATGCCCACGTGCTTGAAGGCCGCCAGGCTGCGGAGGCCGCCGAAGGAAGCGCCCAGGGCGATCTCCACCGCGATCTTTTCATTGTTGGCCCACTGGCAGTACACGTCCTCTTTATAGAGGGAGATGTTCTCCAGGATTTCCGTGCTGGGGGTCCCGGGATAGGCGGCGGCCACGCCGACGCCGGCCTCCCATGCGCCCCGGGCGACCGCTTCGTCGCCGCTCATGATGACCTTGCTCAATTTCTGTATGTCTCCTTTGATTTCAGGGAATACCCGTTATTCCTCGTCATAATCCTCGCCGCGCTCGTCGTTGTCCGGTCCTGCGGCGCCGATCAGCTTCCCCAGCAGCTCCAGGAGCCGCTGCTTCTCCTCGTCGCAAAGAGGGGAGAGGAAGAGCGCCGCGAAATCCGGCCGGTCCTCGATCAGCTCCGACAACCGCTCCCGCCCTTCGTCGGTGAGGAAGATGTTGAAGATGCGCTTGTCCCGGACGGACTGCCGCCGTTCCACCAGACCCGCCGCCACCAGCTTTCCCAGGGTCTCGCTGACGGACTGGGGCCGCAGCTGCAAGAGGGTGGTCATGTCCCGCTGGCTGATGCCGTCGGACTCGCCCAGCATGAGGAGAATACGGTTCTGGGCGCTGGGACGACCGCCCTTTTCCCCGTCGCCTCCCGCGATGGGACCCCGGCGAAGCACAGCGTAGAGCCGGAAGATCTGCTCCATCAGCTGCTCGTTGAGGCTCAGCTGAAGATCCATGGTCCGCCTCCTTCCAAGATTTGTAAGGTACTTGACAATAAGGTACTTGAATGAAGCTAATTATACGCCGCCCCGTCCGGAATGTCAATATGTTCAAGTACCTGTTTTTCAGAAAATTTGTTGTATCCGAAGAGGAAGGTTTGGAGAAAATGACGGAAAATCGACGTCCTGAGATCGAAAACCGGGTAGTTACTTGCGGTTTGTTAGTATTTGCTGTATTCTTTAGCGGTATAAATGGCAGATAACAGGATCTGCGTGAGGTCTTCTCGCGGCAGAGTGAGGGAAGGAAAATGAGGCTCGGCGCATATCAGTTTCCCGTGTCCGGAGATATCGTGAAAAACATGGAAAAGATCAAGGCGGCGGCAGCCTGGGCAGCCTCGGAAGGAGTGCGGCTGCTGGCGTTTCCGGAGTGCGCCGTGACCGGTTATCCTCCCCGGGACATCCCATCCTCAGCAGGGGTCGATTTTGTGCGGCTGGAAGATGCCCATGAGGAATTGCAGAGCCTTGTCAACAATCTAGGCATCTGCCTGATCGTCGGCACCATGACCCGTGCAGCCGGAGGGGTGCGCAACACGGCTTTGATCCTCCGACCCGGCCTGCCGCCGCTGGCGTATCACAAACGCGCCTTGTGGGGTTGGGATCGGGATAATTTCGTGCCCGGAGACGAAACGGGCGTCGTGGAGATCGACGGGGTGCGTATCGGCATCCGCGTATGCTTTGAAGTACGCTTCCCGGAGTATTTCCGGGAGCTGTATCGGCAGCATACCGACCTGAACGTGATCCTGTTTTATGACGTGACCGATGGGGACAGCGCCGGCCGTTACGACCTCCTTCGCGGCCACATCCGTACCCGCGCCGTGGAAAACGTGTGCTATACGCTATCGGTGAATACTGCCTGTCCCGGTCAGTCCGCCCCCACTATGCTGATCGACCGGTCAGGCGGGGCGCTGGCGGAAGCGGAGCGGGAACGTGAAGCGCTGCTGACCTTGGATTTCGAACCGGGGCCGCTGGATTTCGGGGAACTGGGCAGAAAGGAATATTCAGACGAACTGTGCTGATTAGACGCTGCGGGCGGGGGTCCGATGGACCTCCGCCCGCAGTTTACATTTATCAAATCTCAAACTTAATGATTGAACAGGCTCAGGAGGATGCCCGCCGCCACGGCGGAGCCGATGACGCCGGCCACGTTGGGACCCATGGCATGCATCAGCAGGAAGTTCTTCGGGTTCTCCTTCTGGCCCACCATCTGGCTCACCCGGGCCGCCATAGGCACGGCGGATACGCCTGCGGAGCCGATGAGGGGATTGATGCGGTTTTCCTTCTTCAGGAAGAGGTTCATGAACTTGGCCAGCAGCACGCCGCCGGCGGAGCCCACGGCAAAGGCGATGACGCCCAGGACGATGATCTCGATGGTCTGGAGGGTGAGGAAGGTCTCCGCCTTGGCGCTGGCGCCCACCGCCAGGCCCAGCATGATGGTGACGATGTTGCACAGGGCGTTGGAGGCGGTGTCGCTGAGGCGGTTGGTGAGGCCGCTTTCCTTGAAGAGGTTGCCCAGCATCAGCATGCCCACCAGGGGGATGGCGTCGGGCACCATGAGGGCCACCACGATGGTGACCACGATGGGGAAGAGGACCTTTTCCTTCTTGCTCACCGGGCGGAGCTGGGACATGGAGATCATCCGCTCCTCCTTGGTGGTGAGGGCCTTCATCACGGGGGGCTGGATCACGGGCACCAGGGCCATGTAGGAATAGGCGGCGATGGCCACGGCGGGCAGGATCTGCTTGGCCATGCGGGTGCAGGTGAGGATGGCGGTGGGGCCGTCGGCGCCGCCGATGATGGCGATGGACCCCGCCTCCTGGGCGTTGAAGCCCAGCAGGATGGCGCCGATGAAGGTGATGAAGATGCCCAGCTGCGCGCCGGCGCCCAGCAGCAGGGACTTGGGGTTGGCGATCAGGGGCCCGAAGTCGGTCATGGCGCCTACGCCCAGGAAGATCAGGGGCGGGAGGATGCCGATCTCATCCAGCAGGAAGAAATAGCGGAACAGGCCTGCCGCTTCCGTGCCGTGGGCTTCGCTGAAGATGGTGCTGCCGAAAAGGTTCGACAGCAGCATGCCGAAGGCGATGGGCACCAGCAGCAGGGGCTCGAATTCCTTTACCAGGGCCAGGTACAGCAGCACGCAGGCGATGACGATCATAATGAGCTGCCGCCAGTCGAACAGGGCAACGCCCGTATTGCCCAGGAAGCTAACCAGTCCGTCAAGCATGGGCTTCGCCCTCCTTTTCCTTCAGGATGACCAGGACCTGCCCGGCCTCCACGCTCTCTCCCTCGGCGGCGCAGAGCTTCATCACGGTGCCCTCCGCGGGAGCGGGGAACTGGAAGAGGCTTCCGCCCGCTTCCATCAGCAGCAGCACGTCGCCCACCCGGACAGCGGCGCCTTCGCTGGCGTTGAGGGTCTGCACCTTCCCGGCGCAGGGGCTGGCGACGCCGCACTGCCCGTCGGGCAGCTGGGGCTGCGCTTTGGCAGGCGCGGCGGCTTCCGCCGCGGGGGC
This sequence comes from Oscillospiraceae bacterium, assembly GCA_902795345.1. Taxonomy (GTDB): domain Bacteria; phylum Bacillota; class Clostridia; order Oscillospirales; family Oscillospiraceae; genus UBA1774. The sequence continues at coordinate 85,925 of CADBKO010000009.1, forward strand.
TTCCGCCGCGGGGGCTTCCGCCGCGGGGGCTTCCGCCGCGGGGGCGTCCTTGCGGCTCATGAGGGCATGCATGATGCGGATGGCCAGCATGATGATGGCCAGGACCACCATACAGACCAGCATGCCGATGACGGCGGTAACGAGGGCCCCGACGACCTTCTGGCCCACGCTCATCTGGCCCAGCAGTTCGGGGTCGCTCAGGCGTTCAAGAATGCTCAAGCTAGTTTCCTCCCCGGCGGCCGGAAGGGGCCGCCTTTAATCATGACGCCTAGTATACCCCATCCTATCTGCCAAGTAAAGACCTTTTCAGCTCCGGATCGGCCAAAAAATCGGAAATGATGTCGAAAACGTGGACCGGCTCCGCCTGTTCCCGGTTCAGAGCGGCGGCCAGCAGCAGGGCAAACTGCTTATCTTCGGTCACATCCTCCAGGCGCAGGGGCGCTTCCCCCTCTCCGCTGCCCTCGATGCCCCAGCCGGTATAGCGGATCCCGTCAGAAGTGCGGCAGCGTTGGGAAAAAACGCGGTAGGTCATGGCTTCTTCCTCCTTGCAGGCACGGCTAATCCGTCGCCGATGAGGGCACTGTACCACCTCGCGGAAGAAAACCGCAAGCCAAAGCGTTCGACGCCATTCGACAAAAAACGGGAGCGCCGCAGGATACAGCGGCGCTCCCGGAAAATGCGACAAAATGTGGCGGTTTTTCCGCGGGGGTTCAGAAATATTTTTTGATGCGCTCGGTGGCCGTTTCGATGGGGGCGGACAGGGTCAGAGTGAACTGGATGCCCTCTTTCTCGCTGAATGTGTCCAGCCACTCCAGGAATTCCTCGGCCCCGGCCACGGATTTGTCCTCGAACATCTTGTAGAGGTTATCGATGAATACATGGGTGATGTCATAATTGCTGGCATGCATGGCGCTGATAAAGCCCTTCATGAATTCGGTGGAGCCGAAGTCATAGTTGGATGCTACGATCAGCCTGGCCTGATGGGGGATGTCGTAGGTGAGACTGCGTTCCTTTTCGATGACCACCACGTCGCCCTGGGATTCTTCCAGCGCTTTTTCCACCAGCTCGATGAGCAGCTTGGTCTTGCCCGAGCCCTTCACGCCCATGATTACTTTGACCATGTCACGTCTCCTTTGTCCATATGTCGTCGTCGGCAGAGCCGATCTTTTCTTGGTAACAGTATACCATCATTCTGTGGCCACTTCAACAGCCTAGCTGTTTCTTTTTTGTGAATCTCGCGTCAGGCGCGCCCCGTCATAAGGGCCCGGAGGCAGAGGAGGAAAATCCTTCCCCAGCCCAGGCGCTCCACCCCCTCCGGGGCGACCACGCTCAGGCGCGCCAGCTCCCGGCCTTCCCCGTCCAGCAGGCGCAGCCTTCCCAGCTCCTGCCCCGCCGCTACGGGGGCAGCGATCCTTTCCGGCAGCTCCAGTTCCTTCCGCAGGGCGGCGGCTTCCGTCTTTTTCAGCAGCAGCTTCGTTCCCGCGCCAAGGACCGGCTGGATGTATTTCTCCTTCCCCAGCTCCACGGCCACCGGGGGGAGGGCCCCGTCGGGCAGGACGTCCACCAGCTGCCAGAGGGCAAAGGCGTGGTCCAGCAGCAGCCTGGCCGCCTCGAAGCGCTCGGCGCTGGTTTCCGCATGGAGGACGACGGCGATGTATTCCGTCCCGTTCCGCATGGCGGAGGCGGACAGGCAGTACATGGCTTCCTGGGTGAAGCCGGTCTTGAGGCCGGTGCAGCCCTCGTAGAAGCGCACCAGCTTGTTGGTGTTACTGAGGCCGAAAGCCCCGTCCCGGATGCTGTCCGTCCAGATGGAGGTATAGGCCCGGATGCGTTCGTGCCCCAGCAGCTCCCGGCTCATGAGGGCGATGTCCCAGGCGGAGGTCAGGTGTTCCTCCTCCGCGGGCAGGCCCGTGCAGTTGGCGAAGCGGGTGTCCGCCATGCCCAGCTCCCCGGCCCGCTCGTTCATCCTGGCGACGAATTCCCCCTCGCTGCCGGCCACGGCCTCCGCCAGGGCCACGGCGGCGTCGTTGGCGGAGGCCACAGCCACGCTTTTCAGCAGGTCCCCCGCGCACATGACCTCCCCCTCCTTGAGGAAGATCTGGCTGCCGCCCATCCCCGCGGCGTGGGCGGAGCAGCGCACCTCCGTCTCCTCCGTGAGACTGCCGCCGTCCAGGGCCTCGCACACCAGCAGCATGGTCATGATCTTGGTGACGCTGGCGGGCTCCAGCCGCTCGTGGGCATTGTGCTCGTAGAGGCAGGCGCCCGTCTCCCGCTCCAGGAGAACCGCGGCCCCCACACGCTCCGCCACGTCCTCCACGGAGGACAGAGCCTCCACGCTCTCCCAGGGCTCCGGGTCGAAGACCTCTTCCTCCTCCGCGGCCAGGGCGGGGCGGAGCAGCAGCGAGAGCGTCAGCATAAAACAGAAGCAGAGCTTCCGGACGTCCATAAGAATCTCCCCTTTCCACAATCACCGCACACGCCGATTGAATCATCGGCTACTACACCCTATGCCTCGGTTGACAGGAACATGCCGGGGGACTAAAATAATGCCGATACTGATTATTGGGAAAACGGAGCGCATTTCATGAACGATATGATCCTGCTGAAGCCCGGCGAGCTTGTGCTCAAGGGCCTGAACCGCCATTTCTTCGAGGACCGGCTGCGGGCCAATGTGGCCCGGCGCCTGCGGAGCCTGGGGGATTTCCGCATTACCTCCGTCCAGTCCACCATCTATGTGGAGCCTTTGTCGGAGGACATCGACATGGAGGAAGCCTTCCGCCGCTGTCACCAGATCTTCGGCATCATCGCCGTCTGCCGGGCCGCCGCCTGCCCCAAGGAGAAGGAGGCCATCGCCCGGACGGCGGTGGAATACCTGGGGGAGCAGCTGTCCCGGGCAAAGAGCTTCAAGGTGGAGTCCAAGCGCAGCGACAAGACCTTCCCCATGACCTCCATCCAGCTGAGCCAGTATGTGGGGGGCGTCATCGGGGATGCCTTCCCCGACCTTCCCGCGGACATGCATGACCCCGACCTGGAGGTGAACGTGGAGATCCGGGAACAGGCGGCCTATGTCCACGCCGGGGGAGAACCGGCGGCGGGCGGCCTGCCCGTGGGCACCTGCGGGCGGGCGGTGAGCCTCCTTTCCGGCGGCATCGACAGCCCCGTGGCCACCTGGATGATCGCCCGCCGGGGCGTGCAGATCATCCCCGTCCACTTCTTCTCCTTCCCCTATACCAGCGAGCTTGCCAAGCAGAAGGTACTGGACCTGGCCAAGCTGCTGCTGCCCTGGTGCGGGCGGCTGACGGTGGAAATCATCCCCTTCACCCACATCCAGGAGGAGATCCGGGACAAGTGCCCGGAGCCCTATTTCACCCTCATCATGCGCCGCTTCATGATGCGCCTCAGCCAGGAGGTGGCTCTGGCCAACGGCTGCGGCGCCCTGGTCACCGGGGAGAATCTGGGCCAGGTGGCCAGCCAGACCATGGAGGCCCTCCGGTGCACGGAAGCGCCCCTGACGCTGCCGGTGCTGCGGCCCCTCATCGGCATGGACAAGGAAGAGATCATTCGGAGGGCCCGGGAGCTGGGCACCTTCGAGACCAGCATCCTCCCCTATGAGGATTGCTGCACCGTCTTCACCCCCAAGCACCCCCGCACCCGCCCCACCCCGGAGGAGGTGGCGGAGGCGGAGAGCGTCCTGGATGTGGAGGCGCTCATCAAAGAGGCCCTTGCGGGCACGGAAAGGGTGCAGATCAAGCATGAAAGCTGAAAACTGGAAAGCGGAAATACTCTGCGTGGGCACGGAGCTCCTTCTGGGGGACATCGTGAACACCAACGCCAGGGAGCTGAGCGCCGCCCTGCGGGGCCTGGGCATCGGCGTCTATTGGCAGAGCGTGGTGGGGGACAATCCCGACCGGCTGCGCCGGGCGGTGAAGGTCGCCCGGGACCGGGCCAACCTCATCATCACCACCGGGGGCCTTGGCCCCACCTACGACGACCTGACCAAGGACGTGGTCTGCGAAGTTTTCGGCGTGCCTCTGGTCATGCATGAGGAGGAGGCGGAGAAGATCCGGGCCTTCTTCGCCCAGAAGGACCGGGAGATGCCGGAGAACAACCTGCGCCAGGCCATGCTGCCGGAGGGCTGCACCGTCTTTTCCAACTTTAACGGCACCGCCCCCGGCTTTGCCTTCGTCGCGGACGGCGCCACGGTGATCCAGCTGCCCGGCCCGCCCCGGGAGATGCGCCTCATGCTGGAGACCGGGATGATCCCCTATCTCCGGGGAAGCACGGACGAGATACTCGTCAGTAAGGACATCCGCATTTTCGGCCTGGGGGAGAGCAGCGTGGAAGCCAGGCTCCACGACTACATGGAAAGCCTTGTGAATCCCACCCTGGCCCCCTACGCAGGTACCGCGGAGGTGCGCCTGCGGGCCACCGCCATGGCCCCGGACGAGGCTGCGGCGGAAGCCATGCTGGAGCCGGTGATCGCCAGGGTCCGCGCCGAGCTGGGGGACCTCGTCTACGCCGTGGACGAACCCAAGTTGGAATCCGTTTGCCTCCGCCTGCTGAAGGAGAAGGGCCTCACCTTCGCCGCCGCGGAGAGCTGCACCGGCGGCCTTATCGCCAAGCGTTTCACCGACCAGTCCGGTGCCAGCAGCGCCTTCATGGGGGGCGTGGTGTGCTATACCAACTTTGTGAAGCACCATGTACTGGGCGTGCCCCAGGAGACCTTGGATGAATTCGGGGCCGTCAGCGCCCAGACTGCCGCGGCCATGGCGGAGGGAGCCAGGCGGGTCTGCGGCAGCGACATCGCCGTATCCGTCACCGGCTGCGCCGGGCCTAACAGCGACGAGCGGGGCACCCCCGTGGGCACCGGCTTCGTGGGCTTTGCCTCTCCGGAGGGCACCATCGTAAAGCCCATCCAGATGGGGAAGGACCGGGAATGGGCCCGGGTCTACGCCGCCTCCTTCGCCTTCGACCTGATCCGCCGTTATTTGACGGACTGCCTGAATTAAGGCAATACCGCATAATTCGTGGCACGCATCTTGCTTGCATAATGTTCCGTCATATTGCCCGAAAATCTTGGCCAATACAGAAAGTATTCCCCGCGATTTTCAGACAATCTGACGTAAATTCTGACTGCGCAATCTGCGCACCAGGACTATGCGGTGTTGCCTTAAGCCATTTTCCATGGTATCCGGTGCACAGGCCGCCGGATACCGATGAAAAGTTCCCCATTCCGCAAGGAAGATGGGGAACTTTTTCCAAATACTCTGCGTCCAACGGAGAAAGAAGCAAGGAAAGGAGCCCTGCAAAATGAAAAGAGCATTGTGTCTGGTCCTGGCCCTGGTGCTGATCCTGGCCCTGGGGATGCCCGCCGCCGCGGAATCGGCGGAGGAGCAGCTCAAGCGCGTGACCCTCCGGGTAAAGACCACCCTGGACATCGGGGACGACTACGATTCCTTCAACGGTGACAGCTATACCCTGGGCGGCGCGACCTGGTGGCGGCTGTACTGGGAAAAGGAGGACGAGGGCCTTTACGTCACCTGTGACGATAACGGCAAGGTCTATTCCTTCGACCGCTATGATTACAATGAGGATTATTCCTATTCTTCCGGCCTCCATTTCCCCGCCTTCGGCTATGCGGAGGCCCTGGCGGAAGCGGAAGCCTTCCTGCCCCGCGTCCTGGGGGAGGGCGAGGGCTTCCTGTTCCAGGAGCAGCCGGACCGGCTGCGCAACTACGGACGCTATTACCTCAGCGGCACCCTCACCCTCAACGGGGTGCCCACGGAAGCGGGCATCAGCCTCACCTTCCGCACCTCCGACGGATTTCTGACCTCCTTCCGCCGGGATGATGCGGAATCCTTTATCACCGGCGGCGTCCCCTCCCCGGCGCCCGCCGTCACCCCGGAGCAGGCCATGGAGGCCCTGCGGGGGGCGCTGAGCACCAGCCTCAGCTGGTCTTACAGCGACTATGAGAAGCATGAAGTGCGCCTGACCTATTTCGTGAACCTGGATTATAACGTCATGGTGGACGCCCAGACCGGCGCTCTGCTGGACCGCTGGGACGGGGGCATGCGGGGCGGCTATGCCAACGGCTTCGGCGCAGAGCCAGAGGAAGCCCCTGCCGCCGCGGATGAGAACAAAGGACTCACCCCCTATGAGATCGCCGCTGCGGAGAAGTTCGAGGGCGTGCTGGACGGGGAAGCCCTGAAGGCCGCCGCCATGCAGGAGGAAGCCTTCGGCATCACGGAGGACTATGTGCTGGGCACCGTCACCTATCGGGCCGCCCAGCCCAGCGTGGACCCCGCTGAGCTGCCGGAGGGGGAGGAGGCGGACGACACCGTCACCGCCACCTTCCGCCTGAGCAAGGCCCTCGCGGGGGCAGAGTTCGGCCTGAGCCAAAAGGAGTATAACGAACTGGTGGACTCCGGCTATGCCCCCACCGTCTGGAAGACCTTCACCGCCGACGCCCGCACCGGGGAAGTGCAGAGCGTATATACCTCTTACAGCGGCTTCGGCTGGCGGGAGGAGAAGGAGGAGGCGGCGGATCCCGCCATCTCCGAGACCGCGCTCCGCTTCCTGGAGAAGCGTTACGGCGATTGGCTGCCCCTCTGTGAGCAGACCTGGGCAAGCCAGTCCCGCTGGAACGTCCCGGTCAACAGCTTCACCTATACCCGCATGGAGGCGGGCTTCCCCTGCCCCATGAATACCATCTCCGTCAGCGTCAACGCGGCCACCGGCTATGTGGACTCCTTCTCCGCGACCTGGGACGAGGAGATGACCTTCGGCCCCTCCGGCCCCCTGGTGGGGGAGGAGGCCGCCATGGACAGCTTCCTGGCCTGCTACGAGGCGAAGCTGTGCTATGTCACCGTTCCCGAGGACAAGGATAATTGGGAGAGCCCCCGCCATTGGCTCCTGGTCTACCTGCCCGATTCCGGCAGCGGCTGGGTCAGCGGCATCGACGCCGTCACCGGCCAGGCGGATTACAGCGACTGGAGCTATGAGAGCGCCTTCCCCCAGTATGACGATCTGGCGGACAGCTATGCCCGGACGGAGATCGAGACCCTGGCGAAATACGGCATTGGCTGGTACGGCGTGGACAAGTTCCAGCCCACTGCCCGGGTGACGGAGCTGGATATGATCCTGCTGATGCTCTCCGCCGTGGGCTGGCAGCCGGATTACGAGACCTATCACAACGCTTCCAAGGAGGAGCTGGACAGCCTCTATTCCTCCGCCTACTACCAGGGCTTCATCGCCACCCGGGAGCAAAACCCGGACCGCCCGGTGACCCGGACGGAGCTGTGCCGCTGCTTCGTCAGCCTCAGCGGCATGCAGGAGGCGGCGTCGCTCAAGGGCATCTTCGCCTGCGGCTTCTCCGACGAGGATCAGATCCCCGAAGAGGACCTGGGCTATGTGGCCATCGCCAAGGGCCTGGGCGTGGTCCAGGGGGACCGCAGCGGCGCCTTCCGCCCGGCTGACGGCGCCACCCGCCAGGAGCTGGCGGTGATGCTCTACCGATACCTATCCAGATAATCAAATCGAAACGCGCAGGACCGCCGGGGTTCCCCGGCGGTCCTGTCTCTATCGTATGGAGTCTGCCAGTATCCCGGCCCACTGCTCCGGGGGCATGTCTTCCCCGGGCCCGGTCTGATAAAACATGGCCCGGAGCACGACCCTGCCCTGCCGCAGCACCACGCAGGGGAAATGCACAAAGTTTCGGTAAGCCGTCGCCTCGTCCAGACCGAGGTCCGGGTATTCCAGGGACTCCCGCCAGCCCCGCCCGGTTTTCCGGCGGTCTACCCGCAAAAACTCCCCGGCCAGGGCTCTGGCCAGCCACTCCCACCGGGCTTCGAAGTAGGTGACGTAGAGGCCTCCGTCCAGGGCCGTCCCGTCCGGGCGGAGGATGCGGGCGTGCTCTTCGAGGTCCACATACCGGCGGACAAAGGCATTGGACTTGTCGGTCACGGAGCTGTTAAGCATATCCGACCCGGTCAGCCGGAAATCTCCCTCCGCGAAATCCCGCATGTCTGCAAAGGGCAAGGTCCCCGTGTAATCAGCCAGAGCCTCCTTTCCCCTGCCCTCGAGATTTCCGGCCCACAGGTGCAGGAGCACCAGAAGCCAGGTGAGGAACAGCAGAAGATGGATCAGCAGCCTTGCGTAATAGGCCGTCCGCCCCCGCCGCCAGTCCCCGTCGTGCCGCAGGGGTACCCCCGCCGCCAGGCGCTTCTTCAGCCGCCCCAGGTGGACTGCCTCCCGCACCGGGGCGGCTATCAGCCACAGGGCGAGAAATGCGGTGAGCAGGGTGATGGGGAGCCCCGCTGCCGCCGCGGACAGCAGGAGGGAGCCGCCCCGCAGCTGCACTGCGAACAGATTGATTACGAGAACGAGGAGGAGGCTCAGAAGACTGTTGATCTGCCTTCTTTCCAGAGACTTGATCGCCAGGGCCTGGACCCGGGGGTCGGTGTGCAGCTCCGGCCCGCCGCCCGCCGGGCTGCGGTAGATGTGGAATTGTCCCCGTCGGGCCACGTATTCCCAGCCGAAATCGGCGTTCATTTCCTCCGCCTCCGGGTCCGGCGCGCCGCCGTTGTCGTCGAAGTCCCCAACACGGCGGGTGGAAGCCTCCAGCCGGTAGCGGACGGGGGCGGGCTCCGCCTTTTCAAAGGCCGCTACGCCCAGAAAGATGTTGTCCTTTTCCAGCATCCAGCCCTGTGCGGCCATGTCCTCCAGCCAGCTCTCCGTGGCCTCCACGTCATAGGGCGGGCAGGGGGGCAGACGGTAGAGCCGGTCCTTGATCCGCATGGGGATCACCTCCCTCCGGCAGCGGAAGGGCTATGGCGGTCTCCGCGTCCCGCAGGCACTGCCGCAGCCGCCCCACCTCGCTCACATAAGCCATCCGGCCCTCTTCTGTCAACGCATAGGTGCGTTTCCGCCCCTCCGTGGCCACCTCCCGGAGATAACCGTATTCCAGAAAACGGGAGAGGATGGTATACAGAGTGCCGGGGCCAAGCTGCACCCGGCCCCTGGTCAGCTTTTCCGTGAAGGCGGCGATCTCGATCCCGCATTTCGGCCCCCAAAGCAGGGCCAGCAGGGTATAGAACATGCTTTCGGTCATGGCCTCCAGCGCTTTCTTCGGCATTTCCCGTCCCTCCTGATATCGTGCATCAATATCGAATAACGATATTATAAAGGCGGCAGCGGCGCCTGTCAAGAGGCACCCGTTCTCCGGGACAAAAAACGGAAGAAAAACGCAGGCGCATTTGCATTATTTCTTTTCAAAAAGGCTACCCAGCGGCCATGCTTTGTGGTACAATAATTAAATAGGAAGATGGGAAATTGCCGGCATCCGGCGGATGGGAGAGACCCATGAGACGAATCCTCCTGCTGCTTCTCGGCGCAGCGCTGCTGACCCTCTGTGGCTGCGGCCTGAGCGGCGACATCGACGAGCTTTACAGTCTGCCCCAGATGGCGGATGAATATATGGAGCTTCAGCGGGCCATCGACGACGTCCTCAGCGGCGGCGCGGTCTATTCCGCCCCGGTGGACGGGGTCCACCGGCAGAGCGTGCAGCTCTGCGACCTCAACGGGGACGGGGAGGAGGAAGCGGTCGCCTTCTTTGCCGCCGACGGGGAAAAGCCCCTGAAGATCTGCTTTTTCCGCCGCAGCGCCGGAAAATATGAAAAAGCCGCCGTGATCGAGGGGGCGGGCAGCAGCATCGAGAGCATCGACTATGAGGACCTGGACGGCGACGGCTGGATGGAGGCCATCGTGGGCTGGGGCATGGGCGGCGACCTGAAGATGCTGGAGATCTACACCCTCAAGGGCTTCCAGGTGGCCTCCATCGCCGCCGCGGATTACAGCCGCTATCTCACCGCTGATATGAACGGGGACGGGCGGCGGGAGCTGCTGGCGGTCCGCCGGGGCTCGGTGGAGGCATCCGGCAGCGTCACCCTCTATGCCGTCGCCGGGGACGGGGAGACCTCCTTCGCCACGGAAAAGCTCTCCACCGGGCTGGACGGCATCACCAAGCTGGCCGTGGGGGCCTTGAAGGACAGGCCCGGCGCCCTCTTTGTGGAGGGCAGCTGTCAGGGCGGGCTGGTGACGGATATCCTCACCTATGAGGACGGCGTGCTGAAAAACATCACCCTGGACCCGGCCACCGGCGTCAGCCAGGGGACCCTGCGGTCCTCCACGGCGGCCTTCCAGGACCTGGCGGGAGACGAGAACTACCTGATCCCCATCCCCAGGCCCCTCCCCGCCCAGGGAGAGACGGTCTACCGGGTGCTGGACTGGTACGGCTACAACAGCCGGGGCAAGCGCACCATCGTCACCACCACCTATCATAATTATTCCGACAGCTGGTATCTCATCCTGCCGGAGAGCTGGGGCGAGATCAGCCTCCGCCGGGAGGACAGCGACGTGGGCGAGCGGGCCGTGGTTTTTTCCTTCTGGAATGGGGAGGGACAGCCGGTGACGGACTTTTTGGCGATCTACACCCTCTCCGGGGAGAACCGGGAGGAGCTGGCCGCCCGGGAGGGCCGCAGCGTGATCCACTCCGGGGGCGAGACCATCTATGCCGCCGAGCTGCGCCTGAGCCGGGAGGAGTGGCCCGAAGCGCCGGACATGGCCTGGCTGCGGCAGAATTTCCGCCCCATCTATGCCGAGTGGGCGGCGCAGTAACATTTCCTGCGGGCGCCTTGCTGCCGGAAGGCCGATCATGGAGCAAGAAACCGATCCACACCCTGCATGAAAATGGAGGATGGCTATGAAAAAAGTATTGGTCCTGGAGGACGAGGTGGGCATCCGCAGCTTTCTCGTCATCAATCTGAAGCGCTCCGGCTATGAACCCCTGGAGGCGGGCACCGGAGCGGAGGCTTTTGAGCTTTTGCGCGCCAACCCGGATATCAAGGTGGCCCTGCTGGACGTGATGCTGCCGGATACGGACGGCTTTGAGGTCTGCCGCAAGATCCGGGCCTCCGGCAGCAAAATGGGCATCATCATGCTCACCGCCCGCACCCAGGAGATGGACAAGGTCACCGGCCTCATGACCGGGGCCGACGACTATGTGACCAAGCCCCTGGCCTCCATCGCGGAGCTCACCGCCCGGGTGGACGCGCTCTACCGCCGGGTGGGGGGCGACGACCTGCCCGAGACGGGGGAGGTGGTGCGGGGCCCCTTCCGGCTCAACACCCGCAACCGCACCCTGGAGAAGAACGGGGAGCGCATCCGCCTGACCCAGGTGGAATATGCCATCGTGAAGCTCTTTATGGACAATCCCGGCAAGGCCCTGAGCCGGGAGGAGATCCTGGCCTCCGTCTGGGGCCCGGATTACGACGGGGACCTGAAGATCGTGGACGTGAATATCCGCCGCCTCCGCCTGAAGGTGGAGGACGATCCCCAGACCCCCGGCTGCATCACCACCGTTTGGGGCTTCGGCTATAAGTGGGGCTTCTGATGCCGGGCAGGGAGCCTGTCCGTCCCTTCCGGGTCCGGGGTCTGCGAAGACGCTGGATGCTCAGCAGCATGGCCGTCATGCTGCTGCTGACCCTGTTTGCCCTCATCACCTATACCGCGGTGGTGGGCAGTTATTATTACAGCAGCGTGCGCACGGGCCTGGAGACCAAGGCCAGCTCCTCCTCCGCCTTTTTCTCCAATTATGTGACGCGGACTTATGCGGAATACTACCAGAGCGCCTACCGCTACACCGCCCTTTTCGACGAGCGGGACAAGCTGGACCTGCAGTTCATCAGCCCCTCCGGGCGGATCGAAGTCTCCACCTATGGCCTCACCGCCGGCACCATGCCCGGCACGGAGGACATCAGCGCCGCCCTGGAGACGAAGGAGATGCGCTCCTTCCTGGGCCGCGACCCCGCCACCGGGGAGCGGATCGTGGCGGTCTCCAGCCCTCTGGTCTATGGCGACGGGCGGATCATGGGCATCATCCGCTATGTGTCCAGCCTGAAGCTGGTGGACCGGCTGGTGGTGCGCAATGCCCTTATTGCCGTTGCCATCACGGCGGGGCTGCTGCTGGCGGTGTTCCTGACGAACACGGTTTTCATCCGCAATATCGTGACCCCCATAGGGGAAGTCACCGCCATGACCCGCCGGATCGCCGACGGGGGCTACGGCAGCCAGATCGAGAACAACTACCGGGACGAGATGGGGGAGATGGTATCCGCCATCAACGACCTCTCCATCCAGATCAGCCATTCGGAGAAGGTAAAGACCGAATTCATCTCCTCCGTCTCCCATGAGCTGCGCACCCCCCTCACCGCCATCACCGGCTGGACGGAGACCCTCAGCTATGACGAAAGCCTGGACGAGGAGACGAGGAAGAAGGGCCTTGCCATCGTGCTGGAGGAGGCCCGGCGGCTGACCAACATGGTGGAGGAGCTGCTGGTATTCACCCGCATCGAGGACGGGCGCTTCACCGTGCGCATCGAGAAGCTGGACATCGAGGCGGAGCTGGAGGAAGCCTGCTTTACCTGCCGGGAGCTCATCAAGCAGGAGGGCATCAAGCTGGAATACACCCCGCCGGAGGAGCCCATGCCCATCATCCCCGGGGACCCGGAGCGGCTCAAGCAGGTCATTCTGAATATCCTGGACAATGCGGCCAAGCACGGAGGCAGCGGCAAGCGCATCGTGGTGGACCTGGACCTGGAGGAGGACTACCAGGCCTCCGGCAAGGACTTCGTGCGCATCCGGGTGCGGGACTTCGGCCCCGGCATCCCGCCGGACGAGTTGGGCAGCGTCAAACTGAAATTCTACCGGGGCAGCAGCAAGGCCCGGGGCAGCGGCATCGGCCTGGCGGTCTGCGACGAGATCGTCCGCCTGCACAACGGCATCCTGGACATCGACAACGCCCCCGGCGGGGGCTGCGTGGTCAGCGTCCTGCTTCCCACGGGGCCGCTGCCGCAATAGGAGAGATAAGAGATATATGAAGAAAAAACAAGGCGGGGGCTTCCGCACCACCATCGGCGGCCAGGCCCTCATAGAGGGCATCCTGATGCGGGGCCCGGAAAAGCAGGCCATCGTGGTCCGCCTGGCGGACGGGACCCTGCAGGAAAAAACGGAAGAACTGAAGCTCATCAAGGACCGCTATCCCATCCTGGGCTGGCCCCTGATCCGGGGCGTGGTGATCTTTTTCTCCTCCCTCATCAACGGGGTAAAGGCCCTCATGTATTCTGCCGACTGCCTCCCCGAGGAGGAGCAGGCCGCCCAGGAGGACAAGCTGGACAAGTGGATAAACGCCCACTTTGAGGGGGAGAAGGCCAAAAAGATGATCATCGGGGTGTCCGTGGCCCTGGGGCTCATCCTGGCGGTAGCCATTTTCATGGTGCTGCCCTACCTGGTCACCGGCGTCTTTACGAAATCCATCGGCTCCTCCTTCCTCAAGAATGTCATCGACGGGGTGCTTCGCATCCTGATCTTCCTGGTCTATATCCGCCTGGTCACCATGTCCAAGGACATCCACCGGGTCTTCGAGTACCACGGAGCGGAGCATAAGAGCATCCACTGCTATGAGAAGGGCCTGCCCCTGACGGTGGAGAACATCCGGCCCCAGCCCCGGGAGCATCCCCGCTGCGGCACCAGCTTCCTTTTCGTGGTGATGATCGTTTCCTTCCTGGTGTTCAGCGTCGTGAGCTGGAAAAACCGGATCGTGGCCTTCTTCCTCCGCCTGGCGCTGCTGCCGGTGGTGGTGGCCTTCAGCTATGAGATCAACCGCTGGGCGGGCCGGCATGATAATCTCCTGAGCCGCATCCTCTCCGCCCCCGGCCGGGCCCTGCAGAAGCTGACGGTCTTCGAGCCGGACGAGAGCATGATGGAGTGCGCCGCCCGGGCCCTGACCCTGGTCATCCCGGAGCGGGAAGGGGCGGACCGCTGGTGAAGACCTACAACGACGTGTATATGGAGGCCCGCCGCGCCCTGCGCAGCGCGGGGGTGGAGGCCTATGGGCTGGAAGCCCGCCTCCTTCTGGCCGCCGCCGCGGATAAGAGCGTGGAGGATTTCCTGCGGGATGTCCGCCTTTATCCCGGCGGAGACTTTGAGGCGCGGGCGCAGGAATATCTGGACCGCCGCCTGGCGGGCGAGCCCGCCGCCTACATCGCGGGCAGCTGGGAATTCCACGGCCTGGAGCTGGAAGTGAACGCCAATGTGCTGATCCCCCGCAGCGATACGGAGGTGGTGACGGAGGCCGCCATCGCCTTTCTGGGGGACCGGCGGGAAGCCCGGGTGCTGGACCTGTGCACCGGGAGCGGCTGCATCGGCCTGGCCATCGCCGCCGCCGTACCGGACTGCCGGGTGGTGCTGGCGGACATCGACCGGCGGGCCCTGATGCTGGCCAGGCGCAACGCCCTAAGAACGAAGCTGAGCCAGCGCGTCCTGGCTCTGGAGGCGGATGCTCTGGCTCCCCCCTCCCGGCAGCTAGGCATGTTCGACCTCATCGTGTCCAACCCGCCCTATGTCCCCACGGAGGAACTGGAGAGGCTGGATGCTTCCGTCCGGGATTATGAGCCCTGGACCGCCTTGGACGGGGGCGCCGACGGGCTGGATTTTTACCGGGCCATCTTCGCCCGCTGGCCGGTCCTGCTGAAGGCGGACGGCTGCCTGGCCCTGGAATGTGGGGAAGGGCAGAGCGAAACCCTCCGCCGGTTCGGGACCCAGGTGGGCTTCACGGAGATCGCCGTTTTCCCCGATGCCGGGGGAACGGAACGGGCCCTCACCTTCCGCAGAACGAACGAAAACGAAAAGTCAGAAATATAAGGAGGACTCCCCATGGCCAAAAAGACCACAGTTGCACCCGCCGCCCCGGCGGCAGACAAGAAAAAAGCGCTGGAAAGCGCCATGGCGCAGATCGAGCGCACCTTTGGCACGGGCAGCATCATGCGCCTGGGCGACTCCGCCACCCTGAATATCGAAGCCATCAGCACAGGCTCCCTGTCCCTGGACCTGGCCCTGGGCATCGGGGGCGTGCCGAGGGGAAGGATCATCGAGATCTACGGGCCAGAGTCCTCCGGCAAGACCACCCTGGCCCTGCATATCCTGGCCTCCGCCCAGAAGGCGGGGGGCATCGCCGCCTTCATCGACGCGGAGCATGCCCTGGACCCGGTCTATGCCCGCAACCTGGGCGTCAACACCGACGAACTGCTGATCTCTCAGCCGGACACCGGCGAGCAGGCCCTGGAGATCACCGACGCCCTGGTCCGCTCCGGCGCGGTGGACGCCATCGTCATCGACTCTGTGGCGGCCCTGGTGCCCAAGAGCGAGATCGAGGCGGAGATGGGGGACAGTGTGGTGGGCCTCCAGGCCCGGCTCATGTCCCAGGCCTTAAGGAAGCTGGCGGGCTCCATCTCCAAGACCAACTGCATCGTCATTTTCATCAACCAGCTCCGGGAGAAGATCGGCGTCATGTACGGCAACCCCGAGACCACCACCGGCGGCCGGGCGCTGAAATTCTATTCCAGCGTGCGGCTGGAGGTCCGGCGGGTGGAGACCCTCAGCGTGGGGGGCACCAAGGTGGGCAACCACACCCGGGTGAAGGTCATGAAGAACAAGGTGGCGCCCCCCTTCCGGGAGGCGGAATTCGACATCATCTACGGCGAAGGCATCTCCCGCACCAGCGAGCTGGTGGACACGGGCCTGAAGCTGGGCCTCATCGAGAAGGGCGGCAGCTGGTTCACCTATCGGGATCAGCGGCTCCAGGGCAAGGACAGCATGAAGGATTACCTCAAGCAGAATCCGGAGATCGCGGACGAGCTGGAAGCTGAGATCAAGGAGCGGCTCCTCAGCGGCTCCCGCAGCGACGATCCGGAGGAGGAAGTCCCTGCCGCTGCGGGAAAGGCCGTCAGCATCAGCGCGGACGATTTTGAGGACTAAATGCGTCTCGAAAAGATCGAAGCGCTGTCGGAGGATAAGCTCCTCCTCCATCTGGAGGATGGGAGCACGCTCCGCTGCGGGCCCCAGGAAATGTTGGATTTCCGCCTCCGTTCCGGCATGGAGCTGGAGGAGGGGACTTTGGAGGACCTGCGGGAAGCCTGCGCCTACTGGGCGGTGCGCCGGAGGGCGGCTGCCCTGGCCGCCGAAAAAGCCATGTCTGCCGGGGAACTCCGGCGCAAGCTGCGGGACAAGGGCGCAAGCCCGGAAATGGCGCAGAAGGCGGCAGCCTGGCTCCTGGATCTGGGGGTCCTGGACGAAAGAGCCTATGCCGCCATGGTGGTCCGGCATTACGCCGCCAAGGGCTACGGCAGAAAGCGGCTGGAAGCGGAGCTTTATCGCCGGGAGCTGCCCCGGGAGCTTTGGGAAGAAGCCCTGGAGGAGATGCCCGACGCCGGGGCCCAGCTGGATGCGCTGGTGCGCAAGCGCCTGGGCGATACGACCCCGGACCGGAAGGAAGTCGGAAGGCTGGCAAGCAGCCTGATGCGCCGGGGTTACAGCTGGGAGGAAGTCCGCGCCGCCATCGCCCGGAACCGGGGAGAAGTCCCGGAGGACTGAGCAGAACATATTTGGAGGAAGAAAACATGGCCGTGAAAGTGGGAATGGTATCCCTCGGCTGCGCGAAGAACCTGGTCAACGGGGAGCAGATGCTCCATCTTCTGCGGGAGGCGGGCTATGACATCACCGCCGACCTGGGGGAGACGGAGGTGCTCATCGTCAATACCTGCGCCTTCATCGACTCTGCCAAGCAGGAGGCCATCGACACCATCCTGGAATTTGCCGAGCTGAAGAAGGAAGGGCGTCTGCAAAAGCTGCTGGTCACCGGCTGCCTCAGCCAGCGCTACCGGAAGGAGATCCTGAAGGAATTGCCGGAGGTGGACGGCATCCTGGGCACCGGCAGCTATGACGAGATCGTGCCCGCCGTGGCCGCCGCCCTGGAGGGGGAGAAGCCCCAGTGCTTCGGGGATATCTCCGCTCCGGTGAGCGAGGAAGGGCGCATCGTCACCACCGGGCCGGGCTGGGCCTATCTCAAGATCGCGGAGGGCTGCGACAACCGCTGCAGCTATTGCGTCATCCCCTCCATCCGGGGCAAGTACCGCTCCCGTCCCATGGAGAACCTCCTTCGGGAGGCGGAGGACCTGGCGAAGGAGGGCGTGAAGGAGCTCATCGTGGTGGCCCAGGACATCACCCGCTACGGCACCGACCTGTACGGGGAACCCCGCCTGACGGACCTCATCCGCGGCCTGGCGAAGATCGGGGGCATCCACTGGATACGCCTGCATTATCTCTACCCGGACCTCATCACCGACGAGCTCATCGACGAAGTGGCCGCCGAGCCCAAGGTGGTGAAATACCTGGATATCCCCATCCAGCATATCAGCGACGGCATCCTGAAAAAGATGAACCGCCGGGGCACCGGCGCGGAGATCGAGGCCCTGCTTATGAAGCTCCGGCAGCGCATCCCCGGCCTGGTGCTGCGCACCAGCCTCATCACCGGCCTGCCCGGGGAAGGGGAAAAGGAATTTGAGGAGCTCTGCGCCTTCCTGAAGCGCGCGAAGCTGGAGCGGGCGGGCGTCTTTGCTTACAGCCCGGAGGAGGGCACGCCCGCCTTCCGGATGGAGCGGCCCGACGCCGAGACGGCGTCCCACCGGGCCGAGCTGGCGGTGGATATCCAGTCCGAGATCATGGATGAATTCAATGCCTCCCGGCTGGACACGGTGCAGGAGGTGCTGGCCGAGGGCTTTGACCGCTTTGCCGACTGCTGGTATGGGCGCAGCTATGCCGACAGCCCGGAGG
Organism: Oscillospiraceae bacterium; assembly: GCA_902795345.1. Taxonomy (GTDB): domain Bacteria; phylum Bacillota; class Clostridia; order Oscillospirales; family Oscillospiraceae; genus UBA1774. Next base: position 103,649 of record CADBKO010000009.1, read on the forward strand.
TGGACGGCAAAGTGTTCTTCACCGGCAGCGGCGTGAAGCCCGGCGAATTCATCCGGGTGCGCATCACCGACACCCTGGAGGGCGACCTGGTGGGCGTAGTGGAGGAAGAAGCATGACGACGGCCAATAAACTCACCATCCTCCGGGTGGTCCTGATCCCGGTGTTCTTCCTGCTGATGCTGATCCCCTTCCCCGGCCACATGTGGCTGTCCCTGCTGGTCTTTGTGGCGGCCAGCGTCACGGATTATCTGGATGGGCACATCGCCCGGAAATACCATCAGGTCACCACCTTCGGCAAGTTCATGGACCCCCTGGCGGACAAGCTGCTGGTCATGGCGGCTCTGGTCATCTTCGTCCAGTGGGGGCAGATCCCCGCCTGGGCGGCCTTCGTGATCCTGGCCCGGGAATTCGCCGTCACTGCCCTGCGGCTCATCGCCGCCGCCGACGGCACGGTGATCGCGGCGGGCATCTCCGGAAAGGTCAAGACCTTTTCCAGCCTTGTTTGCCTCTGCCTCATGATGACCCCGCTCCACGGCCTTGTCCTGCTCAAGCCGGCCTTCACCCTGGATGCCCTCTGCGTGATCGTCATGGTGGCGGTCACCGTCTGGTCCGGGGCGGAATACTTCATCAAATACGGCAAACTGCTGAAAGTAAAATAAACGAAACGAAGCATCGGCCCTCCGCCGGGAGGCGGGGGGCCGATGCATGATTTGGAGTTAGTATGGAGAATAAGGGAACCATCACCACTTATCTGACGGAGGACGGCTTCGCCCGGCTTATCTTCGCTGAGACCACGGGCATCGTGGCCTGGGCCGCCGGGCGCTTCACCCTGTCCAAGACCGTCACCGCCGCCCTGGGCCGGGGCCTCACCGCCGCCGCCCTCATGGGCTCCACCTTGAAGGACGCTTCGGGCAGCCTCACCCTCCGCTTCCGGGGAAACGGCCCCGCCGGGGGCCTTACCTGCGTGTGCGACGCTATGGGCAATGTGCGGGGCTGTGCCGACGAGCCCACGGCGGAGCTGCCGCCCAACGCGCTGGGGAAGCTGGATGTGGGGGGCGTCATCGGCAGGGAAGGCGAACTCTATGTGGTGCGGGATTATGGCTTCGGGGAACCCTATGTGGGCCATGTGCAGCTCGTTAGCGGGGAGATCGCCGAGGACATCACCAATTACTATGCCGTCAGCGAGCAGACCCCCACGGTCTGCGCCCTGGGGGTGCGGGTCAACCGGGACGGCAGCCTGAAAAGTGCGGGAGGCTTCCTCCTCCAGCTGCTCCCTGGCGCGCCGGACAGCCTGGCGGAAAAGCTGGAGGAGCGGATCCGGGTCCTGCCCTCCCTCTCCGCCCTCATCGCGGAGGGCAAGACCGCCGGGGACGTCGCCGCTTTGGTCTTCGGGGACATCCCCTATGACCCCGTGGGGGAGAGCGAGGCCCGCTACAAGTGCACCTGCGAGCGGGAGAAATACCGGCGCAGCATCAAGAGCATCGGCATCCGGGAGCTGAAGGATATGGCGGAGAGCCGGGAGGGAGCGGAGGTCGTCTGCCGATTCTGCGGCGAAAGGTATTTCTTCCCGCCCGAGGAGCTGGACGCCATGCTGGCCGAACGGAAAGCGGAGCTGCGGGAGAAGGACGCGAAGCGCAGAGCTACGCCTCCGGAAGAAAACTCGTGATGCTGATCTCGTAGGCGGTGCGCTGGATGCTCCCCGTCTCCGTGACCTTGATGTAATTGCGGCTCTGGAAACGCCCCGTCAGCCGGACGGGGCGTCCCTGTTTCCACTGGGCGGCTTCCTGGGCGTTGCGGCCCCAGGCGATGCAGGGCAGGTAGTCCCCCCGTCCGTAGCGCCGGGGCACCGCCAGCATCAGGTCGCAGATCTCCCGGCCCATGGGCGTCCGCCGCCAGGTGGGGTCCCGGCAGATCGTTCCCGCCAGCTCGATCTCGTTGCGGTCCTCGTCCTCCGCCGGCAGCAGCTCCTGGGCGTATACGTAGAGGAGCAGGCGGCTGCCCTCGCCGCTGCGGTTGTTGAAGCTGCGCACTTCTCCCCGGACCGTCAGCCGCCAGCCCGCCGGGGGCAGCTGGGGCAGCATCGGACCCGGCAGGGTCACGTTCAGCCGGTCCGCCGCCCCGGAGAGGCGGCGGGTCAGCAGGGGAAAGCTGTAATAGTCCACGCCGCGGCTGCGGTGGCTGAAGACGCCGGCAGCGTCCACCATGCCGCAGAGCTGGGCGGTGTTGTTTTGCCATGCCAAGGGGCAACCCTCCTTCATCTGCCCGCAAGGGCGGGCATTAGGAAGGTATGCGCTTCACACGGGGGATATGCTATGCATGAGGACGGTGTTCCGTTCTCCCGCAGGTAATTGCCCATTTGCCTTTCCTTATCCGGACGAGCCTTGTTGCCAAGCTGCCGCAGGCATGGTAAAATGACCCGGAAAAATACTTTTGGAGGCAAAGATGGAACTGCTGCATGGCTCGCCTGCGGATATGCGTGGGCGCAGCGCCAGAGAGATCAAGGCCTATGAATTCCTGGACAAGCTGGGGGTGGAGTTCGACAGGACGGACCACCCGGAAACCCCCGCCACCACCATGGAGGTCTGCGCGGAGGTGGACGCCATCCTGGGGGTCCATATCTGCAAGAATCTCTTTCTCTGCAACCGGCAGAAGACGAGCTTTTATCTGCTGGTCATGCCGGGGGACAAGCCCTTCAAGACCAAGGAGCTCTCCGGTCAGCTGGGGGTGAGCCGCCTGTCCTTCGGGGACGAGGAGCAAATGGCGGCGCTGCTGGACCTGCACCCCGGCAGCGTTTCCGTCCTGGGCCTGGTTAACGACGAGGCCCATCGGGTGCAGCTGGTGATGGACGAGGACGTGCTCAGGGAGGATATGTTCGGCTGCCACCCCTGCGAGAACACCAGCTCCATCCGCTTTGCGACGAAGGAACTGACGGAGAAGATCCTTCCCGCCCTGGGCGTGAAGCCCTCCATCGTGCATCTCGTCGGTTGTTAGGAGGAATGGATATGCCGAGAAAGAGCTTTGGTGCGAAACCCCTGAGTTATCCCCAGCCGGTGTGGATCATCGCTACCTATGACGCGTCGGGCGTGCCCGACGCCATGAACGCCGCCTGGGGCGGCATCAGCGAGGAGCGGGAGGTGGCGGTATGCCTGTCCCCGGAGCACAAGACCTGCGCCAATTTCGCCCTCACCGGGGCCTTCACCGTCAGCATGGCGGACGCGCCCCATGTGGCCGCCTGCGATTATGTGGGCATCGTCAGCGGCAACGACGTCCCGGATAAGTTTGCCCGGGCGGGCTTCACCGCCACGAAGAGCGAGCTGGTGAACGCCCCCATCATCAATGAGCTGGCCGTCTGCATCGAGTGCCGGGTGATCTCCTTCGACACGGAGACCTGCATCCTCCGGGGGGAGATCGTGAATGTGAGCGTGGACGAAAGCGCCCTCACCGACGGCGAGGTGGACATCCGCAAGGTGGCCCCCATCTGCATCGACCCCTTCAACCACAGCTACCATCTGATCGGGGAAAGAGTGGGCATGGCCTGGGAATCCGGCCAGGCGCTGATGTAATGCCGGAAGCGAGCCGGGGTCATCCCCGGCTCGCTTTTTGCCCTATAATCGCAGCCCCCCGCTGGGGTCCGCCCCCAGCAGGAGCATGGCCCCTGCGGCAGCCAGCACCGCCTCCGGCTCCGGGGCACGCTGCGCCTCCACCGTCACCGGGATCTCCTGGGGCTCCAGCAGGGCCCCGCCCAGGGTGTGCAGATCCCGGCGCAGGGAGAGCATGGCGCCGTCGGAACGAATGCTGCTGAGGGTCAGATCGTCCCCTTCTCCCAGGCCGCAGCGCACGTCCCCGCCGTCCGCGCCCGACGCCCCTACCGTCAGGCGGCAGCGGGCCTCCCGGTCCGCCTCCGCGCCCCGGGGCACGATCAGCAGGTCGGCCTTTCCTGCGCAGAGGGCCGCGTCCACCAGCCCTTCCCGGCTGGCTTTTTTGATGGCGTTTTCCAGATAGGGCAGGGTCTTCCGGCTGCCCCCCGGCGCGATGTGTACGCTGTACATGCGTCATCCCCCCGCGGGCAGTATGCGCCTGCGGGGGGATGAATATGCGTTGGAAGCCTCTGCCGCTCAGTCCGCTTTCCGCTCCGGCAGCAGGGAGAACGCCAGCTCCAGAGCCAGCAGGACGCAGATAAGGCCGCCGCAGACCGTGAAGGTATCCGGCACATAGAACAGGGGGGATACCGCCGCCAGCAGCGCGGCGGCGGAAAGCACCGTCACCCCCGGCGTCCGATCCTGCTTTCGGGTCAGCAGGGCGGCGATCAACAGAAAAACCGTGAGCAGGGCGGCGATCACGGGGCCGAAGACGCCGTAGCCGAAGGGAAGAAAGCTGAAAAAGGCATGGAAGGTCACGGCCCTCGTTTCCGGGCCGGGGGCAAAGACCATGCGCACCCCGAAGGGCAGGGCTTCCAGCACCAGGGCCGCGGCGGGGAGGAGCGGGAGCGCAAGGCGCCTCAGATTTGTCATATTCCGCCCTTCTTTCGGCACAAGTCCATGGAGAGGATCGGCTTCCTTGGGATCGTCATTTGAAACTGTTCTCATAGATATCGAAAAACCGCAGAAGGAAATTCGTATCCGCCTGCTCCGCCTCTGTCGCTGCCCAGGCCGGATGATTTGTGCCGCGCTGATAGAGCCTGAAATTGCCGTAGTCCAGCCGCGGCAGCAGGTTTTGCAGCCGGATCTTCCAGAGGATTCCCCGATATTGCCGGGAGAGGGCGTTCAGCGCCCGGTAGGGGTGCTTGAAAACAGCATAGCCGTTTTTATCCGCACCGATGGCGAAAGCGCTGCTGCGCTCCAGATAGTCCGCGGCGTCCACGTGACCCTTGATGTTTCCTGTGCCCGGCAGGTATTCCTGCACCCAGGGGTTGCGGATCCTGATCCTGTTCAAACCGAAAACGGTCAAAACAAGCAGGACGCAGCACAGGAGCACGAGCCGGAGCCAGGGACGGCTTTTCGTTTTCATACTTGCCTCTCCTTTCCAATAAATGGTTAACATAATCACCATTATGTTACCATGTTCCGTGTGGAAAGTCAATCCCCGCCGCCCTCTTGACAAAAGCATATCCCATGCTATAATAAAGCTGTCTTCAGGGCGGGGTGCGATTCCCCACCGGCAGTAAAGTCTGCGAACCCCCTTCGGGGGGCCGATTCGGTGTGATTCCGAAACCGACGGTATAGTCCGGATGAGAGAAGACGGTTTCTGCCCCTTTATCGGCAGCCGTGCGCCTGTGAAGTGATTTCACCGGCGCGTTTTTTATTGCGCCGGAAGCAAAGGAGAAAGAAATCATGGACAAAGAAAAACAGAAAAGCAGCAAGACCTTTTCCATGCCCGCGCAGTACATCACCCGCATTGCCGTACTCACGGCCCTGTCCGCGGTACTGTTCCTGATCCTGGAGATCCCCATCGTTGCCTTTTACAAGCTGGATTTCAGCAATCTGCCGGTGCTTCTGGGCGCATTTTCCCTGGGTCCAGGACCGGCGATGATCATCCTGATCCTGAAAAATGTGATCCACATCCTGTTCAAAGGCCTGGGCTCGACCATGGGGATCGGAAATCTGGCAGACATCATCATGGGCGCAGCGTTCGTACTGCCCGCGGCATTGATGTATCGGAAAAACAAGTCTCGGCGTACCGCACTGATCGGCATGGTCGTGGGTACCATCTGCATGATCATTGCGGGCGTGCTAGTGAACTGGCTGATCCTGATCCCGGTGTATATGAAAGCGTTCCATATGGATATTTCCGGCATCGTGAATATGGCGACCGACGCGCTGCCTTTTGTGAACACAGAATGGAAACTGCTTCTCTGTGTTACGGCGCCGTTCAATCTGCTCAAGGGATTTGTGATCTCCCTGATCACGTTCTTCATCTACAAGCCCCTGTCCTCGATCCTGCATGTGAAAAAGCGTTAATCTGAATGACAAAGGACCGCCTGCAGCTGCGCAGGCGGTCCTTTTCCTTTATCTGCGGGGGTCGGCGCGGCGGGATGAACTGCCGTCGCCGGTCCGGTCCGTGCCGCCGCCGGCGGCACCGTCGGTGCCGGCGCTGCTGCCCTGGTCGATGCCGTTTCCACTGGTGAGACCGCCGCCCTGGTCGGGCACGCTGCCCGCGCCGGGGGCGTCGGGCGTCACGGCGGGGACTTCCGGCGTCACCGGAGCCGGGGAGGAGGTCACGTTGCTGGTGACCCTGGGCGGGTCCGTGACCACGATCTTATCCCCGTCCATGGTGCAGCCGCCCAGCATCAGCGCCAGGAATGCCATCGCCGCGGCGGGCAGAAGGATCCGTTTCATTCTCATTTCGTCCTTTCATGAAGGTTTCGCATTTAGTATGCTTTGTGTGGCCATTTTCATGAAAAGAAAAATCTGCCGAGCGTCGGCGCGGCAGATTTTAACGATAGAACGAAGGATTAAGCCTCGCAGAGTTCGCGCCTCCACGTCTCAAAATGGAAGCGACGCTTCCATTTTGAAAAGGACGTTTCGCCGGAATCCTGCGAGCATTCGCATAAGTGCGGATGCTCGCCATTCCGGCGAATAAGGACGCTAGTCGGTGTATTCTCCGTGGATCAGGGCGCTGAGCTTCATTTCCCCCTCGCAGTCCTCAAAGACCATGCGCAGGATGCGCCAGTCGTTGGCCTCCGCGGAAGTGGAGGGGAAATAGAGGTCCACGAACTGCCCGTCGGGGAAGGCGGCCGCCACGTTTTCCAGAGCGTTGCCGGAACGCAGCACCGTGTTGAAGCCCATGACCGGCGCGTGGGCATAGTCCCGGTCATAGACGTATTCGGAGAAATATGCCGCGGCGGTCAGCTGGATGGGTTCGTCGCTGCCGTATTTCACGCCCCAGACATAGAGGGAGTTGTCCTTGCCGGTGATGGCCACCCGCTGGGGGGTGAAGCACTGATTGGAGCCCAGGTTCACGGTGGAATAGGGCACGAAGACCAGGCCGTAGACGGGATGGACATAGCTGCTCAGGCTCTCATAGTCCCCGGCGGCGATGCGCTCGGCGATGGCGATGGAGAGCTTGGCCAGCTCCTCGTGCTTCACGTCGGTGCTGACCACGGAGACCGGCTCCGGCGCGCTGCGGCGGCTCAGGCTCAGACTGCCGCCGGAAAGAAAACTGACCAGCAGGCAGCCGCCCACGCCCAGCACGATGCCCAGCAGCAGACAGCCCAGATTGGCGAGTTGTTTTTTCATAGGAAACCTCAATGCTCATTTTGCCGTGTCCGAAAGCGGCGGAAAAAGCCCCTTTTTCGGACGCGTAGGGGTATCATAACCTGTTCCGCGCAAGAATGCAACAACAAAATTGTAACTATCTTATCAAGACGGTGGTAAATGCTGGGAATCAACCCAGGTAGACCCTGGGGATGCGGGGGCTGACGGCGCAGCAGAGCTCATAGGAGATGGTCCCGGCTTTTTCCGCCAGCTCGTCGGCGGAGACCAGACCGCCGAAAACAGTGGCCACGCTGCCGACCTGCACTTCCGGCAGGTCTGTGACGTCCAGCATGCAAAGGTCCATGCAGATGCGCCCGATCTGCCTGACCCGGACGCCATAGAGCTCCACCTCCAGCTTGCCCGACAGGCTGCGGTGCAGCCCGTCGGCGTAGCCCAGGGGCAGCACGGCGATGCGCATGTCCCGGGGACAGGTGTAGGTGCGTCCGTAGCCGATGGTGTCCCCCGCCTTGTGGGTGGTGACGGCGGCCACCCGGCTCTTGAGGGCCATGACGGGCCGCAGGTCTATCCCCTCCGTCACGTCGTCGGGGAAGTAGCCGTAGAGAGCGATGCCGGGGCGGGCCATGCCGCAGGCATATTCCAGGGGCGTGTGGATCACGGCCCCGGAATTGGCGCAGTGGATGAGGCGGAAGCGCTTCCCGCTGCGGGCCTGGGCCCTCTCGATGCCGTCCCGGAAGCGCCCGTACTGTTCCGCCGTATAGGGGTCCCCGGGCACGTCCGCCATGGCGAAGTGGGTGAAAACCCCCTCGAAGTCCAGGCCCGGCAGGGCCATGGCTGCGCAGAGGCCGCCGATCCCCTCCTCGTCCGTGGGGAAGCCGGTGCGTCCCATGCCCGTCTCCAGCTTGGCGTGGACCTTCAGGGCCTGTCCCGGCCGGAGGGCGGCGCTGAGGGCCCTGGCCTGGGCAAGGTTCCCCACCGCCTGGGTCACCCCCAGGTCCGCCAGCTCAGCGGCACATTCCGGGCTGCCGGGTCCCAGGATCAGGATGGGAAGGCGGACGCCGCCTTCCCGGAGCTGGGCCGCCTCGTCCGGGGTAGCCACCGCCAGATAACCGCAGCCCAGGGCCTGGAGCCGCCGGGCCACGGGCAGGGCCCCGTGGCCGTAGGAGTCCGCCTTCACCACGCCCAGGCAGATGGTCCCCTCCGGCAGCCGGGCTTTCAGTGTGCAGTAGTTGTGCTCGATGTTTCGGAGGTCGATCTCCGCCCAGCTGCGCTTCATGGGGTCGGCGCCGACGCTGAAGATCTGCCCCGGCAGCGGCTCATGGGGGATGGAGGCCGCCATGGCCCGGTTGGTATAGGCTTCGTCCTCCGTCACTTCCCGGATGAGCCCTGCCCAGTCCGGCAGGGCGACAGGCTCCGCTTCGCTGCCCAGCTCCACCTCCAGAATGGCCCGGTCCGCCCAGAAGGGGAAGCGGTCCACTTCCAGGATGTGGCCTTCATAGGGGATGCGCCACCGGGTCTTGCAGATGACCCGCAGGGTCGGGTCCGCCCGGCGCAGGAGGGCTTCGTATTCCGCCTGCCCGATCTCCGATTCCAGCTCCTCCCGGGTGACGGCGCTGCGGCGCTTCTTAACCGTGTGGGTATAGACCGGCGTCCCGCCGGGGCTCCGCCGGGAGCGGACGCGCTCCGTGGTCCCCGCCTCGGCCAGAAGGTAAGTCTGCTCGATCCAGTCCCGCCCCAGGGCCAGCTTGTCCAACAGACCCTCGTCCGGCAGACGGATGAGATATTTGCGTTCGATCTCCAGAGGAATGGCGTTTTCCATCTTGCACCTCCCGTGCTGAACTGATATACTATCAAAACCGTGTGTTGATTTCGGAAACTATACAGAACGATAGAATCGGAGAAAACTATGGCTCGATCCCGGGAAATCATCAATGATCTGACCGTCGGCAGCGTGCCGAAAAAGCTGCTGACCTTTGCCTTGCCCTTCATGCTATCCACCCTGCTGCAAACTGCCTACGGCATGGTGGATATGATGGTGGTGGGCCGGGTGATCGGCTCCTCCGGCCTCAGCGCCGTCAGCCTGTCCACCCGGGTCATGTGGATGACCACGGCCCTGTGCATGGGCTTCACCAATGCGGGGCAGATCCTCATCGCCCAGCTCATCGGGGCGGGGAAGCGGGAGGACCTGCAAAAGACCATCGGCACCCTGATCCTGACGGTGTTCTGCGCCGCCATGTTCATCACCCTCTTCGGCCTCAGCCTGACGGGGGTCATCCTGCGGCTGCTGCGCACGCCGCCGGAGTCCATGCAGGGCGCCCGGCAGTATCTGCTCATCGCCTTTACGGGGACGGTGTTCACCTTCGGCTACAACCTGGTCTCCGCCATGTTCCGGGGCATGGGGGACAGCAAGCATCCCCTCATGTTCGTGGCCATCGCGGCCTCGGTGAACCTGGTGCTGGACATCCTGGCCGTGGGCGTGCTGGGCATGGGCGTGGCAGGCGCGGCCCTGGCCACCGTGGTCGGCCAGGCGGTGAGCCTGGTGATCTCCGTGACCTACCTCTACCGCCGCCGGGATAAGTTCGGCTTCGACTTCAAGCGATCCAGCTTCCGTTTCCACAAGGAGTGCCTGAAAAAGCTGGTGCGCCTGGGGGTGCCCTTCGCCATGCAAAATGCGGCCATCTCCATCTCCATGCTTTTCGTCACCAGCTTCGTCAATTCCTACGGGGTGGTGGCCTCCGCCACCTTCGGCACCGGCACCCGGATCGAGGAATTTCCCTGGATCATCATGAACGGCATCATGGCCGCCACCGCCACCATGGTGGGGCAGAACATGGGCGCCGGGAAGCAGGACCGCATGCGCCAGGTGGTCACCACGGGCGTCATCGTGGTCAGCATCACCGCCGCCGTGGTCGTGGTGCTGTTCCTGGTCTTCCCCCGGCAGATCTATTCCCTCTTCACCTCGGACGCGGCGGTGCTGGAGCTCTGCCCGAAATTCATGCTGGCCCTGGCCTGCTCCGTCCCCGCCACCTCTCTCATGTGCCCCTATCAGGCCTTCATCGAGGGCATCGGCAATGCCCGGCTGACCCTGATCATCGCCCTGCTGGACGGCTTCGTCAGCCGCATCGCCATCAGCCTCATCCTGGCCTACGGCTTCGGCCTGGGCCTCATGGGCTGGTTCTTCGGCTACGGTATGGCCGCTTATGTGAATACCGGCATCAGCATGATCTACTACTACGGCGGCTTCTGGAAAAAGCGCAAGTCGCTGGTGTAGCTCCGATCCCGGCGCAGCGCCTGTCCGGCTCCCGGACGGGCGCTTTATCTTTATAAAGTATATCCAAATCCGGAGATTTGTCAACGCAGGGGACAGCCGTTGTAAAGCCGCCGGAAAGCGTGTATAATCCTTTTGATAACTTGACCGAGGAGCGAAACGCAATGAAGCCCCGTTATATCTTTTTCGACCTGGACGGGACCCTGACGGATTCCGGACCGGGCATCGTCCATTCCGTGGCCTACGCCCTACGCAAGCTGGGGGTGGAGCCGCCGGAGCCGGAAAAGCTCCGGGCCTTCATCGGCCCGCCCCTCCTGTGGAGCTTTGCCCACTTCTATGGCTTCGACGAGGAAAAATGCCGGGAGGGGGTGCGCCTCTACCGGGAGTATTTCACGGCGGGAGGCATGTTTGAAAATTCCGTCTATCCCGGCATCCCGGAGGCCCTGGAAAGGCTGCGCGCCGCCGGCTTCCACCTGGCCGTCGCCACCTCCAAGCCCGAGCTCTTTTCCAAGCAGATCATCTCCCATTTCGGTCTGGACGGATTCTTCGAGGCCGTCTGCGGCGCTGCCATGGACGAAACGAGGACGGAAAAGGCGGACGTCATCCGCTATGCCCTGGAAACCCTGGGCGTGACGGCGGGGGAGAGCCTCATGGTGGGGGACCGGGAGCATGACGTGCTGGGGGCGAAGACCGTGGGGCTTCCCTGTGTGGGGGCCCTCTGGGGCTATGGCAGCCGGGAGGAACTGACAAACGCCGGGGCCTCCGCCCTGGCGGAAACGCCGGAGGAAATGACAGAGCTGATTTTGCGGATGTGAAGGCCGGAGAAGCAATATGAGCAATACGATAAGACGGAATAGCGAAGCACCCCCCGACCAATGGCTGACCATGTCCAATCAGGGCACGGACTGCTTTCTGGAGCTTTTGCTGCTGGCCGCGTCCGCCTTGGAGCAGACACCCGTGCAGCGGGGCTTGATTGCCTTCCTGGCCGATCAGCGGGAGATCAACCGGATCGCGCCGGGTACGGCAGGCTTTGATGTGGAAGAAATGCCATGGGAGAGCGATTCCCGCCTTGAGGACGCGGCGTTTTTGACGCGCGTCATCGAAGCGGCGAAAAATCCGTCCGGTTGGGGTCCGCTCGACTACCTGCCGGAGGAGCAGATCGTCTTTCCCTGGCTGGACCGGTTTGCGGAGATGATCCTGGCGGCGTCCGGGGAGTGATTAGACAAAGAGGCCCCGATGCGGCAGAAACCGCATCGGGGCCTTTGGTTCTTTCTTTATGCCGACAGGACCGCCAGGTCCAGAATGCCGGTCTCTGCCAGCAGGTCCGTCACGGTGCTGACGGGGACGATCTCCAGCTTTTCCTTTACCTCAGCGGCCACGTCCTTCAGATCGAAGAGGTTGGCCTTGGGGATGAAGACCTTGGTCACGCCTGCCCGCTGGGCCGCCATGAGCTTTTCCGGCAGGCCGCCGATGGGGCTCACCGCCCCCCGCAGGGAGACCTCCCCCGTCATGGCGATGTGGGGATCCACCACCCGCCCCGTCACCAGGGAGGCCAGGGCCGTGGTGAGGGTCACGCCCGCGCTGGGCCCATCCTTGGGGACCGCCCCGGCGGGCACGTGGATATGCAGATCGTTCTCCCGGAACAGCTCCGCCTTGTCGGGGAAGGCGTCCTTTACCAGGCTCACGGCGATCCTTGCCGATTCCTTCATCACGTCCCCCAGCTGGCCGGTGATGATGAGCTCTCCCCCGCCCCGGGTGAAGAGGGTCTCGATATAGAGGATCTCGCCTCCCGCCTGGGTCCAGGCCAGGCCCGTCACCACCCCGGTCTTCGGCTCCGGCAGCACCTGGTTGTGCTCGGCGGGCCGCTCCTCCAGGGTCTGGCGCAGCACCTCCGGCGTGACGGTGATGCTCTCCTCCGGATCCTCCGCCACCTTCACCGCCAGGCTGCGGCAGAGAGTGTCGATATGCTTCCTGAGGCCCCGGACCCCGGCCTCCGAGGTATAGTCCGCGATCAGCATTTCCAGGGTCTCCTCCGGCAGGGTCAGCTTCCCCTCCGGGATGCCCATGGCCTCCATGGATTTGGGCAGCAGGTGGTGTTTGGCGATCTGCAATTTCTCCAGGGGGCTGTAACCCGTGAACTGGATGACCTCCATCCGGTTCAGCAGAGGTTCGGGGATGCCGTCGGTGGAGTTGGCGGTGCAGATGAACAGCACGTCGGAGAGGTCGTAGGGCACGTTCATGTAATGGTCCGTGAAGCTGTTGTTCTGCTCCGGGTCCAGCACCTCCAGCAGGGCGGAGGCGGGGCTGCCGTTGTAGGAGGCGGAGAGCTTATCCACCTCGTCCAGCACCATGACCGGGTTGGAAACGCCGCTCTTCTGGATGCCGTCCATGATCCGGCCCGGCATGGCCCCGATGTAGGTGCGCCGGTGGCCCCGGATGTCCGATTCGTCGTGGACGCCCCCCAGGCTCACCCGGCTGTAAGCCCGGCCCAGGGCCCGGGCGATGCTCTTGCCGATGCTGGTCTTGCCCGTGCCCGGCGCGCCGACGAAGAGCAGGATGGAGCCGGACTGCTGCTTTTTCAGGTTCATCACGGCGATCTGCTGGATGATCCGTTCCTTCACCTTCTTGAGGCCGTAGTGGTCCTCGTCCAGGATGCGCCGGGCGGCGGCCAGGTCGATGGGGTGGGCCTCCTCCTTTTTCCAGCTCAGGCTGGTCATGAAGTCCAGCCAGTCGTAGAGCATGCCGGATTCCACGCTCTCCCGCCCCTCCTGCTTCAGGCGGTTCAGCACCTTCTCCGCCTCCCGGCGGGCGGTCTCGTTCATGCCGGATTCTTCGATCTTCCGCTGAAATTTCTGCACGTCGGTCACGTTTTCCGGGTGCATTTCGTCCAGCTCCTGCTGCAGGCGGTCGATCTGCCGCTTGATGGCGGCCTCCTTGTAGCGCTGCTGGCTCTCCTTCTGCTGAGAGGAGACGGCCTCGTTGGTGATGCGCCCCACCTCCAGGAATTCATAGAGGGCCTTTTCCACCAGCTCGGCCCGTTTGGCCTTGCTGTCCTCCGCCAGGATGGCGTAACGCTCCTCGTTCCCCATGTCCAGCCAGGGGGACATGACGCAGGCGGCCATGCCGATGGAGCGGATCTGGCCCAGGATGCCCTCCGCCGCCTGGGCCCACTCAAAGCCCTTGGCATAGTCCCGCATCTCCTGCACCAGGTTTTTCAGCTTTTCCGCCTCCACCGCGCTGTCCAGGTCCTCCGTGTCGGCGCGGCGGGCGATGGTGAGCTGCACCGTCCGGTCCGGGTTGATGCCCACGGTCTGGAGGTCCACCCGGTATTGGGTGTTCACCACGGCGAAGCCCCGGTTCAGCTCCGCCACGGTGCCGGAGACGCCGATGGGGTAGAAGCTGTCCTCCGTCATGTCCGCCAGGGACACGTTTTCCTTCGCCACGATGAGGATGAGCTTTTCACCCACGGTGATCTCCCGGTGCCCGGCACTGCGGCGCAGCATGTCCAGGGGCAGATAAAGAGTGGCCTCCGGGCTCAGTATCATGTTATAGGTCGGTACGACGATCATGGGGATCCCTCCTTTGGGATAGAATAAATGAATGTTCGTTTACAAATGAGGCTTTTGTTTCCCCGCCGAAGGGCGGGGAGGAGACTATGGAAGAAGCAGCCGCTGGAGCATGGCCACCAGCTCCCGGAGCTGGGGTTCCACGGGGCCTCCCTTGTGGTTCGCGGCCAGGAAGCGCACCGGGGCGAAAAGCACCGCCGCCAGGTTCAGGTCGCTGCACCGCCGGATAAGGCCGTGGGCCTGGTATTGATGGATCAGGTCGAAGATGCCGCAGCAGCACTCCTGCTGGGATACGTATTCCGACAGGGTGGGGCAGCGGGCGCACTGCTCCACGAAGCTGAATACCTCCTCATGCTCCACAGTGTAGGTATAGCAGCCCTGCACGATGGCCTCGATCAGCTCCGCAGCCCCCATGCCGGGGCGGATGCGCCGGTCCACATACTGATAGGACTGGTAGGAGTATTCCCGGAAGGCCGCGGAGAGCAGGGCTTCCTTGCTGTCGTAATAGATATAGATGGTGGCGGGGGAGACCCCGGCTTCCCGGGCGATCTTGGCGACGGAGGCGCCGTTGATGCCCTCCCGCAGGATCAGCCGGACCATGGCTTCCTTGATCCGCTGTTGCTTTTCGTAGTCTCTGGTTCTCATGTTGCGTTCACCTGAGCATATAATAAACGATCATTCATTTATTGTCAAGAGGGAAATGTCCCTATTATGAATAGCGGTTGAAAGGCAAGCGGTCCGGGCGGCTCAGCCGCCCGGACCGATTTTTGCCGGTGTTGCCTTTACTTCGCGTATTCCACGTATTCCAGGGTCTCCCCGTTGGGGCCGGTGAAGAACACGTTCTTCATGCCGGAGGGGAAGAAGTCGGGCGCGCAGCCGGGATCGGGCACATCCACGCCCTTGGCCCGCAGGTCCGCCACCGCGTCCTCAATGTTGAGGACTTCCAGGGCGATGTGGGCGATGGGGCCGCCGGGGGCCATTTTTCCGGCAGAGATGAATTCGATCACCAGACCGTAGCCCTCCACGAAGGTGAGGGGCATGGGGCCCATCTTGCCCGCGTACCAGGGGCGGAAGCCCAGCTTTTCGCAGTACCACTTGACGCTCTCTTCCGCGTTGTCGGTCATGATGCCCACATGGCACAGACCCTTGAACAGATAATTTGCCATTTTGTTTTCTCCTTTTATGTTTTATTTATTTGCTGTCCTTTAATTCCAGTTTTTCGATGTGGCTGACCTTTTTGATCCATTTGCCGCTGCGCAGACGGAAGATGCACCACACGGCCTTGATCACGTTGTCGATGCGGATGCAGCAGTAGGTCCAGAAGGGGGGAAGATGCCACACGAGACCGGCCAGCCAGCCCAGGGGGATGGAGGCGATCCAGAGGAACAGGATGTCTGCCACCATGAGAAAGCGGGTATCTCCGCCGCCCCGCAGCACGCCCTTGGTCATGACGTTGTTGGTGGCCTGGAAGAAGACGATGAAAGCCTGGGCGTACATAAGGGAATAGGCGATCCGGTTGGTGTCCTCCGTGAGCTTGTAGAAATCCACTACGGGGTGGCCGATGGCCAGAATGATGCCCCCCGCCAGGAGACCCAGGGCCATGCCCAGGCCGATGAAGGCCTCGCCCTGCCGCTGGGTGCGCTCCACGTCGCCCTGGCCCAGGGTGTTGCCGGTGACGATGGTCGCCGCCTGGGCCACCCCCTGGATCACCACGGTGCTGCAGGACTGGACCACGGCGGTGATGGCCTGGGCGGAAACAAAGTTTTCCCCCAGCCGCCCGAAGACCATGCCCACGGCGTTGTTCCCCAGAGCCAGCAGCCCGTCGGAAATCAGCACGGGGATGCTGATTTTGATATAGTCCCCAACCAGATCGGCGCATTTCAGGAAGAGGTGCCGGATCCGGTAGCCGATGCTCTTGTCCTTCAGGAAGAAATAGCCGCCGATGACGGCAAATTCAAATGCCCGGGAGATGAGGGTGCCCAGGGCGGCCCCCTCGATCTCCATCCGCGGCATGCCCAGCTTGCCGAAGATGAAGACCCAGTTGAAGAAAATGTTGACGAAGAAAGCGCCGATAGAGGTATAGAGGGGGATCTTCATGAGCCCCACGTTGCGCAGCACCAGGGTCAGGGTCAGGGCAAGCCCCTGGAAATAATAGCAGGCGACGATCCAGCGCATATACCGTCTTCCGGCGTCGATGATACCCGGGTCCGGCGTATACAGCCGCATGATGCTCCGGGGCGCAAGGATCGTCGCCAGGGTGAAGAGGGTGCCCAGCAGCAGCGTCAGGCGGAGCATGATGGTGATGCTCTTGCGGAGGTTATCCTTGTCCCCCATGCCCCAGAAGCGGGCGATCAGCACGCTGGCCCCCATGCCCAGACCCATGCAGAAGATCTGAAAGACCTGCACGAACTGATTGGCCAGGGAGGAGGCGCTCAGCTGCGTTTCCCCCATGCTGCCCAGCATGACGGTGTCCATCATGTTGACGCCGATGGTGATGAGGCTTTGGAGGGCTATGGGGACGGCGATATGCAAAACCTTCCGGTAAAATGCTTTGTCCTTGACGATGAAGTGGAAACTCATGAAGCGCGAAAGCCTTCTTTACTCATTTCATGTAACTATTCTATTATAACAGAAGCGCAATTCTGTTGCAATGTTTTCGACGTGTTCTCGCCCCGGCTTCGGAAATCGCCTTCGAAAACGGAGTATCGTGTTTCCTCCAAAAAATGGGGGCTTCCCTTTTTCTTATATTATGATATACTATCTTTTATATCAGCAGAGGAGGCCGGAGCATGGATAAAAACGAGATCATCCGCGTGGTGCGGGAGCAAAACGTCAGGTTCATCCGCTTGCAGGTCACGGATATTTTCGGGCAGCTGAAGAACGTGGCCATCACCGCTTCTCAGATCGAGAAGGCCATGGACAACCAGATCGCCTTCGACGGTTCTTCCATCGAGGGCTTTGTCCGCATTCACGAGAGCGACCAGTATCTCTGGCCTGACCCGGAGACCTTCCAGCTCCTGCCCTGGGACCGGGGACTGGGCAGCGTGGCCCGGCTCATCTGCGACGTCCATAACCCCGACGGGACCCCCTTCGTGGGCGACCCTCGCTATGTGCTGAAGCAGCAGCTGGCCAAGGCCGCCGCCCTGGGCTATACCTTCAATGTGGGCCCGGAGTGCGAGTTTTATCTCTTCAAGACCGACGAGATGGGCCGCCCCACCCTGGAACCCAACGACGAGGGCGCCTATTTCGACATGGGCCCCCTGGACAACGGGGAAAAGACCCGGAGCGAGATCTGCCTGACCCTGGAGGAGATGGGATTTGAGATCGAAGCCAGCCACCATGAGTGCGGCCACGGGCAGCATGAGATCGACTTCAAGTATGCCGAAGCACTGGAGGCAGCGGACGATATCCTGACCTTCAAGCTGGCGGTGAAGACCGTGGCGGGGCTGAACGGGTTCCACGCCACCTTCATGCCAAAGCCCATCTTCGGCATGGCGGGCAGCGGCATGCATACCAATATGTCCCTTTTCAAGGATGGGGAAAACGTGTTCTTCGATCCGGCCGCCCCTCAGAAGCTATCCGATACCGCCCGGCATTTCATCGCCGGCCTTCTGGAGCATGTCCCGGCCATGTGCGCTGTCACGAATCCTCTGGTGAATTCCTACAAGCGGCTGGTGCCCGGCTTCGAGGCCCCCTGCTACCTGGCCTGGAGCACCCAGAACCGCAGCGCCCTGGTGCGGGTCCCCGCGGCCCGGGGCAAGAGCACCCGGGTGGAGCTGCGCAGCCCCGACCCCGCCTGCAACCCCTATCTGAGCCTGGCCCTCTGCCTGGCCGCCGGGCTGGACGGGGTGGAGCGGAAGCTGGAACCCCCCGCGGAGGTGGCGGAAAATATATACGGCATGACCAAGTCCCAGCGGGAGGAGAAGGGCATCCGCAATCTCCCCGGCAGCCTGGAGGAGGCCATCGCCGCCTTCAAGGGCGATCCTCTGATCCGCCAGACCCTGGGGGACCATGTCTACCGCCAATATCTCAACGGCAAGGAGACCGAGTGGGAGGAATACCGCACCCGCGTCAGCTCCTGGGAAGTCCAGCGGTATATCGGGAATTATTGAGAAGATATGGAAACTCCGCCGGGACGCGAAATCGCGTCCCGGCGAACTTTTTTGTAAAGGAAAACCACCGGCCGTGCCGGTGGTTCCAAAAAGCTTTAGCTATGCAAAGAAAAAAGTGTCCTCCTTTGGTATTATGGGTGTGGTTC
>CADBKO010000010.1 GCA_902795345.1 Oscillospiraceae bacterium
GCGTCGGTGCAGATGATGATCTTGTTCCAGCGCAGATTGTCCAGATCAAAGGTGTTGATATCCTTATTGTGCTTATCGTTGACCTCCACGCCGCAGCCCAGCACCTTCAGCAGATCCGTGATGATCTCGCTTTTGAATATCCGAGCATAGTCTGCTTTCAGGCAGTTGAGGATCTTGCCCCTGACCGGCATGATCCCCTGGAATTCCGCGTCCCGGCTCTGTTTGCAGGCGCCAAGGGCGCTGTCGCCCTCCACGATATAGATTTCACGCTTGCTGACGTCCTTGGTGCGGCAGTCCACGAATTTTTCAATGCGGCTTGTCAGGTCCACGGAGCCGGTCAGCTTCTTTTTCATGTTCTGGCGGGTCCGCTCCGCCGTCTCCCGGCTGCGCTTGTTCACCAGGACCTGCTCCATGATCCGTTCCGCGTCCTTCGGATTCTCGATAAAGTATACTTCCAGCTTGGTCTTGAAGAAATCCGTCATGGCTTCCTGAATGAAGCGGTTGGTGATGGCCTTCTTCGTCTGGTTTTCATAAGAAGTCCGGGTGGAAAAACAGTTGGTCACCAGGATCAGGCAGTCCTGGATGTCGTTGAAGGTGACCTTGGATTCGTTTTTCTGATATTTTCCCTGCTTCCGCAGCAGGGCGTCGATGGCGGAAACGAAAGCGCTGCGGGTCGCCTTTTCCGGCGCGCCGCCGTATTCCAGCCAGGAGGAGTTGTGATAATACTCGATGCAGTTGAACTTGTTGGAGAAGCAGAAGGCTGCGGAGAGCTTGACCTTATAATCCGGCATGTCCTCCCGGTCGCGGCCCCGCCGTTCCCCTTCGATGTATTCCGGCAGAGTCAGGGAGTCCTCCCCCGCCAGTTCCGCCACATAGTCCCGGATGCCGTTCTCATAGAGATACTCGGTCTCCCGGAAGCCCTTCTCCTCCTCGATCCGCAGCTTGAAGCTGACGCCGCTGTTTACCACGGCCTGCTTCTTCATCACATCCTCAAAGTAAGAATCCGGGATGGCGATGTCGGTGAATACCTCCAGGTCCGGCTTCCAGTGGATGCGTGAACCGGTACGCTTCTTGGTATACTCCTCCCACTTAAGCCCGCCGATGTTCTCCCCCTTCTCGAAGTGCAGGTCATATTTCTTGCCGTCCCGCCAGACGGTCACATCCATATACTCCGAGGAATACTGGGTCGCGCAGGAACCGAGACCGTTGAGGCCCAGCGAATACTCGTAGTTATCCCCGTCCTCGTTGTCATATTTGCCGCCCGCGTAAAGCTCGCAGAATACGAGCTCCCAGTTATAGCGCTGCTCAGCGCTGTTGTAATCCACCGGACAGCCCCGTCCGAAATCCTCCACCTCGATGGACCCGTCCCGATAGCTGGTCAGGATGATCTCCTTGCCGTAGCCTTCTCTGGCTTCGTCAATAGAATTGGAAAGGATCTCGAACACGGCATGTTCGCAGCCCTCCAACCCGTCGGAGCCGAAGATGACGCCCGGACGTTTCCGGACGCGGTCCGCGCCTTTCAGGGAGGAGATACTCTCGTTTCCGTATTCTTTCGTTGTCTTCTTTGCCATTTTGCATCTGCCCGGCGGCGCCGGGCTCTCCTTTTCCGGGTGTTTAGTTCAGCAGGAAGCCGACGCCGTTTTGCCTGTATAGCTTCGCAGGGATGGGGAACGGCGGTTCCTCGGCTTCCAGTTTCCCCGCCAGGGCTGCTTCGCAGCAGTCCATGAGCCTGGTGATGATCTCCGGCTCCAGGGGCATGGGCCCATGGGCGGGATAGATCTTGTCAAAGTATTCCGCCTGGCGGCGCAGCCGCTCCAGGCTTGCGTAATAGGCCAGCATGCTCCGCTGCGCGCCGAACATGAAGATGGGCGACTCGGACACCATATCACCGGAGAACAAATAGCGCTGCTTCTCATCCAACAGGGCGATGCTGCCGCAGGTATGGCCGGGGATCAGCAGCACTTCCACCCAGCGGTCACCGAGATAGACCTTGGCGTTGTCCGGCAGCGCAAGATGGGATTTGCCGGGGTTCCGCTCCTCAAAATAGGCAAACTCGGAGGGGTGCAGATAGGGTGTGTCGAACTGGTCGTTGCAGCCGGTATGGTCCCCATCGGCATGGGTATTCACCAGCATAACCGGCTTGTCCGTCAGGGAACTGACCAGCTTCCGCAGGTCCCCGGCGCCGTTGCCGGTGTCGATGAGCAGCGCCCGCTCCGATCCGGCCAGCAGATAGCTCTTCACCATTCCTTCGTCGATGGCCCAGGTGCTTTCGTCGATCTGAATGACTTTATATGCGTCCACACTACTCTCCTTATTTCCGCACAAGGAACGGCAGCCTGCAGGTTTTTGTGACGCCGCTGCGTTCCAAGGACATCTTCACCAGGCACAGTCCCGGCCTAAGCGCGGTGACTACGCCGTTTTCCACTTTCAGCACATTTTCATCGGTACTTTCAAGGCATGCGCCTTCCGTGCCGATCCGGGCAGCGTCCATCAGGGTCGCGGTCAGCGACAGTTCAGCCTTCTCGCCGGGCGACAGGATGCGTTTATCGCACCGAAGGGTCACGGCGCTCAAAGGCGCATCCCACTTACCGGTCACGCTGATCTTTTCTCCGGCGATCTCCGCGTCCGAACCGGCGGAACGGCCCAGCCAGAGATACCATTCTCCCTCCGGCACCACATATTTCTTCGACGGTGTATGCCAGACCTTCATGTCAGAGAGGGGCACTGACAGAGTGACGCGCTTCTCTTCTCCGGGCATCAGCCTGATCTTCTCAAAAGCAAGCAGTTTCCGGTATGCCTGGTTGAGCCAGAGCCCCATCTTCTTCCCATAAAGCTGGACGACCTCTTCCCCTTCTATCCCGCCGCAGTTGCGCACGGTCACGGAGAGTTCCAAGGTGTCGTTCGGGCTGAATGCTGTCCCGCTCCATTTGCAGTTCGAATACTCGAAGCTGGCATAGCTCAGGCCGTGGCCGAAGGGAAACAGAGGCTTACCCAACCAATACTGATAAGTCCTGCCCATCTGGTTCGGCGTGTCCAGAGGACGGATCCCGTAGTCGGAGATATGGGGAAGCTCTTCGTCGCTGTTGTACCAGGTCTCGCAGCTCCGCCCGGAAGGGCTGATCTGGCCGAAGAGGACCTTAGCGATGGCTGTTCCCTGGCTTTCGCCCGCATAAACCGCCCAGAGAACGGCGGGGACCTCTGAAAGGAACTGCCCGGTCACAGGGCCGGAGGTAATGAGGACTACCGCGATATTGGGGTTGATCGCCTTAAGCTGCCGGATCTTTGCGTCCTGGTCATAGGGCAGCGCCAAGGTAGCCCGGTCCCGCCCTTCGCTGGTAACGCTGGGGTCCGTTCCGGCCACGACGATCACCGCGTCGGCCTCTTTTGCTGCATGAAGGGCTTCTTCCCACAAGTCTTCCCCGCTCTTATCCAGGTCCGGATCGTCTACGGGATGACGGGGAACGGGCGGCGGCAGCTGGGCCCGCTGTGCACGGCGGGCAGCCAGCTGGCGGTTGAGCTCCTTGACCGGTTCCGGCGTGCGGGCGTCGAAATATTCATCCATGCCCAGCCCGTTTTCCTCCGCGGCCCGTTCCAGCACCGGGAAGCGGTTCCCGCCCTCGATGGGCTTGTCCAGGATATGCCAGCCTTTGGCATAAGACACGGTGAATCCCAGGCTTTCCCCGATCTCCCGGATGCCCGCCATCGGCGGCACGGAGACGCGGGTATCAGCATAGCCGCCAATGGAATAGCTTCCCAGCTGCCGGTAGATGGCGTTGGGGCCGATTACCAGCAGATTCTTTGTCCTTTCTTTCCGCAGGGGCAGAAAATCATTTTCGTTGCGCAGCAGGGTCATGGAGGCTTCCGCCGCTTTGAGAGCGGTGGCTGCATGAGCTTCGCTGCATAGTGCCTCGGCACGGAAGCCATGCCAGGGGAGCTTCTCCGCCGGATCGAATTCACCCAGGCGGAAGCGGGCTGTGAAAGCATGGACCAGCGCCCGGTCGAGAGCTTCCTCCGTGGTGAATCCTTCCTCCAGGGCAGTCTTGAGCCAGACCTTGTAATCGTTGCCGCAGCAGATGTCCGTTCCGGCGTTCAGGGCGAGGGCTGAGCCCTCCTGCATGGTGGAGGCGTAGAAATGTCCCCGTGGCTGGCCCCACATGAGGTTGTAATTGGGTCCTATATCCCCCACCGCCCCGTCGTCGGATACCACATAACCGTCGAAGCCCCATTCATCCCGCAGGATATCCTGCAAAAGGTGCTCGTTGACGCTGCACGGCACGCCGGAAATCCGGTTGTAGGCGGTCATGACGGACTGGGCCTTTCCCTCCCGGAAGCAGCGCTCGAACACCGGCAGGAAGTATTCCCGCAGGGTGGCTTCGTCCATGTTGGAGGAGGCGGAATTGCGATTATATTCCGAATTATTGGCGGCGAAGTGCTTGGGCGTGGACACGGCTTTCAGATAGCGTGCGTCCTCCCCTTGGATGCCCTGCACATAGGATGCGGCCAGGGTCCCGGCCAGGAGCGGGTCCTCCCCGAACGCTTCGTCGTTCCTTCCCCAGCGGGGATCGCGGCCCATGTTCACCGTGGGGCACCAGTAGTCCAGCTCCTTGCCGTTCAGGTTATACAGAGCCCGCATTTCATCGGAGATGGCGGACGCCGTCTCTTTCACAAGGGCCGGGTCCCAGCTGTTGGCCAGGGCGAGGCACACCGGGAAGGAGCTGGCCTCCGCAAAGCTCTGGAAAACCGGTATCACGCCATGGGAGGCTTCGTTCCACCAGGTCCAGGCACGGATACCCAGCCTCGGGATCTCCGGTGCGTCAAAACTCAACTGGCTGATCTTTTCCTCCAGGGTCATGCGGGAAATCAGATCCAGGGCTCTTTCTTCAAAGGATCGGGAAGTATCCAAATAGGCATCCATGATATTTCATCCTTTCGGTTCAAATTCGGGATCCGATGTGTTATGATGATGAAAACAAAAACATCGAAGGAGGTCAACGATGGAACAGATACTGAAATATCTCCGTCTTCCGGAGCTGATGATCCATGCGGACGGTGAAGAAGTCACCAAAGGCAGCTGGCAGCGCCGCCGTGGCGAGATCCTCTATGACCTGCAGCGTTATGCCTATGGCTTCCTGCCGCCGGAACCTCTGACAGTCCGGGAAAAGGCCAGAGTGGGCTATGACTCCGGCTGGGGCATGGACGGGAAACCCCATACCCGCGTAGAGCTCATCGAACTGGAGCTCATCTATCCCAACGGCATCTATACCTTCCCCTTCAAGCTCATTCGTCCCCTGGGTATTGAGACGCCGCCGCTCCTCGTCACCATCGGCATGTCCCTGGAGGGCATTTTCGCCTCTCTCCCGCCGGAGGGCTTCGTTCAGAAGGGCATCGCCGTGGCCGCTCTGGCCACGAACGATATAACAGCGGACGACTGGCCCTTCGACGACGGCATCTGCAAGGTCCTGTGGCCGGAAGGTCACGGCGGCGCGGACGCCGGGAAACTGCTGATCTGGGGCCGCTGCATGGGCTATGTGATGCAGGACCTTCTGGCCTCCGGGGAATTCGACGAAACCCGTGTGGGCTGCGCTGGCTGCTCCCGCTTCGGTAAGACTGCCATGGTAGCCGGTGCTTTTGAAGAAGGTTTCACCCATGTGGCGTCCGTCTGCTCCGGCTGCGGAGGCGCCAGCCTCCTAAGGGGCAAGATCGGGGAGACCGTGGCGGACATCACGAAGAATTACGGTTACTGGTTCAACGAATCCTATAAATCCTTCGCGGAAGATGTGGATTCGCTGCCCGTAGACGCCCATTTCCTGGCTGCCGCCGTCGCGCCCCGCAAGCTCCTCGTCTGCTCGGCTTATGAAGACTTCTGGTGCGACCCATTCCATGAACAGCTGACCTGCATCGCCGCTTCTCCCGCCTGGGAGGTCCAAGGGATGAAGGGCTTCGTTTATCCGGAACCCAAAGGGCAGAATCCCGGCCCCCGCTATGCCAAGATCAACGAAAAATTCTGTGAGGGCGACGTATGGTATTCCCTCCGGGAAGGCGGACACGGCATGCCCCAGGCAGATTGGGATACCATTGCGGAATTCCTTCTTCAGGCATGATCAGCCCGGCTGACACGCCGCCAGCGCCTCCAGCATCGCTTTCAGGTTTTCTTTCGGCATGCCGGGAGACGCTCCGCCGCCGGCAGACAGCATCAGACGGCAATCGGCAGGCCTTTCCGCCAGCTGTGCCCTGACCGCTGCCCCGATCTCCTCCGGCGTGCCCCTCGTCAGCAGGTCCAGAGGCGGCAGATTGCCGAGGATGGCCACCTTCGGCCCCAGCAGCCCGGATGCCTCCCCCAGCTGCGCCTGATAAGAAAAATTGAACAGATTGACGCCCAGGTCGGCAATATGGGGAAAGGTCGTATAGCGGTTTCCGAAATTGTCGTTGTGGAACATCTTCACGGGAACGCTGAAATGGTCGAAGATGCGTTTCAGGCGGGGATGGGCAAATTCCAGGTATTCTTCTTCACTGAAGAATCCGCAGATATCGTCCAGAAGCAGGATGCCGCCGATTTCCCCCGCCGCTTCCGCCTGGGCTTCCAGCCAGCGGATGACCAGCTCGGTCGTCTTATCCAGCAGCCGATGGACTCTCTCCGGATCGGTCTTGACCGCTACGCAGAACTCCGGGATCGTCATCAGGAATCCCGCCACGTTCAAAGGGCCTCTGGCTGCTACTATGCGCAGCCTGCGCCCCCGCTCTGCCAACTCTCCCCGGAGCAGCCGGATTTTAGAAAGAGCCAGGGGCATCAGGCCGTCCCGCCTGGGGTCCGGCACGGGCAGGTCATCCAGTTCGTCCAGGTCGTCTGCCGAGGTGATCAGGTGCCCGATCCCCACAGTCTGGTCATGGAAAAAATGGACGGGGCAGCCGAAGGAGGATGGCTCGGAAGCCATGCCGAACTCCACCCAATCCCCCGGTAAAAACAAAAGGCCCGGGAAATCGGAGCGCACCTGATCCTGGCAGTCCAGCCAAACCTTCGGGTCTCCGTAATAATCCACGGTATCCACGCGGCAGTAGCCGGGTATCCATGGGCTGTCCACGATCAGACCCGCGGGCACATATGCGCCCGGCTTTTCATTAAGGAAAGACAGCAGGCCCGCCCATTCTTTATCTGTCATTACATTCCCTCAAAACACAAGATATGGTATAGGTATTTTACTTGCTTCCAGCATATTTTGCAACCGAAAGAAGTGATTTTTGTGGATTATTCCCTCCTTTGGCTGGATTGGAAGCCAAAGCGGGCGCTCCCGGCTTATACGAAACGCATCGCCGGCATGCCTGCGACCCGGCAGGGCAAGGCGGCGCAGCGCGAACTGATGGCCGGGCTGAAAGCCATGGGAGCCGAAACGATGCTGTGCGGAAAGGTAGCTGACGGGCCCTCGATCAAGCTCACGGAATCCCTGGGCAGCGGCGAGAAGATCACGCTGAAACGCAGCGGAGACGGCATGGAGCTGATTGGAAGCGGAATCGCCCTTCTTTACGGCGTCTTTCATCTGCTGCGGCATTTGGCCCTGGGAGAAGACTACCCGGAGTGGGATTCTTCCCCCGCTTACGCGATCCGCATGCTGGATCACTGGGACAATGCAGACGGCAGCATCGAGAGGGGCTATTCCGGCCGCTCCTTCTTCTTTCGGGACGGGAAGCCTTTCTTTTCGGAGCGCACCCGGGATTACGTGCGCTTGCTTGCCTCCTGCGGGCTCAACGCCTGCTGCATCAACAACGTGAACGTACACGCAAACGCTTTGAAGCTGCTGACCGGCTCTTACCAGCGGGAACTGAAGCGGATCGCCGTCTGCCTCGGGGAATACGGCGTTTCCCTCTGGCTTTCCGTCAGTTTTTCCTCCCCTATCGAGCTGGGCGGACTGGAAACGGCGGATCCGTTGGACCCAAGAGTGCGTCAGTGGTGGAAGGATACCTGCGGAAAGCTGTTCGCTTCGATCCCCAATCTGGCCGGTTTCCTGGTGAAAGCCGACTCCGAGGGGCGGCCAGGCCCCCACAGCTATGGCCGCACACAGGCGGAAGGCGCCAATATGTTGGCAGAAGCCGTCAGTCCCTTCGGCGGGAAGATACTCTGGCGCTGCTTTGTCTATAACTGCACGCAGGATTGGCGCGACACGAAGACAGACCGGGCCAGCGCGCAGTGCGATCATTTCGCGCCTCTGGACGGTCAGTTCCGGGGCAACGTCTATTTACAGATAAAAAACGGCCCCGTGGATTTTCAGATCCGGGAGCCGGTATCTCCCCTGCTGGGACATTTGGAGCACACTGCAAGCATGGTGGAATTCCAGATCGCCCAGGAATACACCGGCCAGCAGAAGCATGTCTGCTACCTTCTTCCCATGTTCCGGGAAGTGCTTGATTTCCACATGGAACACAAACCGGAGCACGACACGGTGAAGGAGAACATATCCGCCGTCTGCGCCGTCAGCAACACGGGGGATGATTACAACTGGACGGGGCATGATCTGGCAGCGGCAAACCTATTCGGCTTTGGCCTACTCGCATGGGACCCGTCTGCGGACCCGGAGGAGATCGCCCGGGAATGGTCGATCCTCACCTTCGGTGACGATCCGGTTGTGACGCGGACGGTAACGGACATCCTGATGAATTCCCGCAGGGTATATGAGAAATACACCGTGCCCCTGGGGATCGGCTGGATGTGCGTTCCGGGGAATCACTACGGACCCAGCCCGGACGGATATGAGTATGATCGCTGGGGTACTTATCACCGGGCCACCCATAAGGAGATCGGCGTGGAGCGGGGGCCCGACGGCACCGGCTACACGGAGCAGTATTCCCCCCGACTGGCCGCCATGTACGCTTCTGCGGAAAACTGCCCGGAGGAGCTTCTGCTCTTTTTCCACCGTCTTCCCTACGACTATCGGATGAAGGACGGGCGGACGCTGCTCCAGCGGATATACGACGATCATTTTGAGGGCTACGAGGAAGCGCAGGCCATGTCGGACGCCTGGAATGAGCTGCGGGACAAGCTGGACCCGGAGGTTTATGCCCGTGTTCAGGACAGATTCCGGGAACAGCTGCGCTGCGCCAAAGAATGGCGGGATGTGATCAACACCTGGCTCTACCGCCTGAGCCTGATCCCCGACGAAAAGGGACGAAAGATCTACATGTAAAAAGATAAGGCCGGGAAAAGCAAACCGCTTTTCCCGGTCATGTTCATTTTTCGAAGCTCTGATAGATGAGGTCCCGCAGTTTCGGATGGATTTCATCGAATACAGGGCCCATATTCAGCACATGCTGCACATAAAAGGCGCTGATTTTGTTCTTGGGGTCTATGATGCAGTAGGCGCCGGCTGCGCCGTCCCAGCCGAATTCCCCAACAGGGCTGCAGCCTCCGTCCTCCTGGTCGATCCTCGTCCGGACGCCCAGCCCGTAGCCATAACTGCGGAATCTGCCCCAGCGAAAGTCGAAGCCAGTCCTGCGGGAACCGTGGATGTGATCCGTGCGCATGGCCTCAATGGTCTCCGGTTTCAGCAGCGGATAACCGTCCCGCCCCAGGCCACCGTTGGCAAGAGCTTCCGGCAGCAGGATATAGTCCTCCAGGGTGCTGCACATTCCCGCGCCGCCGGAATCATAGTCCGGCGAAAACTCGAATTTGTTGTCTCCCGGGCAGGGAACCGCGCCTTTTTTCTGCCCCTGCCATTCATACTGCGGGGCAAATCGTGCTTTCAAGGCGGCATCCGGATGGAAGCAGGTGCCCGTCATGCCCAGTGGTTCGATGATCTCCCGCCGCACCAGCTCGGCATAGCGGACGCCGGTCACGACTTCCATAACGGCGGCCAGAACATCGTGGCAGAGGCTGTAATAATAAGTATCACCCGGCTCGTCCACCAACGGCATCCCGGCGATTTCCCGAACGATGCCCCGGGTCGTTCTGTCCCGCGCGCCGGTGATGCAGGGATGGAAGATGTCATAAGTCAGGCCGCCGCACATGGTAATAAGATGCTCCAGCAGCAGCGGCTTCTGAGCCTTTCTTTCATTCCCCGCCTCGTCCGCGATCACGAGCTGCGCGTATTCCGGGAGATAATCGGAAACCGGGTCCTCCAGCTTCAGTTTGCCCTGTTCCAAAAGGCGGCAGAACATGGTGGCGGTAAACAGCTTTGTGGCGGAATAGAGCCAGTATACATTGTCCTTGTCGGCGTTTACCAGCTTTTCAAATATGGTCTCCCGTCCCTGACGAAGTACGAAAGCGCACTGGGGGATCCCCCACTCCTCCGGGAGCTTTTCAAGATAATCCGACAGCTTGGAAAAGTTCATGTTCCATCATCCTCACGAAGCGTACATCATGCCAAGGATACGGTTGGAGAGCGCGGCGGGCAGGAGCTTGAACAGAAGCGCCAGACACTTGTACCCGAAACCCACGGTATACAACGGCGCTATGCGTTTCTTCTCCGCCAGGCGGGCAACGAGCCGGCCGGCAAAGTCGGGGCTCATGCCGCCCCGCTCATCTTTTTCCATTTTAGCGACGCTGCGGGAGATAACGCCCTTGTAAACTTCGTCCCCCTCCGGGCATTTCCGGCGCACGTCGGTGAACCCGGTCTTCGTATCGCCGGGCATGATCGCCGCTGTGCTGATGCCGAATGGCCGAAGCTCGTTGGCAAGGGCCATCGTATAGCTGTTGATGCCAGCCTTGGAAACGGAATACCAGATCTGGAACGGAATGGGGGTCAGAGCGGCAAAGGAGCTGACATTGAGGATGCGCCCTCCTCCCTGACCGCGCATTTGGGGAATGACGGCTTTGCACATATTGGCCGTTCCGAACAGATTGACCTTGACCTGGGCTTCCGCTTCCCTATCCGGCGTGAATTCCGCAGCGCCGGAGATGCCGAACCCGGCACAGTTCACCAGCAGATCCAGCCGCCCGCTGCGGCCCGTGACTTCGTCCACCGCCCGACGGCATTCCCCGGCGTCGCTGACATCCGCCCGGACATGCTCAAAGCCGGAAGGTCCTTCCTGCCGCCGGGACAAAGTGAACACACGCCATCCCTTTGCCTGCAGCGCTTTGGCGCAGCTTAGGCCGATGCCGCTGCTGCCGCCGGTGACCAGTGCGACCTTTCGATCAGCCATCGTACTCCCCGACGACTTCCTTCATGACGTCCATAGCTTCGTCCAGCAGTTCCTTCGTATGGGTCGCCATGATGCTGCAGCGGAGCATGCATCCGTCCGCAGGCGCGGCGGGGGGAAGCACGGTGTTGACGTAAACGCCCTTGTCATAGAGTTCTGTGGCGATCTTCAATGTTCGGATCGCGTCGTAGGTGAAAATGGGAACGATGGGGGTGATCCCCTCCCGGATGCGCATGCCGCGTGCCTTCAAGCCTTCCCGCATGTAATCGCTCAGCTCCCGCAGGTGGGCCACCCGCTCCGGTTCCGCTTCCAGCTTGCGCAGCGCAGCCAGGGCCGTGGCGCAGGAAGCGGGGGTGATGGACGCGGCGAACATGAAGGGCCGGGAATTATGCCGGATGTAATCAATGACCTTCTGCGGTCCGGCGGCGTAACCGCCCAGGCTGGCCAGAGACTTGGAGAAGGTGCCCATATAGATGTCAACCTGATCTTCCAGGCCGAAATAGCTGGCAGTTCCGCGCCCACCTTCGCCAATTACGCCGAGAGCGTGGGCGTCGTCCACCATCACTCTTGCCCCGTATTCCTTTGCCAGGCGACAGATCTCCGGCAAGTTGCAGAGGTCAGCGCCCATGCTGAATACGCCGTCAGTGACGATCAGGATGCCGGCAGTATCCGGGACCGATTTCAGCTTCTGCTCCAGGTCCGCCATATCATTGTGGCGGTAACGGAGCATTTTCCCGTAGCTCAGCTTGCATCCGTCATAGATGCTGGCATGGTTGTCTCTGTCGCAGATCACATAGTCGTTCCGGCCCACCAGCGCGCTGATGATGCCCAGGTTGGTCTGAAAACCGGTAGGAAGCGTGGTCACCGCTTCTTTTCTCAGGAATTTCTTAAGCTCGTCCTCCAGCTCGATGTGCAGTTGGAGCGTTCCGTTCAGGAGGCGGGAACCGCTGCAGCCGGTGCCGTATTCCCGCAGCGCCTTCAAACCGGCCTCCATCACGTCCGGATCGGTGGTCAGCCCCAGATAATTGTTGGAACCCAGCATGATGCGCCGTTTGCCTTCCATAATGACTTCCGTATCCTGGCGGGATTGCAGCTCCCGGAAATACGGAAAGATGCCCATGGCCTTGTACTCGTCAGCCAGCTTATAGTCCGCGCATTTCTGAAACAGATCCATCTTTTCCAGCCTTTCTGTATATACATAGATTCGGTAAATCGAGTTGTCCATTTCTGTGAGTATAGCGCAGATGCCCGCCCTTGTCAAATCACATTAAATCAATGATTACCATTCTCTTTTGCAGTTTCCCTGAGCAGAGAACTCCAGATCAGCCAGAAAAAAGCGTCGTTTGCAGGCATTCCGATCCCGAACAGAGACGCAGCCAGATAAGCGGCAAGAGCACTGTGCAAAGCGACGGAAGCATCGGAATCTCTCCGGACGGAACGGACAAGTGTCAGGAACATGGCTCCTGCCAGAAGCAGCAGCGCGGGAAGGCCTTGATTGACCAGGACATTCAAAGGCTCGCAGTGGGCACAGTCGATGGTGCGGCGGATGATCGAGCCGTCCGCCGCCGCCTTTACGAAAGCAAGCCCCCGCTCCCCCAGCGTGTCGGGCCCGCCCCCCAGCAGGGGACGTTCCCTGACCAGCTTCCAGACTTTCTTCCAGATGTAGATGCGGCCGCTCCCGAAAGAATCCTCCGCCCGTCCGTGCAGGAGCGCATGGAGTTCCCCGCCGGTGCCGGGCATCGGAGCAAGATAGACAACCAGCAAAATGCCGATGCAGATAAGGGCGAGGATCGCCCACGATAACCGTCTCCCCTTTCTGCCCAGCGGAAGCGCAGCAGGCAGGCAGAAAATCACGCTTGCGGCTGCCCCCAGGAGGCCGCCTCTTATCCCGGAGGCGATCAGCACAGCCAGACACAGGAGGCTGATGAGCCCACAGAGCCAGCTTTTCTTGCGGATAGCCAGCGGCCATAAAAAGGCAAAGCCGGTGCCGAGCACGCAGGCTGTCAGGTCCGCATTTCCAGTCAGCGAGAGAAAAGCGCCGTTATACGCCTTTTCCCGCCCGGACCAGCGAAGGGGCTCGGGATAAAGGCGGAGCGGATTCAGGTCAAAGAATTGCAGGAGAGCTACAAGACAAAAGACTCCCAGCGCAGCCGCCGTGATCCAGGTGGGGAATCGGGTATTATCCCCATAGCGGCTCAGCAGCAGGAAAGAAGCGCAATACAGCGTGATGGTGATGAACCCGTCGCAGCGTTCTCCCCCGAGGAACGCGATCCCTTTCCACGGGGAACACGCGGCGCTGAGAAGGCTCCAGGCCCAATAGGCCAGGATAAGATATTGGACGATATTCCAGCTGCCGCCGGGCAGCTTCTTTCGCAGAAACAGGACGAAAAAGGCAAGGAGAAACAGCCCCGTCAAGAAACTAAAGACGGCGAATTTCGTCTCCACGATGTTCCGATAGCCCGCAGGAGATACGGCCAGCAGGAACAGGGAGCACATCAGTATCTTGTATAGGCCGCATAGGCGGCTGTGATCCAGCTTTTTCATACCCGCATGATACCACATCCGAAAGGCAGGAAGCAATACTGCCGGGTATCCACGGCAGCATGGACTCAGCCGATCTCCTGGAGGATCTCGTGCCGAAGTCTGGCGATGATGCGCTTTTCCAGCCTGGATATGTAGCTTTGAGAGATGCCGAGAGAATCCGCCACTTCTTTTTGGGTCTGCTCCTTCCCCCCTTCCAGTCCGAAGCGCAGCTTCACGATCTTTCTTTCCCTCCCGGGCAGCTTTTCCACGGCCCGGCGCAGGATGGTCCGGTCCGTCTCCTCTTCCAGTGGCTGCATCACGCTGTCCGCTTCCGTCCCCAAAACCTCGCTGAGAAGGAGCTCGTTGCCGTCATAATCCGTATTGATGGGCTCGTCCAGGCTGATCTCGCTCTTTTGGTTGGACAGCTTTCTCAGGAACATTAGGATCTCGTTTTCGATGCAGCGGGAGGCATAGGTAGCCAGCTTGATCTTTTTGTCCGGATCGAAGCTGTCCACCGCCTTGATCAGCCCGATGGTGCCGATGCTGATCAGGTCCTCCAACCCCACGCCCGTATTCTCGAATCGCTTGGCCACATAGACGACGAGGCGCAGATTCCGCTCGATGAGAGTGGGCTTCACGGAGCTGTCCGCCCGCCGCAGCCGCTCCAGACATTCTTCCGTTTCCGCCCGGCTCAAAGGCGGCGGCAAACCCTCCGAGCCGCCCACATAATAGACAGGCCGGCCGAATTTTCCGGAAAGCAGTTTCCTGAACAGTTTTTGAAACAGACCCATTATTCTCCCCCCTTCATATCCCGTCCCCGCCGATGATGGCGTCACAGCCTTCACATTCGATCTTCTCCCGGCTGAACACCACGCGGCAGGGTCCCAGTGCCTGTCCGTCCTGGTAGACGGCGCTTGCCTTTCCTGCGCGTGCCAATGTGCTTCCGTTCACCGTGCGCAGCGGAATGAGGGTGAAGCCTTTCCCCAGCCTTTCCAGTCTTGTTTCAGGCGCTTCGTTCACCGTTTGCGCCAGAATGTTCCGTTGTTCTTCTGTGAACAGCGGCGCAAGCTGCCCTTCGGAGGAAATGATCACCGGTTTTCCGCTGAAGGGATCGGTAAGCCGGTCCCCCGTATCCTGCAGCGCCGTCAGGGTAGTCCGGCCGCCTTCTCCGATCAGGAGCAGCTTGCATTTACCTCCCCGCACCCCCGAGAATCGGAAGGGCAGCGCGCAGACGCCCAGGCTGACCCCGGCTGAAAACACCAGAGCCCTGGCCGTCGCCTTTCCCGCCGCCAGCGTCACCGCCGCCGCTACGCCGCCATAGACCGCGCAGAGGAAAAGGTATGCCAGCGCAGGCCGCCACAGCCGCTTTTCGCCGCCGTAAGACGCCAGCAGCATCAAGGCAAGGGACGCCGCCTTTCCAGCCAGCGTCGCCGCCAGGGGCACGAAGAGGGCAAGCAGCGTATAAGCGCCGCCGATCACCCCGGCCAGAAGCAGGCGAAAGGGCCTCCGCCGGATGCCGCACAGCTTTCCCGCCGCCCACAGCAGCACGGTGTCCGCAATCAGTTCCAGCCAGAAAAGGCTGTCCAAATAAAGCACCCTCATACCCGCATTGTACGAGCATGAGGGTGCTTTGTCCGTCGAAAGAAAGACGGTGCCCGCTCAATCTCCGTCCGCCGTCTCCACAGCCTTGATCGCCTTTTCCAGCTTGGGGCGCGGCATCTCCCAAATATGGCCGCAGCCCAGGCAGCGCAGCCTGAAATCCATTCCCGCCCGCAGGACTTCGCAGCGGTCGCTGCCGCAGGGATGGCACTTCTTCATACGGAGCTTATCACCGGGAGATAATTCCATGGTATTCTCCTCACTTTCGGGCAGGATAGAGACAAACGAATCCGGGAGGCAAGAATATGCAGTGTATCATGAAAGCGCGTTTTGATTCCGTTGACGCGGCGGACCGGGCCGTTAGCCGGATCAGGAGCAAGGTCCCGCATCTGGAAGCGAAGGTCCTGAATAAGCCCCGGGGTTCTCTGCCGGCAGAAGCGCCTTATTCCGCTTCCGCGTATTTTCCCTGGCGGATCAACATGTCGGTCAACGACCGGGGACCCATGAACACGGAGCTGGGAAGCCGCGCCCTCTATACGTCGGACCTGATGGGCCTTCCGCTCTATCACGATGGCGAAGCCGAGGTGGAACTGAAGCTGGATGCACAGGATGTCCAGCGGACCAGGGCGATGGTCCGGAATATGGGCGGAGATCAAATCCGCATGCTCTAGCTCACTCTTTGGTCATTATAGCATCTTTGATGCTTGCAGGAAAGCATTCTCCGCGGTAAAATACGATATGTCCCGGTGATTTCTGCTGCGGAGGTCCTGTGCCGTGCTGCTTCTGTATATCGTCATTTTTCTGTTTCTGCTGATGTTCCTGTTCGCATGGGTGTTCTTCCGTAAAGCCTTCCACCGCCCGCCCACCAAGGACCTGACGGAAAAGGAAGCGCTGATCACCTCCGAGTGGTTTTCCTATACCCCCCTGGTAGAACCGGCGCTGGACTGGTTTCAGGAACAGGCCTGGGAAACGATAGACACGACCGGCGCCGGCAGCTGCCCCTTGAAGGCGCTCTGGCTTCCGAAAAAGAACGCGAAAGCGTGCCTGGTGCTGCTGCACGGATATGGCGCGCTTCCGCAGAACATGAGCGTCGTCGCCCGCTGGGCTGCCAAACAGGGGTATTCCCTGCTGATACCCTACGAGCGGGCCCATGGAGCCAGCGGCGGCGAATACTGCACCCTCGGTCTTTTGGAGGCGGAGGACTGCCGCCTGTGGGCGGAAAAGGCTGTGGAACGATCTGACGACGGAACCTGTATCTTCCTTCTGGGCAGCGGGATGGGCGGTTTTACCGCGCTCCATGCCCTGTCAAAATCGCTGCCCGCGGCTGTCCGCGGCGTCGTGTCGGACGGCGCATATGCCAGCCCCAGGGAAATGCTCCGCCGGGTCATGAAGGAAGAGATGCGCATGCGGGTCTTCCCTCTTTTGCAGATCGTGAACCTGTATGCCCGTATCCTCTGGAAAACGGGGCTCGGCAGCGTGGATCTTCGGGAGGCTCTCAAGGCGGAAGGAAACACCCCCATCCTGTTCATCCACGGAAAGAAGGATATGCGTATCCCCTATGCCTGGACGGAGGAAATGCACAAAGCCTGTGCTTCGAAGAAGTACCTCTATCTGTCCGAAAACGCCGGTCACGGTGCTTCCCCTCTGGCCGATACGGACGCCTATTTCAAGCAGCTGAAGAAGTTCCTGGCGCCCCTGATTTCCGGAGCAAATTCTTCTCAAATGCCTTGACATCCGCCATAAGCTGTGCTATTTTATAACAGCTGCGGCATTTGGAGAAGTACCCAAGAGGCCGAAGGGGCTCCCCTGCTAAGGGAGTAGGGCGTGTTGAGCGCCGCTCGGGTTCAAATCCCGACTTCTCCGCCATGATCCCGGGATCGCATCAAGCGGTCCCGGGCTTTTTTTCATTTTCGCGGGATTCGCCGCAAAGGATGGATTGACTTTCTCCCGCAAAGCAGTTACTATAAAGAAAATAATATAATCTGGGAGGTATCCGTATGAATCTTTTCGAAAAGTACGATCGCATTGCTGCCCGCAATTCCATTTC
This sequence comes from Oscillospiraceae bacterium, assembly GCA_902795345.1. Lineage (GTDB taxonomy): Bacteria > Bacillota > Clostridia > Oscillospirales > Oscillospiraceae > UBA1774. The sequence continues at coordinate 17,294 of CADBKO010000010.1, forward strand.
TCAGTTCTGCCCGCCCCGCTGCTTTGAACTGGCCGGACAACAGTTCGATTTCGTCATCGACACCGGCAAGGAAACCGGCGATATCCATCTGGATCTGGTGGACCGGAACCGCCTGACCTGGAGCATCCGCAGCGGCGCCCAGACCGGCGAAGCGGATCGTTACGAGGTCCGCAAGGCCGACGACGACACCTATCTCCTCACCTACTGCGTCAAGGAGCCCAGAGCCAACCATACCTTCGTCATCGACATGGAGCAGGGCCTTGTGACCTTCCTGCGCTGCAGCGTCGGTGAGAACCCCTATTACCCCTACCTGATCGACAGCCATTGGGGCTTCGGCTACATCAAGGTGGAGGGCGAGGAGCATACGGATCTCCGTCGTCACGGCTTCACCGACGACGTGATGGGCACCGGCGTCCGCTGGGTCTACGGCCACAACATGTCCACCACCCACGTCTACCACAATTCCAACTGGTATCGCATCCAGTATGTCGCCCGCCAGTCCGGCACCAGCGGCATCAGCAGCATGATGAGCTCCCTCCCCGGCTCCGACGAACCTGCCGACTATGTGAAGATCAAGGAAGGCATGTACATCGTCAGCGCCACGGAGCAGAACATGGAAAAGATCCTCGGCGCCAAGATGGGCTTCCGCAGCGATACTCTCCTGTTCCTGGACAACTGGAACCGGATGTACAGCGTGGGCCGCGGCTATGGCACCATGACCCGCGAGGGCTCCCCCGACGGCGAGATCTTCTGCATGATCGGCAAATATGCCTCCAAGCCGGAGATCGAGGATCACATGTTCACCGATCCGAATCCCTATCAGGTGTGATCCCATAATATGATCGAGCCTGCCGCATTTCTTGCGGCAGGCTCTCTTTCTTTTTCAGTATATCCGATAATTGCCGCTCAAGGCGAGCAAGGTGAAGAAATAGAGGCAATTATCATAGTAGCGGCGCTTATCCGTCCGCATGGGCATACGGAAGAAGCTGCGGACGGCTTCCAGCCGGTGTTCTCCCCGAGCGGCCAGGGAAGCACAGGCCCAGCTGGCCTTCATCCCCAAAGGATGCATGATGGGTTCCGCTTCAAAGATGGTCCCGTCCGGAAACAGCACATGCTCCGACGCTTCCGGATGCTCATAGACATAGCTTTGCAGCGTGTCGGCAAATTCCCGCTGCCAGGGATCCTTTCCGAACCAGACATGGTCCAGGGAGATATTGATGGCGACCCGGTAGGCGTCGCTGAAATAGCAGCGGCCCAGGTTTGCCCAGGGGTTATCCTTCTGGCTTTCCGGCACCGGGAGCGGGTGTCCGTCAAAGCCGCTCATGTTGGGGGCCAGACCGGTGCGCCAGGAGCAGGCGACATGCAGATACTTCCGGCTGTTCCGGGCCGCCTCCTGCCAGAAGGGGCGGTCCGCTTCGTCCGCCCACAGGGCGAATAGCTCGTAAAAATGAGGCAGATGATAGGAAGGGTCGGTGAACCCGGCCTCCGGGACGAATTTTATCAGCTTCGTATCCAGATCCCACATGGGCCCGCCCACAGGTTTACCGTCTATCGTTTCGGCTTTGTTGTGGACGCAGGCATGGAGGATGCGCCTTGCCTGCGCGCCGTAATCCAGGGGCGGCGGCCCGTCTCCCCAGCGGTGGGAGGCAAAGAAGAGAGCCATGGCATAGTATTCCTCCCCGTCCGGCGCCGGTCCCTCCGCCCGATGGCTCCCGTCCAGATTGCAGCTCCAGGCGAAATAATCCCGATAAGGCCCGTCCCCATGGCGCATATAGCGGAGGCTCCACCGCCACACCTTGTCAAATACGGCCTTGTCGTCCATTTGCACCGCCATCATCATGGCATAGGACATGCCCTCCGTCCGGGCATCGTCATTCCCCGTATCGGTGAAATAAGCGGCGTCCGGGTCCGTCTCTCCGTATATGCGGTGTTCTCCGTTAATAAGTTCCCGCCAGGCTTCCCGGACACGGGCGTCGATCTCTTGCCTTCCGAATCCGGCTTCTTCAAACAGATTGGGATAGACTCTCTTATCCATTTCAGCAAATCTCCCAAATAAAAGCTGCGCTGTCGCTCAGCTCGATCTCTTCCGGGGACATCTCCGCGCGGAAGGCATTTTTCATCATCGGCATGACAAGCCGGTCCGCAGTGACGGCAGTACGGGAATAGGCCGGCGTCTCGCTCCAGTTATACTCGATGCGCTGCAGCTCCCCCAGGTGCACATTGGAAGCTGCGCAGAGCACTTCCGCCTTTCCCCGGGCGTTGTCCGCCGCCGCTTTCAGGAGGCGGCTGTTGACCGCTTCCGGCTCCTTTACCGTGAAGCTGATGTTCATTTCCGGCGTCCCCCGGCAGGAACCGATGGCGCTGATGGTCTCCCCCAGTTTCTGCATTTCCAGATCGAAAGAGAGCTTCAGACTCGTGTGGCACACATACCCGTCAAAGACCTGGACATAGTTTCCCTTATCTTTCTGCTCGCTGCGGTAATCCGCCCGAACATGGAAGCCCGTCGTCTTCAGTTCGTCTTTCCCAAAGCCGACCTCTTTGAGCGCTTTTGTCAGTTCGTCGATCCGCTCCGAGGAGAGGGACATTGCCCGATCATAAACCTCGTCCTTAGCCTCCAGCTCCAATCCGATAACCACATAGTCCGGCTTCACGCGCAGACTGCCCACGCCCTTGACCGCAATCGTTCTGCTCATATCCGTTCTCCCTTTCTCCGGTTCCTTCAGGAATGTTTCTGCCGCTTATTCTCCAGTTCATCCCAAGCAGCTTCCCGGGCGGCGTCGTCCTTGCGGTGGCTGAAATATGCCGCCATCAGCAGCACAGCGGCCAGGAACGACGCGATGCTGAAAAACAGCGCGGTGATCGCGGTCCCCAGGTCCCGCTGCCGAAGAAGGATAAACGCAGCGAGGAGACAGACAAACAGGATGGCGAATAAAACGGTCATGAACAGCACGGGACCCTTTCCCAGCACCATAATGGACTTTCTCTTCTTTTTCACTCTCCGGCCTCCCTTCCCGGCCGTATAAACGGCAGGCGATTCACTTTGATATGATTCTAACACAGAGGATTGAGAACCGCAACCACAAGCGCCTACAATGCAGGAAGCGCATACCTTTTCTTTCCGAATTTCATAAGGAATCTTTTATAGCTTTTCACAGTCAACCCATTGATTTGAAGCGGGTTGACATTTATAATATTTGGTGGAATATAGCGTACATTTTTCCATCCATATTGTAGCAGTTGAACAAATTTAAATATAAATGAAAGGAAGCAAGAATCATGGCCGTATTTGAATTCAGCTTTTTCTCCAGCAGCATGCACCGAAACACCGAGGTAACTGCCTGCATCCCCGCCGGCGGCCCCATGTTCCCCGGAACGCCTCCGGCCCCCAAGACGCCGCTGCGTCTCCTTATTCTTCTCCATGGTTATTCCGGCTCCCATGCCGACTGGGTCAGAGGCAGCAGCATCGACCAGCTGGCCACCATGCACCACATGGCAGTTTTCTGCCCCTCCGGTGAGAACAGCTTCTATATTGACGATCCCTCCCGCGACGCCATGTATGAGCAGTTCATCTGCCGCGAGCTTCCCAAATTCGCCCGGGAAGTCTTCCATATCTCCGACAAGGTAGAGGATACCTTTATCGGCGGTCTCTCCATGGGCGGCTACGGCGCCATCCGCAACGGCCTGAAGAATCCCGACGTTTTCGGCGGCATTCTGGCCTTCTCCTCCGCCCTCATCACCGACGGCATCTCCAAGATGCCCGACGATCCGCAGCCCGCTCCTCCGGGACAAGGCGGAGGCGGCATGGGCATGTCCATTGGCTACTTCATCCACACCTTCGGCAAGCCCAGCAAGATCCTGGGCAGCGACGTGGATCCCAAGGCCCTCGCCAAAAAGCTGATGGACTCCGACGGCCCGAGGCCCAAGCTGTACATGGCCTGCGGCTCCGAGGACTTCCTGATCGAGCCCAACCGGGACCTGCACAAGTATTTCGAGGAAGTCGGCTATCCCCACTACTATGTGGAGGGTCACGGCACCCACAGCTGGGAATATTGGAACAAGCACATCACCGATTCCCTCAACTGGCTCGACGGTAAGCTGGAAGAGGCCAAGGAAGGCTGAGAAGGGTATTGACGGACGATGAGTTATGAACCGCTTTTTACTCCGCTGAAAATCGGCGGCGTCACCATCAAAAACCGCATCATCATGTGCGCCATGGGCGGCACCAGCCCCGTCGGCTTTGACGGCAAATTCGTGGAGAAGACCCGGCCTTATTTTCTGGCCCGGGCCAAGGCCAATGTGGGACTGATGATCCCCGGCGTCACCTCCGTGGGAGGCCGGGGCCACTGGCTTTATGAGAGTGAAGACCTGTTCATGGGACCCCTGAAGAGCCTGATGGAGGAGATCCACGCCTACGGCAGCAAATTCTTCCTGCAGCTGGGCGCCGGATTCGGCCGCTCCCAGATGGTGTTCCCCGGCATGGACAAAATGCCGCAGGAGATGCTGAATGCCAGCATGGTCGCCCCTTCCGACGGACTGCCCAACGTATGGGACCCCAACATCAAGCACCGGGGCCTCACCCGCGAGGAGATCTACGACATCATAGACGCTTACGGGAAAGCAGCTGCGCTGTGCAAGAAGGCCGGGATCGACGGTGTGGAGATCCATGCCGTCCACGAAGGTTATCTGCTGGATCAGTTCGCCATGGCCAATATGAACCATCGGACGGACGAATTCGGCGGCAGCCTGGAAAACCGGCTTCGTTTTGCCTGCGAGATCATCAAGAGCATCAAGGCTGCCTGCGGGCCGGATTATCCGGTCTCCGTGCGTTACAGCGTCGCCAGCAAGATCCGCAATTTCAACGAAGGCGCGCTTCCCGGCGAAAACTATGTGGAATTCGGGCGGTCCATGGAGGAGAGTCCCTCCGCCGCGCGGCTTCTGGAGGCTGCCGGGGCTGACCTACTGAACGCTGACAACGGCTCCTATGACTCCTGGTACTGGGCCCATCCGCCGGTCTATATGCCCATGGCCTGCAACCTGCCGGAAGTCACTTATCTGAAGAATTTCGTAAAAATCCCCGTGGCCTGCGCCGGGCGCATGCATGACCCCGAGATCGACGCCAAGGCCATCGAAGCCGGTCAGATCGACGCGGTGGGTGTCGCCCGCCAACTGCTCTGCGATCCCCAGTGGTGCGACAAGATCCGCGCCGGGAAGCTGGAGGACGTGCGTCCCTGCATCGCCTGCCACAACGGCTGCTTTGCCATCAGCCACTTCAAGGGCACGCCCACCGGCTTCGGCAGGATGGGCGAATGTGCCCTGAACCCCGCCACCATGAATGAAGAGGCCATGGAGCTGAAACCTGCCGAGACAGTGAAAAAGGTTGCCGTGGTGGGCGGCGGCATCGGCGGCATGGAGGCCGCCCGCCTGCTCAAGATGCGGGGTCATCAGGTGACTCTGTATGAAAAGAGCGGCGAGCTGGGCGGCGCTTTCATCGCCGCGGCGGCCCCCTCCTTCAAGGAACAGGACAAAAAGCTGCTGCTCTGGTATAAGCACGAGCTGGAAAAGCTGGATGTGGACGTCCGCCTCAACACGGCTGTCGATCCTTCTGGGATCGACGAGCTGGGCGCAGACGCGGTCATCATTGCCACGGGCGCGCAGCCCAGGAAGCTGCCGATCCCCGGCTTTGACGGCCCTAACGTCATCGAAGCCATCGACTATCTTCGGGACCGGAAACAGGCTGGCGAAAACGTCGTCATCATCGGCGGCGGTCTTACCGGCTGCGAGATCGCCTATGACCTGGCCCTGAAGGGAAAGAGACCCGTCATCGTGGAGATGCAGGACGACATCCTGAAGGTCCCCGGTCTCAGCGCCGCCAACTCCAGTATGCTGCGGGAGATCATCCGTTATTACGCGATCCCGGTGCGCATCTCCTCCTCCCTGAAGGAGATCACCCCCAAGGGCGTCGTTCTCTCGGAGGAAAGCGGAGAAGTCAACCTGGATGCGGACAGCGTGATCCTCTCGGTGGGTTATGTGCCGGAAATGAAGTTCAACGCCGAAGACCCCAGGGTCAAAGTGATCGGTGACGCGGCAAAGGTGGGCAATCTTCTGAGCGTTATCCGCCAGGCCTATGCCGCCGCCTACGAAATCTGATATAAGGAGCGTGCTGAAATGGGTAAAATCAACCTGACTCCCGGAACGCCGTTTGAGGGGAAGATGACCTTTCCCCCGCCTGCCGGCGTGATCCTGAACAACACGAACTCCAATACCACCATCCCGCCCCATCAGCCGGTGCTCTGCAAAGGTATCCTGGCTGACGGGAAAGAGGACAGCTGGCTGGAATATGTCCCCGAAGAGCTTCCTGCCGGGAAGAAACCTCCCCTGATCATTTCCTGCCACGGCGGCGGCGCCAGCGCGGACCTGCAGTTCAACGAGAACTCCTGGTGGTGCGTCTGCGAGGCGGAAGGGGCCATCGCCGTCTTCCCCAATGCCGGGGGCAAAACCCGCGCCTGGCTCAGCGAGGATCCCCCCGAGGAGCCCGCGCAGCCCGGTCCCCGTGCCGGCGGTCTGATGGATGCCTTTGCCGGGTCGCCGGACGGCCGCGCCAGTGAGGAAAACCATCACATCAAGTTCCTGAAAGCCCTCATCGAAGAGATGAAGAGAAAATATAACATCGACGAAGGCCGGGTATACATGCAGGGCATGTCCATGGGCGACATCATGACCATGATGTTCTCCCGCGTCTGCGGCCATCTGCTGGCCGCCGCCGACTGCACGGCCGGTCCATCCCCCGAGGTGGCTCTGTTCAACGAGGATGGCAGTCTGAAGGGCTATGACTGCCCGGTACCCATGTATCAGTCCCGGGGCGAGCTGGACAACATCGTCGTCGCCAAGCGTCCCGGCAAGGAGGACACCACCCGGCAGGACGTGAACGCCGGAAACCGGGAATTCTGGCTGCGGGTCAACGAGTGCGACGATCTGCCCCGCCTGGCCATCCGCGGCGTCAACAACTTTGCCTTCTACACCGGGAAGAAAGCCAACCTGGTCTACCGGGACGTGAAGCACCGGGGCCACGGCCAGACCCTGGACGATTCCTTCTGGGCCTGGGAAACTCTGTTCAAGTACTGCCGCCGCAACCCAGACGGCAGCGTCACCTGCTATGACTCCGATTTCACCTCCACCGGCGACAAGACCGCCGTTGCCATCTGCGACGGCGCGCAGTATGCCTATGTACGCAACCGCAAGGTTAAGCTGGAGGCCCCCGTCTTCTCCGAAGCCTTGACGAACATGGACTTCGCCACCAGGCAGCAGGTGGAGGTCAAGCGTGACCTTTACGTGCCTGTCAGTGCTCTGAGCCAGTTCTTCGGCGCAGAGGTGGAGCTCATCAAGGACGGCAAGGGCGCCATCATCCGCACCAAGGAAGAGGAGTTCGAGATCGTGTCCGAAAGCGTGGCCTGCCTCCACGGCGGCTTCCTGGAAGCCATGTTTATGCCCGCCCGGATCAGGGACGGCGTCCTGTTCGTGCCCCTGCGCTGGTTTGCGGAGGTCATTTTCCGCCGATTTGTCACGGAATGTGACGGCGCGCTCTACTTCTCCGGTCATTACGGCGAGATGAGCAAGGATATGGCCTATCTCATCAAGGAGATTCTGGCCTGACGCATCGCAAAACCGCGGCCGGCTGGCCCGAGCAGGTCAGCCGGTCCCTTATGAATCCGACATTTTGTTAACAGAAAGGAGTTCTTTGCATGCTGGAAGCGAAAAACTATATCTCCCTCTCGGATGCGCCCTTTTCCCGTCGCGGTTCCTACCTGGGCTTCTTCATGGACCCCAACGGCGTGGAGCTCTTCGGCAAGCCCAAGCTCTATATCAGCAATGTCCGGGGCAACGGTCCCTACCGTCAGATCCAGGCGCAGATCATTCAGGATGGGCAGCCCCTGCCCACGGTGATCTCCACCACGGAAAGCGAAGTCATCCTGGAAAGCACGGCTGGTTCCTTCCGCTTCTGCATCGGCGAGCGGAAGTTCATCCGTATCAAGGGCACCGATGGGCTGACCCTGCGGCTGACGCCCAAAGTCGGCGGCTTCGGCGGTCTGGTCATGGACATGAAGGACGGCACCTGGCAGTTCAGCTTCAACACCACCACGGCGCTGCTGATCCCCTTCACCGGGAAGCTGGAAGGCCGGGCCGCCATGAGCGGCAGCCTTGCAGGCGCGCTCTCCGCCAGCTTCGACATTGCCCCTGACGAAAACGGCGTTGTAGATGTGGGCATTGAGGAATACTTTATCCCCGACGCGGTCCACCGTCCTCTGGAGGAGTACCCCTCCTATGAGGAATGTGTGCGCAGCTATCAGGAGGAGTTCGACGCCTTCTGCGAGGAAGTCTGCCCCAACATTCCGGAGCCCTGGGAGGAGATGCGCCGGAAAGCCCTGTGGATCATCTTCGGCCTGATGGTGGAGCCCGACGGCGGCGAGACCATCTTCAAGCACAGCATGATCAAGATGCTCCACGGCACCTTCGAACATGTTTCCGGCTGGCAGCAGGCCATGCATATCATCTGCCTCAGCGAGCATGCGCCGAAGCTCTGCTGGACCATTCTCCGCGGCCTCTTCGATTATCAGGACGCCAACGGGCGCATTGCGGACATCATCATGGACGCCAACTGGGCCCGCAATGCCCTCAAGCCCCCCATCCAGGGCATCGCCCTCCACTGGCTGCTGGATAACGATCCCAAGCTCTCCGCCGTTTCCCGTGAGGACGCCATGCACATCTACAAGGGCATGGTTCGCTGGAGCGAATACTTCTTCACCTGCCGCGATCTGAACCGGGACGGCATCATGGAGAACGCCGGCGCCATGGAGACCGGCTGGGAGGATGCGCCTTACTTCAATGTGGGCTTCCCCCTTGCTTCTCCCGATATGAACGCCTATCTTGCCATCCAGTTGGAAGCGCAGGCTCGTCTGGGCCGCCTGCTGGGTCAGGATGAGGCCGAATGTGCCGCTTTCGAGGCCCAGTCCAAAGCCCTCATTGAACGGATCATCAAAAATTGCTGGGACGGCGAAAAGTGGTACGCTTACAACTCCGAGACCGGCAAGCGCTCCAATACCAATACCATCAGCCTCATGGGCGCGCTGATCCTGGGCAAGCGTCTGCCGGAGGACATCATGGAAAAGACCATCCGGCGGCTCATGGAAAAGGATAAGTATCTGACGCCCTTCGGCTTTGCTTCCGAAGCGGTGGACAGCCCCTATTTCAATCACGCCTTCGCGCAGGGCAGCATCATTCCTCCCGCCCAGCTCATTTTCTGCCTGGCGCTGGAGGCATGCGGGCGCTTCGATTTGGCCCGGGAGGCGGGACTTCGCTATATCCTGAACCTGAAGGAGAACGGCCTGTTCCATACCCACAACGCCCTCACCGGCAAGCCGGAACGGGGCATGGTGGCCCTGGACGAAAAGTTCCTCTTCTGGTCCGCCTGGTCCTCCTCCATCTACCTGTTCATGGCAAAGCGCTACGGCACCACCTGATAAGGATCGGGAGCATCGCTAAGGCGATGCTCCCTTTTTCCTCTACTTGTGAAACGCGGCGATCACCGCTTCCATGACGGCGCTCCGAAGTCCGCCCTTTTCCAGGGCGCGCACGCCCTGGATGGTGGTCCCGCCCGGAGAACACACCTCGTCCTTGAGTTGGGCGGGGTGTTTTCCCGTCTCCAGCATCAGCTTCGCGGAGCCGGACAGCGTCGCCGCAGCCAGCTCCAGCGCCAGGGACCGGGGCAGCCCGCAGGCCACGCCGCCGTCTGCCAGCGCCTCAATAAAGAGATCCGCAAAGGCCGGGCCGCAGCCGGATATGCAGGCGCCGGCGTCCATCAGCCGCTCTTCGATGGGGACGAATCGCCCGGCGGCAGACATGGCCTCCAGGAGGCGCTTCTCCATCTCCTCCGTCACCTCTTCGCTGCGGCAATAGAGGATGATCCCTTCTCCGACGGCTACCGGCGTATTGGGCATGATACGGATCACGGGGATATCCGACCCCAGCAGCTCCTTTAGCCTGGAAATGGAGGTCACGGCAGCCATGCTCACGACCACCGTCTGCCGGTTTTGCCTTGCAAGTACTTCCCGCAGCTCCGTCGCCACATCCGGAAGCATCTGCGGCTTCACGCCCAAAAACAGGTAATCTCCCCCGGCAGCGCCGGCATTGTCCGTCACTTCGCCGCCGATCCCGGCGGCCAGTTTTTCCGCCTTCGCCCTGGTGCGGTTCGCCAGGAGCAGGCGGTTCGATTCCTTCTTCGCGGCGGCTGCGGCCAGGGCAGAGCCCATATTCCCCGTCCCGATAAATCCCAGAGTCAGCATACTGATTTCCTCGCTTATTTTACAAGTTCTTCTCCCATCTGAAATGCTCTGCGGCAATCCTCCGGGAACACCTTTTCGTGCTTTTCCTGACGGCGGGGCACGTCGAACATGTCCCCCACATAGAGATCATAATTGTCGAACTGAAGGGTCTCCGTGGCGCACACGACCTTCGTTTCCCCGAAGAAGCGCTCAAAAGTGCCCTTATGACCGGCGATCAGGCTGTCATAGAAGTGTTCGTCGGGGCAGTTCATCGTGTAGATCAGGCCGACCTTCACCTTTTTATCATAGGCACAGGCCCCGTCCCGCCGGTACATGAGTCCCGGGAACCAAAGCCGCTCGAAAAGATTGCGGACCATGCCCGGCACATCCCCGAAATAGACGGGAGCGGAGATGATCACGGCGTCCGCTTCCAGGATACGATTCAGGATGTCGGTCAGATCGTCCCGGACGGCGCAGCGGCCAAAGCTCTTGCCGCCGATGCGTTTACAGGCAAAGCAGCTGCGGCAGCCGGTGGCATTCAGGTCGATCAGATGGATGAGCTCCGTTTCCGCGCCTGCGGCAGCCGCGCCTTTCAGCGCATGCTCCAGCATCTGGGCGGAGTTCCAATTCTTACGGGGACTCCCGTTCAGGCCGATAACTTTCATGATCGTGCTCCTTTCGATTCTTTTTGACCATTATACCCGGTTCAAGAGAAAATGCAAGAGCCGCCGTTCGGCAGAGCGACGGTCCGCGCTTTTATATCTTGCAAGCGATATGGATCTGTGTTATCATATTCATTGTGAACGGTCCATACCGTTTTGAATCTGTAATTTCATTATAGGAGGTACCTATCATGCAGGAAGTATATGATTTTCTGAAAAAGGCCGGCACCTACTATCTGGCCACCGTGGAGGGCGATCAGCCCCGCGTGCGTCCCTTCGGCACCGTGAACATTTTCGACGGCAAGCTCTATATCCAGACCGGCAAGATCAAGCCCTGCTCCAAGCAGATGGCTGCCAACCCCAAGATCGAGATCTGCGCCTTTGCGGGCGGCGAATGGGTCCGCGTGGCTGCCAAGGCCATCAACGACGATCGGATCGAAGCCAAGCAGTCCATGCTGGACGCTTATCCCAACCTGCAGAATATGTACAAGGCCGACGACGACAACACCCAGGTCCTCTACCTGAAGGATGCCACCGCCACCTTCTCTTCCTTCGGCGGCTCCGACCGCGTCGTGAAGTTCTGATTTCTCCGCGAAGTAAAACAGGATCGTCCCTCCGGGCGATCCTGTTTCTTTATTATTCCGCCTGTTTCCGTGCTTCCTTCCCGGCCAAGGTGCTGCGCAGCGCCAAAAGGCCCAGGCAAATGAGGAAAGTCGCAGCCAGCATCAGGACGCTGCTGAGCTTCCAGTGTCCGCCCATATTGAACCCATAGAAATCCATCCACCGCTTTTGGATCACCACCATGATCATGTAAACGATTCCGTAAAGGATCGTGGGGATCAGACCGAGGAACACGCTGCGGAAACGGATCGCAGGCTGCGTTTCCAGAAAGCAGAAGCCGATCATGGCCAGCAGCGGCGTCAGAAGGTGCATATACAGGTTGACGCCGACGATCATGCTTTTATAGCCGTACAGGGTGCCGAGGAAACAGAACACCGTGAAGAAGGTGACGCCGACGGCAGTCGTACCCACGAGCTTCAGCACGATCAGCTGGATCGGCGGTATCTTGCCGGTCCGGAGGTATCGAATCTGTGCTGCCAGCAAAAGCAGCGAAGCCAGCGCTGCCAGTAGGTTGGAATCCACCGTGAAAAATTGAAAGCACCGGGTATTCATCACCGTCATATTCCCGTCGCCGCCGACGGTAAAGAAACGGGACATCCCATAGACGGTAAACAGGAAGATCAGAGCATTTATGCAAATAGCCGCGATCATCTTTGTTTTATTCGGAAGGCAGTTTACTTCAGGCAATTTCTTTCTCTCCTCATCGTTCATGTTCAGATTATATCTTTGATGCGGAACAGTGTCAATCGCGTCATGACTCTGTGCGCTGATAATACGGGCTCTGTTCTTGACGATTGCACAATTGGATGGTAGTATGGAAGCAGAATTATGTGCAGTTTGCCCAAGGCTGCTGCCATCTGAACAGGAGGAAGCGAATATGACGCCAGAGAATCAAAAGAAGTACGACGCCAAACTGAAGCGAATAACCGAAGCGCTGGAACTGAAAGAACCCGACATGATCCCCATCACCCTTTCCGCGGAGCTTTTCCCCGTCTTCAACGCCGGTTACACCGTGGCTGAGGTGGTCTACGACGCCACGATGGAAAAGATGAAAAATGCCCTGGTCAAGTACGTAAACGACTTTGACCCGGATATCCATCCCGGACTGTGCAACATTCTGGCGGGCGAAGGGCCCGGACTGGAGCTGACACAGCCCAACAATATGCGTTGGGCGGGAATGCCGGGAAACCCCATCGACGAAAACTCCCTGCAGCAGCACATCGAGTTCCCTATGCTGCTGGACGAGGAATTTGAAGAATTCAACACAGACCGCACCGGCTGGACGTTTCGGAAGCAGATGCCCCGTTCCTCCGATCTGTTGAAGCCAATGGCCGCTTTGAGCTATGCCAGCGACGCCCGCAGCCTGGCCAGGGTGTTTTCCTCCCCGGATTTCCAGCGCATGATCGACCAATTCAAAAAGATCAACGAGTTCTACGCCTACCATGACAAGCAGGCTGCGGAAGTGGTGAAATATGTGGAGGAGCTGGGCTATCCGAACCTTCGGACCGGCATGGCGGGCGCGCCATTCGACAGCTATTCCAACTTTATGCGGGGTACCATCCTCAGCCTCAGTGACCTTTACGACAACCCGGACTTCGTGCTGGCCCGCGTGGAGGAAAACTACGAGCGGACGATTAATATGATTCGGATGAGCAAAGGCAGCGGCTATGAATTCGTTTTCATGCCCCTCCATAAGGGCATGGACGGCTTTATGAGCGACGAGCACTATGAAAAGTTCTATTGGAAATACCTCCGAGGCGTGATCCTGGAGATCATCGACGCAGGCAAGACCCCATATGTCTATACCGAAGGAAAGTACAATTCCCGCCTCGATTTCCTGAAGGAGGTCCCGCCGGGAAAGGTGATCTATCACTTTGAGGATGTGGATATGGCAGTCGCCAAGAAGAAGCTGGGCGGCATTGCCTGCATCACCGGCGGTTATCAGCCCTGGAAGCTGGGCTGGCAGACTCCCGAACAGGTCCGGGATGAGATCAAGGCCCTCATTGACACCTGTGCCCCCGGCGGCGGCTATATGTTCGAGACCAGCTGCGGCCTGGATTATGCCAAACGGGAAAACGTGGAAGTGATGTTCGATACCGTCCGCAATTACGGCAAAGCCTGAAAAACAAAAAGCCTTCTGAACAGACGGAAGGACCGGGCAGTGGTCCAGGCTGCCCGGTCCTTCCGTCTGAACAGGAGGTGGAGGATTATTTCCGCGGGGGGTCCGCCCCGTAGAAAACGTTTGCGCCAGACCGGACGATCGGGCAGTGGTCCAGGCTGCCCGAGTCCGTGTCTGAACAAGGAGGTTGGAGGAATTATCTCATACGGGCGAGAAGTCGGCGCCCGCTGAAATCAAAAATAAATAAAAAACGGCTATGTCAGAAATGCAATGCAAAAGCTGACACACCCGTTATTCGTGTGCTCACCGCCATAGACTCTTCCTCGCTATGGCTGAAAATTCGGACAAATCAGTAAGTCTTCTGACTCGTGTTAGGAGCTTTCGCTCTGCGGGTTCTTCCTACCTTCCCATAGCCAGCTACAGTGGAAGCCTTTCGGCTCACATCCTGCGGATGCTTCGGAGATCCCTCGCACTTACAGCGTCGGATACGCGGGGCTTTGCACCCCATTCCGTCTACGCCCGATCCTGACCAATGGCCTTTGCGGACCGGCCGACTGACAGCCCATTCAATTATTTTTTATGGTCAAGGATAAGATAACAGATTCTTCAGGGAATTGCAAGCACAAAATCACCGAAACTGAGGTTTTTCTCAGATTCTTTTTTTGGCAGAAGTGCCAAGGCCCGGGACCCTTGTCAGAGTCCCGGGCCAAATAAGCGGATCACTGGTACATGTCGTACATTCTTCCGGCCATAGCCTGAGCGGCCTCCAGCGTCACCGGCACCGGGCAATAGCTGCTCAGATGGCTGGTGCTGCCCTCGTGGGCGATCTGCAGGACTTCTTCCCTGCTGAATCCCATCTCCTTCAGGGACTTGATCTCCAGCTTGCGCATCAGCGCCCAGAGCTTATCCGCGCAGAGATGGCCCACTTCCTCGGCGCTTTCGTTCCCCTTCAGCGGGATACGCATAGCTTCGGCCACCATCTTGATCTCCTTGGGAACGGCAGGCGCGGCATATTCCAGCGCGACAGGCAGCGCCATGGCGCAGTTATAGCCATGGGGCGTATGGAAGGCAATGCTCAAGCCGTCGGCCAGGGCATGACCCACGTGGCACATGGTCTCGGCAAAGGCGATACCCGCCCAGTTGGCCGCCAGGGACATCTCCGTCCTCGCTTCCACGTTGTCCGGCTCCGACCAGGCCGTGTAGATATTGTCCACGATCTTGCGGATGGCGGCACAGCCGAAGAGTTGGTTATGGGGATTCGTCACATTGGAGGTAACGCACTCCGCAGCGTGGCTCAGGGCATCCATACCGGTAAATGCGGTCACATGCTTGGGCAGCTTGAAGGTCAGTTCCGGGTCCACCACCGCCAGATTTGTATTGACGAAAACGCTCCATTTTCCGTTGGTCTCCGTCTGGGTGATGATGGCGACACGGGTGGCCTCGCTGCCGGTCCCCGCCGTGGTAGGCACGGCAACGACAGGCACCTTGGTATCCACGGTGATGGGCTTCGCCAGCACATATTTGCTGATGGGGCCGGGATTGGTCATAAGGATGCTGATGGCCTTGGCGGCGTCCATGCTGCTGCCGCCGCCGATGCCGATGATCACGTCCACCTTTTCCCGCAGGGCGATCTCCCCCGCCTCGTCCACCACGTTGATGGTGGGATCGGACATGATCTTATTGAAGCAGACACACTGGATGCCCGCCTTCTCCAGGCTGGCCACGGCACGGGCGGGAACACCCGCCGCCTCTACGCCGGGGTCAAAAACGCAAAAAGCCTTCTTGCTGCCCAGCTCGGAAACATACTCGCCCAGGTGGTCGATGGCGCCTGCCCCGAAATAGATGGGGCAATTCTGCATGTACTGGAACATAATTCTATACCTCTCCGATTCAATATCAGCGCAGGATCTTGACTTCCAGCCGCTGTCCTTCTCCCTTGAGCTTGGGGAATTTCTTGTCCGCGTAGCCCAGCGCGCAGGTGCCCACGCAGGTATACCCCTCCGGGAAGCCCAGCTTCTTCTGAACTTCTGCGCTGGAGTTGATGCCCACCATGGCCATCCAGAGATAGACGCTGTCTATGCCCCGGTCCGCCGCAAGAACCATCATATTCTGGATGATGCAGCCTGCATTGGAAAGCTCGATGTTCTCCAGGAAACCCTTCTTGGCAGCGACGACCACCAGGGTCGGCGCCTGGTACAGAGGATGGCTGCCGGGATTGCCCTTGGCGGATACTTCGTCGATCTCCTTCAGCAGCGCCGGGTCCTGCACGGCGTACAGCTGGAGGCTGGCAAAGTCCGCGCAGCCGATGGCAGCCTGACCGCCGGCGACCAGAATATCCTGCAGGTCCTGTTCCCCGATCTGTCGGGATGAGAATGCTCTGGTAGAATGACGTTTTTTGATCGCATCGAAGGTGTTCATCATGGCCCTCCTTTTCATGTTTTTTATATCCGGATTGTATCGCAATTCCCGCTTTCTTGCAAGTACGGAAAGCTGCCTCAGGGGGTCATTTCCCTTCTTCCAGCTCTTTTGCCAGCTTCACGATGCGGCTGGTGCCCAGTCTGTCGGCCCCCAGCGTGAGGAATGTCTCCCCGTCCTCCAGCGTGGCGATGCCCCCGGCTGCTTTGATGCGCAGATGCGGTTCAATATTCGCTTTGATCAGTCTGACATCATCGAAGGTAGCGCCGCCGGTGGAAAAGCCCGTGCTGGTCTTGATATAGTCCGCGCCGGAATCGGAGACCACGCGGCACATTTCGATCTTTTCTTCCTCGGTCAGGAGGCAGGTCTCGATGATGACCTTGAGGATGTGCTTTGCACAGATGCGCTTTACTTCCGCGATCTCCTGACCCACTTCCCGGTACATGCCGGATTTGATCCAGCCGATATTTGCCACCATATCCAGCTCGTCGGCGCCGTCGCCGATGGCCTCCGCCGCCTCAAAGCATTTGACGGCGGTGCTGCTTGCCCCGCTGGGAAAGCCGACGACGGTGCAGACCGGAAGCCTGCCGCCCAGGTACGACGCTGCGGCGGAAACATGACAGGGCGAGATGCAGACGGAGGCGACGCCATATCGCAATCCGTCGTCGCAAAGCTGCCGCACTTCATCCCAGACAGCGTCGGGCCGCAAAAGGGTATGATCGCATTTGGATAGTATGTCCTTCAGTTCCATGATTGACCTCCATCATCCTTGGAAATATGCTTCTATCTGCTGCCGGGTAGCGGTGCAGGAACCCTGGATCATTTCCGGGCGTCCGCCTCCTCTGCCTCCGATGGCGGCATTGATCTCCTTGGCCTTTGTCCGCAGGTCGCAGGTCCGGCTTCCGATGATATACTTCCAGTCCCCGTCCCGTCCTGCAAATGCGGCGCAGATCCCGCCGGTCTTTTCCATGCCCAGATTCACCAGCTCCCGCAGGGAGAGCATATCCAGCTCCGGCTCGAAAAGGCAGCGGTCCCCTTCTGTTTCATGCAAAGCCGCCGCTTTCATTTGCAGCAGCTGACGGCGTGCATCCCCAAGCGCTTGCTTCGTTTCCTCCAATTCTCCCAGCACCCGGCGCACGGCGGAGGGCGTATCCAGCTGGGGAACGCTGAGGAGGCCGGAAATAGCCAGCGTCGCCTGATAGCGCGCCCGGGCGTCTTCCATGGCGTCCAATCCGCATAGCATATGGAGGCGGATGCCGCCCCGATGCCGCATATGATCCAGGATGTGCATGCTCCCGATCTCCCCGGTTCTGGATACATGGGGCGCGCAGCAGGCGCAGAGGTCATATCCTTCGATCCGGACGAGACGCACATTCTCCGTGAGTTCCAGCTTGCTTCGGTAATCCAGCGTAGCCAGCTCTTCCTTGGACGGATACCAGCAGGTGACGGTCCTGTTCTCTGCGATGGCCAGGTTGACGGCTGTTTCCAATTCTTCCAGCTGGGCTCTGGTGAGCTCCCCGTCAAAGTCCACGGTCACATCCCCATCCCCCAGGTGAAAGCCCACATTTCGAAATCCATAACGGGCATGGACGAGGCCGGAGAGGATATGTTCGCCGGAGTGGTTCTGCATACGCCGGAAACGCCGCTCCCAATCCAGGCTGCCGCGGATGATCTCCCCGGCGGGCAGCGGCGTGTCTGTATGGTGCAGGATCTCCCCGGTGACCTCCTGCACATCCAGCACCCGGGCTTCGCCCAGCGTCCCCGTGTCCGCAGCCTGACCGCCGCTCTCCGGGAAAAAGGCGGTCCGATCCAGCGTGACGGTCCAGTGCTCCCCGGCCTTCTCGCAGGAGATCACCCTTGCGGAGAATTCCCGCAGATGGCTGTCCGCATCATAAAGTTTTTCGGTCATTTCCCCTCCCAAAGAAGAAGCTGCGCCGGGTCGGCCCGGCGCAGCGTGTATTCGAGGCCTTCCGCCCCATTATGTGTTCTTTTCGCGGTCCTTGTCAAGAGGAAGTCGGCATTGCGCGGCTGCTTCCTCGATCTCGCCCCGGTTTCGCTCCCATCTTTCCAGAGCGGGCGGGCAAAGCCGGTCTTTCCAGCTGTCGATCTCGCGCAATTCGATGAAACAGGCGTCCACCACCTCTTCCGGCTGAAGCGTGAGCTTGGGTTCACATTCCGGACAGAGATAAAGGTAATTGTCAAAGAAGAAACGATCCGCCTTTTCCGAGCTGATCAGCCGGAAGCGCGCCGGCTCGGCCTCCAGGCCAGTCTCCTCCCGCAGCTCCCGCAGCGCGCCGTGCAGGCTGTCCTCACCGGCCAGCACGCTGCCCCCGGTGTTCTCCCATTGGAGGCCCCAGGGCTTGTCGGGATGCCGGCAGGTCAGCAGCAGCCGTCCGTCCGCCGTGATCGTCCAGATGCCGACGACGATGTGCCAATAGCCCTCCGGCACGCTCTGCCCGCGAAGCATGGTCTTGCCCGTGGGACGCTTGTCGCCGTCATAGAGCTCCCAGAGTTCAGGCATTCTCTACCTCGAAGAACTTGATGAGAACGCCCTTGGTGTCGGGATGGCCCTCGCCGCGGAACTTGTTGGTATGCAGATAGGGAGCCAGAGTCTTGCTGTCGGTGATGAAGGTGGGAACCGTCTTGAAGGGCATGCTCTGGGTCTCGAACCAGCCGTTGTTCTCGATGAAGATGTGGCACTTTTCGCCGGCGCTGTCCTCGCCCTCCAGCAGATAGCGGGCGGACATATGCCGGACGCCTGCCAGGTTCACCCGCTGGCAGTCAACGCCCCCGGGACGAACCACGCCGTTGAAGATCTCGCCTTCCGCCGTGCCGCCGAAGGGGATCATGACCACCTCCCCCGCAGGTCCCTTCAGGAAAGAGCAGTCCTTCATGTCCATCGTCACGTGGATTTGCAGAATCAGTTTGTCAGCCATGGATATCTACCTCCTGATCGAGCCTGACGGCCCGGAATTTACTGCCGAGGATCAGCGCTTCCACATTGCCGGAGCTGATTTCCTGCAGGCGCTTGTTCAGGCTTTCGCTTTTGCCCTTTTCCAGCAGCGCTTCCAGGGATACGTCGGTACCGAAATCCGTGGCTGTTATCACGGCCCCGGCCAGTTCCAGCTCCCGCCGTATCTTTTCATACATACCATAGGGGCAGGCAATGAGCAGTTCCTCCCACTCCCGCACCCGGGCGATGCCCGCTTCGGCCAGGGCCAGCTTGGCCGTCTGGGAATAGGCCCGGACCAATCCGCCGGTGCCCAGAAGGATGCCGCCGAAATAGCGGGTGACGACACAGAGCACATTCTGTATGTCCTTGGCGCGAAACACGGTCAGCGTGGGCATGCCGGAGGTCCCCTGGGGTTCGCCGTCGTCGGAATAGCGCATGGTGCCGCCTTCCCGGAGGATATAGGCATAGACGTTGTGGGTAGCGTCCCAATGTCTGGCGCGGATCTCCTTCAGATGCTCCAGGGCTTCCGCTTCGGTATCCACAGGCCAGACCCTTCCGATGAAGCGGGAGCGCTTTTCGACGAATTCCGCCTCCCCGTATCCGGCTGGGGTCAGATAGTCCTCATTCATCGTCCACCGCAAATTCCCGCAGGCGGCCGTATACCGAGGGCGTACAAACGGCGCGGACGCGGATGCCCGCCTCGGTGTACTCCGTTTCTTTGATTCGGCAGCTGTCGTGGAGCCGGTCCAGCTCGCCGCCCCGGTCATAGGGCAGCAGGAAGGTCACGGTCTTTTCCCCTGCTGTCAGCAGCTGGAACATCCGTTTTTTCAGTTCTTCCAGCCCTTCCCCGGTCACGGCGGAAATGCAGACCGCCTCTCCGCCGCGGGGCAGCTCTGCGCCTTCGCAGCGGTCGCATTTATTATAGACCTCGATCCTGGGGGTCGTCTCCACCCCCAGCTCCCGGATCAGCGAATCCGTTACCCGCAGCTGTTCCATCCAGTCGGGATTGGACACGTCGATCACATGGAGGATGAGGTCCGCATAATTCAGTTCTTCCAAGGTCGCCTTGAAGGCGGCCACCAATTGCGTGGGCAGCTTGCGGATGAAGCCCACGGTATCGCTCAGAAGCACCTCCAGGGTGTCGTCCAGCTGAAGGCGGCGGGTGGTGGTATCCAGGGTATCGAACAGGCGGTCACCCGTCTGGATGCCCGCGCCGGTCAGCGCGTTCAGCAGGGTGCTTTTCCCCGCGTTGGTGTAGCCCACCAGGGCCACGGAGGGCACTTCGTTCTTCTGGCGGCGGCGGCGCTGGGTGCCCCGGACGCGGCGGACTTCCTCCAATTCCTCCTGCAGCTTCTGGATCTTGCGGCGGATATGGCGGCGGTCCGTTTCCAGCTGGGTTTCGCCGGGGCCGCGTGTACCGATGGGGCTCTTGCCGCCGGAAGCGGTCTGCCGCACCAGATGGGTCCACATACCCGTCAGCCTGGGAAGCAGATACTGGTACTGGGCCAGTTCCACCTGCAGGCGGCCTTCCCTGGTCTGGGCCCGCCCCGCGAAAATATCCAGGATCAGGCCGCTGCGGTCCAGCACCTTCACGCCCAGCGCTTCCGTCAGATTGCGCATCTGCGAGGGAGAAAGCTCATTGTCGAACACCGCCAGATCGCAGTCGTTGGCCGCGATCAGTTCCTTGATCTCCTTGGCTTTGCCGCTGCCGATAAAGCTGCCGGGGTCCGGCGTATCCCGATTCTGCAAGGACCAGCCCACAGCTTCGCCCCCCGCCGTTTCCAGCAGGGCCGCCAGTTCTTCCATGGTCACATCCGTGCTGCGCTCCTCCGGCGGCATACTGTCCGCCGCAAGGCCCACCAGCACGGCCCGTTCTTTCTTTTCCTTTTGTACTTCCTGCATCAAAACCTCCGAGCATAACCGGAATACGATAAAAAAAGCCCCGCGCAAGGGCGCGGGGCTTTCGGAATACCTAAGTCAGGAGAGGCCAAACTTCTTGTTGAACTTATCAACACGGCCGCTGGTATCGACCAGCTTCTGCTTACCGGTGAAAAAGGGGTGGCACTTCGAGCAGATTTCGACCTTGATATCCTTTTTGGTGGAGCCGGTGGCGATCACCTCTCCGCACGCGCACTTGATGGTAGTCTGATAATACTGAGGATGGATACCTTCCTTCACTTCAGTTCACCTCTTTCTCTTCTTTTTGCAACGCACGATATATTAACACACTTCTAAACAGATTGCAAGACCTTTTTTCTTGTAATTCTCACTTTTCCCTACGCCGTTTCCCGTGTATTTACATTCCCCGCTTAATCTGATAAAATCATTCAACTAACTGATCAGAAGGTAATGGTCTATGAGCTATCCCAGTCTCTTGTTTTCCGAAAAAGCCGCCGGCAGGCGGATCGCCGCTCACGTCTTCGAGGATGTGAAGCTGACCGCCTTTTTCTCGGAGGAATCCATCGGAGCCATGCGCGCCCTCTGCTGCCCGGAGGATATTCCGGTCCGGCAGGACCTGCTGCGCTATCTGGACGGCGACGGTGCCGTGCGTCAGACGCTGCAGAAGCTGTCCGACATCACGGTGGAGCTGATGCGTCTCCATGCCGCCCTCCAGGACGTGAAATGCGAAAACGAGCGCAACTATGTCTTTGTGGGGCTGATGGCGGCAGTTTCCGATTTTGAGCTGCTGGCCGCTTCCCTGCCCGAGGGGGGCGGTCCCCTTTTGCAGCGTTTCGGCAGCCGCTTCCGCAGCGACTGCGCCGATGCAGCCCATTCCGCCCGCAGCCGGAAAGCACAGGAGCTGCGCGAGGCGGCAGACCTGGCCCGGAAGGAGACCTTCCGCATGTCCGGCGATAATCTTTGGATGCGTTCGGACTTCCGGGAGAGCTATGTGGAGCGCCTCCAGCGCTGCGCCGACGAGCTCGGGCTTCCCCCCTACCGTGGAAAGCGGGACGTGTCCCTGCGGCTGGACGCCCGCATGGTCAATGCTCTGGCCCGGCTGCACCCGGAGGCATTTCTGTCTTTCCGTGATTTCTATACGCAAAACGCCGGCAGCTTCGATGATTCCATCCTCAGCTATCGTTTTGAGCTGGACTTTTATCTGGAAGCCCTGAAGCTGATGGACCGCATCCGCGCTGCGGGCCTTCCCCTTTGCTGGCCGCAGATCGCCGGGGAAAAGAAGATCGAGATACGGGAGCTTTACGACATCTCCCTTTTGTTGAAGGAAGGGGTCACCATCGTCCCCAATGACGCGGTGTTCACCGGGGAAGAGCCCTTCTTCTTCCTCACCGGCGCCAATGGCGGCGGCAAGACCACCTATCTGCGCGCTTTGGCAAACGCTGTGGTCCTCTTCCTTTCCGGCTGCCCCATCTGCGCCGGGAAGGCCGAGATCTCGCCCCTGGACAACGTGTTCACCCACTTCCCTCAGGACGAGCGTTTTGAGGCGGACGGGCGGTATGCCGACGAGCAGCGCCGCGTGGGCGAGATTCTGGAAGCCCACGGCGGCAACAGCCTGATCCTCCTCAACGAGACCTATTCCACCACGAACGAGGAGCTGGCCGTCCGCAGCACGCTGGAACTGGCGGAAAAGCTGAAGGCCAGCGGCAGCTTTACCCTCTATATCACCCACCAGCATGGACTGGAGGCGGCCCAGGTCCCCTTCCTCAGCGTCATTGTGGATCAGGACGACCAGAACCGGCGCACTTACCGGATCGCGCGGCGGCTGGAAGCGGAGGGTTCTTACGCCGCCGACATCCTTCGCCGCTACGGTCTGGATGAAGAATCTCTGAACCGGCGCTTCGGCGGGAACGGGGGTGCGGAAGCATGAAATTCAGCCTGCTTTACAAGAATTACGAGGAGACCAGGGAATTCGCCGTCGATCCCATGAAGGAAGCGATGGAGGAAACCATCTACGACCTGTCTGTGGACAAGGCGGTGATGGAACTGTGCGCCTCCGGCGAGACCGGGAATTATACCCTGGAAGTAATGAAGAAGCCCCTGAAAACTGCCGAAGAGATCGAATACCGGCAGGCGGTGCTGACGGACTTCGTGGGGAATCCCCATCTGCTGGAAGAGCTTCAGGATATTTTCAAGAATTACGACACCTTGCAGAGCGATTGGCGGGAGATGCAGGCGGGCATCTATACCTACGGCGTCCCCCAGACCTCCGGCGGCATCCTGGACGCCACCTATGAGGCTTTAAAGCTGACGGCCTCCTTTGCCCGGAAAACCGTCAGCTACTTCCGCACCGTCTACGAGACCGTGGGGCGATACGAAGTGCAGTCGGAGGGCTTGACGGGGATACGGGAATACTGTCGGGAAATGATGGAGAACCGCTCCCTGGACGAAATTTCGGAGATCGCCTCCCTTTTCCAGCGGGACACGGTGGACGCTTACCGCTTCAAGGTGCGCACGGAAACGGACGACACGCTGCGCATCGGCGCTGCCAGCCTCACGGAAGTGCTGGAGGTGGAGGACAACAGCCTCGGGGAGCGGATGAAGCGCCTGGCCGCCCGTCTCACCAAGTCCGCGCCGCCCGCCGACGACACCCCGGAAGTGGACATGGGCGAATTCCATCTGGAGACCGCCCGCAGCATCCTCAACGAGGGGTTGTATGAGCTATATACCGTCCTGGGCAGCATCGCGGGCAGTATTTATGAGTTCTTCCGCGGTCTCAGCGGGGAGCTGGGCTTCTACGATACCGGCCTGCGTTTTGTGCGCCGTCTGACGCAGGAGGGCGCGCCCATGTGCATGCCGAAGCTGCTGCCGATGGAGGCGGACGCTTTCCGCGCAAAGGGGCTGTATGATCTGCATCTGCTGCTGGAGGGCATGCCCATCGGGGCCATCGTGCGCAACGACGTGACGATAGATAACTGCGACGGGACCCTGATCCGCGGCGCCAACTCCACCGGCAAGACCTGCACCATCCGTTCCATCGGCGCCGCGATCCTCTTTGCCCAGGCAGGGCTGCCGGTCTGCGCGGAGAGTGCGGAGATCAGCCTGCGGGATATGCTCTTCTGCCAGTTCTCTTCGGCAGAAAAGGACTTTGACGCTTCGGACGCCGCGGGAAGGTTCGAGGGCGAAGTCAAGGAAGTGGCCGCCATTATGGAGAAGATCACGCCCTGGTCCCTTGTCCTTTTCAACGAGACCTTCCAGACCACCTCCTATGCGGAAGGCGCAAAAGGCATGCAGCACATCCTGGAAGCCCTGACAAATGCGGGCTGCCGCTATATCTTCGTCACCCACATGCCCGTATTTGACCGCATGACCTCCCCCCGGGTGCTGAAGCTGGATTTCGGCAAGGATTACCGCATCACGAGGCTTTGAGATGCTGAACCGGGAATACCGCGCGGAACTCATTCGGAAATATGCCAGGAGTCCCGAGGACGACGAACTGCTGGCCCGCCTGCTGGACAAGGTGGATATTCACGAGCGCAGCGGCCTGATGCAGCACAGCCGCTTTCTGAGCGAGCGGGACAGGCTATGCTGCGAGCCGGTGCTTCGCGCGCTGGGAAAAGAGGCCGTTTTCTGGGGCGGTTATCCGGAAGCGGAGCGGACGGTGCTCATCCTCCCCGCCGAATGGCAGGAGCCGGAAAGCGTCAAGCACGGCGAGGCTTGCCCGGTGGCGGTGCTGCGGGCTTCCTTCCGGAAGGAAGAAAACCTGAGCCATAGGGATTTTCTCGGCGCGCTTATGGGTCTGGGGATTGAGCGGGACCTGGTGGGCGACATCATTCCCGGAAGCGGCAGCTGTGATCTGGTGCTTCTGCGGGAGATCGTCCCTTATGTGCTGCAAAACCTTCTCTCCGCCGGGCGCGCTCCCCTTTCTTTGACGGAAATACCGGAAGCGGAGGCCAAAGCAGCGGCATTTCGTCTCCTCCATGACACGGTGGCCAGCCTTCGTCTGGACGCCATCGTGGGCTGCGGTTTTTCTCTGGCCCGGGAAAAGGCTTCCGCTGCCATCCGGGCCGGAAAGGTTGCCGTCAACGGCATGGAGTGCATGAAGCCGGACAAGCCCGTGGAAGCGGGCGATCGCATCTCCCTGCGGGGGTTGGGCAAGCTGGAACTGAGCGAGATCGGCGGACTCAGCCGCAAAGGGCGGACGCAGATCGTGATCAAACGATTCGTGTAAGGAGCGGCGGAGTGAAAAAGATCGGAACGAAACGGCTGGAGACCGGCCGCCTGATACTCAGGCGATTCACCGTGCTTGATGCGGAGGACATGTACCGCAATTGGGCTTCGGACCCGGAAGTGACCCGCTATCTCACCTGGCCCTGCCACGCTTCTGCCGAGGCTACCGCCGCCCTGCTGGAAAACTGGGTTGAAAAGTATCAGGACGGAGGCTATTTCCAATGGGCCATCGAATTCAAAGAAGCCGGAACCGTCATCGGCGGCATCTCCGCCGTCAAGCTGGATGAAAGCATAAACGCCGCAGAGATCGGCTACTGCCTGGGCCGCGCCTATTGGGGCCGTGGGATCATGCCGGAAGCGCTGCGCGCAGTCATGGATTACCTGTTCGACGAGGCGGAGGTGAACCGGATCACCGCTTATCACGACGTCAACAACCCCAAGTCCGGCAGGGTCATGCAGAAAGCAGGCATGCAATACGAAGGCACGCACCGGCAGGCCGGGAAGAATAACCGGGGGATCTGTGATCTGGTCTGCTATGCCGCCCTGCGCAGCGACTTCAGGACGGCATAAGGATCTCTATACAGCGCAAAACCCGACGGAGCGTTCCGCCGGGTATTCTTATGGATTTCTCGCCAGATAGAGAGCAACGGTATCATGGATGTTGATGCAGCCACCTGCCGCGTCGATAGCGCCGCGCATTTCTTCTTCAAAGCGCTGTTTCAGTTCCGGCTCCAGAAGCTGATGATCGGAATACGTCCTCAGCAGTCCTATGTACTCCTCCGTCGGCAAGGTCCGCACGCGGCGATAGAGCTTTACTTCCGCGTCCCGGAAGCCATGATCCCGGAGGGTATCCAGCGTCGGCGCGCAGTCAGCCTCCGAGAATTCCGCGATCTTTTTGTCCGTCGGTCTCAGCCTGTCGTACACCTGCCGGTTAGCGGCGTTCGTTGGGTCGTTCATTCGATTCGGAAAGGCATGAATGTGAAAGATCGCCAGTGTGCCGCCGGGCTTCAGGCAGCTTCGGATCTTCCCGTAAGCCGTCTCCTGGGGCA
Source organism: Oscillospiraceae bacterium (assembly GCA_902795345.1). Lineage (GTDB taxonomy): Bacteria > Bacillota > Clostridia > Oscillospirales > Oscillospiraceae > UBA1774. The sequence goes on from CADBKO010000010.1 coordinate 43,555, forward strand.
GCCAATGGAATGCCGTTGCCGAATACACCAAATCCACAGAGGCGACTTCCAGGGGAAACTCCATAAAGTCCACGCAATGAATCGTGAAACTCCCATAAGCCCGGAATTTCTCGGCAGCGAAGGCACTCAGCTTGTCCCCCAGCTCTACCCCGCACACCTGGCAGCCCGCTTCCACAAACGGCGTCGTTGCCTTCCCGGTCCCTACGCCGATCTCTACAAGGGAGCTGTCCCTGCCGACGCCGGAATAGGCAAAGATATCCCGGAACAGCTCCGGAGGATAGGTCGGTCTGAACCAGTCATAGTTTACTGCGTCTTCGTTGAATGTTTCCCTCAGCTCCGTCGAGCACCTCCCTAAGACAGCTTCGCCCCCGGAAGCCTCCGGGGGCGAACAATTTTTATTCAGGACAACTTGCTTCCTTCCGGGATAGCGTCGTCCACAAAGACTACCTGTGCTCTGTCCCCCACCGTGGCGGCCAGGATCATGCCCCGGGATTCTACGCCCCGCAGCTTTGCGGGGGTCAGGTTCGAGACCAGCAGGACCTTCTTCCCGATCAGATTCTCCGGCTGATACCAGCTGTGGATGCCGGAAACCACCTGACGCTGCTCGCCCCCCGCGTCCAGCTGGAGGCAGAGCAGCTTATCGGATTTTTTCACCGGCTCGCAGGCGAGGACCTTTGCCACCCGCAGTTCCACTTTCTGGAAGTCGCCAATGGAGATCAGGCCCTCTGCGGGGCTCTCCGGCTTCTTTTCGGGAGCGGCTTCTTTCGCCTGCTTGGTTTCGTGGATCGACTCCAGGAGCGCAAGCTCCTTCTGCATGTCGATGCGGGGGAAGACGTTTTCGCCCTTGCTGACCTTGGTTCCGGCGGGCAGCACGCCCCAGCGCAGCGCGTCGTCCCAGCAGAAGCGGTCCTCGGCTACGCCCAGCATCACGCGGAATTTCTCCGCACTGTCGGGGATGAAGGGCTTCAGCAGGGTCACGCAGATGCGTTCCGTCTCCAGAAGGTTATACAGCACAGAGGCCAGTCTCGCCTTCTTCTCCGGGTCCTTTGCCAGCACCCAGGGGGCCGTCTCGTCGATATACTTGTTGGCCCGGGAGAGGACTTTGAACACCTCCTGCAAGGCCTGCTGGAAGGCGTATTTTTCCATCTGCTCCTCGTAAAGGCCGGGCAGCGCTTTCGCCATGGCGAGCAGGGCTTCGTCCTCCGGCCCGGCTTCCCGGGCTTCGGGGATCACGCCGTCGAAATACTTTTCCATCATGGCGGCACTGCGGGATATAAGGTTGCCCAGGTCGTTTGCCAGGTCCGCATTGATGCGGGCGATCAGCGCCTCATTGGAGAAATTGCCGTCGCTGCCGAAGGGGAATTCCCGCAGCAGGAAGTAACGCAGGGCGTCCACCCCGTAACGCTGGGCCAGAAGCACCGGATCCACCACATTGCCGAAGCTCTTGGACATCTTGCCCCCGTCCAGCAGCAGCCAGCCGTGACCGTACACCTTCTTGGGAAGGGGCAGGTCCAGGCTCATGAGGAAGGCGGGCCAATAGATGGAATGGAAACGCACGATCTCCTTGCCTACAAAGTGAACGTCGGCGGGCCAGAATTTTTCCAGATCGTGGTGGGCGTCGTTGCAGTAGCCCAGGGCGGTCATATAGTTGAAAAGCGCGTCCAGCCAGACATAGACCACATGGCCCGGATCAAAGTCCACGGGGATGCCCCACTTGAAGGTGGTGCGGCTGACGCACAGATCCTGCAGGCCGCCTTCGCAGTCCAGGAAATTATTGATCATCTCATTGACACGGCTGGCAGGCTGCAGGAAATCGGTGGTCTTCAGCAGTTCCCGCACCCGGTCGGCATACTTGCTGGCCCGGAAGAAATAGGCCTCCTCTTCGGCATATTTCACTTCCCTGCCGCAGTCGGGGCACTTGCCGTCCACCAGCTGGCTCTCGGTCCAGAAGCTCTCACAGGGCGTGCAGTAAAGGCCCCGATAAGAACCCTTGTATATGTCGCCCTTGTCGTACATCATTTTAAAAATGCGCTGGATGGAGGAGACGTGATAATCGTCGGTGGTGCGGATGAAACGGTCATAGGAGATGTTCATCAGCTTCCAGAGATCCTTGATCCCGGCGACCACATGGTCCACGAACTGCTGGGGGGTGATCCCGGCGTCTCTGGCCTTTTCCTCGATCTTCAGACCGTGCTCGTCCGTGCCCGTGAGGAACATCACGTCAAAACCCCGCATTCGCTTATACCGCGCCATGACATCGGTAGCCACGGTGCAGTAGGTGTGCCCGATGTGGAGATTGGCGGACGGATAATAAATGGGAGTCGTGATGTAGAATGTCCCTTTGCTCATGATTCTGCCTCCTATTATGATATGACAATATTTTTACCACCGTTCGTAAAAAAAGTCAACTCGTTCTCTTCTCACCGTTCCGGCGCTGCTCTTCCGTCTGCTTTTCAGATGCCCGGAGGCCGACGATTCCGCAGCGTCCATCCGTCGAAAAATACTATTTATTGTCAGAATATCGGTTGACATACCACATCTGGTATGCTACCATACGGACGATAGCTTTAAGACGGCTCGGGAAGCCGACAAGTATCGCACAATCGCACAGGGGCGCTGAGAGGCGCAGCGTGCATACCTTGCCGGTCATGATGCGGCAGGGTATTTCTTTTGCCCGCCGGGCTGCCGGAATCAAAAATGGAGGGAACTTATGAAACTGATCTACGGAATCAAGGACAAGCCGAAAGTCGGCCAGGTCATTCTCTTTGCGCTCCAGCAGCTGCTGGCCATCATGGCCGCCACCATCGCGGTACCCGCCGTCATCAACAGCATCTGCGGCACGGCGCTGACCGCTTCCGCCGCTCTCTTCGGCGCCGGCTGCGGTACCATCATCTACCTTCTGTTCACCAAGTCCTCCAGCCCCGTATTCCTGGGCAGCTCCTTCGCGTTCATCGGCTCCATGTGCTCCGCCTTTGCCGGTGCCGCTTCCCTGGCTGCCGGCTACTGGGGCCTCATCATCGGCGCGCTGATGGCGGGCCTCGTCTATGTGGTCATCGCCATCGTTATCAAATTCTGCGGCGTCAAGTGGATCGACAAGCTGATGCCCCCCGTCATCATCGGACCCACAGTTGCCATCATCGGCCTGAGCCTCAGCGGCAACGCCGTGGGCGATCTTATGAGCAGCGGCGCAGGCGGCGGCAGCAGCTATGTGGCGCTGATCTGCGGCCTCATCACTTTGGCCGTCACCATGCTGGCCTCCACCTACGGCAAAAAGGGCGTGAAGCTGGTGCCCTTCATCATCGGCATCCTGGCGGGCTATCTCGCCGCCACCATTTTCTATCTGATCGGCAAGGCTACCAACAACCCCGCCCTGGTCGTCATCAGCTACGGCGCTTTCCAGAACTGCGGCGTTTTCGCTCTGCCCGATTTCGCATTTCTGCTGGGCAAGGGCGGCCTCAGCCAGCTGAGCGGCGCTTATATCGTGACGCTGTTCAGCGCCTATGTTCCCGTGGCTTTCGTGGTCTTTGCCGAGCACTTGGCCGACCACAAGAACCTCTCCAGCATCGTGGGCGTCAACCTGCTGGAGGAGCCCGGCCTCACCCGCACCCTGCTGGGCGACGGCATCGGCTCCATCGTGGGCACCTTCTTCGGCGGCTGCCCCAACACCACCTACGGCGAATCCATCGCCTGCGTGGCCATCACCCGCAACGCCTCCACAGTCTCCATCTGGGGCGCAGCCTTCGCCTGCATCATCTTCTCCCTCATTGCGCCGCTGGTGGCCTTCCTGGAGACCATTCCCTCCTGCGTCATGGGCGGCGTCTGCGTAGCGCTCTACGGCTTCATCGCCGTGTCCGGCTTCAAGATGCTCCAGGGCGTGGACCTGAACAAGAACCGCAACCTCTTCGTGGCCTCCGTGATCTTCATCACCGGTGTTGGCGGCATGGTCGTCACCTTCGGCGCTGTGGAGATCCGCACCGTTGCCTGCGCCCTGATCCTGGGCATCCTGGCCAATGTGATGCTCTCCAAGGAGAAGGACGAAGAAGCGTAATCCTCCCTCATAATATAGCGACCCGCCCGGCAAAACCGGGCGGGTCTTTTCAGTTTCTTAATTCTTACTTGCCGTAGCGGTCTGCCAGGAAGAGATAGCAGGAGGAGGCCCAGGAGGACCAGAAGAGCTGCTTTTCGCCAAAGGCCACCAGGCCGCGCTCTCCCTTCCCGTTCAGGGCATTGTGGATATGGAACATGCCGTTGTCCCGCAGGGTCCGGGCATAGCGCAGGCCCATCTCCTTGGCAAGCTCCGGCTTCCCGGCAGCTTCCAGTGCCAGGCAGAAAATCATCTGCGCGGGAACGATCACGCTGCCCGCGGTGAAGCCGTGGTTGAAATAGGGGCTTTCCGGGCTCTCGGAAGCGAAACCGTAGGGCGTGATGAAGCCATTCTTCCAGATGAAGTCCACGGTCTTTTCGATGATGTCCTTCGGCAGCCTATTCCCCAGGATCAGCGCGCCGAAGATGGGCAGGCTCAGGGTGTCCGCCGTGGCGCCGGTCCGCACGTTCTTCACGATCCAGCGTTCCCCGTTCCAGAGCATCTTGATGATCTTTTCCGTCAGCTCGTCAGCCCGCTTCGTCCAGGCGGCACATTCCTCTTCCGGAACGCCGATGGTCCGGCCCAGCTTCGCCAGGGCGTCCATCATCCGGACCGTGTAGGCGTTCATATCGGGAGAAGCCAGGGGGAAGCCCACATAGAAGTAGGCCGCGTCCTCCCACCCGGTCTCAATAGCGCCCTGATTCTCCCAGACGCCGTCGCCGTCCAGGTCGCGGAAACGGAAGAAGAACTCCGTCCACTTCGCCATGCGGTCATAGACCTGGCGTTTTTCTTCCAGCGGGATCTCGCTGAGGTCGCAGTGATCCAGGAGCCAATCCAGCGCGACGCCCTGGAAGGGCGGCTTCATGCTGGCGCTCATGCCGGACTTGTGGGAGATGGCGTCCTCGATGCGGCCATTTACGTCCTGATGGTCGAAGCAGGAGCGCAGGATGTCCCAGGCAAGGCGGGTATCCTTGCTGAGCCAGATCGCCTGCATCGCCTGCTGCCAGCCGAAAGCGCTCTCGAAGATGATGCGCATCATCTTCACCATGGTATGCTGATAGGCGGTGACGCCGTCCGGATCCACCATCAGGCTCCAGGTGGTCCAGAGGGCCTGGCGGCGCATGGGTTCGAACTCCGCAGGCAGCGAGGGATAAAGGCTGTTGCAGAAATCGTCAAATTCCTTCTCCACCGCCTTTACGGCGTCGTCGTAGGCAGGATAGGAATCCAGGGGTCTTGCGCCGGGGTCCACCGCATATTCTTCGATGCCGAATTCAAAGACGCCTTCCTTGTCCGGGTTGATCACGAAGCCGCCCCCCGGCTGCGCTGCGATGCTGCCCCGGAAGACGATCAGCAGGCCGGTATCGTCGGAAAAGGTGAAGCGCCAGGTACCGTTAGAGAGCTCCAGCGGCATGCTGCCGAATGCGCCTCTCTGGGTGCTGATGCGGAGGCTCAGCCCGTCGGTTCCCCGGCCGAGGATCAGGCTCTTCTCCGCGATGCAGAAGCGGGCGCTCCCCTTTTCGGACTGGAGGATGACTTCCGCGGGCGTGGTGGAGATGACGGTGGGCAGCCGCTGCCCCTTCCAGAGCAGTTCCATGGACATCTGACGGCAGCTGTTCTGGGAATTGAGATTGCTCATGCCGCTGCCCCCGCCCTTGCAGGTGGTGAGATAAAGGGTGTTCTTTCCGAACTGGGAATCGCCTTCGTTTTTGTTTGCGAAGGCCAGGTAGCTTCCACGCCGGGAGAAGGGCGTGCTCAATGGATCAACGAAGCATTTACATTCCAGCATAAGGGACCATCCTTTCCATTTTTGTTATTTTCCCTTATTTTATCAAGACCCGGCGGTTTTGTAAACCACCGGTATTGCCCATTTCACCGAACTGTGCTAATCTCAATTGACAAGAAACAACAAGGGAGGCGGCTGGATGAAGTATTCCATGGAGCGGGATTATGATCGTTTTGTGGTATTCGACCTGGAAACCACCGGCTTCGGCGCTGCCGCCGGCATTACGGAGATCGGCGCTGTCAAGGTGGAACACGGGGAATTCATAGACGTGTTTTCCTCCCTGGTGAATCCCGGCTGCCGCATCCCCTACCAGGTGCAGCTGCTCAACGGGATCACGGAGGAAATGGTGGCGGATGCTCCCCGGTTTTCCCGACTGCTGCCTTCCTTCCTCGACTTTCTGGGAGACGATCCCCTGATCGCCCACAATGCTTCCTTTGACTGCTCTTTTCTATACCGGGAAGCCGCTTGTCTGGGCGTCGCCATCCCGAATCCGGTGGTGGATACGGTGAAGCTGGCCCGGCGGGTCTGGCCGGGGCTTCCAAGCTATAAGCTGACCTATCTGACGGATTATCACGGCATCGCCCAGGAGGACGCTCACCGAGCCTGGTGCGACGCGAAGGCTACCGCGAAGCTCTACCTTATGATGCACAGCTGAAAATACAGCGAACTCCCATGCGCCTGGATGCGCATGGGAGTTTTCTTATTTGCACAAAAGAAAAACAGTCGGTTATTCCTCTCCGTCTTCTGTTTTCAGTTCTTCCGAAGTTTCCGCAAGCCCCTGATCCGGCTTAACGTCCCCATTCCCTTCCGCCTGAGCCTGGGCTTCCAGCGCCGGGACGATGATATATTTCTTGATGATGGGGTAGCAGGTGAATACGGTGCAGAACCAGCTGAAGGAATAGAAAAACAGCGGCAGCAGGATGATCGTCAGCAGAGGCGCCAGCAAAAAGGTTACGACCACGCATGCCAGCGTCACCGCGAAGCTCAGCACATTCCTTCCGAAGCCCAGGATCACGAACAGCCAGGCGTTCTTCAGGATCATGAACACATTCAGATTGACCGTGACGGCCATGAGATAGGTGTAATGCCGCATGAAAAGCCATATGACCAGGGCGATGCCGCAGACGACGGAGCGAATGACAGAGAGGGCATAACTCACATTTTTCCCCGCCTCCGCATAGCCGCCGATCATCCCGCCGATGCAGAGGAACAGGACCAGGATATCCATGATGCCGAAGAAAAGGCCCTGCTTTGCGTTACTCCAGGCGCGGCTCCACAGATCCGACATCCAGGCATGCTCTTCCCTCGCAAAATTGCGAAAGATATAGGTGAGTCCCATGGTGATGGGCCCATAGACCAGGACGGAGACGACCAGCAGCGGCACATTCAGGAAACGGGGAACGAAGCTGACAACATTGGCGATAAAGCCGACCCCGGCCAGCAGGATCACGCCCTCCCCGATCTCTTGCAGCTTTTCGGCATAGTAGCCGTTCAGCGCATAGAACACATAGAGCACCATGGGAAGGGTTATCAGGAAATACCATAGATTCAGGGTGAGGAACCGCCAGAATTTCCGGAAATAAAGCTCGAAGAAGCGGAAAAATCCCTTTTTGACCGGCGCGTTATCCAGAAGGTCCGGCCGGTTTTTATATACATAGGGGCGGAATAAGCTCATGGATAAAGGCTCCTTGTCGCGGTAAAGGTTCAGGCGCGGGGGTGGGCCTTCTGATAAACCTCCGTCAGATGATCCTGAACCACCTTGGTATAGATCTGCGTGGTAGACAGATCGGCATGCCCCAGCATTTCCTGTATATCCTTCAGATTCGCGCCGTTGACAAGCAGATGGGCGGCGAAGGAATGGCGCAGCGTATGGGGCGTGATTTCCTTTTCGATGCCGGCCTTCTTCTGATAGGTCTTGACGATCTTCCAGAAGCCCTGGCGGGACATGCGGCTGCCGCCCAGATTTACGAAGAGCGCAGGCTCATTCACTTCTTCCACCATGGCGGGACGCACATCCTCCAGATAATCCCGAAGTGCTTTCACCGCCACCTTATACATGGGGATGACCCGTTCCTTCTCCCCATTATGACAGCGCACAAAGCCGACGGAGAGATTCACGTCTTCCATATTGAGACCTATGAGTTCCGAAACCCGGATGCCGGTAGCATAGAGCAGCTCCAGCATAGCCTTGTCCCGTATCCCCTTCGCGTCGTGAACATCCGGCTGTTCCAGAAACAGCTCCACTTCGCTGCTGCTGAGGACCTGGGGCAGCTTTCGTTTCTGCCGGTCCATGGTGACGTGGCGGGCCGGATTGTCCTTCAGCTTTCGTTTGTCGATCAGATGGGCGAAATAGCAGCGCAGAGTCGCGCTGCACCGCTGCACGGTGGATTGGGATTTTCCGGAGGCGCGCAGAAAGCGGTAATACGCAGATATGTCCTCCTCGCCGGCCTGCTGCAAAGGCTTGTCCTGGGTGGATTGGAGCCAGTCTCCAAATTGTCGGAGGTCCCGCAGATAACTGCTCAGCGTGTTGGAGGAAGCGTTCTTTTCTTTCTTTAAATAGCCTTCAAATTCCCGAAGAGATTTTTCCAGATCGGTCATTGCTTCCTCCTTTCCCGAAATTACATGCTCAGAATAAAACAGGCCATCGCAAATGCGGCCATCAGGATCACCAGCAGCGCGCACGCTGCCCGCAAGGCATCATATCCGTAATCCGGCGAAATCATGCCGGAAAAGGCTATCTGTTTTCTCAAGAGCGAAGACTTGCGCAGCATGAAGCTGCCAAGGGATAAAAGACAAAACCCGTAAAGTGCGAAAAACGCGGACATCACATAAGGGTGATAATGCGCATGCAGCGAAAGCAAAACATGAAATCCGCCGACAAAACCGGCAATACCCAGCAGCCCGCATATGAAAGGACATCCGGACGCGGAAGATCCCGCCAGAAGCAAAAGCAGGGGGAAAATAAGAAACACTGCCGGCAATATCAGAAACGGACCCTTTAAAACCAGGGAGACTAAAGCATTTTTAACGCTGGATATGGCTGACTCCGAAAGCCGCATCAGCGTCATGGCTCCGCTCATGGCGCCGAAAGAAAAGAATACGGCGCAAATCAGCAAACGCCTCTGCGCCAACTTATGCTCCATATTTGCCTCCGCCGCACTCCGATGGGAAGGCAAACAAAAACGCCTTACCGGCTCGGATAGAATAATATTACAGGCTCGCTCATGATTCAAGGGATTCTTGGGAAAAACCGAAAATTTGTGCATTATGCATAAGCATTATGTCTACTGTATTATGTTTACTTCGAATCCGGATGATACTCCGTCTTCCGAAAATGCCTTGAATTCCAATGGTTTTTCCGTCAGCTTGTGTTTCGTTATTTGCAGAGGCACAATATCTAGTGATACTATGCTGCAATATGTAAACTCATCTCCGCAGAGGCGTTCTGCGTCTGCTTTTCCAGCGCATCCGCTCCTTTTTCGAGCTCCTTCCGCCTAGCGCGAGCCTCACTAGCGCCGGCAATACCAGGCACAGGGAATACACGGCGCTTCTCACCGGCTCCCGATCCTGCGTCGGAGAAAGGAAAGCTACAAGAAGTAGAAGGATTGCCGGTATCCCGCAGGGAAGCAGCCTATAAATCCCCTTCTCCCCTTTTGACTCAATCAGCTGCGCGAGGACTCCCGTCAGCAGGCATACTGCTATCAATCCGAAATGCAACCACTCCGTTTTTACGATCCCCTTCTGCATCATGATCGCCATGATGCCCAGCAGCACAAACAGAACGCCGATCGCCGCCATCGTGTTTTTCAGGATCCTGAAACCCAGGCTTTGTTTGATTCGTTTAGACATAAAAATACCTCCGCATATCCTCGTTCCAAGGATATGCGGAGGTCGTCCGTTTTTATGCTTCAGCCCTGAGTATCTACCCCGGTGGTAGAGATGGCCCAGCGCATGATCTGCAGCCGCACCCGATCTTCTCCGGTCTCAAAGGTAATCATATCGTCCTTGATGCTGACGATCTTGCCCACGATACCGCCGATGGTGGTGATCTGATCCCCGACCTGCAGATTGGTACGCATTTCCTGCAGCTTCTTTTTCTTCTTGTTCTCAGGACGGATCAGGAAGAAATAAAACACCGCAAACAGCAGGACGATCATAATAATGCCGCTGTAATTACCCAAACCTTCCATTAAAAACCCTCCAGTTTTTGATACTTGATTATATAATCGTGCCGGTGCAAAGTCAATCCTTTTCTCTTTGCCGGTAAAACTCCCGGCGAAATTCTTCGAAACGGCCCTCCTCCAGCGATTGGCGGATTTCCTCCATCAGATGGTTGTAGTACCACAGGTTGTGGAGAACGCCGAAGCGAAGCGCCATGATTTCTTCCGCTTTGAACAGATGGCGGATGTAGGCTCGGGAATACCGGCGGCAGACCGGGCAATCGCAGCCTTCTTCCAGGGGACGATCGTCCCTGGCGTATTTCTCATTTTTCAGGTTCATAGTCCCGCCGTGGGTGAATATCTTTGCATGACGCCCGTTTCTGGCGGGCATGACGCAGTCGAAAAAGTCGATGCCCCGGGCAACGCCCTCCACGATGTTCTCCGGCGTCCCCACGCCCATGAGATAGCGGGGCTTGTCCTCCGGCATTGCAGGCACCAGGTAATCCAGGGTCTCGTACATCTCCTCCGTACTCTCCCCCACTGCCAGGCCACCCACAGCGTAGCCAGGCAGGTCCAGCTCCGCGATCTTCGCCATATGGTTCAGCCGCAGCTCCCTGTCGATGCCGCCCTGGTTGATCCCGAAAAGCTGCTGGCCCCGGTTGACGGTATCCTCCCGCTCGTTGAGCAGATTCAGTTCATCCCGGCAGCGCACGAGCCAGCGATAGGTCCGCTCACAGGAATCCGCGATGTATTCCCTTGGAGACGGGATCTTCATACATTCGTCGAAGGCCATGGCAATATCGGAGCCAAGGCCGGACTGGACGCGGATGCTGTCCTCCGGGGACATGAAGATCTTGGCTCCGTCGATGTGGGAGCGGAAGGAAACGCCTTCCTCCGTGATCTTCCGCAGGGACGCCAGGGAGAAGATCTGAAAGCCGCCGCTGTCCGTCAGAATGGGTCGATGCCAGTCCATAAAACCGTGGAGACCCCCCAGGGACTTTACGATCTCTTCACCGGGACGGAGATGCAGATGGTAGGTGTTGCAGAGGGCCACGCGGCAGTCCAGGCGTTCCAGGTCTTCGCTGTTCAGACCGCCTTTGATGGCCGCCTGGGTCGCAACATTCATGAAAACCGGGGTTTCCACAATGCCATGGGCCGTCTCGAACCTGCCCCGGCGGGCGCGCCCTTCCTTTCGGATCACCGTAAATGCCATGCCGTTCCCTCTCTCTTTCCGTGATACAAGGCACATTGTAGCAAAAGCTCGTCCCCTTTGCAAGGGCGGAAACGCCGCAGGTCTCCCTGCGGTGTTTATTCGATTTCTTCAGATCGTACCGCTCACGGTCAGCGTGGCCACGCCGGGGCTCCGGGTCCACAGTCCGCTTGCAGGGTCCTGGGTAAAGGCCGCCGCAGGGACCGTGATGACCCCCGGATTCGTCGTAAACACGCCTGTCGCCCCGTCATAGGAGAACTGGGTCGAGCTCAGCGTGCTGCCGTTCAGGGTGGCGGTGAGGCTGCCCAGGACCGGCGTGAAGGTGTCCCTCACGGTGACGTTATCCGCTGCTTCCGCCGCCTTAGCGCCGTTGTTGGTGATCACGAAGGTATAGGAGATCTCCCCGCTCTGCCGCACGGTGGCGGGGGCGATCGCCTTGGCGATGCTCAATTCCGCCGCACACTCCGGCAAGGTCTCAGCCGTTGCGGTCAGTGCTTCCGGCAGCGCGGCGCCGGTCAGGGTCACGGTGTTCAGCACATGTCCCTCGGAACAGGGCGGCGCATATTCGTTCGCCCTTGCGGTATAGAGGATCATCACATTTCCCCCTGCAGGCACGGTTATCCCCGTCACGCTCAAAGGAGGTCCCGCGACGACCGCCGGAGCAGGCTGAAGCGCGCCGTTCACAAAGTATTGCAGGGACCCGGTCTGATAGTCCAGCGGTACCAGGCTCCCCGTATCATAGGCGTAAGCGCCAAGGTCGTCCGTCAGCGTCAGGCCGCTGTAATCCGTCCCGCCGGTGTTCACGACGCTCACCGCATAGGTGATGCTTCCACCCGGCGTATAGCTTTCCGCGACCGCCGTTTTCGTCATTTGCAGGCTGTCCACGATCTCGCCCGTGACCAGGTTGGAAACCGCGGTCAGCCCATTATAGGAAAGGGTCGCATAATTATTGAAAGTTGCCATGGTTCTACTCCTGTCAGGATTGGAGCTCTCGGGCTCCGAGCCATACTATGCTTCCCCGTCCGGACCCGTGCAGCGGGCCGAATCCGATTGACTTCCACATAGAAACAGGGTAGAATAGTTTTGAAGGGAGGTGCAGCGCAATGTCCAAAAACAGGGAAGACAGCTTCCTTTCCGACAGCATGCAGGAGCTGCTTGGTCCCGGCATCGGGAAGATCTCCTTAGAGCGGATGCAAGAATTAAACAAGCTCATGTCCTATTATCGCTGCGCGATGATGGAGGTCGTCACCAAGTTCAACGTCCTGAACGAGCAATTCTCCCTGCAATTTGACCGCAACCCCATCACCGGCATCAAGAGCCGCCTCAAGACGCTGCCCAGCATCCTGGAAAAGCTGGAACGGCGCGGTCATCCCTTCACGCTGGAATCCATTGAGGAAAACCTGAACGATGTGGCGGGCGTTCGGGTGATCTGCTCCTTCCGGGAGGATGTGCGCATGCTTTCGGAAGCTCTGATGCAGCAGGACGACATCATCCTTCTGGAGCGGAAGGATTACATCCGCAACCCGAAGCCAAACGGCTACCGGAGCCTTCACATGATCGTATCGGTCCCCATTTTCCTCGCCCACGAGAAAAAATACATGCGTGTGGAGATCCAGCTTCGGACGCTGGCTATGGATTTTTGGGCCACCCTGGAGCACCAGCTGCGCTATAAAAAGGACTTTGACCTCGCAGACAGCATGGAGCGTGAGCTTTTCACCTGCGCGCACCTCAGTGCGGAGCTGGACGAGCGGATGGACGGGCTGCGTCAGCTGATGCAGCAGCGAAACGAGTCCGGCGGCACCCTCCCCTCAGAAAAGCCCATCCGATGGACGGATCAGAGCCACAATCTTCGATAGAACCGCAGAGTCCGGGGATGCCGACGGCGTCCCCGGACTGATTTTGATAAAAAACAGCCGCAAGCGCTTGCTTGCGGCTGTCTGGCAGCGGGAGAAGGATTTGAACCCTCACATACGGAGTCAGAGTCCGCTGTGCTACCCTTACACAATCCCGCTATGTCGCCCTCTGGCGAACATTCGTAATTATACCCGTTTTTCTTCTTTTGTCAAGGACTTTTTACGATTTCAGTTATTATGCCTTTGTTTTGTGAAACTCTTGCAATATCCCCCTCTATTTGCTATCATGATTACAGCAAAATATACAAGGAAAGAGGGATTATCATGATTCGTGATTTCAAAGACAAGGTCGCATTCATCACCGGCAGCGCCAGCGGTATCGGCAGCGGCATCGCCCACGCCTGTGCCAAGCACGGTATGAAGGTCTGCATCGTGGATAAGCGGGAGGATGCGCTTCAGGAAGCCATGAAATGGTATAAGGAGCGCGGCTACGACGCCACCGCGATCCCCCTGGACGTGACGGACCGGGAAGCGTATGCCAAGGCGGCAGATAAGGCGGAAGAAGTCTATGGCAAGATCCACCTTCTGGTGAACAACGCCGGTGTGTCCGCCGGCCGCAACGCCTGGGATTCCACCTGGAACGACTGGGATTTCATCATGAGCATCAACTGCATGGGCGTGGTCAACGGCATCAAGACCATCGTTCCCCGGATGCTGAAACACGGTGAGGAAGCCCATGTGGTCTCCACCTCCTCCACCGGCGGCGTCTTTGCCGTAGATGGCTGTGCGCTCTACAACACCACCAAGTTTTTCGTCAGCGGTCTGATGGAATGCTGCGCCGCCGACCTGCAGGGCACCAATGTGGGGGCCAGCGTCCTCTATCCGGGACCCACCAACAGCCAGCTGGGTATCAGCTCCGCCGCCGTCCGCCCCGACGCTCTGAAGAACAAGGGCGAAATCCCCTTTGCTCCCCCTCCCCGCAAGGAAGGCGAAGAGGCCCCCAAAATGCCCGCTTTCCCTGACTTCACCAACATCTTCATGACCCCCGACGAGCTGGGCGAGCGCGTCATCATGGGCGTTCAGCGGGGCGACATCTTCATCTGGACCCATCCAGAATTCAAGGCCGGCGCCCAGTGCCGCAACGACGCCCAGATCCGGGCGATCCCCGATGAACCGCTGACCGCCAAGCGGAAGGAACGTGCCGAGGCGCTGAAATTCTTCGGCAGCCTCACCTACAACCCCGTTTACGAGAAGCAGACCACGCCGCCGGGACTCAAGGAAGACTGGGACCGCAGCAAAGAATAAAGCAAATATGCGTAAGGCCGCCGGGATCATCCCGGCGGCCTTATTACTATGTCTTAACTATATCTTTTACTTTTTGGTCAGGGTCCCGAAAATGCCGCGGACGATGCTGCCGCTGATCTCCCGCCCGATGCCGTTGACGATGCTGTTGAAAGCGCTGTTGGCCGCCCGCTTGCCCACGCCGAGATTCTTGCCGGTGGGACGACGGATGGTGCTGCTGATGACGCTGGTGGTGGCGCTCTTGGCAGCGTTTGCGGTGATCCGTTCCGCTTTTTTCAGGGTCTGGCCTTTTTTCTTGTCTGCGGCTTTCTGTGCGGCGGCAGCTTCTTTTTCTGCTGCTTTCTGCGCAGCAGCCGCCTCTTTTTCCGCGGCCTTTTGAGCGGCGGCGGCCTCTTTAGCTGCCTGCTGCTCTTCCTTTTCCCGTTCCAGCTCCTCCTGGGCTTCCTCCGCCCTGGCAGCCAGGATCTCATAGGCGGATTCCCGGTCTACCGGCGTATCGTACCGATCCCCGATGCCGTCCCGGGCGATGGCTTCGGCGCGTTCTTCCTCGCTGATGCTCCCCATGCGGCTCTGCGGCGGCAGGATGAAGCTGCGCTCCACCGCCATGGGGCTGCCGTCGGCAGAGAGGAAGGAAACGAGTGCTTCGCCTGTGCCCAGCTCCATGATGGCGTCCAGCGTTTTGAACGCCGGATTGGGGCGGAAGGTCTCGGCCGCAGTTTTCACTTTCTTCTGCTCCGCAGGCGTATAGGCCCGCAGGGCATGCTGCACGCGGTTGCCCAGCTGGGCGAGGATGTCCCCCGGCAGGTCCGTGGGGCTCTGGGTGATGAAATACACGCCGACGCCCTTACTGCGCACCAGGCGCACGATGAGCTCGATCTTTTGCAGCAGCGCCTTGGGCGCTTCGTTGAAGAGGAGGTGCGCTTCATCGAAGAAGAATACGATTTTCGGTTTGGTCAGATCGCCGGCTTCCGGCAGGTTCTCATAGAGCTCGGAAAGCATCCAGAGAAGGAATGTGGAATAAAGCGCCGGATGCTGGAACAGCTTGACGCAATGGAGAACGTTGATCCAGCCGCGCCCGTCATAGGTGGTCTGCATCCAGTCCTTCACTTCAAAGGCAGGCTCCCCGAAGAACAGGTCGCCGCCCTGATCCTCCAGAGCGACCAGGCTGCGGATGATGGCGCTCACAGACTGCGAAGCGATATTCCCGTATTCCAGGCTCAGCTCCTTGGCATTCTCGGAAATGAAGCGCAGCATGGCCTTCAGATCCTTCAGATCCAGCAGCAGGAGGCCGTTTTCATCGGCAACGCGGAAGGCGATGTTGAGGATCCCTGTCTGGGTCTCGTTCAGGCCCAGGACGCGGGCCAGGAGCAGAGGACCCATATCGCTGATGGTGGTGCGGATCGGATGGCCGCCTTCTCCGTAAACATCCCAGAAGCGGGTGGGATAGGACTGATATTTCCAGCCCTCGATGGCGAAGCGGGTGATGCGCTTCTGCATATCCTCCGTATCCTTGCCGGGAGCCACCATGCCGCCCAGATCGCCCTTGACGTCCGCGAGGAACACGGGCACGCCCATGTCGGAGAAGCTCTCCGCCATGACCTTCAAAGTGATGGTCTTGCCGGTGCCGGTAGCACCGGCGATGAGGCCGTGCCGGTTGGCTTTATCGGGCTCGATGCACACCTTTTCGCCGTTTACGGATCTTGCGATCCAGAGTTTTCCGTCCTGATACATGGTCATTCCTCCCGTACCGATTTCTTTCCTTATTTATACCGCCTTTTCGCCCATATTGCAAGTGCGGGACGCAGAAAGCCCCGGCAGGATCGCTCCTGCCGGGGTTTACCTCCCATCAGGGTCATCTGCAAACGAGCTGTCCGTCGATTACGTCAATGGTGATGGTGTCCCCGGCGCTCAGCTCATCGGCCAGGATCTTCCGGGCAACCAGGGTCTCCACCTTGCCCTGCAGGAACCGCTTCAGAGGCCGTGCGCCATAGGCCGGATCATAAGCATTGTCGATCACATAGCTCTTGGCGGCGTCCGTGATCTCCAGGCCCAGGGACTTCTCAGCCAGACGGTTCTTCAGGGATTCTGTCAGGATATCGATAATACCCGTAAGATTGTCCTTCGTCAGCGGGCGGAAGCAGATCGTCTCGTCCAACCGGTTCAGGAACTCCGGACGGAAGCAGCGGCGAAGCTCTCCCATGACGGCGTTCATGGCGTCCTCCCGGATCGTACCGTCCTCCGTCACGCCGTCCAGCAGATACTGGCTGCCAAGGTTGCTGGTGAGGATGATGACCGTGTTTTTGAAGTCCACCGTGCGCCCCTGGGAGTCCGTGATCCTGCCGTCGTCCAGGATCTGGAGCAGGATGTTGAAAACGTCGGGGTGCGCCTTTTCTACCTCGTCGAAGAGGACCACGCTGTAAGGCTTTCTGCGGACGGCTTCCGTCAGCTGGCCGCCCTCGTCATAGCCCACATATCCCGGAGGCGCTCCGATCAGACGGCTGACAGAGAACTTCTCCATATACTCCGTCATGTCGATGCGCACCATACTGTGTTCATCGTCAAAGAGACATTCCGCCAGCGCCTTTGCCAGCTCCGTCTTGCCCACGCCCGTAGGCCCCAGGAAAAGGAAGCTGCCGATGGGCCTGTTGGGGTCCGCGATACCGGCGCGGGAACGAAGGATGGCTTCCGTCACCTTCTGCACGGCTTCGTCCTGGCCCACTACCCGCTTGTGGATCACCTTGTCCAGCTGCAGCAGCTTCTGCCGCTCGCTTTCCATCAGCTTGGACACCGGGATCCCCGTCCATTTGGCAACGATGTCGGCGATCTCCTCCTCCGTCACCGTATCGTGGACAAGGCTGGCATCCTTCTTTGCCTCTCCCGCTTCTTCTGCTTCTTTCAGTTTCTGTTCCAGGGCAGGCAGATCGGAGTATTTCAGCTTGGCCGCCGTCTCGTATTCGTAGCGCAGCTGAGCGTTTTCGATTTCGCCCTTCACCCGCTCGATCTCGCTCTTGAGGGTTTTGACGGATTCCACGCTGTCCTTCTCCCGCTCCCAGCGGGATTTCATCTCATTGAACAGGTCCCGCTGCTCCGCCAATTCCGCGCGGAGTTTGCTGAGCCGGTCCATAGACAGCTGATCCGTCTCTTTTTTCAGGGCCATTTCCTCGATCTCCAGCTGCATCACCTTGCGGCGCACATCGTCCAGCTCAGAGGGCATGGAGTCGATCTCCGTCCGCAGCTTGGCGCAGGCTTCGTCCACCAGGTCGATGGCCTTGTCCGGCAGGAACCGGTCGCTGATATAGCGGTTGGAAAGAGTTGCAGCCGCCACCAGGGCGCTGTCGTGGATACGAACGCCGTGGAACACCTCGTAGCGTTCCTTCAATCCCCGCAGGATGGAGATGGTATCCTCCACCGTGGGTTCGTCCACCATGACGGGCTGGAAGCGCCGCTCCAAAGCAGCATCCTTTTCGATATACTTCCGGTATTCATCCAGGGTGGTCGCGCCGATGCAGTGCAGTTCGCCTCGGGCCAGCATGGGCTTCAGCAGGTTTCCCGCATCCATGCTGCCCTCGGTGCGCCCCGCGCCCACAATGGTATGCAGCTCGTCGATAAAGAGCAGTATCTTCCCTTCGCTCTTTCTGATCTCCTCCAGCACAGCCTTCAGACGTTCCTCAAATTCGCCGCGGTACTTGGCACCGGCGATCAAGGCGCCCATGTCCAGGGAGAAAATGGATTTGTCCTTCAGACCTTCCGGCACGTCGCCCCGGACGATACGCTGGGCAAGGCCTTCCGCGATGGCGGTCTTGCCGACGCCGGGTTCGCCGATCAACACGGGGTTGTTCTTCGTCTTGCGGGAAAGGATGCGGATGACATTTCGGATCTCCGCATCTCTGCCGATGACCGGGTCCGGCGTTTGCTCCCTGGCGCGTTTGACCAGGTCCGTACCGTATTTGGAAAGGGCGTCGTAGGTGCTTTCCGGATTATCGCTGGTGACGGGGGACGTCTTTACCTGGCTGAGTGCCTCGGCAAAGGCGGCCTTGCGAATGCCGTGATCGCTGAGTATCCTGCGGATCGCCGCCGTCGGCGCGGCAAAAATGCCCAGCATCAGGTGTTCCACGCTGAGATATTCGTCGTGCATGGAATCCCCGGCCTTTTCTGCGGCCCGCAGCACCCGGTCCGTCTCCTGGGAGATATAGACTTTCCCGTCCGCGCCGCCGACCTTCGGCAGCTTTTCGATCTCCTCTTTCAGCTCGGCAAGGATGGCATCGTTGTCGGCCCCCAGCTTGGTGAACAGGGACGGGATCAGCCCGTTATCCTGGTCCAGCAGGCCATAGAGGATGTGCTCCGGTGTGATATATTGGTTGTGGTATTCCTCCGCCATATTCTGAGCGGTTTTCAGGGTTTCCACGGTCTTCTGCGTGTATTTATTGCTGTCCATGATCTTCGCCTCCTTAAATCAGCAGGCTGCTTGCCTGCATATGCGCGGCATACTGCCGCTCCGCATCCACGGCGCTCAGTCTGCCGGACAGGCAGCCTTTCAATAGCCTGTCGAATAAACGAACATATGCCGAAATGGCTTCCGCCAGCTCCTTCGCGCTGCATTCCCTGTCTGGCATGGATATACTGCGGACGAAGCGCCCGTCAGAAAGCATGCTGGAAATGCCGTGCCCCAGCTTCGGCGCGAGGTAAGCATTTTCCAACTGCTGCCACAGGCCGAAGAAACGGGCCATTGCAGCCAGAAGCTCTGCCGACTGGGTGCGGTATGACACCGTCAGCTCCCCGATGGAATCGTCGCCGCCGCGATACAGCTCCACTTCATATTTCACCGTCGGCCGGTATTTATAATCCAGCGCGCTTTTCATGGACATGCTGAGCGCATTGGGAGTGAACATCGGCACCAGTTCCGGGTCCGGCCGGAACAGGGATTCCATAGCCCGGAGGACTTCCGCGATCCTGCGTTCCGGCGTCATCAGATCCAGCTGCTCCGCCAGGAGCTGATTCACCAGGGCGCTGCGGCTGCATCCCCGCCGGTGCGCCAGCTGATCCACGGCGCGAACCACATCTTCGTCCAGCAGCAGACTGTACAGCGTCTTTTTCACTTTGCCATACACCTCTCCTTCTGTCAAGATCATCCTAGCACATCGCATTTCATTTGTCAAGCATATTATATAATTTTTATTGCGAGTTTTATAGGTCATTTTCGTCCACAATCATAACCACCGGCCGTGCCGGTGGTTTGCTCTGCCCCCCTGGGGCATGTTACTGGCCGAGCCTATAGGCTCATCGAAAGTTCTGCCAACCGCAC